>NZ_JBFUPR010000001.1:1614995-1681858 GCF_041360735.1 Enterobacter sp. RCC_40
CGACAACGGGCGACAGCCAGTTGGACAGACTGAGCGCGCAGCGAACAGGCTGCCCGCAGGGCGAGCAAAGCGAGTCAATCCCCCCCTCACCGACATATTTAAGATGAGAGCCCGAACGAAAGTACGGGCTTTTTTCTTTTATATTCTCCGCCCGCGCAGCATGAGACCTTGTGTGGTGTAAGATCCTCACCCTCGCTCCAGGGGAGAGGGAAAGATTAATCTTCCACCATCCGCGCATACTCTTCGGTAAGAAAATCCACCAGTGCCCTGACAGACGGGAGTAACCCGCGTCTTGAAGGATACACAGCATGAATCACCTCACGTCGTGGCTCCCAGGCATCAAGTACGCGAATGAGGTCCCCTGACGCAAGCTGATCTTTCACCATCAATATGGGCAACTGCACCACGCCGATACCCGCTATAGCCGCTTCACGCAGCGCCAGCATATCGGTAGTGATCAGGCGAGGATGGTAATGGATTTCCGCCTTCGCCCTTTCGGGTCCGCTCAGTTCCCATTTATGGATGTGTTTACCCTCGTTCGTGCTTAATCCAGGCCAGGCACTGAGTTCAGAGGGCACCAACGGTTTACCCATCCGCTGAATCAACGCCGGTCCGGCGACCAGACAATGTCCCCGGTCCGCCAGTACCCTTAACACCAGATCGCTGTCATCGAACGGACGCGGGCGCACACGGATCGCGACATCAATCCCCTCCCCCACCAGGTCTACCCGCCGGTTGGTTGCCTCAAGCTGCAGCGCGATCCCTGGATAGCGCGCCATAAATCTCGCCAGCATCGGGCCAACATGGACATGCAACAATGTTATCGGGCAGGTGATCCTGACAATACCGCGCGGCTCAGCCTGTAACGCGGCCACCGCCTCCTCAGCAGCTTCTGCTTCCACCATCATCGCTTTACAGTGCTGATAGAAGGTCTGGCCAACTTCTGTCACCGTAAACTGCCGCGTTGTGCGATGTATTAACCGCACGCCAAGCCGCTCTTCCAGCTGAGCTATCCGGCGGCTTAGCCGGGACTTCGGCAAATCGAGCGCACGCCCCGCTGCAGCAAAACCACCGTAGTCGACCACCTTCACAAACCAGACGAAGTCATTGAGATCCTGCATAAATCCTCATCGTTCTATTTTTAGAACAGTGAATGCCATTTTCACTATCTACCGGGATATTAACGATGAATATAAGCTAATTACATCAACAACGCTTCAGGAGTTCATCATGAAAAACGTAACAGGCGTGTATACCGCTCCCCGTCAACACTGGGTTGGTGATGGTTTCCCGGTACGTTCAATGTTTTCTTACCAGACACACGGCGAGCCGCTCAGCCCGTTCTTGCTGCTGGACTACGCCGGGCCATACACCTTCCCGGCGGATGGGGCAAAGCGCGGCGTCGGCGAGCATCCGCACCGGGGTTTCGAAACGGTCACCCTCGTCTATTCCGGCGAAGTTGAACATCGAGATTCCACCGGCAGAGGCGGCGTAATAGGCCCCGGGGACGTGCAATGGATGACGGCGGGCGCTGGCATTTTGCACGAGGAGTTCCACTCCAGCGCGTTCGCGCAGAAAGGCGGTGAACTGAAAATGATGCAGCTGTGGGTCAACCTGCCTGCCAAAGACAAAATGGCGACGCCGGGCTACCAGAGCATCACTAAGGCGGATATCCCTGTGGTCACGCTGCCGGATAACAGCGGCTCGCTGCGGGTTATCGCAGGTCGCTACGAGGATGTTGCTGGCCCCGCACACACCTTTTCGCCGCTAAACGTCTGGGACATCGCGCTCAATCAGGGTAGCCATCTCACGCTCAGTCAGCCGGAGGGATGGAGCACGGCGCTGGTTGTGATGGAAGGCACCATTACAGTGAACGGAACAGCCCAGGCAGGCGAGGCACAGCTGGTTGTATTAAGCCAGCAAGGCGACACACTCCATCTGGAAGCGAGCCTCGATGCCAAAGTCCTGCTGATGGCCGGCGAACCGCTGAATGAACCCATCGTGGGCTATGGGCCGTTTGTGATGAACAGTAAAACCGAAATCGCGGAAGCCATTCGTGATTTCAACTCCGGCCGCTTCGGCCAGATCTGATGGTAATAAAGGAGAAGAAGATGTCTGCACCTGCAAATTTTAACGGCTCACGCCCGGTTATTGATGTAAACGATGCGGTGATGTTGCTTATCGATCACCAGAGCGGACTTTTCCAGACCGTGGGGGATATGCCAATGCCAGAGTTGCGCGCACGTGCTGCGGCGCTGGCAAAAATCGCTACCCTGGCGAAGATCCCGGTGATCACCACCGCTTCTGTTCCACAGGGACCGAATGGCCCCCTTATCCCGGAGATCCACGCTAATGCGCCACATGCGCAATACGTTCCACGTAAAGGTGAGATCAACGCCTGGGATAACCCGGAGTTTGTGGCTGCGGTGAAAGCCACCGGGCGCAAAACGTTGATCATCGCCGGCACCATCACCAGCGTCTGCATGGCGTTTCCCTCTATTAGCGCAGTCGCGGAGGGTTATAAAGTGTTTGCGGTTATTGATGCCTCCGGCACCTACAGCAAAATGGCTCAGGAGATCACCCTGGCGCGCGTGGTCCAGGCCGGGGTGGTACCAATGGATACCGCGGCGGTTGCCTCTGAGATCCAGCGGACATGGAACCGGGAAGATGCAGCCGAGTGGGCTGAAGTGTATACCCATATCTTCCCTGCCTATCAGCTGCTGATCGAAAGCTATACCAGAGCACAAGAGGTGATCACAAACAGTGAAGTGCTCGATTCACAGCGTTAATCACCGGCTCCACGGTCAAAAAGACGTGGAGCTGATTATTGCTTAACCGAACAAGCACTAAAGCAGAAAATCTGCTTGACCGTTTTAGCGCAACTCCCTATAGTAGCGCCCCGTTGCCCCCCAAGCGGTCAGGCAGCAAAACAATATGGTGAGGTGTCCGAGTGGCTGAAGGAGCACGCCTGGAAAGTGTGTATACGGCAACGTATCGGGGGTTCGAATCCCCCCCTCACCGCCATATTCAAGATAAGAGCTCGTACGAAAGTACGGGCTTTTTTCTTTTATATTCTCCGGACAGGACGCCCGCACAAAAAACAAAGCCCGGTTTCCCGGGCCTTGAACACAACGGCTAACTCAATAGTACGCTTGCAGCGTGCGCTGGCAGAGCGCTGAACGCACGCAGTCTTCTTTCGTGAAGCGTACCACCCCAATCATCTCATCTTCCTCAAAACGTGACATGGCGTCGCTCAGTCCGGATTTCACGCCCGACGGCAGATCGCACTGGGTAATATCACCATTGACGATGACCGTCACGTTTTCCCCGAGGCGCGTTAAAAACATCTTCATTTGCGCTGCGGTCACGTTCTGAGCCTCGTCAAGAATGACGACCGCATTTTCAAATGTACGTCCGCGCATATAAGCGAACGGCGCGATTTCCACCTTGCCAATCTCTGGTCGCAGACAGTACTGCATAAAGGATGCTCCCAGACGTTTCACCAGCACGTCATAGACGGGCCTGAAGTAAGGGGCAAACTTCTCTGAAATATCTCCGGGCAAGAAGCCAAGATCTTCATCAGCCTGCAGTACCGGACGGGTGACAATAATTCTCTCCACGTCTTTATGGATCAGCGCCTCTGCCGCTTTGGCTGCACTGATCCACGTTTTCCCGCATCCGGCTTCGCCGGTTGCAAAGATGAGCTGTTTACTCTCGATAGCATTCAGGTAGTGCGCCTGAGCCTCATTGCGCGCCACAATTGGAGAATTATCACGGCTGTCTCGGGCCATGCCAATTGCTTCTACGCCACTCATCTGCACAAGCGAGGTGACCGATTCTTCTTCACGCTGTTTATGGCTACGTGAATCCCGTCTCAGCACACGTTTTGCTTCGCGACGAGCTTTGATCACTGCTTTTTGTCTTCCCATGGATAGCACCTTGAGTTGTTGGTATTCATCACACGTGCCAGTTTCAGCACGATTATGCGCACGAACATCAGAGGGTTGGCTTCCTTGTAAGCCATTGCTTGCTTTACCGGATGACGCAACAGAACGGCTACGCGCACCATTCTGCACGTCGGTCGAAAGAGATTCTTGAGTCGAGGGGGATAATTTTGTGGTGAGGAAATCGCTGCCGGAGTCTGAGCCTCCGCGCCGGGTGCTGCGGGTGTTGTGTTTACCATGTCCAGTACAGGACGCAACCATTCGCGATCTCCATAGTGATTCAGCATCACTGCCGGGAACTACCGCTGTCTTATCTTAAGTACATCAGGAGTTATCATAAATGCAACATTTATTTTACCTGAACGTAACTTTAAGACTGTCCCTACAGTGGAAATCAGTCTCATACAGAAATATAACAGCAGGACAGGCATATGAAAAAATAATGTCCCCGCGAATTATCGCAGGGACAATTATCAGGCTTCAATCAACCCTTGAGCGAGATAGGCGTTGCGATCGCGTGCGCCAGGCAGGGCAAAGAAATAACCGCCGCCGATGGGTTTAATGTACTCTTCCAGCGCTTCCCCGTTTAAGCGTTTCTGTACGGTCAGGAAGCCCTTCTCCAGGTCGTGCTGATAGCAGACAAACAGCAGCCCCATATCGAGCTGGCCGGCGTTGGTTACGCCAAGTGAATAGCTATATCCCCGACGCATCATCAGGCTGGATTGTGTCTCTTTGGTACGCGGATTGGCCAGGCGGATATGGCTGTCCAGCGCGATGACATCGCCATTCGGATCGCTGGCGTAGTCAGGCACATCATGCTCGTTCTTCATCCCGAGCGGAGCGCCACTCTGTTTATCGCGGCCAAAAATCGTCTGCTGCTCTTTGAGCGGCGTACGGTCCCAGAACTCCACGTGGAACTGAATAATCCGCACCGCCTGATAACTTCCCCCCACAGCCCATGCCGGCTCGCCCTGATCGGCCGTCACCCAGACCACCTCTTTCATGAGCGGATCATTACGGCTGTCCGGGTTGGCCGTGCCGTCTTTAAAGCCCAGCAGGTTTACGGGCGTCTCTTTCCCTTTGCTGCGGGCGGCATGGTCAGAGATAAACCCTTCCCGCTTCCAGCGAACGCTCAGCAGGTCCGGCGTGTGCTTGATGATGTCGCGCAGCGCGTGGATCACCGTATCCTGGGTGTTGGCGCAAATTTGCAGGAGCAGATCGCCGTGGCAGAGAGCAGCATCCAGAGAGTCATTCGGGAAACGCGTCATTTTCTGCAGCGCTTTTGGCTTCTGTTTTGCCAGCCCGTAGCGCGCATCAAACAGCGACTCACCGAGCGAAACGGTTATCGTCAGGTTATCCGGAGCGATAAATGCCCCGAGGATACCGGAATCCATCGGCGGCAGACGCGGGTTAGGCGTGTCCGGCGCCGGACCACCGGCGGTGAGAAACGCGATGCGCGTCGTCAGCAGGCGGAACAAACGCTCAAGATCGGCTTTATCGCTTGCCAGCGAATCAAAAGCCACCAGCATCATAGAGGCCTGCTGTGGCGTCAGAATGCCCGACTGATGCTCGCCATAAAAAGGCTGCGTCTCCATGCGTGCATTGGGTGACAGCGTGCCGGGAGCACTTTGCGGTTTCGCCGCATGCGCCACCGGGCACCCTCCGGCCAGAGCAAGGGCGCCCCCCAGCGCCCCTACCCCTTTTAACAATCGACGACGTGAAGGTTCCACCACGTCGTGTTCATTCTGCTTGTTCATCGTGCTTAATCCAGACCCAGTACGCCACGCAGCAGGGAGAGATCTTCCGCCAGTGTGGTAATCGGGCCTTTCAGCGCGTTACGGTCGGCATCGGTCAGTTTATCGTAGGTTTCAAACCCGTCTTTGGTACGGTACTTCGCCAGAATGGTGTCGACTTTTTTGAAGTTGGCATCCACTTTCGCCAGCAGTTCGCTGTTATCTTTCTGCAGCTTAGGACGCAGCAGATCGACAATTTTCTGCGCGCCATCGACGTTGGCCTGGAAGTCCCACAGGTCGGTGTGGCTGTAACGGTCTTCTTCACCGCTGATTTTACTTGCCGCCACTTCTTCAATCAGACCCGCGGCACCGCCCACCACTTTTGATGGCGGGAAGGCCAGCTCACTGATGCGTTTTTGCAGCTCAAGCACGTCACTGTTCAGCTGATCGGCATATTTATCCATCCCTTTGAGAGTGTTATCGCCAAACAGGGCTTTCTCCAGACGGTGGAAGCCGGTAAATTTCGGGTCGGCTGCTTTTTGCTCAAAATCATCTTCACGGGCATCAATGCTGCCATCCAGGTCAGAGAACAACTCGGCAATCGGCTCAATACGCTCGTAATGCTGACGGGTTGGCGCATACAGGGATTTCGCTTTCGCGATATCGCCCGCTTTTACTGCATCGGTGAAGGCTTTAGTACCGGTGGCCAGGTCCGCCGTCTCTTTGATGACATACGCTTTATAAGCAGTAATCGCATCACCCAGGCTCAACAGGGCCGTGCCTTTTCCGGCGTCGGCCGTGGCGTCACCCTTCACGATAAGCTTGCCTTTAGGGTTCGTCAGCAGCCCGCAGGTCATCTCATATTCACCCGGCTGCAGGTTGGCGGTCATCTTCTGACTAAAGCCCGGCGCGATATTTTCACGCTCTTCCACCACCATGACGCCTTTCAGGATTTCCCACTCCAGCGCCTTCTGGCTGTGGTTCTGAATAATAAACTGGGTTTTGCCGCTGTTGACCGTGATGGTCATTGGCTCGCACTGCTTATCATTGACCGAAACCTTGACCTGCGGAACATCCGCGCCCCAGGCGGAAAATGCTGAAGCGAACAGCGCGGCAATGCCTGCGCATAACGCACTACGACGGAACTGAATTGCCATGACTCTTCCCTTTAAAAGTATGTTGTAACTAATGCAGACAGATTACGGCGCAACGCGCGACGTCTGAGAGCCGGTGCGCGGCGGCATGGCAAACAGCACCAGCGCCGGAACCAAATAGATAAAGTACATCGCCACTTCGCTGACGCTCGGCGTTTCCTGGTAACCAAATATACCTTCGAGCAAGGTACCGGTCAGGGAGTGCGTTGAGAGCACGTTACTGAGGTCGAACGCCACTTCCTGGAAGTGATTCCACAGGCCCGCTTCGTGGAAAGCGCGGATCGCTCCCGCCGCCAGCCCAGCGGCCACCAGCAGAATAAACAGGCTGGTCCATTTAAAGAACGCACCCAGGTTAAGACGAATGCCGCCCCAGTAGAGCAGGAAGCCCAGCACCACAGCAGTGGCCAGACCCAGCATCGCACCCAGCGGTGGCCAGATCCCCACATCCTGCTGAAATGCCGCCAGCAGGAAGAAAACCGACTCCAGCCCTTCCCGCGCCACGGCGAAAAAGACCATCATGATCAGCGCCCAGCCGTGGTTATTGCCCTTTTGCAGGGCGTTATCCACCGCCTGCTCCAGCTGCACCTTCACGTTGCGGGACACTTTACGCATCCAGAACACCATCCAGGTGAGGATTACCACGGCAATGACGGCCACGATCCCTTCAAACAACTCTTGCTCTTTCTGGGGAAACTCACCGGTGGTTTCATTGATAAGAATGCCGAGGCCCAGACAGAGTGCTGCGGCGAGGAATACCCCTATCCACATGACACCAATCCAGCGTCCACGCTGGGTTCGCTTCAGATAACTGGCGATGAGGCTGACGATGAGGGCCGCTTCGAGACCTTCACGTAACATAATGAGAAATGGAACAAACATGCCGACACCTTAAATGTTTATCGCGGTCAACTGATGCAAAGAAAGGTAAATTCTTGTGATAGTGATTATCATTACGCCAGCAAGAAAAACAAGCGAAATGTGTGTTGTTTTGATGACGAGTTGTAAACACCCAGCCTGGTAATAATTGCTGGCGTTATCGTTAAGTTTATAAGTTATAGCGAAAATGCCCATTTACGGTTAATCAGGGCTGTGGCTAAATATCTGCCTCAAAAACCAACTGAAAATTAACCATGTTTAACATTATCCATTTCCTGCTGGCGCTGGTGATTATTCTTGCGCTTGCCTGGCTGGTGAGTTTCGACCGCCGAAAAATTCGCATTCGTTTTGTTTTACAGCTGATTGTCATTGAAATAGCCCTGGCGTTCTTTTTCCTGCATGCCGAAAGCGGGCTGTTCATTATTAAATATGTCTCGGGATTCTTTGAGTCACTGCTGAAATTCGCGGCCGAAGGCACCAATTTCGTCTTTGGCGGGATGGGTGAAAAAGGACTGGCGTTCATTTTCCTCGGCGTACTCTGCCCGATTATTTTTATCTCCGCACTGATTGGTATTCTTCAGCACTGGCGAATTCTGCCGATTTTTATTCGGGTGATCGGGACACTGCTGTCAAAACTGAATGGCATGGGTAAGCTGGAATCGTTCAACGCGGTGAGCTCGCTGATCCTCGGACAGTCTGAAAACTTTATTGCTTACAAGGGTGTACTGGGCGACCTCTCCTCTCGTCGTCTCTTCACCATGGCGGCCACGGCCATGTCGACGGTATCTCTGTCGATTGTCGGTGCCTATATGACCATGCTCGACGCCAAATTTGTCGTTGCCGCGCTCATCCTGAACATGTTCAGCACCTTTATTATTCTCTCCATTATCAACCCGACGCGCCCGGAAGCAGAGCCGGACATCAAGCTTGAAAAGCTGCACGAGTCCCAGAGCTTCTTCGAAATGCTTGGCGAGTATATTCTGGCCGGTTTTAAAGTGGCGATGATTATTCTGGCGATGCTGATTGGCTTTATTGCCCTTATTAGCGCCGTTAACGCCCTCTTCTCCAGCGTATTTGGTATGAGCTTCCAGCAGATCCTGGGCTATGTATTTTATCCGCTGGCGTGGCTGGTTGGTATTCCGCTGAGCGACGCGTTGAATGCCGGCAGTATTATGGCAACCAAGCTGGTCGCAAATGAATTTGTGGCAATGATTGAGCTGCAAAAAATTGCGCATCAGATGTCACCACGCGGACTGGGCATTTTGTCCGTTTTCCTGGTGTCGTTCGCTAACTTTGCCTCTATCGGCATTGTGGCCGGGGCGATCAAAGGCCTGAACGAGCAACAGGGGAACGTGGTATCACGTTTTGGCTTACGTCTGGTGTATGGCGCGACGCTGGTCAGTTTGCTGTCCGCCAGCTTTGCAGGACTGGTGCTGTAAGCGATAACGGCGGGTTCTCCCGCCGTTTTTCATTAAAACTGCACGCACACCGGTTGATCGACCCGCATCACCGACTCCTGCGCGAAGCGTGATTTATAAATACCGCGCAACGCTTCAATATTCTTCTCGCTCTGCGCATCTTTACCATGGATCAGCATAAGCGCCTTGCTCGGTTCACGCGCCACTTTCCCGTCGTTACCCAGCCACTGCCCGCGCGCATCAAAGACCGTCAGGCCATCGCGAAAACGCGGCGTCACGTCCTGGTCAACGAACTGCTGCCACTCGCCGGTGGTGATTTGCGCCCCTGCGGGACGGTTTAGCCCGAAATAGAGCGTGGTTTGCTGCATCTGGTTATCCGCTTTGCAGGTCTCCATCGCCGCGTGTTGCGACGGCACACTGCAGCCCGCCAGCATCAATAATGCCGCTGCCATTACCCCTGTTTTGATTGTCATGCTTCGCTATCCTCATTGTTATAAGCACAGCGATATCATCGTAAATTGCGAATTTTGGCAAGAAAAAAGCCGGGTAAGCGCACGCGCTTACCCGGCCTGTCTATCAGCGAAAAAGATTACTCAGCCTGCAGCTTAGACGGCGGTGCAGTGTGATAGTGTGCGTCTGCTTCAGCAAAACGTTTCTGCATTGAGGCAGAAGGCGCTTTACCCAGCAGGCTGAACACCACAATGCCGATACTGCCGAAGATGAAGCCCGGGATAATTTCGTACAGACCGAGCCAGGCGAACTGCTTCCAGACGATCACGGTAAGCGCACCGATAATCATCCCCGCCAGCGCGCCGTTGCGGGTCATGCGCGACCACAGCACCGAGAAGAGCACCACCGGACCAAACGCCGCACCAAAGCCCGCCCACGCGTAGCTCACCAGGCCCAGCACGCGGTTCTCAGGGTTTGCCGCCAGCGCAATGGCAATTAAGGCCACCACCAGCACCATGAAACGCCCCACCCATACCAGCTCTTTCTGGCTCGCATCTTTACGCAGGAACGCCTTGTAGAGGTCTTCGGTGATTGCACTTGAGCAGACCAGCAGCTGGCAGCTCAGGGTGGACATCACGGCCGCCAGGATCGCGGAGAGCAGAATACCGGCAATCCACGGGTTGAACAGAATGCCCGCCAGTTCGATGAACACACGCTCGGCGTTCTGGTTTACTGCACCTGCCTGCGCCGGGTTATTGTTGAAGTAAGCGATGCCGAAGAAGCCAACCGCACAGGCACCCGCCAGACAGAGGATCATCCACGTCATACTGATACGACGGGCATGAACAATCGTGTGGTGAGAGTCAGCGGCCATGAAGCGCGCCAGAATGTGCGGCTGACCGAAGTAGCCCAGACCCCAGCCCATCAGAGAAACGATGGCGACAAAGTTCAGCCCTTTCAGCATGTCGACGTTTTCAATGCTCTTCTGCTTAATCACTTCCAGCGAATCAGCAAAGCCGCCGACGGTGAAGATGACAATGACTGGCGTCAGGATCAGAGCGAAGATCATCAGGCTCGCCTGCACGGTGTCAGTCCAGCTTACGGCCAGGAAACCGCCCACGAAGGTATAGAGAATGGTTGCCGCAGCACCGGCCCATAGCGCCGTTTCATAGCTCATGCCGAAGGTGCTTTCGAACAGGCGCGCACCGGCCACAATGCCAGAGGCACAATAGATGGTGAAGAACACGAGGATAACCAGCGCAGAGATAATGCGCAGCACGCGGCTGTTATCTTCAAAGCGTCCGGTGAAGTAATCCGGCAGGGTCAACGCATTGTTGTTGGCTTCGGTATGCACGCGCAGACGGCCTGCAACCAGCTTCCAGTTGATCCATGCCCCGACGGTCAGGCCAATGGCGATCCAGCTTTCAGAAATACCGGAGATGAAAATCGCCCCCGGCAGCCCCATCAGCAGCCAGCCGCTCATGTCGGACGCGCCCGCAGAGAGTGCGGTGACCATCGGCCCTAAGCTACGCCCGCCCAGAATGTAGTCGTCAAAGTTCTTTGTTGAACGCCATGCCAAAAACCCTATCAGGATCATGCCAAATATATAAACGAGAAATGTCACCAGCATCGGTGTGCTAATTGCCATTCAAATTCTCCAAAATGTCGAGCGACAACCGTCCGGGTTGCCTTGTTATGTCATCACCGGAACGTAGTGATGTGTGTATGTGTTTCTGTTGGCCGCGCGTATCCTGCCGTAAGCAGTGCTCGCACACAAACGATTTAACACTGCATTTACATCAAATTCATCCCTGGTTTTATACGTCTTTCGTATAGGTTGCACTCGCTCACGCTTTTACGGGTTGCACCTTTTAAAAGTGTTAAGTCCCGCATAAAAACAGGCCTCTCATCCAGAAGCCAGCACTTTTTTCCAGCTAACCATCTCTTAACATTCCATTCATTTCCTGGGTTGCAAACCAGGTCACATTTAACACGGTTGCACAAAGTTGCAACATGGTGGATATTTCACGCTATCGATAGCACACGACGACAGAACAACAGGAGCTTTGGCATGGGTATGACCACCATGGGGGTTAAGCTGGATGACGCAACCCGCGAACGGATTAAGACCGCAGCAACCCGCATTGACCGCACGCCGCACTGGCTAATCAAGCAGGCGATTTTTAACTACCTCGAAAGACTCGAAAGCGATGAGGGGCTGCCAGAGCTGCCCGCGCTGCTGGCGGGTGCGGCCAATGAAAGTGATGAGGTTTCCGCCGCTGCTGACGAAAACCATCAGCCGTTCCTTGAATTCGCCGAGCAGATCCTGCCTCAGTCGGTCAGCCGCGCCGCCATTACCGGTGCTTACCGTCGTGCCGAAACCGACGCCGTACCGATGCTGCTGGAGCAGGCCCGTCTGCCAGAAGCCATTGCCTCTCAGGCGCACAGCCTGGCGTATCAGCTTGCCGACAAACTGCGTAACCAGAAAAATGCCACCGGCCGCGCCGGAATGGTACAGGGGCTGCTGCAGGAGTTTTCCCTCTCCTCTCAGGAGGGCGTAGCGCTGATGTGTCTGGCGGAAGCGCTGTTGCGTATTCCTGACAAAGCCACCCGTGACGCACTGATCCGCGACAAAATCAGCAACGGTAACTGGCAGTCACACATTGGCCGCAGCCCGTCGCTGTTCGTCAACGCGGCGACCTGGGGCCTGCTGTTTACCGGCCGACTGGTCTCGACCCATAACGAAGCCAACCTCTCCCGCTCCCTGAACCGCATCATCGGCAAGAGCGGTGAACCGCTGATCCGCAAAGGTGTGGATATGGCGATGCGCCTGATGGGCGAGCAGTTTGTTACCGGCGAAACCATCGCGGAAGCGCTGGCCAACGCCCGTAAGCTCGAAGATAAAGGTTTCCGCTACTCTTACGACATGCTGGGTGAGGCGGCGCTGACCGCCGCCGACGCGCAGGCTTATATGGTCTCTTACCAGCAGGCGATTCACGCCATTGGTAAAGCGTCAAACGGTCGTGGTATTTATGAAGGCCCGG
This sequence comes from Enterobacter sp. RCC_40, assembly GCF_041360735.1. Taxonomy (NCBI): domain Bacteria; kingdom Pseudomonadati; phylum Pseudomonadota; class Gammaproteobacteria; order Enterobacterales; family Enterobacteriaceae; genus Enterobacter; species Enterobacter sp. RCC_40. The sequence continues at coordinate 1,627,615 of NZ_JBFUPR010000001.1, forward strand.
GGATCTCCATCAAGCTCTCGGCCCTGCATCCGCGCTACAGCCGTGCGCAGTACGACCGGGTGATGGAAGAGCTCTATCCGCGCCTGAAATCCCTGACCCTGCTGGCGCGCCAGTACGACATCGGTATCAACATCGATGCCGAAGAGGCCGACCGCCTGGAGATCTCCCTCGATCTGCTGGAAAAACTGTGCTTCGAGCCGGAGCTGGCAGGCTGGAACGGAATTGGTTTCGTTATCCAGGCGTATCAGAAACGTTGTCCGTTCGTGATTGATTACCTGATTGACCTGGCAAGCCGCAGCCGCCGTCGCCTGATGATCCGCCTGGTAAAAGGCGCCTACTGGGACAGCGAAATTAAACGCGCCCAGATGGAAGGTCTGGAAGGCTATCCGGTCTATACCCGCAAGGTTTACACCGATGTCTCCTACCTTGCCTGCGCGAAAAAACTGCTCGGCGTGCCGAACCTGATTTACCCGCAGTTTGCCACCCATAACGCCCACACTCTGGCGGCCATCTACAGCCTGGCCGGTCAGAACTACTATCCGGGTCAGTATGAGTTCCAGTGCCTGCACGGCATGGGGGAACCGCTGTACGAGCAGGTCACCGGTAAAGTGGCGGATGGCAAACTGAACCGTCCATGCCGTATTTATGCCCCGGTGGGCACCCATGAAACCCTGCTGGCGTACCTGGTGCGTCGCCTGCTGGAGAACGGGGCGAACACCTCCTTCGTTAACCGTATCGCCGATACCACCCTGCCGCTTGACGAGCTGGTTGCCGATCCGGTGCAGGCGGTTGAGAAGATGGCGGCCCAGGAAGGTCAGATTGGCCTGCCGCATCCGAAGATCCCGCTGCCGCGCGAACTGTACGGCAAAGGTCGCGTGAACTCCGCGGGCCTGGACCTGGCGAACGAACACCGTCTGGCCTCCCTCTCCTCCGCCCTGCTCAACAGCGCGCTGCAGAAATGGCAGGCCAAACCGATTCTGGAGCAGCCCGTCGCTGATGGCGAAATGCAGCCCGTGATTAACCCGGCGGAGCCAAAAGATATCGTCGGCTACGTGCGGGAAGCAACCGAAGCAGAAGTGGATCAGGCGCTGGACAGCGCGGTGAATAACGCGCCAATCTGGTTCGCGACGCCGCCGCAAGAGCGTGGCGCCATTCTGGAACGTGCTGCGGTGCTGATGGAAGACCAGATGCAGTCGCTCATCGGGATCCTGGTGCGCGAAGCAGGTAAAACCTTCAGCAACGCCATTGCCGAAGTTCGTGAAGCGGTCGACTTCCTGCACTACTACGCAGGCCAGGTTCGTGATGATTTCGATAACGAAACCCACCGTCCTCTCGGTCCGGTGGTGTGTATCAGTCCGTGGAACTTCCCGCTGGCGATCTTCACCGGCCAGATTGCCGCCGCACTTGCCGCAGGCAACAGCGTGCTGGCAAAACCGGCGGAGCAGACCCCGCTGATTGCCGCTCAGGGTATTAACATTCTGCTGGAAGCGGGCGTGCCTGCGGGTGTCATACAGCTGTTGCCGGGCCGCGGTGAAACGGTTGGGGCGAAACTGACCGCCGATAACCGTGTGCGCGGCGTGATGTTTACCGGCTCGACTGAAGTGGCCTCCCTGCTGCAGCGCAATATTGCCACCCGTCTTGATGCGCAGGGGCGTCCAACGCCGCTCATCGCTGAAACCGGCGGCATGAACGCCATGATCGTCGACTCCTCCGCGCTCACCGAGCAGGTGGTGGTCGATGTTCTCTCCTCCGCCTTCGACAGCGCGGGCCAGCGCTGTTCCGCCCTGCGCGTGCTGTGTCTGCAGGATGACGTGGCAGACCACACGCTGAAGATGCTGCGCGGCGCGATGGCCGAATGTCGTATGGGTAACCCGGGCCGTCTCACGACCGATATCGGGCCGGTTATCGACGCGGAAGCCAAAGCAAATATCGAAAACCACATTCAGACCATGCGCGCCAAAGGCCGTCCGGTCTTCCAGGCCGTGCGTGAAAACAGCGAGGATGCCCGCGAGTGGCAGACCGGCACCTTTGTGCCGCCAACGCTGATTGAACTGGCCAGCTTCGACGAGCTGAAAAAAGAGGTCTTTGGCCCGGTATTGCACGTGGTGCGCTACAACCGTAACAACCTCAACGAGCTGATTGAACAGATAAACGCCTCCGGCTATGGCCTGACCCTCGGCGTGCATACCCGCATCGATGAGACCATCGCTCAGGTGACCGGCAGCGCTAAAGTAGGCAACCTGTACGTCAACCGTAACATGGTCGGCGCGGTAGTGGGCGTACAGCCGTTCGGCGGTGAAGGTCTGTCAGGTACCGGTCCAAAAGCCGGTGGTCCACTCTACCTGTACCGTCTGCTGGCAAACCGTCCGGACAATGCGCTCGGCGTGACGCTGGCACGTCAGGATGCCGAACGTCCGGTGGACGCGCAGCTGAAGGCCATGCTGACACAGCCGCTTGAAGCGCTCATCACGTGGGCAGAAAAACGCCCGGAACTGCGCGCTGTCGCACAGCAGTATGGCGAACTGGCGCAGGCGGGTACGCAGCGCCTGCTGCCGGGGCCAACCGGTGAGCGCAACACCTGGACGCTGATGCCGCGCGAGCGTGTGCTGTGCGTGGCAGACAACGAGCAGGATGCGCTGGTTCAACTGGCCGCTGCTGCTGCAACCGGTTGTGAAGTGCTGTGGCCGGAAGATGCACTGCATCGTGACCTCGCGAAACAGCTGCCGAAAGCGGTCTCTGCCCGCATTCATTTTGTGAAGCCCGATGCCCTGCTGACTCAGCCGTTTGATGCCGTTATCTATCACGGTGATTCCGACCAGCTGCGCGAACTGTGCGAGCAGGTAGCGGCCCGCAGCGGTGCGATTGTTTCGGTACAGGGCTTTGCCCGCGGCGAAACCAACCTGCTGCTGGAACGTCTGTACGTTGAGCGCTCGCTCAGCGTGAACACCGCGGCAGCGGGCGGTAACGCGAGCCTGATGACTATCGGTTAATCGTGTAAAATATCCCCGGTGGCACTACGCTTACCGGGGTGACAAAATAACCAGGGCCGGATAAGCACAGCGCATCCGGCTTTTTTACATGGAGGGGATGATGAAAAGATATCTGATCGCGGGGGCTGCATTGCTGCTGAGCGCGAACGCGCTGGCAGAAGAGTGCGCAAATGCGACCACCCAGCTTGAAATGAACACCTGTACGGCGCAGCAGTACCAGGCAGCCGATAAAAAACTGAATCAGACGTATCAGGCTGCCATCAAACGCGCAGAAGCCCCACAGCGTGAGCTTCTGAAAAAGGCACAGCAAGCGTGGATTGCCCTGCGCGATGCCGACTGCAACTTTATCGGGTCGGGTACGGAGGGAGGCAGCGTCCAGCCGATGATCATCAGCCAGTGCCTGAGCGAAAAAACCGTTGAGCGTGAAGCGTTTCTTGCCTCACTGATGCAGTGTGAAGAGGGCGATTTAAGCTGCCCTCTTCCGCCGGGAAACTAACGCACGCGGATCCCTTCAATGATCATCTGCTGAACGTTTTCCAGCGTGCTGTGGAAAAACGCCTCATCCTGGAGCGTTTTACCGGTCACCGCTTCAACCTGGGCCGCAAAGTCAGCGTAATGCTGAGTGGAGGCCCAAATCATAAAGATCAGATGATGTGGGTCAACTGGAGCCAGCTTCCCGCCCGCCACCCATCCGGCAATAATGGCCGATTTCTCGTCAACCAGCTGTTTTAAATCCCCGGTCAGTTCCGCCTGCAACAGCGGTGCGCCCTGCAGCATCTCCAGGCAGAACAGCCGTGACGCCTGCGGATAATCACGCGACACCTCCAGCTTCAGGCGAATGTACTCCCTGATCGCCACCAGCGGGGCAAGCTCTTCGCGAAACGCCTTGAGCGGCGCCAGCCAGATATCGAGGATCTGCTGCATCACCGCAATATAAAGCGCTTCTTTCGACGGGTAGTAGTAGAGCAGATTCGTTTTCGACACCCCGGCCAGTTCCGCCACCTGCTCAAGGCGCGTGCCATGAATACCAAACTGCGAAAAGGTCTCCAGCGCCGCACCGAGGATGGCCTGCTTCTTCGCACTGACCGCCTGCGAACGTTTACCGGGTGTTTTCACTGCACCTTGTGTCATTCCCGCTCTCCATATTTTGCGTTGCCATCAGCATAGCAAAACCCCTCACCGACCACGACACTCTGCACTCCGATCGCGCATGAATGCCTGTTTTCTGTGCAATGTTTTTGACCATTTAGTCCACATTTGCATACCTCAATTAACCAACCATTGATTAACACATTAATAACAAAGCCATTTTCAAAACTGGCATTGCCTTTGCAAACCCCTCTTTACCTGCAACGTCGTAAAGAGAGGTTCGTGATGAAAATTGGCGTATTTGTACCTATCGGCAACAACGGCTGGCTAATCTCGACCACCGCCCCGCAATACATGCCTACTTTTGAGCTGAATAAGGCCATTGTGCAAAAGGCGGAGCACTACCATTTCGATTTTGCGCTTTCGATGATCAAGCTGCGGGGTTTCGGCGGCAAAACCGAATTCTGGGATCACAACCTGGAGTCCTTCACCCTGATGGCCGGGCTGGCAGCCGTCACCTCGCGCATTCAGATCTACGCGACGGCCGCCACCCTCACCCTGCCGCCGGCGATCGTTGCCAGAATGGCCTCCACCATCGACTCCATCTCCGGTGGTCGCTTTGGCGTTAACCTGGTTACGGGCTGGCAAAAACCTGAGTATGAGCAGATGGGGATCTGGCCGGGCGACGAGTATTTCTCCCGCCGCTACGACTACCTGACCGAGTATGTGCAGGTGCTGCGCGATCTCTGGGGCACCGGCAAAAGCGACTTCAAAGGTGATTACTTCACCATGAACGACTGCCGCGTCAGCCCGCAGCCTTCCGCCCCGATGAAAGTGATCTGCGCCGGGCAGAGCGACGCAGGAATGGAATTCTCCGCTAAATACGCCGACTTCAACTTCTGCTTTGGCAAAGGCGTGAATACCCCAGCCGCCTTCGCCCCGACCGCGGCACGCATGAAAGAGGCCGCGGACAAAACCGGTCGCGATGTGGGTTCCTATGTCCTGTTTATGGTCATTGCCGACGAAACCGACGACGCCGCCCGCGCGAAATGGGAACGGTATAAGGCGGGCGCGGACGATGAAGCGCTGAGCTGGCTCACCGAACAGAGCCAGAAAGATACCCGTTCCGGCTCGGACACCAACGTCCGTCAGATGGCCGACCCGACCTCAGCGGTCAACATCAACATGGGCACGCTGGTCGGTTCCTATGCCAGCGTCGCCAGAATGCTCGATGAAGTGGCCGCCGTGCCCGGTGCGGAAGGCGTGCTGCTGACCTTCGATGAGTTCCTGACCGGTGTGGAAACATTCGGCGAGCGCATTCAGCCGCTGATGCAGTGCCGCGCCCACATTCCTGCTATCACAAAGGAGGTCGCGTAATGACCACGCTTGCAGCACGTCCGGAAGCCATCACCTTTGCGCCGCACCAAAGCGCCCTGATTGTGGTGGATATGCAAAACGCCTATGCCAGCCAGGGCGGCTATCTGGATCTGGCGGGATTTGACGTCTCCGCCACCCGACCGGTGATTGAAAACATTAAAACCGCCGTCAACGCAGCCCGCGCGGCAGGCATGCTGATCGTCTGGTTCCAGAACGGCTGGGACGATCAATATGTGGAGGCCGGTGGCCCGGGCTCTCCCAATTTCCATAAATCGAACGCCCTGAAAACCATGCGCAAACGGCCCGAACTGCAGGGCACACTGCTGGCGAAAGGCAGCTGGGATTACCAGCTGGTGGATGAGCTGGTGCCAGAGGCAGGCGATATCGTGCTGCCCAAACCGCGCTACAGCGGCTTTTTTAACACCCCGCTCGACAGCCTGCTGCGCAGCCGGGGGATCCGTCATCTGGTCTTTACCGGCATCGCTACCAACGTCTGCGTGGAATCCACCCTGCGCGACGGCTTCTTCCTGGAATATTTTGGCGTGGTGCTGGAAGACGCCACCCATCAGGCCGGGCCGGCGTTTGCGCAGCAAGCGGCCCTGTTCAACATCGAAACCTTTTTTGGCTGGGTCAGCAACGTCGCGGATTTTTGCGACGCCCTGAATCCACCGTTAGCCCGTATTGCCTGAGGAACAAGACCATGCCGAAATCCGTGATTATTCCGCCAGGAACCAGTACCCCGATTGCCCCGTTCGTGCCCGGCACGCTGGCCGATGGTGTGGTGTATGTATCCGGCACGCTGCCGTTTGATCAGCACAATAACGTGGTCTACCCCAACGACCCAAAGGCGCAAACCCGCCACGTGCTGGAGACGATCAAAAAAGTGATCGAAACAGCGGGTGGCACAATGGAGGATGTGACGTTCAACAGTATCTTTATCACCGACTGGAAAAACTACGCCGCGATTAACGACATTTACGCCGAGTTCTTTCCCGGTGATAAACCGGCCCGGTTCTGCATTCAGTGTGGGCTGGTGAAGCCAGATGCGCTGGTTGAAATCGCGACCGTTGCACACATCGCAAAGTGAGGCGGCCATGAAGCTCTCTGTCTCACCTCCCCCTTACGACGGCGCGCCCACGGTTGTCCTGATTGCCGGGCTTGGCGGGGGCGGCAGCTACTGGCTACCGCAGCTTGCCGTCCTGGAGCAAGAGTACCAGGTGGTGTGCTACGACCAGCGCGGGACGGGCAATAATCCCGACGTGCTGCCGGAAGCCTACAGCCTGGCGATGATGGCCGACGAGCTGGCCCGGGCGCTGAATGCCGCCGGGATCGTTCGTTACTGCGTCGTGGGTCATGCGCTGGGGGCGCTGATCGGCCTGCAGCTGGCGCTCGACCACCCCGATGCCCTCAGCGCGCTGGTGTGCGTGAACGGCTGGCTCACTCTGAATGCTCATACCCGACGCTGTTTCCAGATCCGTGAACGCCTGCTTCATGCAGGCGGCGCACAGGCGTGGGTAGAGGCGCAGCCGCTGTTTCTTTACCCGGCCGACTGGATGGCCGCCCGCGCGCCGCGCCTGGAGGCCGAAGAGGCCCTGGCACTGGCCCACTTCCAGGGCAAAAACAACCTGCTGCACAGGCTGAATGCCCTGAAGAAAGCGGACTTCAGTCGCCATGCCTCACGCATTCACTGCCCGGTACACCTTATCTGCTCCGCCGACGATCTGCTCATCCCTGCGGTCTGTTCCACTGAGCTGCAGGCGGCCATCCCCGGCAGCCACAAGGTGGTAATGCGCCAGGGCGGGCACGCCTGCAACGTCACCGAGCCAGAAACTTTTAATACGCTGCTGCTGAACGGGCTTGCCAGCCTGCTGCACAGCCCTGAACCCGCTTTATAAGGAGCCCTGATGAGCGAAGCGATTACCCCTGCCGCGCTGGCATCACTGTTTACCGGCGCACGCACCCATAACGGCTGGCAGGCGATCCCCGTCAGCGACGAGACGCTGCGCGAGATCTACGACCTGATGAAATGGGGTCCCACGTCCGCCAACTGCTCGCCAGCGCGGATTGTGTTTGTACGAAGCGCAGAGGGAAAAGAAAAACTGCGCCCGGCGCTTTCCAGCGGCAACCTGGAGAAAACCCTCACCGCCCCGGTCACGGCGATTGTCGCCTGGGATAGTGAATTTTATGAACGCCTTCCCGCCCTGTTCCCCCACGGGGATGCGCGGAGCTGGTTTACCTCAAGCCCGGCGCTTGCCGAAGAGACAGCCTTTCGCAACAGCGCGATGCAGGCGGCTTACCTGATTTTCGCCTGTCGGGCGCTGGGGCTCGATACGGGCCCGATGTCAGGCTTTGATCGCCAAAAAGTCGACGACGCGTTTTTCACCGGCACGTCGCTGAAAAGTAATCTGCTTATCAATATTGGCTATGGCGATACCAGCAAACTCTACGGCCGTTTGCCGCGTCTGGCCTTTGAAGACGCATGCGCACTGGCATAAGGAGCCAGCATGATGACACCCGATAAACAAACCTTCCGTGATGCCATGGCCTGCGTCGGTGCGGCGGTCAATATCATCACCACCGACGGTCCTGCCGGGATGGCGGGTTTCACCGCCAGCGCGGTGTGCAGCGTAACGGATTCACCGCCCACGCTGCTGGTATGCCTGAACCGTGGCGCATCCGTCTGGCCGACCTTCAGTGAAAACCGCACCCTGTGCGTCAATACCCTGAGCGCCGGACAAGAGCCGCTATCAAACCTGTTTGGGGGGAAAACCCCGATGGACGAGCGCTTCGCCGCCGCGCGCTGGGAGACCGGCGAAACGGGGTGCCCGCGTCTTGAGGAGGCGCTGGCCTCGTTTGACTGCCGTATCAGCCAGGTGGTGAGCGTGGGCACGCACGACATCCTGTTTTGCGACATCGTTTCGATTATTCGCCACCCCGCGCCGCAAGGGCTGGTGTGGTTTGACCGCGGCTATCACGCGCTTATGCGACCCGCCTGTTAACCCTCCTTAAGGAGTCAGCTCATGGCAATGTTCGGTTTTCCCCACTGGCAGTTGAAATCGACCTCTACGGAACCTGGCGTGGTCGCGCCGGATGAAAGGCTCCCGCTCGGACCAACCTTAGTGATGGGGGTTCAGCACGCGGTCGCGATGTTCGGCGCAACGGTGCTGATGCCCATGCTGATGGGGCTTGATCCCAATCTGTCCATTCTGATGTCGGGTATCGGTACCCTGCTGTTCTTTTTCATCACCGGCGGGCGCGTGCCCAGCTATCTTGGTTCCAGCGCTGCGTTTGTCGGCGTGGTCATCGCCACCACCGGCTTTAACGGTCAGGGCATCAACCCGAATCTGAGCGTCGCGCTCGGCGGCATTATCGCCTGCGGGCTGGTCTACACGCTGATTGGCCTGGTGGTCATGAAGGTCGGGACGCGCTGGATAGAGCGGATGATGCCTCCCGTCGTCACCGGGGCGGTGGTGATGGCAATTGGTCTGAACCTTGCGCCAATAGCCGTCAGAAGCGTCTCCGGTTCGCCCTTTGAAAGCTGGATGGCGGTGATCACGGTACTCTGCATTGGCCTGGTGGCGGTGTTTACGCGGGGGATGATCCAGCGACTGTTGATCCTGGTGGGGTTAATCGTTGCCTGTCTGGTGTACGCCCTGCTGGCAAACGTCTTCGGTCTGGGCAAGCCGGTTGATTTTACGCTGCTGCATAACGCCGCCTGGTTCGGCCTGCCGCAGGTGACGTCTCCGGTCTTTAACACGCAGGCGATGATGTTAATTGCGCCGGTTGCGGTGATCCTGGTGGCAGAAAACTTAGGCCATCTGAAAGCCGTTGCGGGTATGACCGGGCGCAGCATGGACCCTTACATGGGCCGCGCCTTTGTCGGCGACGGTCTGGCTACCATGCTCTCCGGCTCGGTCGGCGGCAGCGGTGTAACGACCTACGCTGAAAATATTGGTGTGATGGCAGTGACCAAAGTTTACTCCACCCTGGTCTTCGTGGCGGCAGCGGTGATGGCGATGCTCCTCGGCTTCTCACCGAAATTCGGCGCGCTGATCCACACCATTCCCGCGCCGGTGATTGGTGGGGCATCGATTGTGGTATTTGGTCTGATTGCCGTTGCCGGGGCACGCATCTGGGTGCAACATCGTGTCGATCTGAGCCAGAACAGCAACCTGATTATGGTGGCGGTCACGCTGGTGCTGGGGGCGGGAGATTTTGCCCTGACGCTGGGCGGCTTCACCCTTGGTGGGATTGGCACCGCAACCTTTGGCGCAATCCTGCTTAACGCCCTGCTGAGCCGCCGGGAAGCGGCCGCACCGCAGGGCGACGTGGTACATCAGGACTCTTGATTTATCGCAGCGCTGTCACGCTCTGGCAGCGCTTTTTTCTTCCGTTTCAGCTTCAGCTCACTCACCAGCACGCCGGCGACAATAAACGCCGCACCCACCAGCGCCAGCAGCGGTAAACGCTCTCCGGCGATACGCCCGAAAATGCCCGCCCATACCGGTTCACCAGTATAGATAACCGTCGCACGCGTCGGGGAAACGCTGCGCTGCGCCCAGTTCATGGTGACCTGAATAATGGCGCTAAAGATGCCCAGCCCCAGCGCCACCACAACCAGCCCGGTGGACATCGGCGGAACAGACTCCCCTGCCGGCACCATGGTGGCAAAAGCCACCAGCGACGCGGTCGCCAGCTGAACCACGGTGACGCGCTTGACGTCCACTTTGCCAGCCCAGGCGCTGATCAGAATAATTTCCGCGGCAATCGCGATAGCGCCCACCAGCGTAATGATTTCGCCCGGCCCCAGCGCCAGCAGGTTGTTTTCCGGCCCGGCAAGCAAGATAAGGCCAATAAACGCCAGCACGATCCCCGTGCAGGACATCAGACCCGGTATTCTCCCCAGACAGAGCCATTGCAGTAACGGCACCAGCGGCACATACATGGCGGTAATAAACGCCGATTTGCTGCTGGTGATGGTCTGCAATCCCCACGTCTGCAGACTGTAGCCCATGGCAATCGCAACCCCAATGGCCACCCCGGCCTTCAGTTCTTTAAGCGTCAGCCCACGCAAGGTTTTAAGCGAGAGTAATCCCACGGCAATCGCCGCCGTCGCAAAGCGCAGGCCGACAAAAAAGAACGGACCGCTCAGCGTAACCGCATACTGGACGGCGAGAAAGGTTCCGCCCCAGAACATGGTGATCAGAATGAGAAGGGCTTCCTGAGGTTTGACGGAGAATGTGAAACGGGAGAGAGACATGCGGCACCAGCAAATAAGCATCAATCCTCTAGTGTGCGATGCCTTTGGTGACAGTTCAATGTTGCAGAAATAAAAAACCGCCGGGAGATCCCGGCGGCAGGGTATCAGTCCGGCGTATTACTTATTGCTGCCATGACTGTTTTTGCCCCCTTTTTTGCCAGCTTCTGATGCGCGCTGAGGGTCATTTTTGAAATTCCCCCCGCTAGACTGGCCACCTTTACGACCTGCTTCTGATGCTCTTTCACGGTCTTCAGCGAAATTACCTGAACCACCACGATGGTTTGCCATCTCTAACCTCCAGAGTGTGAAACATTAGACATCATATTGCATTCAGTAAAAGAGGATTCTTTCACCGCGCGGCTGAAGGACAGTGCCTTTATCTGTGCCGCGTGAAATTAAGCTTAGTGGAATGCGGCTATCCGGCAAGTCAGAGGTAATATTCTGCAACATGATCTCAGCCATTCGGGTGAGATTACGCGACGGCCATTTATAAGCCTTTCTTATCATTTTAAAAATCCGCAGCGGGAAAGTTGTTTCATTTTGCTACAAAGCGCTTTTGTATCCATATTGTTATAAATCAAAGAAATGCCGTTCATTTTTGCAGTCTGGCTGTGATGACTTATCTTTAAATGAACGCAGCGATCCGCTGTCAGAAAACACAAACGAGGAGTGATGCAAAATGGCAAAAGTTCTGGTGCTCTATTATTCCATGTATGGACACATTGAAACCATGGCTCACGCGGTAGCAGAAGGTGCAAACAGAGTGGACGGCGTAGAAGTTGTGGTGAAACGCGTACCGGAAACGATGCAGGCTGAGGCGTTCGCCAAAGCCGGGGGGAAAACACAAAATGCCCCGGTTGCCACCCCGCAGGAACTGGCTGATTACGATGCCATTATTTTCGGCACCCCTACCCGATTTGGCAATATGTCAGGCCAGATGCGGACCTTCCTCGATCAAACCGGAGGACTTTGGGCATCCGGAGCGTTATACGGCAAACTCGCCAGCGTCTTCAGCTCCACCGGGACCGGCGGCGGTCAGGAGCAGACGATTACGTCAACCTGGACTACCCTTGCTCATCATGGGATGGTGATTGTGCCGATTGGCTACGGCGCGCAGGAACTGTTTGATATTTCCCAGGTTCGTGGCGGGACACCGTACGGCGCCACCACCATTGCCGGTGGCGATGGCTCCCGACAGCCGAGCAACGAAGAGCTCACTATCGCCCGCTATCAGGGTGAGTATGTCGCAGGCCTCGCCAAAAAACTGAACGGCTAACTCAACAGGAGGACAAGCATGCCAACTCAAGAATCCAAAGCCCACCGCGTGGGTGAATGGGCAAGTTTACGCAACACCTCTCCGGAGATCGCCGAAGCCATTTTTGAAGTCGCGAACTATGACGAGAAGCTGGCAGAGCAGATTTGGGAAGAAGGCAGCGATGAAGTGCTGGAACGTGCCTTCGGGAAAACGGACAAAGACGCGCTCTTCTGGGGTGAGCAAACCATCGAACGTAAAAACGTCTGAACGTTTCCCCCCGCCTGAGCGGGGGGTTTTACCTATTTCGCCGCGTTATTCATCACCGCATTGAATTTATCGATTGGGCAAAAACCGTTCGCATCAACCGGACACCCCTTCAGCTCCAGCGTCACACGCTGTGCCGGCGCATCCAGTGACAGTACGCTGGCGTTACGCAGCTGGTCGGCGCTCTGATAGACATACTCAATCTTCATGAGCTCCTGGTTGGCGTTTTTATCATGCCAGCGCTGGAAAACAATTTTCCCGCCAATTGGCGTCCGCTCGTGCTGGTCATGCAGCTGGTACGGTTTGAAATCCAGCGCCGTAAGCAGCGACGCGATATTGGAATCATGCCCCACCAGCAGGGTGATTTTCGGCGCTTTCGCCTGCCCGGTGACGAGGGCCTGGTCGATATACTTCACCAGCGGTTTGGCCACGTTTTGCGCCACCTCGGTGGAGGTAAACAGCGAGTCCTGATAGCCATTTTTCAACTGCGACAACACGCGCCACTGCTGATCGGTTTTAATTTCCCCCCAGGCAACCTGGTCTGCCGGGAAGCCTTCGTAATACTGCAGCGTGAAGGCATCCACCAGCGAGTTACCGACTTTTAACGGCCCCGATACGCCAGGTTCTTTTTCATAGTCGGCGCTGAAGGTATCTTTCGCCTCTGCCAGCGAGCACACGTTCTTCTCTTTACAGGACGGTGAATCGGCGTAATTCGTCATCTGCTCCAGCAGCTTGTAGCTCTCGCCAAGCTGCATTTTCTGCCGCTCAGTCTCCATCGCCTTCAGCGCTTTTTCACGGAATGCAGGTGAGTTATCCGTAATCACCGGGTTAAAGGTCGGATCCATGGTGCCCATTTTTTCCTGATGATGCACAGGCACATCGCACCCCGGGAAGGCGCCGGTGATAAAGAACTGCGCGGTGGCGACAGTGCGCTGCAGGCTGTTGGCATAGGCATATACGCTATCCGCGGCCGGGCACTCGCCGGTTTTCACCATCCCCTGCTGTGCCAGCCACTCGCGCATATAGTGGCCCATGTAGACTTCAAGCACGCCACCTTTGGTGGTGAGCTGGCCGCCTGGCACCTCCCATTCTGGCCACTGCTTCGGTGTGGATTGCTCGAGCACGCTGCCATTATTGGCGAGCGGCGCGCGCAAATTATGGCGACTCATGATTAAAACTTGTTCCAGCTGATACCCTTCCGGCGTCTCTTGCGCCTGCACGCCAGATGTCACTGCAATGGAACCGGCGATTGCCAGCGCGAGTAGTGCTTTTCTCATCCCTAATTCCTCACTCGTTTTAAAATGTCGCAGTGAGTGTGACAGATTCGTGACAATTTTCCGGGAAGCGTTTCGCAAACTGAGGATTACTTTTCAAGGCGATCGCCGTATTCGCTCATCCAGTCGGCCAGCGGGGAGAGCGCGCTCTGCAGGGTTAATCCCAGCGCGGTTATCTGGTACTCCACCCGCGGTGGGATCTCCGGGTAGATAGTGCGCGACACCAGCCCGCGCTGCTCAAACAGGCGCAACTGCTTCGTGAGCTCTTTTTGCGTGATGGGGGCGGCGGCGCGCAGCAGATCGCCAAACCGGACCGGTGCATTGAGCATAATCAGGCGATAGAGCACCGGGATCGCCCACTTACCGGAAATCAGGTTTACAAACTGCGTCATCGGGCAGAGATAAACCTCAGATTTTTTTTCACAGGGTATAGTGAGTGATTCCGCCATAGCACACCTCTTGCCTCATTAGTATCCAAATGGTACCTGGTTTCCTTTCGATACTAACGTTTCTATAGTGCTTTCTCCAGAGTCATTTCAGGAGAAGCACATGGGTCGTTTAGCAGGTAAATATACGCTGATTACCGGCGGCACTTCCGGTATTGGACTCGCTACCGCGCAGGAATTTATTGCCGAAGGGGCGCACGTTGCTGTCACCGGACGTAACCCGGATACCCTTGCCGAAGCACAACGCATTCTGGGCGATAATGCCTGGGTTATTCCGACCGATGCGGGTGACATCGCCGCGCAAAAAGCGCTGGCGGACACACTCTCCTCTCGCTGGCCACGTCTTGATGCCGTGTTTATTAACGCCGGCGATGTGACGCACGGGCTGCTTGAAGAGTGGCAGGAAGACGCCTGGGATCGCCTGATGGGCATCAACCTTAAAGGACCGTTCTTTTTGATTCAGGCCCTGCTGCCGCTGCTCAATAATCCCTCCTCTGTGATCCTGTGCGGGTCCGTGAGCGCCCGCATCGGGCTGCCTGCCAGCAGCGTTTATGCCGCCAGCAAGGCGGGATTACTGTCGCTGGCACGCACGCTGTCAGGGGAGTTGTTGCCGCGCGGTATTCGCGTCAACGGCCTGAGCCCGGGTCCGGTAGAAACACCGGCATTTAATAAAACGGGGTTAAGCGAGGAAGCGCTCAAGGCGATGCTGGGGGATATCACCAAACTTGTGCCGCTGGGCAGAATGGGCACGCCGACGGAGCTGGCGAAAGCCGCGCTCTATCTTGCCTCTGACGAATCGCGCTATATGGTGGGAACGGAACTGCTGGTCGACGGCGGAATGGGAAACCTGTAGGTCAAAAGGCGCTGATGCCGGTGACGATGCCGACATACAGCGCCGCCCATACGACGGCTGAAATCAGGCTTACCGCGTACACCTTCGCCGCGTTCAGTCTGAGCATGCCCGCTGCCAGCGGGACGATATAACGCAGCACCGCCAGGAAACGCGCGGTAAAGAGCACCAGCACGCCGTTTTTCTGCAGCTGATGTTGTACCCGCAAAAATGTCTCGGCGTGCCGGGAGGTGAAGCGCGTGACCAGCCGCGTGTGGCCCATCAACTGGCCGATATGATAATTCAATACCGACCCTGTTGCGGCACCCGCCGCGACAGCCAGCCACGTCAGTCCCGGATGCAGGCTGGTCTGGCTGACGGTGATCCCTGCCAGCAGCATCACCGAGGCCGGCGGAAGCACGGAGGAAACCAGTACCGTAGACTTGCTCAGCGCGATGACGAAAAGCAGCGCGAACAGATGCGTCGGATAGAGCGCAAAATGATTCAGCAGATTGTCAAACCACGTCATATTCCACCCCGCAGCGTTCGTGATGCTGACCATTAGAAACGAACAACCTTAAATGGGGTATCAACCGCTCAGACCTCCAGCAGGAAGGCATTAACGACACGCGAAAATGTCAGCGCCATTTAGGTGGAATTATACTCTCTTGAGCAATAACCACCGTCATTGATGAATAATCGATGTCATTAATACGCGGGATTAAATTATTGTTCTAAACGTTTCTTAAACGTCTTTTAAATTCCACAGCGCGATGTTTAAAGTGGCGTATTATCCCTCTCGTTTTACAACGATCTCGTTATGGCGAGGCTCCTGTACAAATACACGTTATCGCTCTGGTGGGGTCGAGAGAACCGGCACAGGGTAAAACAGGCACTGTCGAATCAAGGCTTTGTCAGTATAACTTCCCTTACGGGATACGGTGTACAGTGCTGAACCCAGGACGTGGGGATCTCCTCTTCGACATGCCCTGTCTTGCTCGCCCCTGAGAGATTTTATTATTCAAAGGGAATTCACTATGTCTTACGCTATTCACAATCAAAACCTGGCATTCAATGACAGCGCAATCGCGCAATATATGAATACCGATTTTATCGTCCTCGATATTTCATTATGCGTGGCGCTGGCACGCGAGCAATTTTTCGAAAAATTAAAAGACGATGATATTCCATCACATATTTTCCTCGAAGATAACGGTCGGCTGGCGGGCATGGTTGCAGTGCGCAAACTGCTGCAGACCGCCGATACGGTACAGCCGGTGAAAACGCTGATGATTTCTCAATTTCTGCAGGTCAAACCGGAAGACGAGCGTGCCGATGTCGCCGGGCTGCTGGCCCACGGCGAGGCGGATGTCGTGCCGGTGGTCACGCACGGTAAAGTGGTAGGCTGCCTGACCGAACGCGAAATCGCCCATCTGCTGGAAGATGATGTCACCGAAGATGCCCAGCTCCAGGGAGCAACGCTGCCGCTGGAAAAGCCGTATCTGGAAACCAGCCCCTTCAGCCTGTGGAAAAAACGCTCCGTCTGGCTGCTGCTGTTGTTTGTCGCTGAAGCCTATACCAGCTCGGTTATTCAGCACTTCGAAGAGGCGCTGGAATCCGCCATTGCCCTGGCCTTTTTTATTCCGCTGCTGATAGGGACCGGTGGGAACAGCGGGACGCAGATCACCTCCACGCTGGTGCGTGCAATGGCACTGGGTGAAGTGCGTCTGCGCGACGTTGGCCGCGTGTTACGAAAGGAGATGACCACCTCGCTGATGATTGCCGCCACGCTTGGTCTTGCCGGGTGTGTTCGCGCCTGGATGATGGGTATCGGGCTGGAAATTACCCTTATCGTCAGCCTGACGCTGGTCTGCATTACGCTGTGGAGTGCGATTGTCTCGTCAGTTATTCCGATGGTACTGAAGCGCTGCGGCATTGACCCGGCCGTCGTTTCCGCGCCCTTTATCGCGACGCTTATCGACGGAACCGGTCTGATTATCTACTTCAAGATTGCGCAGTACACGCTGGGGCTGGAATAAGAGTGCAGCACCTCACCCACCGGGTTGAGGTGCTCACCGTTTTACATATCGCCAAGCTGATGTGCGATATCACGAAGCTGTTGCGCCAGCGCCTGCAGGTTTTTGCCCTTCTCACCTTTCGGCCCGGTCGACTGCCGCGCCACCAGCCGGGCAGGCAAAATGGATGACATGCGCACGGCATTGTCTTCGCCACTGTCAAGAATGCGGCGCACCGCCTCTTTCCCCTGCAGATCCAGGTCCAGCGATACCGTGGTCAATGCCGGATAGAAGAATGAGCTTTCGTAGGTGTCATCGTAGCCAATCACCGATTTTTCACCCGGAATGGAAATCTGATGCTGATGGAAAGCACTTAGTACCCCCAGCGCCATCTGGTCGTTGGCCACCAGCACGGCAGAAAATTGCGGCGTCTCGCGCAGCATCTGCAACGCACCCGCGTAACCGCTCTGCGCATCCCAGTTCCCGCGGATCACCGAGGCCGGCTCCAGACCGTAACCTTTCAGGGTTTCAATCCAGCTTTTCAGCCTGAGCTGCGCCGAGACAGAAGAGGCTGGCCCCGCCAGCAACGCGATTTCCCGGTGCCCCAGTTCGTAGAGATATTTGACGCTGGCACGGGTGCCATCTGCCGGGTTAAACGAAACGTTAAACACGGAACTGTAAGGGTCAACGTCGAGGAACAGACAGACGATATCGTCGTTGTCCGTCGCGATTTTCTGCGCCTGCTCTGCTTCCAGCGGGACATTGATGATCACCTTACTGACGAGCTGAGATTTCAGTTCATTGATCGAATCCTGGATGCTGTGGTTGACGTTCTCATCAATCATGGAGATCAACACCTGATACCCTTCCACATTTGCATAGCGTTTTACCGCCGCGGCGACCTGTGACGGCGCATGCAAAGCCAGCGAAATCGTCACCAGTCCGACGGTCTGGGTCTGCTTTCCGACCAGCTGCTGCGCCAGGCGGTTCGGGACATACCGCAATAACTCTATGGATTTCTCCACCTTGTGACGCGTGGCTTCGGATACATTGGCAGATTTATTCAGTACCCTGGACACGGTCTGATAGGAGACGCCCGCATGGCGTGCGACGTCCTCTAACGTTGCGCTTTTCGACTTCATGGTCCGGTTCCTTATGTTGTTATGCGCTGATTGTATCAGGGGCGATATAAAAAAACGCCCACTGGGCACGTCTGGCTGCCATAACACCATCAAAAAGTATTACGTTCACAATACTATATTTCTGGTCACACCTCATCAATCGTAACAAAATTGGCTATTTTATTTGCACTTAATCACAGATTAACGATCACGCAATTGCCAGAAAAAAGGTTTAGGCATTTTATGACAACGGATTTGTGAACGTATTACAAAACAATAAGAGGGTAACAATGAACACGACGATCCGCTCTGTATCTGTTGCGTTGGCTGCCGCGTTAGCGTCTCCTTCGCTGTTTGCAGCGTCTTCAGTACCAATTGATTTTCATGGGTATCTTCGCTCCGGTGTGGGCGTCTCACGGGATGGTGGGATGGAGGAGTGGCAAAAAAATAAAATTGGCCGTCTGGGTAACGAGGCCGATACCTACGGCGAGCTGGAGCTGGGCTCAGAGGTGTACAAAAAGAACGATGTCAGCTTCTACCTCGACAGCATGGTGAGCATGGTCTCTGACGGCTCTAACGACAATGAAACCACCTTCGGCGACGATGCGCAGTTCGGGTTGCGTCAGCTGAATCTGCAGATCAAGGGGCTGATCCCTGGCGATCCGAACGCGGTAATCTGGGGCGGTAAGCGCTACTACCAGCGCCATGACCTGCACATCATTGACACCAAATACTGGAACATCTCAGGCGCGGGTGCCGGTATCGAAAACTACACCCTCGGACCGGGTGCGGTGTCCGTGGCCTGGATCCGTGGCGATGCCAACGACGTGGACTACCGCGTGGACGGCGATAGCGACGTCAATATCAACTACATCGACCTTCGCTATGCGGGCTGGAAGCCGTGGGCGGGTGCATGGACTGAAGTGGGCATTGATTACGCCATGCCAAACCCCACCAATAAGCAGAAAGAGTACGGTGGGCTGTATGAGGCCGACAACGGCGTCATGGTCACCGGTGAGATCAGCCAGGACATGTTAGGCGACTACAACAAGCTGGTGCTGCAGTATGCGAACAAAGGCCTGGCGCAGAACATGGTGTCCCAGGGCGGCGGCTGGTATGACATGTGGAACTACGTGAACGACGCCAGCGGCTACCGTGTGATTAACACCGGCTTAATTCCGATTACGGACAAGCTCTCCTTCAACCACGTGCTGACCTGGGGCTCGGCGGATGACACCACGCAATTCACCGATAAATCGCGCCTTGTCTCTCTGGTGGGTCGCGCACAGTACCAGTTCACCGAATACGTGCGTCTGATTGGTGAAGTGGGCGGTTTCTACCAGAAAGATACCTACACCGACGGCTCCAGCTACAAGCAGAGCGGAGAGAAGTACACCCTCGCACTCGGACTGGCGGATGGGCCTGATTTTATGTCGCGTCCGGAACTGCGCGTCTTCGCCTCTTACCTGAATGACTCCGAGAAAGGACAATCCTTCGAAGACGGCACCGCAAATAATACCTGGAACGTTGGCGTGCAGGTGGAAGCCTGGTGGTAATGTTTATTTCCTGATATGCGTTAATCGTTATTGTATCTCCAACAACTGGCAGTCTATTCTCCTCGTTTGGGATAGCCATTATTTTGGCTATCCCTTTTTTATTGTTAGTGATTAAAATGCGCATCTAATAATTGCCGCAAGGTATCAGACTGCCGGCCAAATATCGCATGCACCTGCTGGCCGATAATAATCACGCCTAGCGCCCCCTCCTGTTGTAACGCCTGCGTATCCACCTTATTTAAATCTTTTACCGTGACGCGCAGACGGGTAATGCAGGCTTCAACATGTTCGATATTATCGTCGCCGCCGAATGCAGGAATTAAACGCTGAGTTATTTCACTGTCCATAATACGCCTCTCTGTTATGCAGATAAAAAAATGCCTGCTCATAGAGCAGGCGCCTTCAGATTGATTAGCCAGGGTTGTACGACGCGACGCCCTCAGCGACTACGCTTTACGCCTGAGTACCCGACAATCCCACGGCAGCAGAGCGGTATCACCCGCGGCGGCGGCATCGGTCATGCAGTCGGTATACCCCTGCGGCAGCGTAATGAGCTGCTGCTGGGCGGTGTAGTTCTGCACAAACACCCACGTGGTTTCGCCGTCCGTGCGGGCCGTTGCCACCACACCCGGTGGGAAATCGCATTCCATGGCCCGCGGCAGCGCCAGTTCGTCAATAATCCCGGCGAAGAAATCACGCTGGAACGGCAGATCGTTGCGCGACGCCACATGCCACGCTTTCCCCTTACCGAAACGGTTCACCGTCACGGCAGGCCGACCGGCGTAGAAATCATCCCGGTAGGTCGCCAGCGGCTGAGCGTTTTCGACATGGATCAGTTCGCACAGATGACGAACCTGATACGGCCCCTGCAGGCCAGCCGCATTACCCGCCAGCCCCTGTATTAGATTACGTTCTCCCTCACCGAGACAGTCGATCTCTTCTGCCCAGATGCCGAGCAGTTTACGCAGCGGCCCCGGGAACCCGCCGAGATGACAAAGATCGCTTTCATCCACGATGCCGCTCCAGTAGGTGGTCACCAGATGGCCGCCCCCGGCGACAAACGCTTCTGCGCGTTCGGCGAAGCCTTCCCGCACCATATAAAGCATCGGCGCAATCACCAGCGCGTACTGGCTGAGATCGCCATCGGCATCAATCACATCCACAGCGATGCCTTTTTCCCAGAACGGACGGTAGTGTTCGTTAACGGTTTTTTCGTACTCCATCCCCATGTTGCGCGGCCCTTCGGCATCGTCCAGCGCCCAGCGATTTTGCTGGTCGAAGATAATCGCCACCCGTGCCTGCGTGCGACACCCGACCACCCCCGGCAGGCGTTCAAGCATTTCGCCCAGACGCGTCACTTCGCGCCCGACACGCGTATCAAGATGCCCCACGTGGTCGATAACCGCCCCGTGGAATTTCTCCACCGAACCGCGGCTTTTACGCCACTGGAAGTACTGTACGGCATCGGCCCCGTGTGCCACCGCCTGCATTGACGAGAGAATATGCATCCCCGGCTTTTTCAGCTTGCTGGTCGGCTGCCAGTTGGTGGTGCTCGGCGTGGACTCCATCAGCACAAAAGGTTTGCCGCCTTTCAGGCTGCGCATCATGTCGTGGTACATGGCGGTATAGCAGGCGAGCTGGGTTTCGTCTTTCTCCTTGTGCCACATCGGGTAGCTGTCCCAGGAGATAAAGTCGATCGCTTTCGCAAGCTGCCAGTAGTCGTAATCGTAGAAGTACTCCATGAAGTTGGTCGTCACCGGCAACGCTGCGTTGACGGCTTTTAGCGGCGCAACCTCATGGCGACAGAAATCTGTTACCTGCGCCGTATTAAAGCGGCGCCAGTCGAGGTTCAGACCGTGAATGGACACCTCGCCCTGCGGCGCAGGGGACTCAATCTGCGACCAGTCGCTATAGGTGTGGCTCCAGAAGGTGCTCCACCATGCGTGGTTCAGCGCATCCAGGGTTTTGTAGCGCGCTTTCAGCCAGTCACGAAAGCGCTCCTGGCACAGATCGCAGTGGCACTCACCGCCGTACTCATTGGAGATATGCCAGCCCAGCACCGCCGGGTGCTGTGAATAACGCTCAGCCAGTAAGCTATTCATTTTGAATGTCTTCTCACGGTACACCGGGGAAGACATACAGTGGTTATGACGTCCACCGTGCAGCGCAGGCACGCGGTTACGCCCTACGCGCAGCACCTGCGGGTATTTTTGCGACATCCATGCCGGGCGCGCACCGCTCGGCGTGGCGAGGAAAATATGGATCCCCGCTGAATATAATTTATCAATGACGTTATCCAGCCAGACAAAATCATATTCCCCTTCACGCGGTTCGAGCTTCGCCCAGCTAAATATGCCCACCGACATGACATCACATTTCGCCTGCTGCATCATGGCAATATCTTTTTCAATAATACCGGGGTAATTCTCCCATTGCTCCGGGTTATAGTCGGCGCCATGCAATAACGCAGCGACCTTCGAACTTAAAGGCGCAAATTTATTCATATTAAAAACGTCCTGAAGTAAAACAGAATACTATTTAAATACCGTTATCGACGGCAGCACTTTGCCATGACAATCAAACAACGCCTGGTTTTCGCGGGCATTTCCCTCTTTCCAGTCATCATGGATATATTTCATGCCGGTTTTGGTGGCCCATGTGGTGCCCGGTACGGCAATCCAGGTCGGCTCCCAGTAAAACAGGCCCTTACCGCGACGATCGGGAACGTCAATCACGGCCTGCATTAAATCGTGGATATAATCGTACTGACCCTGCACGGTGCCGGGGTAGCCACCGTCCTTCTCTTCTTTGGCCTGGAAACTGTTTTCTGCGTTATCGCAGTTCTCCAGCGTATAGCCATAGGCCGCTTCCACCACAATGACGTCTTTGTTATAGCGTTTGCTGATGTCATCCATATTGGCTTTCAGCGCGCCGATCGGACCATTCCAGTAGGTGTACATCGACAGGCCGATAATATCGAACGGCACATCGCGCTTCGTGATCTCATCAAACCACCAGCGGAAGGTGTCATTTTTAGTGCCTTCGGCCAGGTGCAGCATAATTTTCACCTGCTCGCCGTCGGTCAGGTTCTCTTTCATCCCGCTGATTGCGGCGTTGAGTAACCCGGCTACGCGGTCAAACTCGCCGCCACCCTGCCCCCAGCTTTTGCCTTCCGGCCAGAGCAGCCCGCCATTGATTTCATTACCAATCTGGACCATGTCCGGCAGCACGCCCTCTTTTTTAAAGCGGGCAATGGTGTCGCGCGTATAGTCATGGATTGCCGTTTTAAGCTGCGGGTAATCCATCTTCTCCCAGGCTTTAGGTTTGAACTGTTTGCCCGGGTCGGTCCAGAAATCGCTGTAGTGGAAATCGAGCAGGAGTTTTATGCCCTGGGCCTTCACGCGCTTCGCCAGCGCCAGCGTGTTTTCCAGATTGTTACTGCCGCCCCCGTAGGTATTTCCGTTGGCATCCTGCGGATCCACCCACAAACGCAGGCGCACATAGTTCACGCCGTTGGCTTTCAGAATGGCAATCGCGTCCTGCTGCTGGCCATTCTGGTTATAAAATGTTGCGCCATGCTGTTCCGCCTCGAGCAGCGTCGAGATGTCCGCCCCCTTAATAAAGTCTGCCGGCATGGCGTTAAAAGGACGCGTTTTTATCCCGTCCGCGGCGAACGCACTCGCAGCAAGACCGCAAGAAAGACAAACAGCAAGCAAAGCGGGTTTGAGTCTTTTCATGGTTATCCCTTAGTACTCCCGGAGGTCAGACCGGAGACGAAGTATTTTTGTAAGGCCAGATAGAGGATCGCGACCGGCACCGCAATCAGTACCGCGCCTGCCGCGTAGGTGGTGTAACTGGCACCCATTTTTTGCGCCACCAGGTTATAAAGCCCGATGGGTAAGGTGTATTTGTCCGGGGTGCGCAAAATGGTGCTGGAGAGAATGAAATCCCCCAGCGGCCCGGTGAAGGAGAACAGCGCCACCACCGCCACAATGGGTTTGGAAAGCGGCATGATGATCTCGATGAAGATGCGGAAGTTACTGGCTCCGTCCATGCGCGCGGACTCGTCCAGATCCTTAGGAATGGCGTCCAGGTAGCCCTTCATCAGATAGGTATTCATTGGGATCATGCCGCCAACGTAAATCAGCACCAGCGCCAGATGGCTGTTGATTAAGCCCAACAGCTGCGAGAGCACGAAGATGGCAATCAGCGCCGAGAACTGCGGGATCATCTGCAGCAGCAGGAAGAGCATCAGTCCGTTCTGCCGCCCCTTAAAGCGAAAACGCGAGAAGGCATAGGCGGTAAAGCTAACGCTGATTAAGGTCAACACCATGGTCAGGAAGCTGATTTTCATCGAGTTCCAGTACCACGTCATATAGTTCACCTGACCATTAAACAGGTCGGCGTAATGCTGGAACGACAGGTTCTGCGGAATAACAGAGGAGCTTAACAGGCTGTTGCCCGCGTTGAGTGAGGCGCCCACCGTCCACACCAGCGGGTAAATGATGATGACCGACACCAGCACAATAACCAGCCAGGAGAGTGAAAGGCGGACCCATTTCTCACGTTTAATACTTTGTGATTTAGCCATTGTTACGTCCCTTACGCCATGTCGTCATTTTTGAAAGATTTGGTGGCGCGGAACTGCCATAGCGCCAGGCCGACGACAAAAACAGACAGCAGGATGGTGATGGTCGCCGCAATGGCATATTGCGAAGATGACATCGTCAGTTTGTAGATCCACGACACCAGAATGTCGGTGCCGCCCGCATTCGACCCCACCACCGCCGGTCCGCCGTTATTGAACAGATAGATAATGTTGAAATTATTGAAGTTGAAGGTGTATTGCGTAATCAGGATCGGCGCTATGGCGTAGAGCACCAGCGGCAGCGTAATGGTCCGCAGCCGGGTCCAGCTGCTGGCGCCGTCCATGGTGGCCGCTTCATACAGGTCATCAGGAATGGCCTGCAGCACGCCGGTGGTCATGGCGAAAACAAACGGGAAACCAAGCCAGGTTTGCATCATGATCAGCGCCGTTTTGGTCCAGAACGGATCGGTCATCCAGGCTTTAGGCGCAATCCCAAAGAAGGCCAGAATGGCGTTGTTAATCACCCCGAACGAGTCATTAAACATCCCGGCGAAAACCAGGATGGTGACAAAGCCCGGCACCGCCCACGGCAGAATAAAGATGGTGCGGATCAGTGGCTTAAAGCGTAAATCTTTCTGGTTCACCAGAATCGCCAGCAGTACGCCCACCGTACACTGCAGCGTAGTGGCGAGCAGCGTCCAGACCACCGTCCACTGCAGCACGTCGAAGAAGGTGGAGCGCCAGATAGAGAGCGTAAAGATATTGATGAAGTTCTTAAACCCGACCCAGTCAACTAGCTTAGCCGGCGGCGTGTGGTAGAGGTTGTAGTTGGTAAAGGCGATGGCAAACCCGAACAAAATGGGAAACACCACCACAAACACCAGCAGGATAAAGCCCGGGGTGATCATCAGATACGGGAAGCCGTCGCTCAATAGCATCTGATACTGTTTACGCACGCTGTTAAGCTGCAATCCTTCGTCACGTTTCAGGCCATTGACCCACGCGTCACGCATCGACAGGTAATACACCATCACGCCGAACGCCGCGATTAACACGCTGATGATCCCCTCCGCCAGCAGGAAGATGGAGTTGTCGCGCGGCACCTCCTCACCCAGCGTCACCAGTCCCCACAGCCCTTCGCGCAGAAAATCAGCAAATACGCCGATAAAACTGGCAAGCAGCACCAGGAAGATGACCCCTTTCAGCCACTGACGGTGGTAAAACTGACCGAAGCCGGGAATGACCGCCAGCAGCAGGCTGGTCCAGGCGTGACGCCCGGCCACGCGCGGTTTGGCAAAATGTTCCGGGATGATACTCACAAACAACTCCTTTCAAAAAACGGGAGAGACGCCCTCCCGTTCTGCGACGTCAGAAAACTACTGGTTGCTGGCCTGCATGGCTTCGATTTGCATCTGAACCTGTTTTTCTGCGCTGTCGAGCGCGGCTTTCGGATCCTGTTTACCGGTCAGGCTCAGCTCGAGGGCCGCGTTCGCCGGAGCCCAGACTTCACCCATTTCCGGAATGCCCGGCATCGCTGTCGCCCGTGCGGCCTGCACGGCAACCGCGCTGGCTTTCTCGTCGTTCTTAATGAGCGGATCGTCAATCATCGCGGTCAGCGGCGGAATTTCTCGCGTCGCGATATAGCGCGTTTTGACGTACTGCGGCTGGTTGATAAATTCGATAAATTTCTGCGCCATGGCTTTGTCTTTGCTCCAGGTAGAGACGACATAGCCCTTCACGCCCAGGAATGAACTCATTGGCTTACCGTCCGGCAGCGTCGGCAGCGGCGCAACGCCGTAGTTAATGCCCGCCGCTTCATACGGCTGGAACGCCCACGGACCGTTGATGACGGCTGCCGCTTTTTTCTCGGTAAACAGAGAATCGATCGCGTTCAGACCGTTATCGCCGATGATCCCCGCCGGGAACACGTCATCGGTATAGAATTTTTTCAGGTAGGTGACCGCGTCTACCGCGCCCGGCTTGTTCAGGCCCACGTCGCTGGCGTTATAACCGCCTTTATCGTTTTTACCGAAGATGTACCCGCCCATCGGGGAGATAGCCCCCCAGCTGTAGTAAATCTGGTCGAACTTGGCGAGCAGGCCGTACTGGTTTTTGGCGCGCTGCTGTTTAGAAAAGTCATACCAGTCCTGAAGTGAGTTGAGCGGCTTCGCGATCAGGTCTTTGTTGTAAATCAGCACCAGCGTCTCAACCGCTTTCGGCACACCGTAAAGGGTGTTATCCATTTTGAAGGCGTTTATCGACGCCGGCGTGTACTGTGCGGTCTGCTTCGCCTCCAGATTCAGGGGGGTCAACAGCCCTTGCACAACCGCGCCGCCCAGTTGATCATTGGGAATGACCAGCACGTCCGGGCCAATTCCTGCCGGGCCGTCGAGGCGCAGTTTTTCCAGCTGCTGCGCGTAGGGCATCTCCTGCAGGTTAACCTTAACGTCGTACTGCTTTTCGAAATCGGCGACCGCGTCTTTAATGCCGGACGACTTTTTGATGTCTTCCCAGACGTTAAGCTGCGTGGTGGCATAAGCCTGCACCGCGAGCGTAGAGAGGATCAGAGCAGCGAGTATGTTCTTTTTCATTATCAACCTCATGTGAAGGTATAACAATTTTATGGTTGTTATTGCATTTCATCGCCATACACCTTCGCCAGAAAACCGACTAACACTGGCGTACAACGTATAGCATCAAATGCCTTTGGTTTGGTATACGCTACCCTTCACATCATGATAACTCTACAAAAAACTGTAAGTTGTGTGATCGTCATAACATTAATGGAATATCGGTATAGGGTGCGTGAATACTGGAAGTTATAGTCAGAGCAGACAAATTGCACCGTCCAGCCATGTAGCAAATAATTGTTATACGTAATACATACGCGGCGGTTTACTCGGGGAATACAGATGTCGAACATACAATTGAGGAATGTCACCAAACGCTTTGGCGACACCGTAACCTTGCACAACGTGAATCTTGAGATTGAAGACGGTGAGTTTGCCGTCTTTGTCGGTCCTTCCGGCTGCGGTAAATCGACAATGCTGCGCATGATTGCCGGACTGGAGGACATTAGCGAAGGGGAAGTGTTGATTGGTGACGAGGTGATGAACGACGTTGCCCCCTCCCACCGCGGCGTGGCGATGGTGTTTCAGTCCTATGCGCTCTACCCACATATGACGGTGGCCGAAAACATGGGATACGGCCTGAAGGTCAATAAGGTGCCGAAAGATCAGATCCGCCATCAGGTCGAGATGGTGGCCAAAACGCTGCAGCTTTCCCACCTTCTGGATCGCAAACCTAAGCAGCTTTCCGGCGGTCAGCGCCAGCGTGTGGCCATTGGCCGCGCCATCGTGCGTAATCCGCGGGTCTTTATGTTCGACGAACCGCTCTCCAACCTGGATGCCGAGCTGCGCGTGGAGATGCGTCTGCACCTTGCCCGTCTGCACCAGGAACTGAAAACCACCATGGTGTATGTCACCCACGACCAGATAGAAGCGATGACCCTGGCTGATAAAATTGTGGTGATGAACTACGGAAAGGTTGAGCAGATGGGCGCGCCGATGGAACTCTACTACAAACCGGCGAACAAGTTCGTGGCCGGGTTTATCGGCTCGCCGAAGATGAATTTCCTGCCAGCAACGGTAGAGGCCTGGCAACCGGGTGAGCTGACGGTGAGATTATCCCAGCAGAAGACGCTCACACTGGCCCTGACCACCACACCGTTGAACGCAGGCAGCCCGGTGACGCTGGGCATTCGTCCGGAACATTTAACCACCGATCTCCGCCACGGCACGCGGCTGACGTTTAACTGTGAAGTGGTTGAGCGTCTGGGCAACAACACCTACCTCTTTGGTCAGTGCTACGGCCACGACAATGTGAAGATTTTGCTGCCGGGCGATGTGAAATTCGCGCCGTGGCAGCAAATTGATGTGGCTTTTGACGATCGCCACTGCATGGTGTTTGACGAGCAGGATGTGCGGGTGAGTGCCGACATCGATGAAGCGGTACGCTCGGTCGCTTAACCCGCCAGACGCGTTACCGCACGCGTAAAGGCATCAATCGCCAGCGCGACATCCTCAGCCATCACCGATTCCGCCGGATGGTGGCTGACGCCTCCCCTACACCGCACAAACAACATCCCTACCGGCCAACGCTCCGCCAGGGCGATGGTGTCATGACCGGCACCGCTCGGCAGCGATAATGTCTTCCCCTGCACCGATTCTACAGCCTCCGCCAGCAGCGCCTGCAGACGTGTATCGCATGGCGTGGCGGCGATTCGGTAAAATTCGTCGGCTGCAAAATGTATTCCGCGACGGGCCGCTATCGCCTGCGCCTGCGTCAGCAGTGCAGTAAGCAGAAGGTCAAGCGGCGCATCCTGCGGGCCGCGAATATCTAACGAGAGCGCGACCTCGCCGGGGATGACGTTTACCGCACCAGGCAGACAGCGCAACTCACCCACCGTGGCCACCAGGTTGCCGCCGTGCTGACGGGTGGTGTTTTCAATCAGCACCATCCATTCGGCGGCGGCGGCCAGCGCGTCCTTACGATGCGCCATCGGCACGGTCCCGGCGTGGCCGGCCTCACCGGTGAAGCGGCAGTTCAGACGACGCGCGCCGTTAATGGCTTCAACCACGCCCAGCGCCAGACCGGCCTGTTCCAGACACGGTCCTTGTTCAATATGCAGCTCCAGACAGGCGCTGAAATCATCCGGGCGTCTTGCGGCCATCGCGACACGGCTGGGATCTAACCCTGCCTGTACCATCGCCTGCGCCACGCTGATACCTCTGGCATCGCACGTGTCGAGCCAGCCCACAGGCCAGGTGCCCGTCAACGCGCGGCTGCCCAACAGCGTGATACCAAAGCGGGTACCCTCTTCATCGCAAAAGCCGACAATCTCAACGGCCTGCGCCAGCCGTTTTCCCTGCTGATGCAGGCTGTCAACGACTTCAATGGCCGTCAGCACCCCCAGCATCCCGTCGTAGCGCCCGGCATTGCGCACGGTATCCAGATGCGAGCCAAGCAACACCGCCGGTGCGCCCTCCTGCTCGCCTTCATAACGTCCGCAGATATTCCCCACACTGTCCTGCCAGACGGTCATGCCCGCCTGGTTCATCCACTGCCCGACCAGCTGGTTAGCCTGCAGATGCTGGGCAGAGAGATACACGCGGGTAAGGGAATCCTGGGTTTCGCTGATGGCGGCCAGCGCATCGGCGCGGGCCATCACACGTTCTGCCGCCTGCTGGCGTGTCGCGTGATTCATAGCGCCGTCTCAGTGCGGTAATGATCCCACGCGGCCTGCATCGCGGCACCCTGCGTAGTGGAAAACTTCAGGTAGTTCAGTACCGACTCCAGCGCACTCAGGGTGGTCATTACGCAATCTTTACGCGCGTTATAGCCCATGGTGCCAATACGCCACACTTTGCCGTGCAGCGGACCAAACGAAGTACCGATTTCAATGCCGAAATCCTCCAGCATCAGTTTACGCACCTGGTCACCGTTTACGCCCTGAGGGATAAGCACGCCCAGCACGTTGTTCATCTTGTGCCTGAGGTCGCCGAAGGTCTCGAGTCCCATCGCCTGAATACCTTTCAGCAGCGCATCCCCGTGCAGCTTGTGGCGGGCGATACCGTTATCCAGCCCTTCCTGCAGAATGAGACGGGCACATTCGCGGGCGCCAAACAGCGCGGTGGTCGCTTCAGTGTGGTGGTTCAGACGCTCGGGTCCCCAGTAATCCATCACCATGCCGAGGTCGAAATAGTTGGAGTAAATCATCTCTTCGTCGCCGTCGCGATGGGCATCGGTACGGATCCCCTCTTCGATGCATTTGCGGCGACGGATTGCCTCTTCCATCCGCGGGCTCAGGGTAACAGGCGAGGTGCCGGACGGACCGCCAAGACATTTCTGCATCCCCGCCGAGACCGCATCCAGCCCCCAGGCATCGGTCTCCAGGACGTTGCCGCCGAGCGACGCGGTAGCATCGGTATAAAACAGGACATCGTAACGACGGCAGATTGCCCCGAGTTCTGCAAGCGGCTGCAGCATGGTGGTGGACGTATCCCCCTGCACGGTTAACAGCAGGCGCGGACGCACGCGTTTAATGGCATCTTCCACCCGATCCGGTGTGAACACCTCGCCCCACGGTACCTCGATGGTGTGGACCTCTGCGCGGCAGCGGCGGGCAATTTCGCACAGCAGATGGCCGAAGCGACCAAAAACGGGCACCAGCACTTTGTCCCCCGGACGAATGGCCGATACCAGAATCGCTTCAATCCCCGCGCGGGAAGTGCCGTCCACCAGCATCGTCCAGCGGTTTTCCGTGCGGAACACGCCGCGGTAGAGTGCCATGACGTCGTTCATGTAGTGGGTCATCGCCGGATCGTACTGGCCGATAAGCTGGCTCGACATGGCACGCAGCACGCGCGGATCGGCGTTGATCGGCCCCGGCCCCATCAGCAGACGTTGTGGCGGATTGATTTGCGGAAATTGAGCGATATCCATTTTTAAGTCCTTAGTTAATTGAGGCCGCGCACGGAGGAGATAAACTGTTTAAGCTCAGTGGTCTGTGGGTTAGCGAACAGCGTTTTGCTGTCGCCCTGCTCCCAGACGCGCCCCTGATGCATAAACACCACGCGGTCGCCCACTTCGCGGGCAAAATTCATTTCATGGGTCACCAGGATCAGCGTCATCCCCTCAGCGGCCAGTTGTTCCAGCACCTTGAGCACTTCGCCTACCAGTTCCGGATCGAGCGCGGAAGTTATCTCGTCACAGAGTAAAACTTTAGGCGACATCGCCAGAGCACGGGCAATCGCCACGCGCTGCTGCTGGCCCCCGGAGAGGCTTGACGGGTAGTAATCCAGACGGTCACCCAGCCCGACTTTCTCCAGCATGCGCTGCGCCAGTGCCTGACATTCTGCTGCGCTTTTCTTCAGCACCCGACGTGGCGCGAGCATCACGTTTTCCATCGCCGTCATGTGCGGGAAAAGGTTGAAGTTCTGAAATACCATGCCGACCGAGCGGCTGATTTCACGCGCCTGGGAATCCCGGTCGGTAATGGTCATGCCGCCGAGCTTGATGCTGCCGTCCTGATACCCTTCGAGGCCGTTAATGCAGCGCAACAGCGTGCTTTTACCCGAACCGCTGCGCCCGATAATTGAAATAACCTGGCCCATGTCGATGTCCAGATCCACGCCCTTGAGCACGTGGTTATCGCCGTAGTACTTCTGCACCTGATTAATGGTGATGAGAGGCATTGAATTTAGTCTCCAGATAACGGCTGTAGCGCGACAGCGGATAACACAGAATGAAGTAGCCGAGCGCCACCAGCGCAAAGACTTTAAACGGCTGATAGGTCACGTTGGTCAGCATCGTCCCGGCCTTGGTCAGCTCGATAAAACCGATAATGGATGCCAGCGCGGTCCCCTTAATCACCTGCACGGCGAACCCCACCGTTGGGGCGATGGCGATGCGTAACGCCTGGGGAGCCACCACGCGAAACAGCGTCTGGCCGAAGGTCAGCCCCAGACAGCGCGACGCCTCCCACTGCCCTTTCGGCAGCGCACGAATACTGCCAAACCAGATATCAAGCAAAAAGGCGCTGGTGTAGAACGTCAGGGCCAGCGACGCGGCGGTCCACGGCGAAACATCGATACCCAACAGCGCCACGCCGAAGAAGGCCAGGAACAGTTGCATCAGCAGCGGCGTGCCCTGAAACAGTTCGATATAGCCGCGGATAAGACGTTTTACCGTACGCCCACCCGTGAGGCGCAACAGCAACAGCGGCAGCGTTACCGCCGCCCCGCCGACAAACGCCACCAGCGACAGCAGCACCGTCCAGCGTCCGGCGAGCAGCAGATTGCGAATAATGTCCCAGTCGGTAAAGGTGGTCATCATGCCTGTACCCCCAGCCACTTCCGTCCTGCCGCCATCATTAGCTGGCGCAGGGTAATTGACAGCACCAGGTAAATTCCGGTGGTCACCAGATAGACCTCAAAGCTCAGGAACGTTCTTGACTGAATCAGGTTGGCGGCAAAAGTCAGCTCTTCATAGGAGACCTGCGACACCACCGACGAACCGAGCATAACGATAATGCACTGGCTGACCAGCGCCGGATAAATACGCTGCAGTGCCGGTGGCAGCACCACGCGTATAAACGTTTGCAGGCGGGTAAGCCCCAGCACGCGGCCGGCCTCCCACTGTCCTTTGGGCGTAACCTGAATACCGGCACGGACAATCTCCGTGCTGTACGCGCCCAGGTTGACGACCATTGCCAGCAGCGCCGCTTCGCCCGCCGTCATCTTCAGCCCCAGATTCGGCAGACCGAACACAATGAAAAACAGCTGCACGACAAAGGGCGTGTTGCGGATAATCTCCACGTAGCCGCCCCAGATCCTGCTGAACCACGTCGTCCGGCCGCTGCGAATCGCCGCCCCGAAAATACCGATCGCCAGCCCGCCGAGGGTTGCCATCACCGTCAGTTGAATGGTGACCCACAGCCCTGCCAGCAGCGCCGGCCAGTACGGCCAGAGCGCAGAGAAATGGAGTTGCTCTGTCATCGCCTTACACGCCCAGGCTTGCCGGCAACGGCGCTTTCAGCCACTGCTCAGAGAGGCTATTCAGGGTGCCGTCTTTAATTCCCTGCTCAATCACCGCATCAACTTTCGCTTTCAGCGCCGGTTCGTTTTTCTTCAGCCCGATAAAGCACGGCGAGTCCTTCAGCATAAAGCTCGGAACCGGGGCTTTGGCGGCGTTCTGGCGGGAAATCGCCGCCACGACCAGATTGCCTGTCGCCACGTACTGGACCTGACCGGACAGGTAAGCCGACAGGGTGGTGTTATTGTCTTCGTAGCGTTTGACGTCTGCATCTTTCGGCGCAAGGCTGGTCAGCACCATGTCCTCAACCGCGCCGCGCGTCACGCCAATGGTTTTTCCACTCAGCTGAGCTGCATCTTTCAGTTCAGCCCCTTTCGGGCCGAACACGCCGAGGAAGAACGGTGCATAGGCACGGCTAAAATCAATCACCTTTTCACGCTCGGCGTTTTTACCGAGGCTTGAGATCACCAGATCCACCTTATCGGTTTGCAGATACGGCACGCGGTTGGCACTGGTCACCGGCACCAGCTGCAGCTTGAGCTTCATCTGTTTTGCCAGATAGCGCGCCATGTCGATGTCGTAGCCCTGCGGCTGGAGATCGGTCCCGACCGAACCAAACGGAGGAAAATCCTGCGGGACGGCGATACGAAGAGTGCCGCGTTTCTCAATATCCTGAAGCTGGTCAGCTTTTGCTGGCAGGTTTGCAAACAGACAGACGGCCCCGGTCAGTGCAATCAATAACTTTTTCATGGTGCTTCCCCGTAACGTTAACATGAAACAAAAGATTCTTTGAATTGGATTTTGCAACTAATGTGCCAGATGAAGCGAAACGGGAAATTTTCTCTGAAGGCCTGATAAAACGAGAGCGGGGCGGAAAAGGCCTCCCTTTTCCGCCCCGCTCTGCTGCACCATTTTAATGCAAAGCACCAGCCTGATGCCCCATTATCGCTGTTCCAGTTCGTCCAGTTGCTGATACAGGGAGGCGATATTGTGGATCCGGGGACGGCCTTTATCGAGGATTTCATGCAGGAAGGCATTAGCCAGCAGGTTGATCAGACTGTTGACCGACGAGTAGCTGTCGTACGCCGAGACGCTGTCCAGCGG
This sequence comes from Enterobacter sp. RCC_40, assembly GCF_041360735.1. Lineage (NCBI taxonomy): Bacteria > Pseudomonadati > Pseudomonadota > Gammaproteobacteria > Enterobacterales > Enterobacteriaceae > Enterobacter > Enterobacter sp. RCC_40. The sequence continues at coordinate 1,661,378 of NZ_JBFUPR010000001.1, forward strand.
GGCGCAGAGCTGCCAGCTGGTCAGCGGAAACAGGCTGTGTGCCTGCGGCTCACACATCAGCAGAACCGGAATACCGCTGTGCTGAAGCTGCTGCAACAGCGGCCGAACGATCCGCGGGCGACGGCGAAACGCCATCATAATCACCAGATCGTCGGGCGTGAGATCGACCAGTTCCTCACTCAGGCTCTGCCCCGGCTGCGGCAGCAGCAGCACCTGTCCGCGCGCCTGCAACAGCTGCTGGCGCAGGTGCAGCGCCGCCGGATAGGCGTTGCGCATCCCGATAATCACAATCCGCCGCGCCTTCACCATTGAGGCCATGGCCTCGGCAAACTGCTGAGCATCCAGAGCGTTGACCCACTGGGTGAGGTTTGCCATCTCCTGCTTATAATGCCGCGCCAGCAGAGTGTTGCCCTGCACCGCATCGCGGTTATCGGTCAGCGGCATGCCGCTCTGGCGCAGCGTGCGCAGTTCGTCGCGCATCTCTTTATACTTCTCATAGCCCAGACGCTTAAACAGACGGCTCACCGTGGCTTTCGACACCCCGCTCAGCTGCGCCAGCTCGGCGCTGTTATAACTAATGAGGTCGTCGAAATGATCAAAAATAAAATCAGCCACCCGTTGCTCCTGCGGTGACAACGACGCGTATTGCGCTTTCAGACGTTCATCAAGCTGTTCCATAAAGCCTCTGTAACTTTTGTTTCACCTCACTATACCTTTCATTAAGCATGCCAGCTTGTTAAAACGTTATGTTACGACTGACGTGAAACTTTTCATTCATAACTGGAACAGCTTTTGCAGCACCTTATGACTTTTGGGTTATGAGGACTCTCCATGCAAAGTAATGTCTCCGTACACGGAATGGCCGTGGCGCCTCACCATCTTGCCAGCCAGAGCGCCCTGGCCATTCTGCGCGAAGGCGGTAGCGCGATTGAGGCAATGGTCGCCGCCGCCGCAACCATTGCCGTGGTTTACCCGCACATGAACGGTCTCGGTGGGGACGGTTTCTGGCTTATCGTGCCGCCCGACGGCGAACCAGTCGCCATTGACGCCAGCGGCGCAGCTGGCTCACTGGCGACGCTTGCCGCCTATGACGATGTCTCTCAGATCCCCCATCGCGGGCCTCGTGCGGCGCTGACCGTGGCGGGAACGGTGAGCGGCTGGGACGAAGCGCTGAAGGTTTCGCGCACGCTGACGGGCACCGCTCTTCCCCTGAATCGCCTGCTGGCAGACGCCATTGACTATGCCCGAAACGGCACGCCGGTGACCGCGTCTCAGGCCGCCGCCACGGCCAGTAAGCTGGATGAACTGAAGGACCTGCCCGGCTTCGCGGAGACCTGGCTGACGGACGGCAAACCGCCGCAGGTCGGCAGCCGGTTTTATCAACCGGCGCTGGCCTCCACGCTCTCGCACCTCGCAGAAGACGGTCTGGACAGTTTTTATCGCGGCCCGCTGGCGGAGCGTCTGGCCCGGGGCATGGCAACGCTGGGGCTGCCCATCACCCTGGCTGACCTAAACGCGCATGTCGCCCGGCGCACCACGCCGCTGAAATTACAGCATCAGCAGGGCGAAGTGTGGAACCTTGCGCCGCCAACGCAGGGGCTGGTGTCGCTGGCGATCCTCGGGATAACCGACCGCCTGTCCATGGCCGATGCTGACGAAGCGACCACTGTTCACCGCATTGTAGAGGCCACCAAACTGGCGTTTGGTCTGCGCGATGCCCATATCACCGACCCGCGCGAGCTGAAAACCGATATCCAGGGTCTGCTGGATCCTGCCGCACTGGCCGCCCTCGCCGACCAGGTCGATGATAACCAGGCCGCACCGTGGGGCTGCGGCAAAGGCCCTGGTGATACGGTCTGGATGGGAGTGATGGATAACAGCGGTCTTGCCGTGTCGTTTATCCAGAGCATTTATCACGAGTTCGGCAGCGGCGTAGTCCTGCCTGATACCGGCATCGTCTGGCAAAACCGGGGAGCCTCATTCAGCCTCAATCCCCGTCACCTGCTGGCGCTTGCGCCAGGAAAACAACCGTTCCACACCCTGAACCCGGCAGCCGCGCGTCTGCATGACGGACGCGTCATGGTCTACGGCTCGATGGGCGGTGACGGCCAGCCGCAAACCCAGGCCACCCTGTTTACCCGCTATGTGGTGCAGGGGGTACCACTGCAAGAGAGCATCGCCCGCCCGCGCTGGTTACTGGGGCGCACCTGGGGACAGACGTCCGACACCCTGAAGGTGGAAGGCCGCTTTACGCCGCAGACCGTCGCGCGCCTGCAGGCGCTGGGCCACGACGTGGAGTGCTTCCCGGCATTCAGCGAAGCCATGGGCCACGCGGGTGCGATTGTTCGCCATCCTAACGGGCTGTTTGAAGGGGCATTTGACCCGCGCAGCAACGGCGCCGCCGCCGGATTTTAAGGAGAGACTGATGAATACCACACAACCTGACTGGCATGCCTATCTGGCGCAAATGGAGTCCGTGCTGGGCGTTGAGCTGGATGACGCCCGCCGGGCAGAACTCCATGTACAGTTCTGCCGTATCGCGGCGATGGCCGCCCCGCTGATGGCGCTGCCGTTTGATGACCGTCTGGAGATCGCAGGAGTATACAAAGCATGACGCTACACGAGATGAGTATCAGTGAGATCCAGCAGGCGCTGAGTGCAGGCGACCTGAGCGCCCATGACATCGCCCGCCAGACCCTGGAAGCCATTACGCGCATCAATCCCCATATCAACGCCTGGACCACCGTCACGGAAGAACGCATGTTGGCCGAAGCCGAGAATATCGACACCCTGCGTCGGGAGAAACGCCCTCTGCCGCCGCTGGCAGGTATTCCCTACGCGGTGAAAAACCTGTTCGACGTCGCCGGGCATACGACCCTTGCCGGTGCAGAGCTGTTCAGCCAGCGCCCCCCCGCCACCGCTGACAGCTTTGCGGTACGCCAGCTGCGCAGTGCCGGTGGCTTATTGTCGGGGATGGTCAACATGGATGCCTACGCCTACGGCTTTACGACGGAAAACACTTACTACGGCGCAACGCGTAACCCGCACGATGCGACGCGCATTGCCGGAGGATCGTCCGGCGGCTCTGCCGCCGCGGTCGCTGCCGGACTGGTCCATTTTTCGCTCGGTACCGACACCAACGGGTCGATTCGCGTACCGGCCTCCCTGTGCGGAATATACGGTCTTAAGCCCACTTTTGGTCGTCTGTCACGCGCCGGCAGCCATCCGTTTGTCGCCAGTCTGGATCACATCGGGCCGTTTGCCCGTCGCGTGAGCGATCTGGCGTCGGTGTACGATGCACTGCAGGGTCGGGATACCAGCGACGGATTTCAGGCGGAGAGCTCCCGGGAGCAGACCCGGCCCCTGCTCGACCGCGGTCTGGATGGTTTGCGCTGCGCGGTGCTCGGCGGCTATTTCAGTACCTGGTGCGACAGCGACATGCGAGACGCCGTGGCGCGGGTGGCAAAAGCTCTCGACGTGCAGGAAACGCTGCAATTCCCCGATGCCGAGCTGGCCCGCTCCGCAGCGTTTATCATCAGCGCCTCGGAAGGCGGAAATCAGTACCTGCCCGCGCTTCGCCGCGAGCCCGGGCGTTTTGAACCCCATTCGCGCGAGCGACTGCTGGCCGGCGCGATGATCCCTTCTGCCTGGTATATTCAGGCCCAGCGTTTTCGCACGCAGGCCCGACAGGCGTTTAAAGCGCTGTTTGCGCAGGCCGACGTGCTGATCGCCCCGGCCACGCCGCGCAGTGCAACGCGGATTGGCGAAGAGATTATGGAGATCAACGGCCAGCCGTTACCGGTTCGCGCCAGCATGGGCATGCTGACGCAGCCGATTTCGTTTTTAGGTTTACCCGTTACCACCGTCCCGCTGCGCACCGCTCAGGGCGCACCTGTTGGCCTGCAGTTGATCGCCGCACCGTTTAACGAGCAAGCCTGCCTGCGCGTGGCGCGGGTGCTGGAAGCAAGCGGAATAACCGATGCCCGGCCGGCGGAGATGGCACCATGATAAATCACGATGACATTAACCTTCCGTGGGTCGTTGCAGAAGTGACCGCAGCCTTTTACCGCTATGAAGACGCGCTGGTAAGCAACAACATTCCGGTGCTGGATGAGCTGTTCTGGCACGACAAAAACACGGTGCGTCTCGGTGCGGGCGAAAACCTGTACGGCATTGAGGAAATCCGCGCCTTTCGGGCGGCGCGCCCGTCCGCGGGTCTGCAAAGGACGTTGCGCCATACGGTAATCACCACCTTCGGAGAAGATTACGCCGTGTGTAGCACCGAATTCACCCGCGAAGGAACGGAGCGGATTGGTCGCCAGCAGCAGACATGGGTACGCTTCCCTTACGGCTGGCGGATTGTGGCGGCGCAGGTGAGCGTGATGGCGTAATGTTAATAACCCTGCCCGGTGGCGCTTTTCCCATCAGATAAGCAGCAGGCCGGGACAGGCGTCACCGCCCCCCGGTGCATTGCTGGACCGTTATTGTTGAAACGGGTGCACCTCACGCCAGTGATCGGCTATCTGCTGGCGGGTACAGACCCATACCCGATCGTGCTGCGCAAGGTAATCGAGGAACCGCTGCAAAGCACGAAAACGCCCCGGACGCCCCAGCAGGCGGCAATGCATGCCGATGGACATCATCTTCGGCGCACGTTCCCCTTCTTCGTACAACACGTCAAAGCTGTCTTTCAGGTAGGTATAAAACTGCTCGGCGGTGTTGAACCCCTGCGCGGTCGCAAAGCGCATGTCGTTGGCATCCAGCGTATACGGCACAATCAGGTGGGGTTTGCGCGTGCCGTCGCTGCACGCCACTTGCGTCCAGAACGGTAAATCATCGCCATAGTAGTCGCTGTCATAGTCAAAGCCCCCATGCTCCACTACCAGCTGGCGGGTGTTTGGGCTGTCACGCCCGGTGTACCAGCCGGCAGGCGGTTTGCCAAACAGGTCAGTCAGGACATGCACCGCCTTGTGCAGGTGCTCGCGCTCCTGGTTGATATCCATACTTTGATAGTGGATCCAGCGCCAGCCGTGGCTAACCACGTCATAATCAGCCGCTTTGATGGCGTCAACGATATCGGGATGTCGCGCCAGCGCCATTGCCACGCCAAAGACCGTCAGCGGCAGGCCACGCTTGCAGAATTCGTTATGGATCCGCCAGAACCCGGCGCGGCTGCCGTATTCATAGAGAGAGTCCATCGACATGTGTCTGTCCGGATAACTGGCCGCACTGATGATGTCCGAGAGGAATTGTTCTGAGCCGGCATCACCGTGCAGCACGTGGTTTTCCGCCCCTTCTTCATAATTGAGTACAAACTGCACGGCGATGCGCGCCTGGTTCGGCCACTGCGCGTGCGGCGGCTTGCCTGCATAGCCGCGTAAGTCCCGCGGATAATCTTCGTTAAAAAGCGCCATTATCACCCCCTCAATTAAAATGGATTCAGTGCCTGAAAGTGTCCGCTCAACGCTTTTTTCTCCGGGAAAGCCAGGTCCCCGTGCTTGCTGGTTGACAGCCCCAGCGCCACCAGCGACTCGACCATTTTTACCGCCGCACTGACGCCGTCGATCACCGGCACGTGCAGCTCACGCGTCAGCTCCTGCGCCAGCGTCGCCATTCCACCGCAGCCGAGCACAATCGCGCCGCAGCCATCTTCTTTCAGCGCCTGGATGCAGCGCGCGCGCACCTTCTCCTGAGCCAGGCCGCTACCGTCTTCCAGTGCCAGCACCGGCAGATCGATGGCATGCAGGGCTGCACAGTGGTCCTGGAAACCATACTGGTGCAAAAGATGGCGGGCGATAATCCGCGTGCGAGGCAGCGTGGTCACAACGGAAAAGCGTGTTGCCACCAGCGTGGCCATATGCATCGCAGCTTCTGCGATACCGATGACCGGTCCCTGCGCCAACTCGCGCGCCGCCAGCAGGCCGGGGTCACCAAAGCAGGCAATCACGTGTCCATCCACGCCCTGTTGCCGTCCGCGTTTTATCTGTTCGAGAACGCCCACGGCGGCGATGGCCTCATCAAAATGACCTTCTATCGAGGGCACACCTGCGCTCGGGCAGACGGCGAGGATCTCCGTTCCCGGTGCTGCTACCGCGCGGGCTGCGGCGCCGATGGTTTCCGTCATCGCGAGGCTGGTGTTGGGGTTAATCACTTGTATACAAACAGACGACATTACGACTCCTTGTGGCTGGCGAACAGCCGGGCAAAATCAGGCAGGCACTCACCGGCCCGTTCGAAACAGAGACTGGCGACAATATGTTCAAAATGGTGCATTAAGGCCTCACTCAGGGGCTGGAGCGCCTTCTGACGCAAGAGTTCCACCAGTTGCTCGTGGTCATTGCAGCGGCAGCCCTGACGCCACGGCGCGCCCCAGGCTGCGATCACCAGCGACGACCGCTGGCTCAGTCCGGTCACCATCTCTGTCAGCACCTGATTGCCTGAAATGGCCTGAAGCTGAATATGGAAATTGGCGGAGTGGCGGATTGCGGCGGGACCGTCATACGCCTCGTGCGCCTGCTGCTCCTGGCGAATAATCCCTTCCAGTGCAGCCAGATGCGGCGGCTGACAGTGGGTCAGCACGTCCGGCAGGTTAGCCACCTCAAGCAGAGCGCGCGTGCGGAAGATCTGCTGCGCCTCTTCTACCGTCGGGCTGGCCACGTGTGCACCACGTTTGGGCGTTAAGGTGACCATTTGCACAGCGGCGAGTCGTTGCAGCACCTTGCGAATACCGGTGCGGCTCACGCCGAAGACCTCAGCCAGCGCCTCTTCAGGCAATTTACTTCCCGGGAGCAACTGATGTTCGACTATCGCGGTCATCAGCGCCTGAAAGATGGATTCATCTTTGTCATGCAGGTCTGGCGCGGTCTGCAGGCTGTTTATGTTGTTCATTCACCACTCCGATTTTTACTTTTCGCTATCGAATCGTATACATAAAAATAAAATATTGCATACAAGATTTATTATTTTGGCCTGGATCCTGCAACACCGTCTGCACTCCCACTTAACGGGTTTTCATTCACAGGAGCAGGTTTCATGCCAAACAGACAAAACGCGCAGTACGGTACGGCCGCTGATTCCGGTGCGGTTTACAGCCCACGTCTTTGCAATGAGGATCTGGCACCGACGCGTGACCAGAACTGGAGCTGGTACAACATCTTTTCTTTCTGGATGTCGGACGTCCACAGCATGGGGGGTTATGTTGTTGCCGCGAGCTTCTTTACGCTCGGGCTGGCAAGCTGGCAGGTTTTGCTCTGCCTGCTGATAGGGATTTGCATTGTGCAGTTGTGCGCCAACCTGGTGGCGAAACCGAGTCAGATGGCAGGCGTACCCTACGCGGTGATTTGCCGTCAGGCATTTGGCGTTTTCGGGGCCAATATTCCGGCGGTGATCCGCGGGCTGATTGCTTTCGCGTGGTACGGCATTCAGACCTACCTGGCCGCCAACGCGCTGATGCTGGTGGCGCTTAAGTTCTGGCCTTCACTCGCGACGCTCACCACCGGTTCGTTCCTGGGCCTGTCGCATCTTGGCTGGATCTGTTTCGCTATCATGTGGGTGCTTCAGGCGATGGTCTTCTGGCACGGCATGAGCGCCATTAAGCGCTTTATTGATATCGCCGGTCCGGCGGTCTACGTGGTGATGCTGGCGCTGGCGGGATGGATTGTATACAAGACCGGTTTTGACGGCATCTCCTTTACCCTTGCCAGCAAATCCCTGAGCGCCGGTGAGCAGACCTGGCAGATGATCACCGCCACGGCGCTGGTGGTCTCTTACTTCTCCGGCCCGCTGCTCAATTTTGGTGACTTCTCCCGCTACGGTAAAAGCATGGGGGAGATCCGCCGCGGTAACCGCTGGGGCCTGCCGTTTAACTTCCTGCTGTTCTCCATCGTTACCGTGGTGATTGTGTCGGGTACGCAATCGCTGTTTGGCCGCATGATCACTGACCCGATTGAAACCGTCAGCCGTGTGGGCAACGATCTGGCGGTGGCCATTGGCTTGCTGACCATGATCACCGCCACCATCGGGATCAACATCGTGGCGAACTTCGTCTCCCCGGCGTTTGATTTCTCTAACTGTTCACCGCAAAAAATCAGCTTCCGCACCGGGGGGATGATCGCCGCCGTCGGCTCTATCCTGTTAACCCCGTGGAACCTGTTTAACTCGCCGGAGCTTATCCACTACACTCTGGACGTGCTCGGGGCATTTATTGGCCCGCTGTTCGGGATTCTGATTGCCGATTTTTACCTGATTAAGCGCGGCAAGGTCTCCGTAGACGATCTGTTTGATGACACGCCAAAAGGCAAATACTGGTATCGCAACGGTTTCAACCCGAAAGCCATCGGCGCGCTGGTGCCATCCGTTGCCGTTGGACTGGTGATAAGCTTTATTCCCTCCCTGCATGAAGTGGCAAACTTTAGCTGGTTTATCGGCGTCTTCCTGGGCGGGGTCACCTACCGCTGGCTGGCGCGGGAAGAGCGTGAAGCGGCAGGCACCTCGTCGTTCAGCCCCCGCGTGGCGACGCAAAAAGAGTAACCCTTCCTCCTGGCCGCAGTTCCTCTGCGGCCTTTTTCATTCTGGCACCGTTTTTGCTCAGTCTCATCACCCCGCTACGCAAACACTAAGGCAGGAATCATGATGGACTACCAGACTGCGATCCGCGGTGCATTTTTTGATATTGCCCGGGTCTGCGACAGTGCAGACGTTATCGCCCAACAGGCACGCTACCTTGAAGACGGGCTGTTGTTCATCCATAACGGCAAAATTCTGGCGCAGATGGCCTGGCAGGAGGGCGAGCAGTATCTTGATCCCTACAAAGGGTACACCGACCTGCGCGGCAAACTGCTGCTCCCGGGTTTTGTCGATACCCACGTCCATTACCCGCAGACGGAGATGATTGGCGCTTTTGGTGAGCAGCTGCTGGAGTGGCTGACCACATACACGTTCCCGGTAGAAAGCCAGTTTGCCGATGAGGCCTATGCGAAAGAGATCGCGGCGTTTTTCATCAACCAACTGGTCAGCCACGGCACCACCACCGCACTGGTGTTTTGTACGTTGCATCCTGAATCGGTCGAGGCGCTGTTCACCGAGGCCCTGCGCCTTAACATGCGCCTTATCGCCGGGAAGGTGATGATGGACCGCCACACGCCTGACTACCTGAGTGAAACCGCGAAAGAGAGCTACCGGCAGACGCGCGAGCTGATCCAGCGCTGGCACCACCGTGGACGGTTGGGCTACGCCATTACGCCACGCTTTGCCCCGACCTCCTCACCGGAACTGCTGGCCGCGGTCAGCCTGCTCAGAGAGGAGTTTCCCGACACGTGGATGCAGACCCATCTGAGCGAAAACCCAAATGAAGTGGCCTGGGTAAGCGATCTGTGGCCGGAACATGAACGTTATCTGGATGTGTATCATCATTACGGGCTGACCGGCGAACGCAGCGTGTTTGCCCATGGGATCCACCTCCATGAGAGCGAATGGCGCTGTCTGCACGATACCGGCTCGGCGGTGGCGTTTTGCCCCACCTCGAACCTGTTTCTTGGCAGCGGACTGTTCCGCTTACCCGCCTGCTGGCAACACCAGGTACGTATGGGCATTGGCACCGATGTGGGTGCCGGAACCACCTTCAGCATGCTGCGCACCCTCGGGGAGGCGTACAAGGTGGGTCAGCTGCAGAGCTACCGCCTGCGCGCCAGCGAAGCGTTTTATCACGCCACGCTGGGCGGCGCTCACGCCCTGAGGCTGGACGATAAAATTGGCAATTTCGCCCCCGGCAAAGAGGCCGATTTTATCGTCATCGACCCGGCCGTTACGCCGCTACAGCGCCTGCGTAACCGGCGCTGTCAGGACATTTATGAGCAGCTGTTTGTGCTGATGACCCTGGGCGACGAGCGCAATATTAGCGAGACCTGGGTCAACGGTGTGCAGGTGTGGTCAACTGCCGCGGTAGGTTGACCACCCGCCCGGCGCAATCACAAACGGCAGGTGGAAGTGCTCGTCTGCCGTTTCTCCCGTCACAAAATCGATCTGTGCGCAGGGGTAAAGCGTGTCGCGGCCGGTTTCGGTGAACCAAGCCCCAATCTCAGCCACCAGCCGGTAACGTCCTGCAGGCAGGAAAGGGATAAACGCGGTGATGCGCCCCTGGGCGTTAGTGAAAGCAGTGGCCAATACGACGCCGTCCTGCTCAAGATAAACCCTTACGCCCTGCGCCGGTTTTCCCGTCGAAATATCAAGAATATGCGTGCTTAACGTACTCATTCGTCAATGACTCCTTCCAGCCGAAGCAGCGTAATTTCCCGCAGCTGTTCCAGTGCGGCCTGTACCTCCTGCGCATCGCTGTTTTCCAGCCGGGCGTTGAGGGCGCGTAAAATCTCCTCACCGCTACGGCCTTTCGCGCGGATCAAAAACACGCGTCCAAAACGGGCCTCGTAGCGAGCGTTCCCTTCCTGCAGTGCCTGTGCCAGCTGCCTGTCGCGGTTGTCGACGGCGCCCTGCTCCTGGCGCGAAAGCACCGCCTCCGCCCGGGCTCCCGTCGGTTTCTCACCAATTCGCGGGTGCGCATTCAGGGCCTGCGTAAGCGCCGTTTCATCCCAGGTTTGTGCCAGCGCCCGGGCGGCGTCGAACAGTGCTTTGCGGTGTAAATAGGGCCGCCCCTGCACCAGCGCATCGGCCCAGTCGGGCAACGCCACGCAGGGCTGCAACCGCGCGAGCGCCTCTTCGTGGCTCAGTTGATTAAAAGTTTGCAGTGCAATCATACTCACTCCCGTCATATCGTCGTTTTCTCGCTTTGCACAAACTACGCCACTCTTGCCATCCCCTATGAAACAGTCGATTCCGGATCGCACAACAGGAAATTATTGATTCATAAAAAGGCATTCTCACCGCGTTTGCGCACCTTAGCAGTGCAAAACCACCCCATACAACGCGCTTTTCGCCACTCTGCAGCCTGGTACGCAAATTGCTCTTCCCTTTTTACACCCTGCAAAAGGAGAGAAGCATGAGAGCAATCGTTATTGGCGCGGGCATTGGCGGCCTGAGCGCCGCTGTAGCGCTGAAGAAGGCGGGAATCGACTGTACCGTGTTTGAGGCCGTGAAAGAGATGAAGCCCGTCGGTGCGGCCATCTCCATCTGGCCCAATGGGGTGAAATGCATGCAGCACCTCGGAATGGGCGACATCATCGAGACCTACGGCGGCCCTATGCGCTTTATGGCCTATAAGGATCACCGGCGCGGCGATACCCTCACCCGCTTTAGCCTTGCCCCGCTGGTCGAGCGCACGGGCGGTCGCCCTTGCCCCGTGTCGCGTACGGAACTGCAGCGCGAAATGCTGAACTTCTGGGGGCACGAGAACGTTCAGTTCGGCAAACGCGTTGAAAGCGTCCGTGAGGACGCGGCTGGCATCACCGCCACCTTCACCGACGGTACTACCGCGACGGGGGATTTCCTGATTGCCGCCGATGGCAGTCACTCCGCGGTTCGCCCGTACGTGCTGGGCTATACGCCCGAGCGCCGCTACGCCGGTTACGTCAACTGGAACGGGCTGGTGAAGATTGATGAAGAGATTGCCCCTGCGCACCAGTGGACCACCTTCGTCGGCGAGGGCAAGCGCGTTTCGCTGATGCCCGTCGCCGGCGGACGTTTCTATTTCTTTTTTGATGTTCCGCTCCCCCTCGGGCTGGCGGAAGATCGCACTACCCTTCGCGCCGATCTCACGGGCTACTTCCGCGGCTGGGCGCCACCGGTGCAGAAGCTCATCGCCGTGCTGGATCCCGAGACCACAAACCGTATCGAAATCCACGACATTGAACCGTTCGACACCCTGGTGCGCGGCAACGTGGCGCTTCTTGGCGATGCCGCGCACAGCACCACGCCGGATATCGGCCAGGGCGGATGCGCGGCGATGGAGGACGCCGTGGTGCTGGGTGACTGCCTGCGCGAGAACCACAACATCGCACTGGCGTTGCGGCAGTACGAAGCGCTGCGCTGTGACCGGGTCCGCGACCTGGTGCTTAAGGCCCGTAAACGCTGTGATATCACGCATGGTAAAGACATGGCATTGACCCGGGCCTGGTATCAGGAGCTCAAAGAAGAGACCGGAGAGCGCATCATTAACGGTCTGTGCGACACCATTCAGGCCGGGCCTTTAGGCTGAACGCGAGAGGGACAACCATGAAAATACAACCGACTCCACCCGCCCATTGTACGTTTGAGCCAGAGGACTGGCTGCGTCTGGCAAAATGCTGGCACCCGGTTGCTCGCGCCTGCGACATTGGCGCGGCACCGGTCAAAGCCACCCTGCTTGACGAACAACTGGTTATCTACCGCGTCAAAGACCAGGTTGTGGTCGCCCGGGACGTTTGCCCGCACCGCGGCGTACCGCTGACGCTGGGCTTTCACGATGAACACGGGATTATCTGCCCTTATCATGGCTTACGCTTTGGTGAAGATGGACGCTGCAACCGCATTCCGTCCAGCCCTGACCAGCCGGTTCCCGCGAAGCTTAACCTGATCAACTATGCCGTGGAGGAGCGCTTTGGGTTGATCTGGACCTGCCTGGCGTTTGATCCGGATAACCCAATGCCGCTGCCCACCATGCCGCACTGGGATAACGACGGATTTCAGCAGATCAACTGCCCGGCGTTTGAAGTGAATGGCTTCGCCGGCCGTCAGGTGGAAGGGTTTCTGGACGTCGCGCATTTTGCCTGGATCCACACTGACACCTTTGCTGACCCCAATAATCCGCTGGTACCCCATTATCAGCCCCAGGAGACGCCGTTTGGCTTTGTTGCCGATTACTGGAGCTCGGTGAGCAACTACCCCGCCAGCTCCGATGTCCAGGCCCCGGAAGGCTTCCAGTGGCTGCGTCATTTTGAAATGCATCTGCCGTTTACCGCCACGCTGACGATCCATTTTCCGGGGGAAGCCAGGCTGGTGATCATGAACGCCGCTTCGCCCGTCTCTTCACGGGTAACCCGCATGTTCGCCCCTATCGCGCGCAACTTTGACCTGCATATTCCGGTAGAGGAAGTGCACGCCTTCAATTTGCGTATTTTTGAAGAAGACCGCCTGATGGTTGAGACGCAGTGCCCGGAAAGCCTGCCGCTGGATCTGACTCTGGAAGCCCACATCCCTGCGGATAAAAGCTCGATTGCCTACCGCCGGGGGCTGAAAAAGATGGGCTTCGGCGAGTTTTTCCTGGTGTGACGGAGGAACGTGATGAGCGAAATGTTGAGCGTTATTGTCGACGGTCTCTGGCGTGAGGGGGATAAGAGTCTCGCCGTCAGGCTGGTGTCAGAATGCGGTGCCCCCCTACCGGGCTGGCAGCCAGGGGCGCACATTGACGTGCATCTGCCCTGCGGGCTGGTTCGCCAGTATTCGCTGACCGGGGCAAGCGACAGCGAGAGCTATCTTATTTGCGTAGGACGTGAAACCGCCTCGCGCGGCGGGTCACGCTATGTTCACGAGACGCTACGTCCGGGGCAGAAACTGCTTATCTCCTCACCGCGCAATCTGTTTGCGCTGCACGAGGCTGAACGCTTCTTGCTGCTGGCGGCAGGGATAGGCATAACGCCCTTGTATGCGATGGCCCGGCTGCTGGAGGCTTCCGGCACCCCGTTTACGCTGCACTATTACGTTAAAGAGCATGGCAACGCGGCGTTTGCACGTGAACTCATGCAATTTAAACACGGCGAGTGTGTCATCCATACCATCAGCCCGCGCACTGCGCTGGCAGAGCACATGCCCACGCCAGCGCCCGGTTTCCACGCCTGGGTCTGCGGGCCGGCAGGCTTTATGGAGAAAGTGTATCAGGTCGCCCTCACGAGAGGCTGGGCTGAGAGCAATCTTCACAGCGAAGCATTCCAGCCCGTTATGCCCGCCGACTGTAATGAAACGGGCGAGATTTTTACAGTCAAGCTGGCATCAACCGGCGAGCGCTGGCCAGTGCCGGCGGACAAAACTATCGCGCAGGTGCTGCTGGAAAACGGCGTGGCGGTACCCCTCTCCTGTGAAATGGGGATTTGCGGCGCCTGTCTGACGCCGGTTATCGACGGCGTAGTGGATCACCGGGATAGCGTGCAGTCGGAGGCGGAGAAAAGCGCGGCAGACCAGCAGGTGGCGCTGTGCTGCTCGCGAAGCCATACAGGGGAACTGGTGATTGGGTTGTAGAACGAAAAAACCCTGCGATATTGCTATCGCAGGGTTTTCAGATTTGGCAGGATCCACGGATAGTCAAAACAAACGGCATACCGGGTTTCGGAGAAAAAGCATGTCCATAATCACCGATATCACTTCAAAAACAGCAGACCGGACGATAAAACGATCCCTCATGGCAGCATAACTGGCCTGACGCTTCATCATCCTGGCAAGCAGTGGTGCCTGCTCTGCCTGACAGGTACTGAGTAAGGCATTTAGCGTGCTCATCAGTACACCTCTCCGTCGTCACTGGACACGTCTGCCACCGGGTCTGGCGATGCGACACCGGTGGTACTGAAGATGGTTTCCGGCAGACGGAAATTACGCAGCTTCAGCAGTGCCAGCGGGCCTTCTCCCGATGGCAAGGCTAATTGTCTTACCATGACGAAGCATCAGTAACAGAAATAAAGCACTGGAAAACGCCAGGCTTTTCGTGACTGTAGTGTGCAGCCCTATCTGGTCGCCAAAATGCCAGATTAACCAGGCAATCCCCCCTGCTATGAGGGCAGAGAACCCCAGCCGCCCCCACCCTCCACGCCATGACGAATTACCTGTTGTCATTATCTCTGTTCCCTGTTTGCACTGTATTGATAAATTTCTGCTCGCCATCTGTAGACAGCATCAGGCAGTCTGCTTTTTGTATATTCACGATATCGCTGGCTACTGCGGCCATTATCCATGGAGAGAAGGGGCCGCTGAGCCCGGCATATTTTTCCAGCCAGTGGAGTTGGTCAGGTTTCCAGTCACCGCCATAACTTTGTGCTGCTTCAAGCAGACCGGAGAATGCATTTCCCCATTCCACATTGTCGCCAACAATACTGGCTGTGGCGCAGGCCTGAGTTTGCGTCGAGAAAAACGTATCCAGTGACTTTTTTGAAATCGTCATATCAAGAGCCATTGGACGCAAAAGACGGGCGTTAAGCGAAAGATTATATTTTGTGCCGACATCATCGGATGTCAACAGCAGGACGGCTAGCGCATCACTATACGCATCCCCTCCCTGTGTCTGGTGAATCAGGATTAAATCCACATCCAGCGTCGGTGATTTAATTCGCTCATCAAGTGAGAGGAAGGACTTTGACTTAAGAATGGTCAACTGTGGCACCAGACGCTCAGGAATGGCTGTCTGCCAGGCATGTGCAAATTCATCCTGCAATGCTGGCAAATCATCGTTAGAGTCGGTCAGCAGCGTGACGACGGGTACTGTATCTGAAGGCAACTTTGCCAAAGCTGGATTTAACCCTGCAACCAAAACAAAAAAATGAGACTCATGATCGTGCAGACAAATTCGTTGGGTCAGAGATGTGTTTTGCTCCAGCGTTGGTGGGGCTGCCAAAAAAAATTGAGGTGTCAGATTTGCAGGCAGCATTACACCGCTGTGTAGTACTGCGATATTGCGACCAGCCCAGCCCATCCACTGTCGTTGCGCAAATTCTGCTTCATCGGATTCAAATTCGTGTTTGTCCACCGCATTGTTATAGAGCCAGCCACGCAGACAGAGAAAGAAAAACCAGATAACTGCAGGGCATGCGGTGACGGCCCAAAGATTAAATGTTTGAAGTGGCCCTGCCAGTTGGTTGGCATGCAGGACAAACAACAGCACTCACCCGACCAGCGCGAAAATCCCTAGCATCATCCACAGGATGAATGAAGGTTCTTCAGGCTTAGTCGATATTGTTGATTTCTGACGCTCCCAGTTCATTACTTATCCTATTACACAATCCGGTGCACTGGAGATCACCTGACAACCGCACTCACAGTGGCAACCATCCACAACCATGGCTTTACTGTCAGAGGTCCATTCAGGCGATCCTTCAATAATGGCATTAATGCCATGCCCATCTTTTGGGCAACTGACCTTATCACCCACGGGGATTACCTTTTTTCCATTTACTACCATTGTTGATGAGGCAGAAATAACCTGTCCGCCGTGCGTAGTATCATCACCAATCAATACAAAGCTTTTAGACATACGAAACTCCATTTTTTAATTTCCACATATGCATTTCTCTATGCAGATAAGAATATTATTTTTCTATTTTAATTTCTTTTAACTTATCACACGCATTCGAATCACCTTTGGAGCAGCTTTTTTTGAATAGTGGAATAGCTTGGTTTTGATCTTTAGCTACACCTTTACCATCAAAGAACATCGTACCCAAATGATACATAGCTGAAGGCTCGCCTTGTTTAACTGCAAGCTCAAGAAAATTTTTGGCTTTATCATAATCCACAGCGACGCCCTTACCATTAAGGTATGCGTAACCTAAATACATCTGAGCTTTAGCGCTGTTGTTTTTCGCAGCCTTCTCATACCAATAATTGGCCTTTTCGTAACTCTGAGAAGTTTCTTCACCAGAATAATACATATCACCTAAATCGACCTGAGCATCAGTGTTTCCGAGTTCAGCTGCAACCTGATAGAGTTCAAATGCTTTTTTCATATCCTTCGGAACCCCCATGCCCATACGGTACATATTGGCAATTGAGTTCGCATCATCCGCTTTAGTTTTTGCGGACGTAGGATCGATAACATTGATTGAGAAAAAACAGGGATAGAAATAGACAGCAAAAATATGTAGAAAGATGATTTCATAAAAACCTCTATCGCAGATAAATCACAAAATAAAATTGGGAGTTTACTGGCAACCAATTTCTTTCTAAAGGATATAATTCACCATGACCCATAAGGATATTTTTTCCCATTTATAAATTTCTTTATACCCTCGCTATATTCATATCCATTAGGAAAGTTCGTTACACCCTTGCACATGCCCAGCTCTTCCCCTGAAATTGTCTTTATTCTTGTATCATTTAAAGGAATATCTGAATGGCCATATTGCCTTAACCAGACTCGTACTTTCCCCTCCGGGGCCAAGCCTATCAGCATCGTCTGTCGGTAGGCATATTTTGCAGATTCTAAGACATCAGGATAAGGGGTAGTCATCTTATTCCATGTATCTTGAGTAAAGAATAAAGTGGACTGATAAACCTTTTTATCAATGATTGAGTCCCAGCAAAATATCATTATCTGCGGCAATCTGTCGGCTTTATTAAATTGTGTATTCCCCGCAGAGTTACGTTCACTCCATTTACCTACACTGATCCCTTGAGGCTGATCGATAGTCCGATATGTCGATGCATAACCATCAACATCCAAAAGCTTCAATAGTGTAACCTGTGCCGGTAAAGCTTTGGGGGTAGTAAAGGCAAAGTACCATTTATCCCATGGAGTTTTGAGACTGTTAGGTTGCTCACTGGCACAGGCGTTAGTAAAACCCACAAGTAATAACAAAGAAATTATTGTGGTGATTGATTTCATGATTTTCCTCCCTGCATACTTAGGCTAAGCGAATACAATATATTGAAAAACCAAACATTACTGCACTTTCACCAGTTTCCATAAGGATACTTTTTATCTTTAATAAAATCAGGAGTATCTCCATAGTAAACATATCCATCAGGATGCCCTGTAACCCCTTTACACATATCGAGATCTTTACCTGTAACAGTCGTTATTTTGGTATCAATTAATGGGATATCCGAATGGCCATATTGCCTTAACCAGACCCGTATTTTTCCTTCCGGCGCTAGTCCTATTAGCATTGTTTGTCGATATGCTTTTTTCCCCGGTTCTAAGACATCAGGATAAGGGCTAACCATTTTAGCCCATGTATTTTGAGAGAAAAATAAAGTTGATTGGTATGTTTTTTTATCAATAATTGAATCCCAGCAAAACATCATTATTTTCGGCAATCTATCGGCCTTATTGAACTGTGTATTCCCAGCAGAGTTTCGCTCACTCCATCGACCTACACTGTTGCCTCGAGGCTGATCAATAGTCCGATACGTCGACGCATAACCATCGACATCCAAAAGCTTCAGTAGTGTAACCTGTGCCGGTAAAGCTTTGGGAGTAGTAAAGGCAAAGTACCATTTGTCCCAGGGAGCTTTGAGAGTATTAGGTTGCTCACTGACACAGGCACTAACAGAGCCCAAAAGAAATAAGATCGAAATTATTCTGACGAATGATTTCATGATTTTCCTCCCTGCATATTCCAGACAGCACGAACCCAACCAGGGTTTGGGCGATTGATATAAAAAAGCAAATCAGATGATTTCACTGCCCCGTAGATGGTTTTCACTTTATTCCCGTCCAGCCAGACATCTTTTACAACCACAGGGTTCCAGTGAGCGGAGCAGTGAATATATTTGCCAATTAACTGTAACTCCGGTGAGATAAAAGGCGTCGGCACATTACCATTTCTCACAGCCTTTCCCTGGTCAATTGCTTTTTGACATAAAGCTTCCAGCTCAGGCGGTAAAGAGAAATTCTCATCCTTGGGTAGAATCTCATTAAACACCCCCCCAGCCTCCTGAGCCGCATCCAGCATCACCCGTAAACTAACTTTGCTCCAGTCATTAGTCACAATCCTCTCAAAAGTGACTGCCGCTCCAACACGCTTTTGTGTGATGCCACCGCGTTTTTTATCCTCGTTAACCAGATAGTCGTACCAGGTTTCTGTCTTTACTTCACCGCTCGGAATTATCGCACTTAACGCTGGCAGGCTCTTTAAGTCAGGTATTTCAGCCGCTGAACGCCGGTAGATATCAGTCACTTCCGATGGAATACTTTCACTGACAGTTTCATTTTGGGGCTGAGTCAGAAAAAGATACTCTTTTTCCATTGGATTATAGCCACCGCCGATATCCGAATGAACTCCCGGCAAAGCCAATTCTGGCCAGGATTCCTTAATACTGTTCAGGCTGAAGTTGTATCGGCACTCATGCATTGCCGTGATCTGAAAGACTTTCTGTGCAATATCTGGAGGCAGATCCAGCTCAACACCAGGGTTCACACCACTATGAACATCAAATAGATTACTTACTGTACCTACCGCGCACACGGTATCAAATAACCCCAGAAAGCGGGTCTCACCTGCCGGTTTCCCATGCTGATTTCGACCACCAAGCCCTTTAGTTATGGCCAGTTGTATGGCCTTATCGTTGTTTTTTACACGGTTAACAAAGTGACGAGCCGCTGCCGCTCCGCGACTAAATCCAAAAACATCGAACTGAATTTTCTCGATTGCATAATTTATTCCTTGGTTTAGAGCCAGGAATTTCGAAATTTGCTCAGCAATAAGGCCAACACCTTCATCAGATTTATCAACCACACCATAAAACCAACCGCCCGTCCCCATACTTATCGAGCTATCACTATTACCCTGATCGGTGCCAATTCCCTGTATATAGACTGCTCGTTGATAAACTGCTTGTCCCTCAATCACTTCGTCATTGGTGGTGTAAAGTGTATTCAGCCAGTGGATGTTCGTATAATACCCAATATAACTTCCAGCATTGCCAATTTTTTTTCCAGTTTTCTGGCACAGGCTTCGGCGTCTTCTGCCTTCATTCCAACATCAAGATGAGAACAGGACTCCAAAATATGATTCTGAGTATTAAACGTGTTGTTCCCTGTACCATCAAAAAACATTCCAATAGTAATTGTTATTGCTGGTACAGGCTTACGCTTACAGACCACTGTTTTCTCTGACACATTCACATCAGTAAAATGCTCGCACTCACTGGCTTCCCATGCATGGTAATCGCTCACGCTTATTTACTCCCTGTTGCTGAATTGCCGGTCCCAAGGATCTCAATGTTTAATTGACCGGGCATTGAGGTATAAATCGGAAGCGTTTTGCCATTATCATCTGAAATGCCATGAAAAACCTGCCCGTCAGCCGTTGTCACTTTATATTCAGTCTGTGGGATGATTTTCCCTTCTTCGTCAGTCAGGGAGTAAACACCACCGTATCCTTTTGGAAATTCAGGCGCTGGTGTGTTCAGCGAAGCAGCTCTCATTTTTTGAGCATTGGCACATTTCAGTAAAATATTTCCAGGACACCCCAGCTCAATATTCCCGCTGCTCAGCTTAATATAAGCACCACCGCAGTTAATGACCAGTTCCGTTGCTGCTGTAATTTCAATTTTACCTTCTGCACTCGTCACCGTAACGTCTTTCTTTGCTATGGCATCCAGCGCATCATCATGTGCCTGGATTTCGATTTTCCCCTTCGCTGCAAACAGCTTCATACCCGCCTGGCGGGCCAGCATACTGATGGCTTCGCCTGCCGCTACCGTGAAGCGCTTCATCGCGCTGATATCTGCATTTTTTTGCGCTACGATCCCCACACTGGCACTTCCCGAGGAAACACGTACAGCCTGAGGACTGGTGATACTCACCCCTTCAGGCGCATTCAATATGATCCCTGGTTTAGCAAGCTCTTT
>NZ_JBFUPR010000002.1:0-866017 GCF_041360735.1 Enterobacter sp. RCC_40
AATGAACCGTGAGGCTTAACCTTACAACGCCGAAGATGTTTTGGCGATGAGAGACGATTTTCAGCTGATACAGATTAACAGAATTTGCCTGGCGGCTTTAGCGCGGTGGTCCCACCTGACCCCATGCCGAACTCAGAAGTGAAACGCCGTAGCGCCGATGGTAGTGTGGGGTCTCCCCATGCGAGAGTAGGGAACTGCCAGGCATCAAATTACGTAGTAAGCCGGTGCATAAATCCGGTGGTTACAGCAGTCTTCGGTGGAGCGGTAGTTCAGTCGGTTAGAATACCTGCCTGTCACGCAGGGGGTCGCGGGTTCGAGTCCCGTCCGTTCCGCCACTTATTAAAAGCCCTGAGTTAACGCTCAGGGCTTTTTTCATATCTGTCGTATCATTATTGCCAAATCAGCAAAAATCCTCTGCGTTAAACGCTCTTTTTCTGCATAACGGCAGCAGCGATAATCCTCCTCAGTTAACAATCATTATGAATAACGAGGATTACATGACTATCCCTGCACTGGGTCTGGGCACTTTCCGCCTGAAAGACGACGTTGTTATCGCATCTGTTAAAACTGCACTTGAGCTTGGCTATCGCGCAATTGATACGGCGCAGATTTATGATAACGAAGCTGCCGTTGGTCAGGCTATCGAAGAGAGCGGCGTAGCGCGCAGCGAGCTTTTCATCACCACCAAAATCTGGACTGAAAACCTCAGCAAAGACAAATTGATCCCCAGCCTGAAAGAGAGCCTGGAAAAACTGCGTACCGACTATGTGGATCTGACGTTGATCCACTGGCCATCACCGAACGATGCCGTGTCAGTCGAGGAGTTCATGCAGGCATTGCTTGAAGCGAAAGAGCAGGGCTTAACGCGTGAAATAGGTATTTCTAATTTCACCATCCCGCTGATGGAAAAAGCCATTGCCGCCGTGGGGGCAGAAAACATTGCAACCAATCAGATTGAACTCTCTCCCTACCTGCAAAACCGCAAAGTCGTGGACTGGGCAAAACAGCACGGCATCCACATCACCTCATATATGACCCTGGCCTACGGTAAAGCACTGAAAGATGACGTGATTAATCGTATCGCAGAGAAACATAGCGCAACGGCTGCACAGGTGATTCTGGCATGGGCGATGGGTGAAGGTTACGCCGTGATCCCCTCTTCAACCCGACGTGAAAACCTGGCCAGCAACCTGTTAGCGAGGGATCTCCAGCTGGACGCCGAAGACAAAAAAGCGATCGCTGCCCTGGAATGCAACGATCGTCTGGTCAGCCCTGAAGGTCTGGCACCTGACTGGGATTAATATTGACCCTTTCCTCTGTAACCTGAAACCCTCACACAGCTCCCCCGGGAGCTGTTTTTATATGTTCGCTCAGGAAATCGATAAAGGCGCGTATGCGCGTACTTACCGCTCTGTCACTGTAATAAACTGCACTAAAAGGCATCTCCACAGGCAGACGTTTATCTGCCATCAGCTCTACAAGCTCACCGCGTGCAATTTCTTTATCAATCATATAGTCCGACAAACAGGCGATCCCATTCCCTTCGAGGCAAAGCTGCTTCAGCGTTTCTCCACTGTTGGACGATAACCCACTGGTGATTTCATGCAGTTGACCATCATGACAGGCCACAGGCCAGGTGTTCAGCGATACGGGCTCCGTGAAGCCCAGGCACAGGTGCTGCTTCAGTTCTTCAACCGTCTCTGGTTTGCCATGCTCTGCGATGTATTGCGGTGATGCGACTATCTTGCGGTAGCTGGCAAAAAGAGGGCGGGCCCGCAAGCTCGAGTCGGTCAGCGTGCCGGCCCGGATCGCCACATCCACTTTCCGCTCGATGAGATTGATAAACGTCTCTGAGGAAACTAACGAGAGCGTCATCTCCGGATAGCGTTCGCGGAAAGGCTTGATCAGCGGCATCAGAAAATGAAGAACAACCGGTGTTGCCGCATCAATGCGCAGCAATCCGCGTGGCGTGCTACGGGTTTCCATAATCTCTGTTTCTGCCGCCGCCATCTCCTGCAGGACGGACTGCACACGGCGGAAGTAACGCTCGCCTTCCTCCGTCAGGCTTAGCTGACGCGTCGTTCGGTTGAGAAGACTGACGCCGAGCTTCATCTCCAGTTTTTTCACCGAGCGGCTGATGGCTGAATTAGCCTGCCCCAACTGCTCGGCCGCACGGCTAAAACTGCCGCTTTCGACGACGGCGACAAAAATTGTCAGCTCTTCCGACGTTGCTTTCATTGTTGCACCACCTGCAAAATTCTATTGATATTTTGACCATTTTTGTTATTTAAGCACTGGCGCATACTGCCTGTCATCTTAATCCTGATGATATGGAGTTATTTATGCCACTGGCGCTACTTGCCCTGACGATCAGTGCCTTTGCAATTGGCACGACCGAATTTGTTATCGTAGGACTGGTGCCTACGATAGCTAACCAGCTTTCAATCTCGCTGCCTTCTGCCGGCCTGTTGGTTTCTATCTATGCGCTCGGGGTTGCCATCGGCGCCCCCGTCCTGACCGCGTTGACGGGACGTTTCCCGCGTAAGCCACTGTTGGTTGCGCTGATGGTGTTATTCACCGCTGGCAATATTCTGGCCTGGCAGGCGCCGGACTACACCACGCTGGTGATTGCCCGGCTACTGACCGGTCTCGCTCACGGTGTGTTCTTCTCCATTGGTTCAACTATTGCAACCAGCCTGGTACCAAAAGAGAAAGCAGCATCCGCCATCGCGATTATGTTCGGTGGTCTGACCGTCGCTCTTGTCACCGGTGTACCGTTAGGAACGTTTATCGGACAGCACTTTGGCTGGCGCGAAACCTTCCTTGCCGTCTCTTTACTGGGGGTGATTGCCCTGGTTGCCAGCTTGCTGTTGGTACCGTCGACTATTGCAGGACGTGCGAGTGCCAGCCTGAGCGATCAGCTGAAGGTACTCACGCATCCGCGTTTGCTGATCATCTACGCCGTCACAGCGCTCGGCTATGGAGGGGTATTCACGGCTTTCACCTTCCTGGCTCCGATGATGCAGGACCTGGCAGGCTTCTCACCCAGTGCAGTGAGCTGGATTTTGCTGGGGTATGGTATCTCCGTCGCCATCGGTAATATCTGGGGAGGGAAGCTTGCGGACAAGCATGGTGCAGTGCCGGCCCTGAAGTTTATCTTCGTAGCACTGGTTGTTCTGCTGATGATTTTCCAGTTCACGGCATCGATGCAATACGCCGCACTCATAACGGTACTGGTGATGGGGATCTTCGCCTTTGGTAACGTGCCAGGCCTGCAGGTTTACGTGGTACAAAAAGCCGAACTTTATACACCCAACGCGGTAGATGTCGCATCGGGCCTGAATATTGCCGCGTTCAATATTGGGATTGCGCTGGGTTCTATCATTGGTGGGCAAACCGTTGAACATTTCGGATTAACCCAAACGCCATGGATTGGTGCGGTGATTGTTCTGGTCGCTTTCCTGCTGATTAGCCTGAGTGGGCGCCTTGATAAACCCGCTCGTGTAGTGCTGGGATAACATCAGTAAGTGCTTGCTTACAAAACTGGAAAGCGGTTTATCTGAAATTGCGTTGAAAGTGTAACCTAAAGTCCCTATAACATTAGAACCAGTCCGTTTTCCGGGCTGGTTCATGTTACAGAGGCCGTTTCCAAAAGTGCGAAAAAATACCTATGCCATGCGTTATGTTGCCGGAATGCCCGCGGAGAGGATCTTGCCTCCGGGGTCGTTTGCGAGCATAAGTCAGGCATTACCTGCCGGGACACCCTTAAGCAGCGATGAAAAAATCCGGGTGCTGGTGTGGAACATCTTTAAACAACAGCGCGCTGAGTGGTTATCGGTACTCAAGAATTTTGGGAAAGACGCCCATCTGGTGCTGTTGCAGGAGGCGCAAACCACCCCCGAGCTGGTAAGGTTTGCTACGACTCACTACCTTGCTGCTGACCAGGTTCCCGCGTTTGTCTTGCCGCAACATCCTTCTGGCGTGATGACCCTCTCTTCGGCTCATCCGGTCTATTGCTGCCCGCTGCGCGAACGCGAGCCGATTCTGCGTCTGGCGAAATCGGCGCTGGTAACGGTCTACCCGCTGCCGGACACGCGCATGCTGATGGTTGTGAATATCCACGCGGTCAACTTCAGCCTGGGCGTGGATGTGTATAGTAAGCAGTTACTTCCGATCGGTGACCAGATCGCCCATCACAGCGGGCCCATCATTATGGCCGGGGATTTTAATGCCTGGAGCCGTCCGCGCATGAATGCGCTGTATCGCTTTGCACGCGAAATGTCGCTGCGTGAAGTTCGTTTTAGCGATGACCAGCGCAAGAAAGCGTTTGGTCGTCCTCTCGATTTTGTCTTCTATCGTGGTCTGAACGTTCACGACGCCTCTGTTCTGGTGACGCGTGCCTCCGATCACAATCCTCTACTCGTTGAATTCAGTCCCGGCAAACCTGATAAATAATGGTATGTCAGGTCTGCCGTGGGGCAGGCCATTCGGGTGCTGCCCTTTATTTTAAACAACAAAAGGACAGTACGATGACAACAACACACTCCCATCATGACAACGTAGAAAAACAGTTTGGCTCCCAGGCAAATGCTTATCTGAGCAGTGCCGTGCACGCGTCTGGCCGTGATCTGGTCCGTCTCGGTGAACGCCTGGCGGCAGTGCCGCACGCGCACGTCCTGGACTTAGGCTGTGGTGCCGGGCATGCCAGCTTCACGGCAGCACAGCAGGTGGCGCAGGTCACGGCCTATGATTTATCCAGTCAGATGCTGGAGGTGGTTGCAGAGGCCGCAAAAGCCAAAGGGCTGAACAACATCACGACGCGTCAGGGCTATGCCGAATCCTTACCCTTTGAAGATGCCTCATTTGAAGTTGTTATCAGCCGTTATTCTGCCCATCACTGGCATGATGTCGGCCAGGCATTACGTGAAGTTAAACGCGTTCTGAAGCCGGGCGGGGTCTTTATCATTATGGATGTGATGTCGCCGGGACATCCGGTGCGTAATATCTGGCTGCAGACGGTTGAAGCGCTGCGCGACACCTCGCATGTGCAAAACTACTCCAGCGGGGAGTGGTTAGCGCTGATTACTGAAGCGGGGCTGATCACACGTGCATTGATAACGGACCGCTTGCCGCTGGAGTTCAGCTCGTGGATTGCTCGTATGCGCACGCCGGAAGCGTTAAGCCAGGCCATTCGGTTGTATCAGGATAGCGCGTCGGCGGAAGTGAAGGCGTACTTTGAATTGCAGGATGATGGATCATTTACCAGCGATACCATCATGGCTGAAGCGCAAAAAGCAGCGTAAAGAAAAAAGGCACCGAGGGGAATCGGTGCCTTTTTATCGTTAGGTCGTGTCATCAGGAGTCTGGCGTGGCGCTGTTTTTCACAAACAACGTTAGCTGGTCGCCTGGTTTCAGATTGTCAGTATCATTGTTCCAGCGCATCACATCCTTGATATTTACGCCGTGTCGTTTTGCGATACTGGACAGTGAATCACCTTTACGCACACGATAGGTAATGCTATCGCTGTTGCTGGCGAGACGCTGTGCACTGTTACCTGCACCCACCGTCAGAGTCTGACCCACTTTCAGGCCTGAGCTGCGCAGATTATTCCACTGCTGCAGATCGTTTGCCGTCACGCCAAGACGTGAGGCAATGCCCGAAAGCGTATCACCTGACCGAACCTTATAGCTGCGGCTGTTCACGGATGATGCATCCGCGATCAGCGTTGACTGAACGGCGGCAATTTCACCCGATGCTAAAGACTCACGTAACTGCTCAGCATGTTTCTGCGGAACCATTACATACTGCGGACCACTGGCCCCCAGCGTTGAGCCTTTAACGCCAGCATTAAAGGTTTTCAGTTTACTTACCGACATACCCGTCATATCAGCAACCTGTTGAATATCAACCGGATTGCTGAGGCGAACACGCGCCAGTGCACGACTTTCGTCTGGTGTTGGCAGTTGTACACCGTAACGCTTGCTGTTCTTGAGAATATCGCTCAATGCCAGCATTTTCGGTACGTAAATCTTCGTTTCCTGTGGCAGTGAGAGCGACCAAAAATCGGTGGATTTACCCCGTGCTTTATTCGCTTTCATTGCCTTCAGTACACGACCTTCGCCACTGTTATACGCTGCGACCGTTAACAGCCAGTCGCCGTCGAACATCTTATTAAGACGTTCCATCATGTCGAGAGCGGCTGTCGTTGAAGCGACAACATCACGACGCGCATCATAGTTGCGGGTCTGTTTCAAACCATAGTTTCGCCCGGTGCTCGGAATGATTTGCCAAATGCCTGCGGCATTGGCGCCAGACGTCGCGTGTGGGTCAAAAGCGCTCTCCACTATGGGTAGGAGTACCAGCTCCATCGGCATGTTACGTTTCTTAACTTGCCCGGCTATCCAGTACATATACGGCTCTGCCCGTAAAGTTACATCGTGGAGATAGCTCTTATTTCTTAAATACTTTTGCTTCTGTTCGCGAATCCGGTTGTTTTCCGGAATTCCCATCTTTAGCTCGTCGCCAATAGAGGTCCACAAGTCTTCATCCTGTGCGAAAGACGTCCCATCGTCCATCCATCGCGCTGAACTTGTAAACTTCCCTGCTTCCCCTTGACCAGCTGCAGAAAGGCTCTGTGCGTGCTGTTGTACGTTGCTGCCGTTCTGCGACTGGCAACCTACAAGCAGGACAGAGGCGAGTAATATCGCTTTTGCCTTCATGTGTGTGTCAATAGTTGCTTAAAAGACGAGCGATGATAACGGCGAAATTTTGAAAAGGCAACCCGCAATTATCTGAAGTTATCTTTCTTTGACCTTAACCATGCAAATCGTTGTTCTGGTTGTGACAAATTTGTTTCTTTGTTAATTTCATCAATTAAATCAATATCATCTGTTCGTAAAAATAAATTAGTTTTACGCTCATTTTTCAGAATTACGGGGAGTGTTTTTTGGTTTTTTGCACGTAACTCCTTCACTTTGTGATAATAATCTTGAATCGCCCGATCCTCTGGCAAGATGCTCGCCGCAAACTTCATATTTCCTAATGTATACTCATGTGCGCAACAAATAAGGGTATCGTCAGGTAATGCGCTAATCTTCTGTAATGACTGGTACATCTGGGCTGGGGTGCCCTCAAAAAGCCTTCCGCAGCCTCCGGAGAACAGCGTGTCGCCGCAAAAAAGATAAGGTTTACTGTAGAAACAAAGATGTCCCAAAGTGTGACCTGGTGTAGCAAATACAGAAAACTCCCACTCGCGTATGAGGATATTTTCACCTTCTTCGACTACCTGCGTTGTTCCCTTATCATGTGTCTCTGCCGGTCCGTAAACCACCAGATGCGGGAATTGGGCACGAAGGTCAGCAACGCCGCCGGTGTGATCGTTATGATGATGGGTCAGAAGGATGGCCTCTGGTTGCCAGCCGTTCTCTTTTATCGCGTCTGATACAGGAGCCGATTCTCCAGGATCGACAATAATGCACCGACGCTCGTCATCGACTAAAACCCAGATGTAATTGTCCTGAAAGGCGGGAATACTGATAAGATTCATAAATTACCTCTTATAGCGTGGTGGGTGTGTTGATGAAACCGGCAAGGATACCTCAGATTGTCCCGGCACCTGAACGTTGGGCCGAATTGCCCTGGGGTGAATACTATCGCGAGAACCTGGAACAGCAGCTTAAACCCTGGCTCGCGAAAATGTATGGTTTTCACTTGCTTAAGATTGGCAATCTCAGCGCGGAAATCAATACCGAAAGCTGCGCTATCTCACATCAGGTTAATGTCTCTCTTGGCGCATCGCCGGTTCAGGTGAAAGCGGATCCTTTACATCTGCCGTTTGCGGAAAAGTCCGTTGATGCCTGCCTGCTGGCACACACATTGCCCTGGTGCAGCGATCCTCATCGCCTGCTGCGCGAGGCCGACCGCGTCCTGATTGATGATGGCTGGCTGATACTCAGCGGGTTCAATCCGCTGAGTCTGATGGGGCTGCGCAAGCTGGTTCCGGTGCTTCGCCGGACACCGCCGTATAACAGCAGGATGTTCACGATGATGCGCCAGCTTGACTGGCTTTCACTGCTGAACTTTGAGGTGCTCTGCTCGGGCGGTTTTCAGGTACTTCCCTGGGCGCGGCAGGGGGGCGTTGTTCTGAGCACCCATCTGCCGGCATTAGGCTGCATGCAGTTTATTGTCGCGCGTAAGCGAACCATCCCCCTTACGCTTAATCCGATGAAGCAGAGTAAATCAAAATCGCCCATTCGCCAGACCGTGGGCGCCACGCGGCAGTACAGAAAACCCTGATCAGGATTCGGGCTGATAGCCTGTGTCTTCATGAGCGGGGTTGGATGCTGCTGCCCGTGCCAGTTCGTCACATCGTTCGTTTTCGGGGTGGCCTGCGTGACCTTTAACCCATTCCCATTTAATCTCGTGCTGGCCCAGCGCAGCATCAAGACGTTTCCAGAGATCGACGTTTTTGACCGGCTTTTTATCTGCCGTTTTCCAGCCGCGTTTTTTCCAGTTGTGGATCCACTGGGTGATCCCCTGGCGTACGTACTGACTGTCAGTGCTCAACACCACATCGCAGTGTTCTTTTAGCGCTTCCAGCGCCACAATGGCGGCCATCAACTCCATGCGGTTGTTGGTGGTCAGAAAATAGCCTTCGCTAAAAGTTTTTTCATGCTCGCGATAGCGCATAATCGCGCCATAACCGCCAGGCCCTGGGTTGCCGAGGCAAGATCCATCGGTGAAAATTTCTACCTGTTTACGCATCTCTGGTAGACTTCCTGTATTTGAAACGTTCAGTTAAACGATAAGTCTGACATAAATGACCGCTATGAGCACTGCAATTACTCGCCAGATTGTCCTCGATACCGAAACCACCGGTATGAACCAGATCGGCGCGCACTACGAAGGGCACAAGATCATCGAGATCGGTGCCGTTGAAGTGGTGAACCGTCGTCTTACGGGGAACAACTTCCATGTCTACCTCAAACCCGACCGGCTGGTGGACCCAGAAGCGTTCGGCGTGCACGGTATCGCCGATGAGTTCTTGCTGGATAAACCGACCTTCGCGGAAGTGGCAGACGAGTTTCTGGAATATATCAAAGGCGCCGAGCTTATCATTCACAACGCGTCGTTCGATATCGGCTTTATGGACTATGAGTTCAGTAAGCTCCATCGTGATATTCCGAAAACGAACACGTTCTGTAAGGTGACCGATAGCCTGGCGCTGGCGAGGAAAATGTTTCCTGGCAAGCGTAACAGCCTGGATGCGCTCTGTTCTCGCTATGAAATAGATAACACCAAGCGAACGCTGCACGGCGCATTGCTCGATGCCCAGATCCTGGCGGATGTCTACCTCGCGATGACCGGTGGTCAGACGTCCATGAAGTTCAGCATGGAAAATGAATCGCAGCAGACGCAGGGGGAAGCGGGGATTCAACGTGTTGTTCGCCAGGCCAGTCGTTTGCGGGTGGTTTTAGCCAGTGATGAAGAGTTACTTAACCATGAATCCCGTCTTGATTTAGTGCAGAAGAAAGGCGGAAGCTGCATGTGGCGGGCCTGAAAAAGGGCCAGAATGCCTGTAAAATCATCGTTTGGGTGAATTTTGCAGCAAACGATTCAAAACGTGAGAAAAAGCGTTGACGAGTCCGGAGGCAAACCGTAATATGCGCCTCGTTCCCCCAGCGGGAACAGTGGAGCGGTAGTTCAGTCGGTTAGAATACCTGCCTGTCACGCAGGGGGTCGCGGGTTCGAGTCCCGTCCGTTCCGCCACTATTCAGAAGGCCTGAATCAGAAATGATTCAGGCCTTCGTCGTTTCTGTGTCTGCAAATCTTCTTTATCCGCCCCCCTGTCTTTATTAACAAAAAGTTAATATCTGTGGTGCAATTAATTAACATTTGATCAATGATAGTGCGCAATTTGCACCGTATTTGTGCATTTTTCCACCGATTGTCTTTTTGGCAGCGGAGCTGATGTGTAATTTTGTAAAAAATAATTCACAGAAAATCATTCGCTTATCTCCATCCCTTCAGAAAGTTCATGAACCAATGCTTTATTGGTTCGTTTATTGCTTAATCATTAGCACGGTAAGTAGCACGTCATATCAATAACTTATCGTTAATAAAAATAAAGTAATGATGATAGCGAGCGAACCAATATGGAAAAACCGTCACGGTTTCTGGCCAATTCCAGCACCGCGCTTGAGCAGCTGCGCGGACTGATCAACCAGCATGAGTCAACACCAGGCACTCCGCTGCCCACTGAACGTGAGCTGTCGGAGACTCTCGGCGTAGGACGACGTGAAGTACGTCGTGCGCTGGATGTGCTGGAAGAGGAGGGGCGGATCTGGCGTAAACAGGGCAAAGGGACCTTTATAGGCCCGTCTGCACCTGTTGAACCTCTGGCCCTTCAGGGATTGGTTCAGCAAACCAACCTTCTGGAAGTCATGGAAGCTCGTCTTCAGCTCGAACCCGGCTTAGCCCGGCTTGCGGCACTGCGTGCCACCAGGGAAAACCTCGCGCTTATGCAGCGCATGCTGGAACGCATTGATAAGGTCAGCCCGGACGACCGCGATCTCAACGAACTCTGGGATAGCGCATTTCACCGCGCCATTGCCGAGGCTGCCGGTAATCGCCTGATGCTTGGCCTGTTTGATGCCATTGATGCCGTCAGACGTGAACCGGGCTGGCAGCATTTGCGCGAATTAGCCCGTACACCCGAGCGGGTTGATCACTACAACGACCATCATCAAAAAATCATGTCTGCGATTATCCATCGCCAGCCTAATGAAGCAGCGGCCGCCATGCGCGAACACCTGCTTAGCCTGCAGTCAGCCCTGATTCAGGCTATTCACCTTGAGGACGACTTCACGCTATGACGACGATCCCGTTTAAGGACCCCACGCCTGTACTGCGGCTGCAAAATCTTAACGTAACGTTCGCCGGCTCTCCGGTGAGCGTGCTTGATGGTATTTCACTGACGGTCAACGCGGGAGAAACGCTGGCGCTGGTGGGGGAATCCGGTTGCGGGAAAAGTATCACCTCATTAGCGCTGATGGGCTTACTGCCCGCCAGCGCACAGATCGTCAGCGGCGAGATGCAGTTCCGTCGTCACGACTTACGAAAGCTTTCACCGCGGGAATATGCCGATCTTCGCGGCAGCGAACTGGCAATGATTTTCCAGGAGCCAATGACCTCGCTCAACCCTGCCTTCACGCTGGGAGACCAGCTCAGTGAAGCGGTGATGCGCCATCAGAAACTTTCTCGTGCAGAGGCGATGAAGGTTGCGCTGCAGATTCTGGAGAAGGTGCAGATCCCGGCAGCAGAAATGCGCCTGAAAGCGTATCCGCACCAGCTTTCCGGGGGGATGCGTCAGCGCGTGATGATTGCGATGGCGCTGATTAACCATCCACGTTTGCTGATTGCCGACGAGCCGACAACCGCGCTGGATGTGACCATTCAGGCGCAGATCCTCGCGCTGCTTAATACCCTCAAAGAAGAGACCGGTACGGCGGTGTTAATGATCACCCACGATCTGGGCGTGGTGGCGGAAGTCGCGCAGCAGGTGGCGGTAATGTATGCCGGACAGGTGGTAGAGCAGGGGAGCGTGGAGGCCATTTTTGCCGACCCGCAACACCCGTACACCATAGGACTGATGGGCTC
This sequence comes from Enterobacter sp. RCC_40, assembly GCF_041360735.1. NCBI lineage: Bacteria > Pseudomonadati > Pseudomonadota > Gammaproteobacteria > Enterobacterales > Enterobacteriaceae > Enterobacter > Enterobacter sp. RCC_40. Next base: position 11,660 of record NZ_JBFUPR010000002.1, read on the forward strand.
GATTCCGTCCCTCGGCGCGCGTAAAGGCGCGCTTTCCACTATTCCCGGAGCCGTTCCGCTGCCGGAATCCATGCCCAAAGGGTGCCGGTTCGCTACCCGCTGCCCCTTCGCGCAAACGCGGTGTCATGACGAAAAGCCGTTGCTGACGGCGATGGGGACCGACCATCAGGTGGCCTGCTTCCGCGTGCCGCTGGAACAACATATTGCGCTGGGAGAAATTGCATGACGACGCCCATTCTTGAAGCCCGGGACCTGAGCAAGCTTTTTCCCGGCCCTAAAAAACTGTTTACCCCAGCACGTTTTGTCACCGCGGTCGATCGCGTCTCCCTCTCCGTCATGCCTGGTGAAACGCTGGCGATTGTGGGTGAGTCCGGATCCGGAAAATCGACGCTGGGCCGTCTTCTTCTGCGGCTGCTGGCGGCCAGCGAAGGACGCGTATTTTATCAGGGTGAAGAGATCACTCACGCCTCGGGAGCACGTCTGAACCAGCTGCGACGGGAGCTGCAGATCATCTTTCAGGATCCTTTCGCATCGTTAAACCCGCGCATGACGGTCGAGCAGATCGTCGGTGAGCCGCTGTGGCTACACCAGTCGATGAAGAAAGCCGACAGGCAATATCGGGTGGCGGAACTGCTTAAAACCGTAGGGCTGCCAGCGGCCTGGGCACAACGTTATCCGCACGAATTTTCCGGAGGGCAGCGTCAGCGAATCGGTATTGCGCGCGCGCTGGCCTCCGGGCCAAAGCTGTTGCTGGGGGACGAGCCGGTCTCCGCGCTGGATGTCTCGGTTCAGGCGCAGGTGGTCAACCTGCTGGAAAGTCTGAAGCATCAGCTGGGGCTGACAATGGTGATTGTTGCCCATGGCCTGGCGGTGATTCGCCATATGAGTGACCGCGTGGCGGTGATGTATCTCGGGCAAATTGTTGAGCTTGCGACAGTCGAGGAAATCTTTGATGCCCCGCTACACCCCTATACGCAGGCGTTAATCGCCTCCGCCCCCCAGATGCAGCCAGGCGCGCCGCGCGTGGCACCTCTGCTGCAGGGGGATTTACCGAACCCGGCCAGCCCACCGTCAGGCTGCCGTTTCCATACCCGTTGTCCGTATGCCACGGATGAATGTCGCCAGGTCGAGCCGATCAATCAGGTGCTGGACGGGGGACGCCAGATTGCCTGCCATCGCTGGCAGGAGATTAACCGCGATCGCAGTGTTATCCAGATAGCACCGCCATCCGCAGCCTTTCTGCGCCGCCGCGCGCTGTTTGAACACGCGGCCACTCACTCCTCCCTTCCTTCAAGGAACTCATGATAATGACAATGCGTAATTCTCTTTTGACCGTACTGGGAAGTGTTATGTTGCTTGGCGCGGCGCTGCCCGCCCATTCTGAAAGCGTACTGCGAATTGGTCTGGGGGCGGATCCGGACATGCTCGATCCGCATCTTGCGCGCACCTATTATGGCCGTTTCGTCTTTGCGTCTCTGTGCGACCGGCTGGTGGACGTGGATGAGCATCTGAAAGTGGTTCCCGGCCTGGCGAAATCGTGGGCCTGGAGTGACGACGGCAAAACGCTGACCATGGATCTGCGTGAAGGTGTGACCTTCCATGACGGTGAAAAATTTGACGCCGCCGCGGCAAAATACAACCTCGACCGCGCGCTGACGTTAAAAGGTTCGCTGCGTAAAAGTGAAATCTCGTCCGTTGAGTCCGTTGAGGTGACAGGCCCGATGCAGATTGCCCTGCATCTGAAAACACCTGATGCCGCACTGCTGATGCAGCTTACCGATCGCGCCGGGGCGATGATGGCACCCGACGCCGCGAAAAAGCCTGACTTTGCCGCCCATCCTGTCTGCTCTGGCCCCTATAAGTTCGACAGCCGCGTCTCGCAGGACCGTATCGTTTTGACGCGTTTTGACAACTACTGGAACAAAGGCGCTTACCACTTCGACAAAATTATTTATCTGCCGATCCCGGATGCTTCCGTGCGTCTGGCTAACCTGCGTGCAGGGGATCTTGATCTGACGGAAGGCATTGCCGCAAGCGACGTGAAAACCGTAGAAGCCGACAGCAAACTGGCGCTGGCGAAGGTGACCGGTCTGGGTTATCAGGGCATTACCTTCAATATCAATAACGGCAAGGTCCCGGCGAACGATCCGTTTAAGGATGCCCGCGTGCGTGAGGCATTTTCACAGGCAATCGATCGCGATGCGTTAAATCAGGTGGTCTTCGAGGGGCTGTACACCCCGGCAAACCAGGCGTTTTCTACCGTAAGTCCGTATCACGTTAACCTGCCGGTGCCACCACGCGATGTCGACAAAGCCAAAGCGCTGTTGAAAGCGGCAGGCGTCACTACGCCGCTGAATGTCAATCTGCTGGTGCCCAACAACCCAACTTCACAGCAGGTCGGTCAGGTACTGCAGGCGATGGTCGCAGAGGCTGGCTTTAACCTGAACCTGCAAATGACCGAGTTCGCCACGCTGCTCGACCGTCAGCAAAGCGGTGATTATCAGCTGAGCTTCTCTGGCTGGTCGGGTCGTCCGGATCCGGATGGCAGCATCTACGGCTTCATTAACAGCAAAGGCACCCTTAACGACGGCCGTTACAGTAACGCGCAGGTGGATGAATGGCTGACGCAGGCGCGCCTGAGCAACGACAAAGCCGTCCGTCAGCCGCTGTACGACAAGGTGGTGAAACAGCTGCAGACGGATATGCCCATCGCCTACCTCTATTTTGAACCGCGTATTTTTGGTCTGAACAAGAGCGTGCAGGGCTTTAAACCGTATCCGGACGGCATTGTGCGTCTGGCTGGCCTGACGCTGGCGAAATAACTGGCCTGAGGAGAACCCATGCTGGAACTGATTTGCAAACGTCTGCTGCTGGCCATCCCGACCTTACTGTTGGTGAGTATGATGGTGTTCGGCCTGCAAAAACTGCTGCCCGGCGATCCGCTGATCGCCATGGCCGGGGAGGAGCGCGATCCGGCGGTGATCGCCCAGCTGCGTGCTGAGCTCAATCTCGATGCGCCCATCCCTGTGCAGTACTTCAACTGGCTGACGCGCGCGCTGCAGGGCGATCTTGGTGTCTCCTTACGCACTCACGAGCCGGTCACCCAGCTCATTGCCAGCAAACTGCCGGTGACGCTGGAGCTGTCGCTGCTGGCGATGATCATCGCGCTGGTGTTTGGCATCAGCATGGGGATCCTCGCGGCGGTCAACAAAAACAGCTGGGTCGATCACGGTGCCAACTTTGTGGCGATCTCGGGGATCTCGATACCGCATTTCTGGCTCGGGATCCTGTTGATTCTGGTCTTCTCGGTCAATCTGCAATGGCTGCCAGCGTCGGGATTCGTGCCGTTTAGTGAAGATCCGATCCAGAACCTGCGTACGCTGTTGTTGCCTGCCTCGGTACTGGGAACGGGGCTGGCGGCCACGCTGATGCGCCATACCCGCGCCTCCATGATCGCGGTAATGAAGGCCGATTACATCCGCACCGCACGGGCTAAAGGGCTGTTGCCAAAGGCGGTGATTTTAAAGCATGCGTTTCGCAATGCGCTGGTTCCGGTGATCACCCTGACCACGCTGCTGTTCGGCGAACTGCTGGGTGGCGCGGTACTGACCGAACAGGTCTTCACCATTCCAGGGTTCGGCAAGATGATCGTCGATTCGGTCTTTAACCGTGACTATGCGGTGGTGCAGGGGGTGGTGCTTATCGTGGCGATCGGTTTCCTGCTGCTGAACCTGCTGGCCGACGTGCTTTACGTTCTTATCAACCCGAAAATGCGAGGTTAAGCATGGCGGAACTGACAACTCAAACCATTGCCGCGGTTCAGCCCCGTGCGCAGAACCGTGTACTGAAGAAATTTCTCGCCAATAAAAGCGCGGTGATGGGTGCCGTAGTGGTGGGCTTTTTTGTGCTGGTGGCACTGCTGGCGCCGTGGATCGCGCCTTTTGATCCGGTGAAAGCCAATTTCCTGGCGGTGCGTAAAGCGCCTTCGGCGATGTACTGGTTTGGGACCGATGAACTGGGCCGCGATATTTTGTCCCGCATTATCTGGGGGGCGAGAACGTCGTTGATGGCTGGCTGTATGTCGGTGGTGATCGCCGTGGTCATTGGCGTTCCGCTGGGGCTGGTGGCGGGTTACTTCCAGAAGATGTGGGATGGCGTGATCTCGCGTTTTATTGAAGCGCTGCTGGCCTGTCCGTTCCTGATCATGGCGATCGCGCTCGGGGCGTTTCTGGGCCCAAGCCTGACCAACGCCATGATCGCCATTGGCCTCTCCGCAATGCCGATCTTCGCCCGCCTGACGCGCGGCCAGGTGATCGCTATTCGCAACGAAGAGTATATCGACGGCGCGAGGGCGATTGGCCTGCCGGATCGCTGGATCATCATTAAGTATGTGCTGCCCAATGTGATGTCTCCGATTCTGGTACAGGCCACGCTGGCCATTGCCTCGGCAATCATTGCTGAAGCCAGTCTGTCGTTTCTGGGGTTAGGCCAGCAGCCGCCGAACCCGTCATGGGGCTCAATGCTTAATACCGCGAAAGGTTTCCTTGAGCAGGCTCCGTGGATGTCTGTATTCCCCGGTGTGGCGATTTTTCTTGCCGTGCAGGGCTTTAATTTACTCGGCGACGGGCTGCGCGATGCGCTCGATCCGCGCCATGACTAAGGAGTCATGATGACCAAAGCGCTTGATTTCACTTCCGGTTACGATTCACGACGCCCGCCGATGATGGGTCACAACGCCGTGGCGACATCTCAGCCGCTGGCGGCCCAGGCGGGAATGAAAATGCTGCAGCTCGGCGGGAACGCGGTTGATGCGGCGGTTGCAACCGCCATGGCGTTGACGGTGGTTGAACCCACCGGCAACGGTATTGGCAGCGATGCCTTTGCCATCGTCTGGGATGGTGAAAAACTCCACGGCCTGAACGCCTCTGGCCGCTCGCCTGCCAGCTGGCATGCGGATCTGTTTGCCGGTAAAACCGCGGTGCCGGAAATTGGCTGGGACGCCGTCACCGTGCCGGGTGCGGTATCGGGCTGGGTGGCGCTGGCAGAACGTTTTGGCACGCTGCCGCTCACTACGCTGGCGCAACCTGCCATCGAGTATGCGCGTAACGGTTTTCCGGTCTCTCCGTTGATTGGGCATCTCTGGCAGCGGGGTTATAACAAGCTGAAAGATCAGCCAGGCTTTAGCGCCTGCTTTGCACCGGAAGGGCGTGCTCCCCGGGTCGGCGAGATCTTCCGTAACCCGGCGCAGGCTCATTCGCTGGAGCTGATTGCCAGAACCAACGGTGAAGCGTTTTACCGCGGCGAGCTGGCGCAGAAAATTGCCGCTTTCGCGAAAGAGCATGGCGCGCACCTGACGGCAGAGGATTTGGCCAATCATCGTGTGGACTGGGTAGAACTGCTGTCGCGTGATTTTGCCGGTGGTTCGGTGCAGGAGCTGCCGCCAAACGGGCAGGGCATCGCCACGCTGATTGCGCTCGGTATTCTGGAGCAGTGTGGAATTGAAAAACATCATCCGGATTCCGTGCAGTCGCTTCATCTGTCTATTGAAGCGATGAAACTGGCGCTGGCGGATCTCGATCGCTACGTCGCTGATGAAGAACACATGGAGTTCGCGGCCCAGGCGTTGCTGAGCGATCGTTACCTGGCGTCGCGCGCGGCGCTTATCGACCCCGATAACGCCTCCGATTTCGTCTACGGTTCGCCGACGCAGAGCGGCACGGTCTACCTGAGCGCTGCAGATTCCAGCGGTATGATGATCTCCTTTATTCAGTCCAACTATATGGGCTTTGGATCCGGGATTGTGGTGCCGGAGACCGGGATCAGTCTGCAAAACCGCGGCTGTGGCTTTGTGCTGGATCCAAACCATCCGAATGCGCTGGCGGGCAGTAAGCGTCCGTTCCACACCATCATTCCGGGCTTTGCGATGGACGGCAACGGTAAACCGCTGATGTCCTTTGGCGTCATGGGCGGCCCAATGCAGGCGCAGGGGCATATGCAGATGGCGCTGCGCATCATGCTGCACGGGCAAAACCCACAGGCGGCAATTGATGCGCCTCGCTGGCGCGTGGTGCAGGGCAGGGAAGTGATCGTCGAATCGACGTTCGATCGCAATACTATCGCCGCACTGCGTGAGCGCGGGCACCAGATCGTGGTGGAAGATCCGCTCCAGGATTATAACTTCGGCGGCGCGCAGGTGATTTATCGTATGCCGGAAGGGCACTATGTGGCGGCGACAGAGAGCCGCAAAGACGGGCAGGCGCTGGTGAGTTAATGATGTCCCCTCCCTCTTCCTGTGAGAGGGAGGGGAAACCGTTATCCAATGCTAAACGGATCCGCATCCTGCCAGGCCGGAAACTTCTCGCGATATTCCTTCAGGGCCGTCAGTGACAACTCAGCATCAATGCGCGTTGCCTGATGCGGCTCGGCGGTGGCAATAATTTCACCCTGCGGGTTCACCACCCGGCTATCCCCCCGATAATGATGCCCGTTGCCATCGGTCCCCACGCGGTTACAGCCGACCACATACGCCTGGTTTTCAATGGCGCGTGCGACCAGCAGCGACTGCCAGTGCAGGGAGCGCGGGGCAGGCCAGTTGGCGACATACAGCGCCAGGTCGTAATCGTTGCGGTTGCGTGACCACACCGGGAAGCGCAGGTCGTAGCAAACCAGCGGCAGAATACGCCAGCCGCGCCATTCGAACACCACGCGCGCATCACCCGCTTCATAGTGATGATGTTCATCTGCCATGCGGAACAAATGGCGTTTATCATAGAAATGCACTTTCCCTTCCGGCTCGACCAGCAGGAAGCGGTTGACCGGCCCGCGTTCGGTTTGCAGCGCAGCGCTGCCGGCAATCAGCGCATTGGTTTGCTGCGCTTTGGCGTGCATCCAGGCGACCACCTCTTGCTGTGGCATTGACTGTTGCGCCGCTTCCATGGCGAAGCCGGTAGTGAACATCTCCGGCAGGACAATCACATCACGCCCGGTAATGCCTTCCAGTTGACGATCAAAGTGGCGCAGGTTGGCAGGGCCGTCCATCCACACTAAAGGTTGCTGCAAAATCGAAATCTTCAGACCAGGCACAATTCAGACTCCTCAAACGACCACTTTTTGACACTGTAGCACGACATAAAGAGAAAATGTGGCAATAAAAAACCCCGCGCGTGGCGGGGTTTGTAGAAGCGAAACGTGTTATGCAGCTTCAGGTTTGCGGACCTTCTCCGGCAGCTTTACCGGCTGTGTCGCCAGCTCATCCGGGTCGAAATCATCCACGTTAATGCTGCGCAGACGGCTCTCTTCGGCTTTCACCAGCAGAGCGGCTTCATCATTGTTGATGATCCCGCCCGTCAGGGCCTGTTTCGCCAGTTCATCCAGGCGGGTGAACGGCAGGTTTTTGCCCAGCTGTTTACAGATCTTCTGGTGGATGGGATCGGCAGCCATCACGTCCAGCAGCGCTTCTTCCAGCAGACCAACCGGGTTATGCGGCGTGGGAGCCAGATACTGACCGCGGCCGATACGGGAACGGGTTGCGCTCGGTACCTGCAGGATCTTCGCCACTTTGTGATCCAGTTTGTCAGACGGCGCCAGATGATGACGACCGGTCGGGAAGATCACCACGCGAAGGGCACCTGCAACAAAGCGGTTCGGGAAGTTCGCCAGCAGATCGTCAATGGCCTGTTCCGCCTGATACATCGCATCCTGAACACCCCAGTGAACCAGCGGCAGATCGGCTTCCTGACGGCCTTCATCGTCGTAGCGTTTCAGGACCGCAGAGGCGAGGAAGATTTGGCTCAGCACATCACCCAGACGGGCAGAGATACGCTCACGACGCTTCAGGCTACCGCCCAGCACCGCCATAGAAACATCTGACAGCAGAGCGAGGTTGGCGCTCAGACGGTTAAGATGCTGGTAATAACGCTTGGTCGCATCACCGGTTGGCGTGGCGCTGGTAAGACCGCGCGTCAGACCCAGCCAGAAGCTGCGCACTTTATTACTGCCCACGTGACCGATATGTTTGAACAGCAGCTTGTCGAAGGCATCCACGTCGTTATTCTGCGCGGCGGCCATCTCTTCCAGCACATAAGGATGGCAACGGATTGCCCCCTGGCCGAAGATCATCATGCTGCGGGTCAGGATGTTTGCCCCTTCAACGGTGATGGCAATCGGTGCGCCCTGGTAGCCGCGCGCCAGGAAGTTGCCCTCGCCGAGCATAATGCCTTTACCGCCCGCGATATCCATTGCATCAATGATTGACTGCTGTGCGCGGTGGGTACAGTGATACTTCACGATAGCTGACAGCACGGCCGGTTTTTCGCCCAGCATAATGCCGTAGGTAATCAGGGAGGCGGCAGCATCCATCACGTAGGCGTTGCCTGCGATACGTGCCAGCGGCTCTTCGATCCCTTCCATCTTGCCGATAGAGATTTTGAACTGACGGCGGATATGGGCGTATGCACCAATCCCCATCGCGACAGATTTCAAACCACCGGTCGAGTTCGACGGCAGGGTAATACCGCGGCCAACCGACAGACATTCCACCAGCATGCGCCAGCCCTGACCGGCCATTTTTGGACCACCGATGATGTAATCAATCGGTACAAAGATATCCTTGCCGCGGGTTGGGCCGTTCTGGAACGGTACGTTCAGCGGGAAGTGGCGACGACCAATTTCAACGCCTGGGGTGGAGGTTGGGATCAGCGCACAGGTAATGCCCAGATCTTCTTCACCGCCCAGCAGTTTTTCCGGATCGGAGAGCTTAAAGGCCAGGCCCAGCACGGTCGCGATAGGGGCGAGCGTAATATAACGTTTGTTCCAGGTCAGGCGCATACCCAGCACCTGTTGGCCCTGCCATTCACCCATGCAGACGACGCCGGTATCCGGGATCGCACCCGCATCGGAGCCCGCTTCCGGGCTGGTCAGCGCGAAGCACGGAATTTCCTGGCCACGTGCCAGACGCGGCAGGTAGTGATCTTTCTGCTCTTCGGTACCGTAGTGTTGCAGCAGTTCACCCGGGCCTAACGAGTTCGGCACGCCAACGGTGATCGCCAGGATCCCGGAAACGCCTGCCAGTTTTTGCAGGACGCGGGCCTGAGCGTAAGCGGAAAACTCCAGACCGCCGTACTCTTTCTTAATGATCATCGCGAAGAAGCGATGTTCTTTCAGATACGCCCACAGTTCTGGCGGCAGGTCCGCCATTTCATGGGTAATCGCGAAGTCATTTGCCATGCGGCACGCTTCTTCCACCGGACCATCAATAAAGGCCTGTTCTTCAGCGGTCAGACGCGGTTGCGGATAGTTGTGCAGCTTTTTCCAGTCCGGGTTGCCCTGGAACAGGTCGCCTTCCCACCAGGTGGTACCGGCATCAATCGCTTCTTTCTCCGTACGCGACATGGGCGGCATCACTTTACGGAAGCCTTTGAACACCGGCGCGGAGATCATCGATTTACGCATCGGCGTAAAGTTAAACGGCAGAAGAATGATAGCCAGCGGGACTAAAAGCCAGATATTCCACAGGCCAGCGACGCCAAGCGCAGCCGTCCAGGCCAGCAGAATCAGACTGCTCAGGAATAAACTCACCCGGTGATAGAACAGCACACCGAGCAGAACAACGGTTGCGAGAATGCTCAAAATCATCATAAAGAAAAGCTCCCTTGCTTGTAGGAGGTCTGACCACTTGTGATGATATGGTTGTAGTTGATGTTATTTCCTTTAGCAATGTGTTTACAAAATAATTACAACCTGGTTCACATTGTTCAGGTTTAAGCCGGCACGAAAACGCAAAACGCCAGACGATTCGCATGGCTTTAGCTTCTCGCTTTTCCCGCTATCCGGTACACTCCACTGTGTTATTTCATCAATACTGAAGGATTATCCTCATGTACCAGGATCTTATTCGTAACGAACTGAACGAAGCGGCGGAAACGCTGGCTAACTTTCTGAAAGATGATGCCAATATTCACGCTATTCAGCGCGCAGCGGTCCTGCTGGCCGACAGTTTCAAGGCCGGCGGTAAAGTGCTCTCCTGTGGTAACGGTGGTTCCCACTGTGATGCGATGCACTTTGCAGAAGAGCTGACCGGGCGTTATCGTGAAAACCGTCCGGGCTACCCGGCGATTGCGATTTCCGATGTGAGCCACATTTCCTGCGTCAGTAACGATTTTGGTTATGACTATATCTTCTCTCGCTACGTCGAAGCCGTGGGCCGTGAAGGTGACGTGCTGCTGGGTATTTCGACGTCCGGAAACTCGGCTAACGTGATCAAAGCGATTGCCGCAGCGCGTGAAAAAGGGATGAAAGTCATCACCCTGACCGGTAAAGATGGCGGTAAGATGGACGGTACGGCGGATATCGAAATCCGTGTTCCACACTTCGGTTATGCTGACCGTATTCAGGAAATTCACATCAAAGTGATCCACATCCTGATCCAGCTGATCGAAAAAGAGATGGTTAAGTAAGACTTCGCTGGGGGCATGATTGCCCCCGCTGTTGTGGAGGTGATGTATGTGCGAATTGCTCGGGATGAGCGCCAATGTGCCAACCGATATCTGCTTTAGCTTCACCGGGCTCGTTCAGCGCGGCGGGGGCACCGGGCCGCATAAAGACGGCTGGGGCATTACCTTCTACGAAGGCAAAGGATGTCGCACATTCAAAGATCCCCAGCCCAGCTTTAATTCCCCGATTGCCAGACTGGTGCAGGACTATCCCATTAAGTCCCGTTCGGTGATTGCCCACATCCGTCAGGCAAACCGTGGGGAAGTGGCGCTGGAAAATACCCACCCGTTCACCCGCGAGCTGTGGGGCCGTCACTGGACCTACGCGCACAATGGCCAGCTCTCCGGCTATAAGTCGCTGGAGACGGGCAATTTCCGTCCGGTCGGTGAGACCGACAGCGAAAAAGCGTTTTGCTGGCTGCTGCACAAGCTGACGCAGCGTTATCCGCGCACGCCCGGCAACATGACCGCCGTCTTCAAATACATTGCGTCGCTGGCATCAGAACTGCGTGAGAAGGGCGTGTTCAACATGCTGCTGTCTGACGGGCGTTATGTGATGGCGTTCTGTTCGACCAATCTGTTCTGGATCACGCGCCGCGCGCCGTTTGGCGTCGCCAAGCTGCTCGATCAGGATGTGGAAATTGATTTTCAACGAGAGACCACACCGAATGATGTGGTCACAGTGATCGCGACCCAGCCGCTGACGGGCAACGAAACCTGGCAAAAGATTATGCCAGGCGAGTGGGTCTTATTTTGTCTCGGGGACCGAGTAGTTTGATGCCAGCTGCGGCTGGACGACTTCGTGGCTCAGCGGCTTGCTGACCACATAGCGGCCATCGACAACCGAGACAACCGGCGGCTTGTGCGTCTGCTCAAAGTAGTCGTAACCCGGTTTCAGCTGTTTCCAGAAATCCGCGTAGTAGGAGTACTTGTGACGCGCCATGTTGGCATCGGTCATGCGGAACGGGTAGATGCTGACCTGAACGTTCGGCTGACCAAAGACCAGTGCGCCGGTGACAAACTGGAAAATCTCATCAATGCCGGTATCGGTCATCGCATAACAGCCGATAGACACGCATGCACCGTGGATCATCAGATATTTGCCTTCATAACCGTGGGCACGGTCATAGGCGTTCGGGAAGCCAATGTTAATGGCTTTATAGAAGCGGCTGTCAGGTTTTAGCTGGCTACGCTGAACGTTGTAAAACCCTTCCGGACTTTTGAAATCGCCCTGACGCTGTTTTGGCCCCAGACCACCGGAGTAGTTACAAATCTTGTAACTATCAAGCAGCTGATATGTCTCGCCCATTTTTACAAACAGATCGAGTGTGCGTTCTTCCTTGAAGATTTGAATATAAACCGGTGATCCCATTAACTGCTGTTTATATTCTTTGCTGACCGGCGTGGTTGAGCTATTGCTGCTGAGCAGCCCGGCAAACGATACGCACGGAATCAGGAGCATCGCAATGAACAATGCGATTTTACGCATACTACTAGTTCCTTGATAAAACTAAGACCAAATTGCCAGGACGGCAAAAGAGACCCGAAATCAGATTATTCTGTTAGGTGCGCTCACATTAGCACCGCCATAGATTTTCGCAAGAGCCGGGCGGTGAGTTTACAAATTAGTTTTACTTTATAAACCATCAAAATCGCGTTGGCTCCAGGAACTTTGCGTAATACCTCGCACTTTAGCGCCTGCAACCGAGGTTTTGGTGCCCGAAAAACAGTGAAAATGGTACACTTCGCCCCCTCTGGATTGAAGTTCATGGAAGCTTGCTAACCACATGTTTAAAATCAGAAAAGGACTTGATCTGCCGATTGCAGGCGTGCCCGAGCCGCACGTTTCGCCTGGCGCAAGTGTCCGCCATGTCGCCATTTTGGGCGACGACTACCTGGGAATGCGTCCCTCAATGCTGGTGCAGGAAGGCGATCGCGTCATTAAAGGACAGGCGCTCTTCGAGGACAAAAAAAATCCTGGCGTTATGTTTACGGCCCCCGCGAGCGGTACCGTGGTGGCAATCAATCGCGGTGAACGTCGCGTCCTGCAGTCGGTGGTTATCCGTATTGAAGGCGACGAACAACGTGAGTTTTCCCGTTTCAACGCAGCAGACCTCGCCGCCCTGAGCCGGGAAGCCGTTCAGGCACAACTGCTGGCGTCCGGCTTGTGGACGGCGTTTCGCACGCGACCTTTCAGCAAATCGCCTGTTCCGGACACGCTTCCGGCCGCTATTTTCGTCACCGCCATTGATACCAACCCGCTCAGCGCGGACCCGGAGCCCATTATTCTGGCGCAGCGTAACGCGTTTGATGCCGGGCTAACCGTGTTAACCCGTCTGACCTCGGGGAAGGTCCACGTCTGTCAGGCGGGCGGCGGCAAACTCGGGGGCCATCCGCAGGGGCAAGTTACGTTTAATACGTTTGCAGGTCCGCACCCGGCGGGGTTAGTCGGAACGCATATCCACTTCCTGGAGCCGGTGAGCCTGACGAAACAGGTCTGGCATCTGAATTATCAGGACGTGATTGCCATTGGTAAGCTCTTTACCACCGGTGAACTGTGCGCTGAACGGGTGATCGCCCTCGGCGGGCCACAGGCAGCAAATCCACGTCTGGTGAAAACGCTGCTGGGGGCGGACATTAATGAACTGCTTGCCGGTGAAACGAAAGAGGGCGAAAACCGCCTGATTTCTGGCTCGGTGCTCAGTGGCCGTCATGCGGCTGACGCGCAGGCGTATCTTGGGCGCTTCCACCTGCAGGTCAGTGTGGTTCTGGAAGGTCGCGAGAAAGAGCTGTTCGGCTGGGTTCTGCCGGGCGCTGAGAAGTATTCAGTGACCCGCACTACCCTTGGGCACTTCCTGCGTCGCAAACTCTTTAATTTCTCGACCAGCACCCACGGCGGAGAGCGCGCCATGGTTCCGATTGGCAACTACGAGCGCGTTATGCCGCTGGATATTCTGCCAACTCTGCTGCTGCGCGATCTACTGGCCGGCGACACCGACAGTGCCCAGGCGCTGGGGTGCCTCGAGCTTGACGAAGAAGATCTGGCGCTCTGTACCTATGTCTGTCCGGGAAAATACGAATATGGACCGGTATTGCGCGAGGTGTTAACCCGCATTGAGCAGGAAGGATAACTGATGGGCTTAAAACACCTCTTTGAAAAAATAGAGCCGCACTTTACGCACGGGAAGCTCAGGAAGTACTACCCGCTGTATGAAGCAACGGCGACCATCTTCTATACGCCGGGACTGGTCACAAAAGGGGCGGCACACGTCCGCGATGCTATCGACCTCAAACGAATGATGATTCTGGTCTGGTTTGCGGTCTTCCCGGCCATGTTCTGGGGTATGTACAACGTTGGTCTGCAGACCATTCCGGCGCTGCATCATTTATATGATGCCCCACAGCTGGCTCAGGTTATCCAGTCGGACTGGCACTACCGCCTGGCCCAGACGTTGGGCGTCAGCTTTGCAGCCGATGCCGGCTGGATAAGCATGATGACGCTGGGAGCCGTATTCTTCCTGCCAATCTACATCACGGTGTTTATCGTGGGGGGCTTCTGGGAAGTGCTGTTCGCCATCATTCGCAAACATGAGATCAACGAAGGCTTCTTCGTGACGTCGATTCTGTTTGCCCTGATTGTTCCACCGACGCTGCCGCTCTGGCAGGCGGCACTGGGGATCAGTTTTGGCGTGGTGATTGCCAAGGAGATCTTCGGTGGCACCGGGCGCAACTTCCTCAACCCGGCGCTGGCCGGGCGAGCTTTCCTGTTCTTTGCGTATCCGGCGCAAATCTCTGGCGACCTGGTGTGGACGGCCGCGGATGGGTTCTCGGGTGCGACGCCGCTTTCGCAGTGGGCCGCGCACGGGGGCGAAACGCTGGTTAACAACGCCACGGGCCAACCCGTGACCTGGCTGGATGCCTTTATTGGCAACATTCCCGGCTCTGTTGGGGAAGTTTCCACGCTGATGATTTTACTCGGTGGCGCCATCATTCTCTTCGGACGCGTCGCGTCGTGGCGCATTGTCGCAGGGGTAATGATTGGCATGGTGTTAACAGCCACGATGTTTAATTTCATCGGTTCCGCCACCAACCCGATGTTCTCCATGCCCTGGTACTGGCATCTGGTGCTGGGTGGGTTCGCTTTCGGCATGATGTTCATGGCCACCGATCCTGTCTCTGCGTCCTTTACCGACAAAGGTAAATGGAGCTATGGCGTGCTCATTGGTGCGATGTGTGTCCTGATTCGTGTGGTCAACCCGGCTTATCCGGAAGGGATGATGTTGGCCATTCTGTTTGCCAATCTGTTTGCGCCGCTCTTCGACTATCTGGTCGTGCGCGCCAACATTAAGCGGAGGAAAGCGCGTGGCTGAAAGCAAAAATAACGACAGCATCGGCAAAACGCTGCTGGTGGTGCTGGTCCTTTGCCTGGTCTGTTCCATTGTCGTGGCTGGCTCTGCCGTGGGGTTAAAACCACGGCAACAGGAGCAGCGTGCGCTGGATAAACAACGCAACATCCTGGCTGTGGCAGGGTTAATGCAGGAAGGGATGAGTACAGACGACGTGGCTGAACTCTTCGCGGAGCGCATTTCGGCGCGTCTGGTGGATTTAAAAACCGGCCAGTTGCTGGATAAAGACCCGACGAAATTTAACCAGGCACTGGCACTGAAAGACCCTCAGATGAGCCTGACGCTGGAGGCATCGCAAGATCCCGCTGGCATCAAGCGTCGCAGTAACCTCGCCGAAATTTACCTTGTGCGCGATGAGCAGAAGCGGGTGCAGGAGGTCGTGCTGCCGATATACGGCAACGGGCTGTGGTCGATGATGTACGCCTTTGTGGCACTCGATACGGATGGTCGCACGGTGAAAGGGATTACCTATTATGACCAGGGCGAAACGCCAGGGCTCGGCGGTGAGGTTGAAAACCCTAACTGGCGCGCGCAGTTTGTCGGCAAGAAAGTGCTCGACGATAACGGCCTGCCTGCCCTGAAGGTGATGAAAGGGGCTGCGCGTCCGGGTGACGAATATGCCGTAGATGGGCTTTCCGGGGCAACGCTCACGTCAAAAGGGGTGCAGCACAGTTTTGATTTCTGGATGGGCGAGCTGGGCTTTGGTCCTTTCCTGAAAAACGTACGTGAAGGAGCGCTGAACAATGGCTGATACGGGTGAACTGAAAGAAGTCAAAAAGGTGCTCATTGGCCCGCTACTGGCGAATAACCCTATTACCTTACAGGTGCTGGGAGTCTGTTCGGCGCTGGCGGTCACGACAAAACTGGAAACCGCGCTGGTCATGACCGTCGCGGTCACGCTGGTGACGGCATTTTCCAGCATGTTTATCTCCATGATTCGCCACCACATCCCGAATAGCGTGAGGATCATTGTGCAGATGGCGATCATCGCGTCGCTGGTGATCGTGGTCGATCAGCTTCTGCGCGCTTTCGCGTATGAAACGTCAAAACAGCTCTCGGTGTTTGTCGGTCTGATTATCACCAACTGCATCGTGATGGGGCGTGCCGAAGCTTATGCGATGAAAATGCCTCCGCTGGCGAGCTTTATGGACGGGATCGGTAACGGTCTCGGTTACGGCGTTATCCTGCTGATCGTTGGGTTCCTGCGCGAGCTGATCGGCAGCGGTAAGCTGTTTGGCGTCACGGTGCTGGACACGGTACAAAACGGCGGCTGGTATCTGCCAAACGGACTCTTCCTGCTGGCCCCAAGCGCATTTTTCATTATCGGTTTGCTGATCTGGCTGATTCGTACCCTGAAGCCCGAACAGCAGGAAAAGGAGTAACCGACGATGGCTCATTACCTGAGTTTATTTGTGCGCGCGGTGTTTGTTGAAAACATGGCACTCGCGTTTTTCCTGGGCATGTGTACGTTTCTTGCCGTTTCCAAAAAGGTATCGACGGCGTTTGGTCTGGGTGTTGCGGTCACGGTGGTGCTCGGCTTATCTGTACCGATTAACAACCTGGTGTACAACTTTGTGCTGCGCGACGGTGCGCTGGTAGACGGTGTCGATCTCAGCTTCCTGAACTTCATCACCTTTATCGGTGTGATTGCAGCGCTGGTACAAATCCTGGAGATGATCCTCGACAGGTATTTCCCGTCGCTATACAACGCGCTGGGGATTTTTCTGCCGTTGATCGCGGTGAACTGCGCCATCTTTGGTGGCGTCTCGTTTATGGTTCAGCGTGATTACAACTTCAGTGAATCCGTTGTGTATGGTTTCGGCTCCGGCATCGGCTGGATGCTGGCTATCGTCACCATGGCGGGGATCCGCGAAAAAATGAAATATGCCAATGTGCCTGCGGGTTTACGTGGCTTAGGGATCACCTTTATCACCACCGGGCTGATGGCGCTGGGCTTTATGTCCTTCTCCGGTGTGCAGCTATAAGGGCTAACAGATGGAAATTATTCTTGGCGTGGTGATGTTCACGCTGATTGTACTGGTGTTGTCAGGGCTGATTCTGGCGGCACGCGCGAAGCTGGTGAATTCCGGCGACGTGGTGATTGATATCAACGGTGAGCCGCAAAACCAGATCCGCACGCCGGCGGGGGATAAACTGCTCAATACGCTCTCCGGCAACGGGATCTTTGTCTCCTCAGCCTGCGGTGGCGGTGGCTCCTGCGGTCAGTGCCGCGTCACGGTGAAAGAGGGGGGCGGGGATATTCTGCCCACTGAGCTGGCGCATATCACGAAGCGTGAGGCGAAAGAGGGCTGCCGTCTGGCCTGCCAGGTCGCGGTGCGCCAGGACATGAAAATTGAGCTGCCGGAAGAGATCTTCGGGGTCAAAAAATGGGAGTGCGAAGTTATCTCTAACGATAACAAAGCGACTTTCATTAAAGAGCTGAAGCTTCGCGTGCCGGAAGGGGAAGATGTTCCGTTCCGGGCAGGGGGATACATCCAGATTGAGTGCCCGGATCACACCGTGGCGTATGCGGACTTCGACGTTCCGGATGAGTACCGTGCCGACTGGGACAAATTCAATCTTTTCCGTTTTGTGTCTGACGTTAAAGAACCGACGCTTCGCGCCTACTCAATGGCCAACTACCCGGACGAGAAGGGCATCATTATGCTCAACGTACGTATCGCCACGCCGCCGCCGAATGTGCCTGATGCACCCCCGGGCGTCATGTCGTCGTATATCTGGTCCCTGAAACCGGGAGATAAGGTGACCATCTCCGGTCCGTTTGGCGAGTTCTTTGCTAAAGAGACCGAGGCTGAAATGGTCTTTATCGGTGGTGGCGCGGGCATGGCACCGATGCGTTCGCACATTTTTGACCAGCTCAAGCGCCTCGGGAGCAAGCGCAAAATCAGCTTCTGGTACGGGGCACGCTCGTTGCGAGAGATGTTCTATGATGATGAGTTTGAGCAACTGGCGCGTGAAAACCCAAACTTCACCTTCCATGTGGCCCTCTCCGATCCGCAACCGGAAGATAACTGGACCGGTCACACGGGGTTCATCCACAACGTGCTTTATGAAAACTACCTCAAGCAGCATCCTGCGCCAGAGGATTGCGAATTTTACATGTGTGGGCCGCCAGTGATGAACGCTGCAGTCATTAAGATGCTAAAAGATCTGGGTGTGGAAGATGAGAACATCCTGCTGGATGACTTCGGGGGGTGATGATGCTGACGTTTCTGGCAACTTTCGCGGTTTTTTTGCTTGTTGTACTCGGCATGTCTCTGGGCTGGATCATAAAGCGTAAAAGCATTCAGGGCAGCTGTGGTGGTATCTCCGCGCTCGGGATGGAAAAAGTGTGCGACTGCCCCGAACCCTGCGACGCCCGTAAAAAACGCATGGCGCGCGAGGCCCGGCGGATCCTGTAGTGAGTCCGGTGTTTCCCCTCTTCCTGGAGGAGAGGGGAAACACACTTCTCAACTCTCATTTCTTTACTGTATACTTATCCAGTGATGAGTGAGGGCTTACTATGCGCAAAATAATCCATGTCGATATGGACTGCTTTTTTGCCGCAGTGGAGATGCGTGATAATCCGGCGCTGCGGGATATACCTATTGCGATTGGCGGTAGCCGTGTCCAGCGCGGTGTGATCAGCACCGCCAACTACCCTGCGCGCAAATTTGGCGTGCGCAGCGCTATGCCAACTGCCATGGCGCTAAAGCTGTGCCCTCATCTCACGCTGTTGCCCGGCCGATTTGAAGCCTACAAAGAAGCCTCCCTGCATATCCGCGAGATCTTCTCTCGCTATACCTCGCTGATTGAACCTCTGTCACTGGACGAAGCCTACCTGGATGTCACTGACAGCCTGCACTGCCACGGCTCCGCAACGTTAATGGCGCAGGAGATCCGCCGGACTATCTTCAACGAGCTAAATCTGACCGCTTCCGCGGGCGTCGCACCGGTGAAATTTCTCGCCAAAATAGCGTCTGATTTGAATAAACCCGATGGTCAGTACGTCATCACTCCGGAAGAGGTTCCGGCGTTTTTAAAAACGCTGCCGCTCGGCAAAATCCCCGGCGTGGGGAAAGTGTCTGCTGCAAAGCTGGAAAGTATGGGATTACGGACCTGTGAAGATGTACAGCGAAGCGATCTGGCCATGCTGCTTAAGCGTTTCGGTAAGTTTGGTCGCGTGCTGTGGGAGCGCAGTCAGGGAATTGATGAGCGCAGCGTGAGCAGTGAGCGGCTGCGTAAATCGGTCGGGGTTGAACGCACGCTGATGGAAGACATCCATGACTGGTCCGAGTGTGAAGTCATTATCACTGACCAACTTTATCCCGAACTGGAGCGGCGGTTAGCGAAAGTAAAACCCGATCTGCTGATTGCCCGTCAGGGCGTTAAGCTGAAGTTCAATGATTTCCAGCAGACGACGCAGGAGCATGTCTGGCCGCGACTGAATAAAGACGATCTTATCGCCACCGCGAGAAAAGCCTGGGAAGAACGGCGGGCAGGGCGGGGAGTGAGGCTGGTGGGGTTACACGTGACGCTGCTGGACCCGCAACTGGAGCGGCAGCTGGTATTGGGGTTATAGCAGGCGGATTTGTCAGCCCGGCAGGCAACGCGCTACCGGGCATCATACGGCGAATTACTTAGCAGGGATCGCTTTCAGCAGTTCAGTCAGCAGAGTCCAGTAATGACCCACGCTTTCAATATGAACCTGCTCATCCGGCGAGTGCGGACCGGTAATGGTTGGCCCGATAGACACCATGTCCATGTTCGGATACGGTTTCTTGAACAGACCACACTCCAGACCGGCGTGGATCACCTGAATGTTCGGGGTACTGTTGAACAGACGTTGGTAAGTTTCTCGCACCAGCGCCATCACCGGCGAACTGGCATCCGGCTGCCAGCCTGGGTAGCTACCTTTTGCGGAGGTGTGCGCACCCGCCAGTTTACCCAGAGACTCCAGCATGCTCACCACATACTCTTTACCGCTGTCGATAAGCGAGCGGATCAGGCAGATGATCTCCGCGCTGTCATCGCTCATGGTGACCACGCCCACGTTCAGGGAGGTTTCAACCACGCCTTTCGCGACGTCTGAGTTACGAATCACGCCGTTTGGCGTCACGTTCAGCAGCTGAACGAAGGCGTCACGAGACGGGGAGGTCAGCGCCGCTTTGTCGGTAGTCACGGACTCCAGCACCACGGTCAGGTTCTTCTCTTTCGCTGACAGTTCGTTTTTCAGGATATCCAGATACACGCTGGAAAGCTTTTTCAGCTCGTCAGCTTTTGCAGCGGGTACTGCCACGGTCGTGAAGGCTTCACGCGGAATGGCATTGCGCAGTGTGCCGCCGTTGAAATCCACCAGACGCAGATCCAGCTCAGCCGCGTGGCCAGCCAGGAAGCGTGCCAGCAGTTTGTTGGCGTTGCCCAGACCCAGGTGAATATCACCACCGGAGTGGCCGCCTTTCAGCCCTTTCAGCGTCAGCTTGAAGGTCTGGAAACCAGCAGGGATCGCTTCGCGGGACAGTGGCAGGGTCGTGATGAAATCAATCCCGCCGGCGCAGCCCATGTAGATCTCACCCTCTTCTTCAGAGTCGGTGTTGATCAGAATGTCCGCCTGCAGCCAGTTCGCCTGCAGACCGAACGCGCCGTCCATGCCTGCTTCTTCCGTCATGGTCAGCAGCACTTCCAGCGGACCGTGCTCAACGCTGTCGTCCGCCAGGACGGCCAGAGCAGACGCCATACCAATGCCGTTATCTGCACCAAGGGTCGTGCCGCGCGCTTTCACCCAGTCGCCATCGATGTAAGGCTGGATAGGGTCTTTGGTGAAGTCGTGAACGGTGTCGTTGTTTTTCTGTGGAACCATGTCCAGGTGCGCCTGCAGCACAACCGGTTTACGGTTTTCCATGCCTGCGGTCGCCGGTTTGCGGATCAGAATATTGCCAACTTGGTCGCGTTCAGCATGCAGACCTTTTTCCTTCGCCCAGCCCATAATATGTTCGGCAAGCTGTTCTTCATGGTAGGAAGGGTGGGGAATGGAACAGATTTTGGCAAAAATATCCCACAGTGGCTGTGGAGATAATTGAGACAGTTCAGACACGATAAGTCTCCTTGTCGATGCCCTGCAAAGCGAGTTGCAGGTCACAGGGTTAGCAGGTTAATAGTTACCACAAGACAGGCTTGCGAGATGCAACTGAGAATACCACTTTCTCCGGTGGCTGGTAGCATAAAGCATGTAAAAACTCAGGCTCCGGGCGCTAAACACTGGTTTTTAGTGCGTCAGATCTCTATAATCTCGCGCAACCTATTTCCCCCTCGAACACTTTTTAAGCCGTATACAAACAGGCTGGGACACTTCACATGAGCGAAAAATACGTCGTCACCTGGGACATGTTGCAGATTCACGCACGCAAACTGGCTGCGCGTCTGATGCCTTCCGAACAGTGGAAAGGCATTATTGCCGTCAGCCGTGGCGGTCTGGTACCGGGGGCGCTGCTGGCACGTGAGCTGGGTATTCGTCATGTCGATACCGTATGCATCTCCAGCTATGACCATGACAACCAGCGTGAGCTGACCGTGCTGAAACGTGCGGAAGGCGACGGTGAAGGCTTCATCGTTATCGACGACCTGGTTGATACCGGCGGTACCGCGGTGGCTATCCGCGAAATGTATCCAAAAGCCCACTTCGTCACCATCTTCGCGAAGCCAGCAGGCCGTCCGCTGGTTGACGATTACGTGATTGATATCCCTCAGGATACCTGGATTGAACAGCCATGGGATATGGGCGTGGTATTCGTACCGCCAATCTCTGGTCGTTAATTCTCTTACGCACTTATTTAACGCCCGGTGATACCGGGCGTTGTTTTTTTTAGTCTGACGCGCGTTACAATGGTCTCTATATGACGTATTCATGGAGGCAACGTAATGACGCAGGCGAATCTCACCGAGACTCTCTTCAAACCCCGTTTCAAACATCCTGAAACGTCGACGCTGGTGCGCCGGTTTAATCCGGGGACCATGCCTGCCGTCCAGTCTGCATTAGACGGTAAAAACGTGCCCCACTGGTACCGCATGATTAACCGTCTGATGTGGATCTGGCGCGGTATTGATCCCCGTGAAATCCTTGATGTGCAGGCGCGTATCGTGATGAGCGAAGCTGAGCGCACCGACAGTGAACTCTACGATACGGTCGTGGGTTATCGCGGGGGAAACTGGATCTACGAATGGTCTAAACAGGCGATGCTCTGGCAGCAAAAAGCCAGCCAGGAAGAGGACGCCACGCTCAGCGGCAAACACTGGCTGCATGCAGCCAACCTCTATGCTATTGCCGCATACCCGCATTTGAAAGGTGATGAGCTGGCCGAGCAGGCTCAGGCGCTGGCGAATCGCGCCTACGAAGAGGCCGCTCAACGCTTACCGGGCCGGATGCGCGAGCTGGAATTTACCATCCCGGGTGGCGCGCCCATCACCGGGTTCCTGCATATGCCAGAAGGCGAAGGCCCGTTCCCGACCGTTCTGATGTGCGGCGGGCTGGATTCACTGCAAATCGACTATTACAGCCTGTATGAGCGTTACTTCGCACCAAAAGGGATCGCGATGCTGACGCTGGATATGCCCTCAATTGGCTTTTCATCCAAATGGAAACTGACTCAGGACTCGAGTCTTCTGCACCAGCATGCATTAAAAGCGCTGGAAAACATTCCATGGGTTGACCACACGCGTGTTGCTGCATTTGGCTTCCGCTTTGGCGCCAACGTCGCCGTGCGTCTGGCTTACCTTGAAGCTTCACGCCTGAAGGCCGTCGCCTGTCTCGGTCCGGTGGTGCACGCTCTGCTCAGCGATCCGACCCGGCAGGGCCGCGTGCCGGAAATGTACCTTGATGTGCTGGCCAGTCGCCTTGGCATGCATGATGCATCAGACGAAGCGCTGCGCGTTGAACTCAATCGTTACTCCCTAAAAACGCAGGGGTTGCTGGGACGGCGTTGCCCTACGCCGATGATGTCAGGGTACTGGAAAAACGATCCCTTCAGTCCCGAAGAGGAGTCACGCTTAATCACTTCGTCATCTGCGGATGGCAAATTGCTTGAGGTACCGTTCAGCCCGGTGTACCAGAATTTTGACAAAGCATTGAGAGAGATCACACGCTGGATCGCGCAGAGATTGTGTTAATAGATTGCTAAATTTTGCTGGTTTGGTAAAACAGTGGCTTCACAAAAGGAGATCGCAATGACGTTACCGAGTGGACACCCGAAAAGTAGACTGATCAAGAAGTTTATGGCTCTCGGCCCGTATATTCGAGAAGAGCAGTGTGAAGAAAATCGCTTTTTTTTCGACTGCCTGGCTGTATGCGTCAACGTGAAGCCTGCACCCGAAAAACGTGAATTCTGGGGCTGGTGGATGGAAATGGAAGCGGAAGAAAAACGTTTTACGTATAGCTACCAGTTCGGCCTGTTTAATAAAGACGGCTACTGGCAAACAGCCCCAATCAAAGACCAGGAAGTGATCGACCGCCTGGAGCATACTTTGAAAGAGTACCTCGAAAAGGCAAGAGCACTGCTGGCCACCCTGGATCTGAAGCTTGAACCCGCGGATAACTTTTCCAGCGAAGCGGTTAAGCTGACGGCGTAATCGCGATATTTCTCTCTCTCTTCGCGAGGGATGGGGTGAGGGCAGTAAACCCGACCCCCTCCAGGCAAAAAAAATCCCGGCATCTGCGCCGGGATTTTTTATTTCAACAATATCAGAACTGGTAGGTCATACCCAGAGCAACGATGTCATCGCTGCTCACGCCCAGTTTATTGTCGTCATCAATCTGGTTGATTTTATAATCAACAAACGCGGACATATTCTTGTTGAAATAATAGGTCGCGCCCACGTCGATGTATTTCACCAGATCTTCGTCACCCACACCTTCGATATCCTTGCCTTTAGACTGGACATAACCCAGGGACGGACGCAGACCGAAATCGAACTGGTATTGTGCAACAACTTCAAAGTTCTGAGCCTTATTCGCAAAACCACCCGAAATTGGGGTCATATTGCGGGTTTCAGAGTACATCGCAGCCAGGTAAATATCGTTAGCGTCATATTTCAGACCGGTTGCCCATGCTTCTGCTTTTTTACCTTCACCGCGCGTCAGCAGGTTTTGTGCGTTAGTACGGTCAGAGTTGGTGTAGGCACCGCTGACGGCGAAGTCGCTGCCACCGAAGTCATAGGTCAGAGAGGTACCGAAACCGTCACCGTTCTGTTTTTTGAC
Organism: Enterobacter sp. RCC_40; assembly: GCF_041360735.1. Taxonomy (NCBI): domain Bacteria; kingdom Pseudomonadati; phylum Pseudomonadota; class Gammaproteobacteria; order Enterobacterales; family Enterobacteriaceae; genus Enterobacter; species Enterobacter sp. RCC_40. The sequence continues at coordinate 35,806 of NZ_JBFUPR010000002.1, forward strand.
GTCGCGGTTTTCGTTTTTGCCCTGATACTGCAGGGTCATATCCAGGCCATCAACCGCACCGAAGAAGTCGGTGTTACGGTAGGTGGCAAGACCGCTCGCACGTTTGGTCATGAAGTTATCAGTCTGGGCTGAAGAGTCACCTCCGAACTCAGGGAACATATCGGTCCAGGCTTCAACGTCGTACAGCGCACCCAGGTTACGACCGTAATCCAGAGAGCCAATGTCTTTCAGTTTCAGACCAGCAAACGCCAGACGCGTTTTCTGTGTAGAGTCGCTTTCTGCTTTGTTACCGGCAAATTCAGCTTCCCAACGGCCATAGCCCGTCAGCTGATCGTTAATCTGTGTTTCACCTTTAAAACCGAAACGGACGTAAGTCTGGTCACCATCTTTAGCATCATCATCGCTGATGTAGTGCATTGCTTTAACTTTGCCGTATACGTCCAGTTTATTACCGTTTTTATTATAAACTTCGGCTGCGTGTACAGATGCGGAAGCCACAACGCCCATTACCACTAATGCCAGTGTGCTCTTTTTCATTTTCGATCCTGTCTTATAAACGCGCTAAAAAAATTCGCTGGACGATAAGCTCATGCTTAAGTCCCGTGAAAAAACAGAAAGGGTTTTAACGTTACGCAATGAAACTTTTATGACAAATTAAGAATAATTTTAAAAAACTGTGATTTATTATTTCGGTAATAAAACTGTCAAATTTTGCCGCTACGCTTCCTGATCCCGCGCAACAAAGTGTTTCGCGATGTGCTAAGGCAGTTGGCAACGGGGCTGACACCTGTTAAAACGTTCGTTTGACATCATTTTCCCTTATCGTTGAACGGCAGAGAATCATGAGTGACAGCCAGACGCTGGTGGTAAAACTCGGTACCAGTGTTTTAACAGGCGGATCGCGCCGCCTTAATCGCGCCCACATTGTTGAGCTTGTACGTCAGTGCGCTCAGTTGCATGCCGCAGGGCATCGTATTGTAATTGTGACCTCCGGGGCGATTGCCGCCGGGCGTGAACACCTGGGTTACCCCGAACTCCCCGCGACGATCGCCTCGAAACAGCTGCTGGCCGCCGTGGGACAAAGCCGACTCATTCAACTCTGGGAACAGCTGTTTTCTATCTATGGCATCCACGTCGGGCAGATGCTGCTGACGCGTGCGGATATGGAAGACCGGGAGCGTTTCCTGAACGCGCGCGATACGCTGCGCGCGCTGCTGGATAACAACATCGTTCCCGTCATTAACGAAAACGATGCCGTTGCCACCGCTGAAATCAAAGTGGGTGATAACGATAACCTCTCGGCGCTGGCCGCAATTCTGGCAGGCGCTGATAAATTACTGCTCCTGACCGACCAGCAGGGGCTCTTCACCGCCGACCCGCGTTCAAATCCAGATGCTGAACTGATTACCGATGTACACGGTATCGACGATGCGCTACGCGCCATCGCAGGTGACAGCGTTTCAGGCCTCGGGACCGGCGGGATGGGGACCAAGCTGCAGGCTGCTGACGTGGCATGCCGTGCCGGTATCGACACCATCATTGCCGCGGGCAGCCGTCCAGGCGTGATTGGCGACGTGATGGAAGGCATCTCCGTGGGAACCCGCTTCCACGCGCAGGCCTCCCCGCTGGAGAACCGTAAACGCTGGATCTTTGGCGCACCGCCGGCAGGCGAACTCACCGTTGATGAAGGGGCGACCGCCGCAATTCTGGAAAGAGGGAGCTCATTACTTCCTAAAGGAATTAAAAGCGTGACAGGCAACTTCTCACGTGGTGAAGTGATCCGTATCCGTAATCTCGAAGGTCGTGACATCGCCCACGGCGTAAGCCGCTACAACAGCGATGCCCTGCGCCGTATTGCGGGTCACCATTCACAGCAGATTGACGCCATTCTGGGTTATGAATATGGCCCGGTTGCCGTGCATCGTGATGACATGATTATTCGTTAAGGAGCCAGAAAATGCTGGAACAAATGGGCGCAGCCGCGAAGGCCGCCTCTTACAAACTGGCGCTCCTTTCCAGCCGCGAGAAAAACCGCGTGCTGGAAAAAATCGCTGATTATCTGGAATCGCAGTCGCAGGAGATTCTGCTCGCCAACGAGCAGGATCTGCTGGAAGCGCGTCGCAATGGCCTGAGCGAAGCAATGCTCGACCGCCTGGCGCTGACCCCGGCACGTCTGAAAGGCATCGCTGACGATGTCCGCCAGGTCTGCAATCTTGCCGATCCGGTAGGTCAGGTCATTGATGGTGGGCTGCTCGACAGCGGGCTGCGCCTTGAGCGTCGTCGCGTGCCGCTGGGCGTGATTGGCGTGATCTATGAAGCCCGTCCCAACGTTACGGTTGATGTCGCTTCCCTGTGCCTGAAGACCGGCAACGCTGCCATTCTGCGTGGCGGGAAAGAGACCTGGCGTACCAACGCCGCGACCGTAAACGTTATCCAGCAGGCGCTGGAAGAGTGCGGCCTGCCAGCAGGTGCCGTACAGGCAATCGAGAGCCCGGACCGTGCGCTGGTGAACGAGATGCTGCGCATGGATAAATACATCGACATGCTGATCCCACGCGGTGGCGCGGGCCTGCACAAGCTGTGCCGTGAGCAGTCGACCATTCCTGTGATCACGGGCGGTATCGGCGTGTGCCATATCGTGGTCGATGACAGTGCCGAGATTGAACCGGCGCTGAAGATTATCGTCAATGCCAAAACCCAGCGTCCAAGCACCTGTAATACGGTTGAAACGCTGCTGGTGCATCAGGGCATCGCCAACACCTTCCTGCCTGCGCTGAGCAAACAGATGGCCGAAAGCGGCGTGACGCTGCACGCGGATGCCAACGCGCTGGCACTGCTGAAAGACGGCCCGGCGACGGTGGTACCGGTGAAAGCGGAACAGTACGACGACGAGTTTTTGTCGCTGGATTTGAACGTGAAGGTGGTTGCGAGCCTTGACGATGCCATTGCTCACATCCGTGAACATGGTACCCAGCACTCGGATGCGATTCTGACGCGTACCCTGCGCAATGCCGATCGCTTTGTGAATGAGGTGGACTCCTCCGCCGTGTACGTGAATGCCTCAACCCGCTTCACCGACGGTGGCCAGTTCGGCCTGGGCGCAGAAGTTGCTGTCAGCACGCAAAAACTGCATGCAAGAGGCCCGATGGGCCTGGAAGCACTGACCACCTACAAGTGGATCGGCTTCGGTGATGATACGATTCGTGCGTAAATAATCATGGGTGATGCAAAAATAGCCGTTTGATTCAAAAGGGCATTGACGCATCACCCGGTTAGATTTAACCTTTTGCCCCGTGGTTACGCTCGTAACCGGCCTTTCAGGGCCGATATAGCTCAGTTGGTAGAGCAGCGCATTCGTAATGCGAAGGTCGTAGGTTCGACTCCTATTATCGGCACCATCATTTCAACCAGCACCATCCCCAATCGTCCATTTTTACTTGTTTTTCGCGGCCTTGGCTGTTTTGTTTGTCCGCCTTTATCCACCTTTCACCGTTGCAATCCAAATTTAAAACGGGTACATAATCGGGTATCTGAGTTTGAGGCGGGTACCTATGAAACTAAACGCGCGACAGGTCGAGACGGCAAAGCCTGCCGAGAAAGACTATAAGCTGCCAGACGGTAACGGGCTTATCCTGCTGGTGAAAACCAGCGGGGCGAAATACTGGCGCTATCGCTATACCTTCGCCGGTAAAGAAAAGATGCTGGCGCTCGGTGTGTACCCGGCTGTTTCGTTGGCGGCCGCTCGGGAAAAGCGGGATGAGGCCCGGCGTAACGTTGCGGCAGGTGTTGACCCAGTAAAAGTCAAAAGCCATGCCGCAGCTGCGGCAGCAAAGGCAATCACGTTTAAAGAGATTGCTACAGAATGGCACGAATTCAAGAAGCCGCGCTGGTCGCCTGGCTATGCCTCTGACATTCTCGAAGCATTCAACAAAGATATTTTCCCGGCAGTGGGTAAGCTGCCAGTTGCTGAAATCGAACCGGTCCAGATGTTGACGGCGCTGCGTAAAATTGAGAATCGCGGCGCAACCGAGAAAGCAGCCAAAACGCGCCGGTGGTGTGGTGAGGTATTCAGCTATGCAGTTGCGACCGGGCGCGCGAAGTATAACCCAGTCAGCGAACTGAACAGCGCAATGACCGGGCATAAAGGAGAGTCCTTCCCGTTCCTGACGGCTGAGGAACTACCCGATTTTCTCGCGGTGCTTGAGAGTTACAAGGGGAGCCCACTGCCCCGGCTGGGGTTGCAGATCATGATGCTGGCGGGGCTGCGTACTTACGAACTGCGGCATTCAAAATGGGAATGGGTAGATTTCGATAATCGGCTCTGGGAGATACCCGCCGAATTTATGAAGATGGATCGCCCGCACCTGGTACCGCTTTCCGATCAGCTTGTTATTTTGCTGAAAGAACTGCACGGCCTGACGGGTCGATACCTGAATATGTTCCCCGGAAGAAATGACCCGTCAAAGGTCATGAGCGAGAACACAATAAACAGGATGATCCACACACTGGGGTATAAGGGGAGGGTAGTAGGGCATGGCTTCCGGCATACGTTCAGCACCATCCTGAACGATAAAGGATTCAACTCTGACTGGGTTGAACTCCAGATCGCTCACGTGGACAAGAACAATATACGCGGGGTTTATAACCATGCCCTGTATATGGAAGGGCGTCGGGAAATGATGCAGTGGTATGCGGATTACATTGACCAGTTGCGTTTGATTTAAAGAAACTGTTTTTTCCACTCTTCGACCTCGCCGCGTACCCAGCGGGAGGTTCGGCTCCCGAGCTTCTTAGGCTTCGGAAACTCGTTATTACTGATGCGCTCATAAATGCTGGATTTTTTCAGGCCAACGGAGCGCTCAACCTCTTTGATGTTAATCAAGTCAGTGTCAGAGATAACCGGTGTCATGCTATACCTCTCTTCTTCATGGCATCGAGCAGGATGTCCTGCACTGTTCGTTTTGAGTTGCGCCGCTCCATCACCATTTCGTCCATCGTGTCGGCGGCGATAATGTGGTGGATAAACACCGGGCGGTTATGTCCGGCCTGAATCTGCCGGGTTGGCCCGATGCGTTCGATAATTTGCTGGTACTGCTCCAGATCCCACCAGTGCGAGAAAAACACCAGCATGTTGCCGCCGTCCTGCATGTTCAGGCCGTGGCCTGCGCTGGCCGGGTGCGCGAACAGCACCGGTATCTTTCCGGCGTTCCAGTCGCGCAGCGTTTGCGGATCCTGGTCGAGGTGACGACCGCGTGGGAATGCTTTAAGCAGGCGCTCAAGATCGTGTTTCCAGTGGTAGGCCACCAGCACCGGTGCGCCAGCTGCTTCGGTGAGAATACTGTCCAGCGCCTGCAGCTTCGCATCGTGCAGTTCTGACCAGCTGCCGGCGTCGTCGGTGTACACCGCGCCGCTGGCAATTTGCAGACACTTCACGGTCTTTGCCGCGGCGTTCGGCGCTTCGATGCCCTCGCCGTTTAGCTCAAGGAACATTTCCTTTTCCATTTCGCGATACTGCTGGCGTGCTTTCGGCGGCATATCCACGCGGATCACGTTATGGATGGGATCTTTGATATCGAACCAGTCGGCGGCATCAAGGGAGATAGTCACGTCGGCCAGTGCGCGCTGTATTTCGTCCTGCGAGTGTGCGAACGGCTCCAGCTTCGTCCAGCTCTGCCCCGGAAACTGAATTGAGTTGAACCAGCGAGAAGTAAACGCGCCGTAAGTGCGCCCGAGGCGCCGCCCCTGATCCACAAACCACGCTTGCCCCCACAAATCTACCAGGCCATTCGGCGCTGGCGTACCGGTGAGATTAATCCAGCGCCGGACGTGCTTATGCGCCACTTTGCCCAGGGCCGCCGCGCGCTTACCGCCTCCGCGCAGCCGGAAGGATTTCAGCCGCGTGCTTTCATCGGGGATGACAGTACCGAACGGCCAGCGTCCGCCCAGCTCTTCCACCAGCCATACCAGATTGTCGTAGTTGATGGTAAACACGCTCGCGTTGCTGTTCGCCAGCGCCGCGGCGCGCGCTTTGGCGTTACCGACAATTGGCTGCACCTCGATATTGCGCAGATGCCCCCATTTCACCGCTTCATCCGGCCATGTGCTGGCCGCCACGCGCAGCGGCGCGAGAACCAGCGCGGGTTGTGTCTCCGCTCCCGCCATGAAGAGATCCTCCAGCGTGGTGAGCGTCGCCACAGTTTTACCCATACCCATTCCCGCCCAGATGTTGCAGCGGAGAATATCGATTTCGTGGTTGATGATTAGATCTTGGTATGGCCGTGGTTTAAAAGTTATCATGAATAAATTCCTGAATCCAAAAGGTGCTTTCGAACAACATGAATGTAAAAGACTTATCACTCACAACAGTTCTTTTGGCTGCCCTTTATTTTATGGCCTTCTCTTTTTATAAAGGATACAGCTATTTTTATGGGTTTCCTGTAACTTTTATTTCTATTGGTGTTGCGGAAATAGTTAAATTTTCAGTTATCGCAGTGGGTTTGCTTTTTACATTAGTAGCTTTGTTGCATATAGATACAGAACAAGAAAAAATACCAGTGTGGGTGTATGTCTTTTTCTTCATACTAGCCTCACTACTTTCTTACTGGACGATGTATTTATACGGTGGGAGTTCGTATCTTTACGAGAATGCTAAAGGGGATGTTGTCACCCAAGCCTTACTTTTAGGCTTTTTCAGCGTGGTAGGAGTTAAAGCTTTTTCTATGTTCATTAGAAAAAGGTTAAAGATTATAAACAAAAGCCACGGAGTTATGCTTTTCGTATCTGTAGCAGTTCTTCCGTCTATTCTTGGCTGGGCTTGGGCTTACACATCAGATGAACCATTTTTTTATTCTCAAAAGTATAATGCGTATATTATAGAAAACTATAATGGTAAGTTTGTTTTGGGAAACTGTAGAAAAAATAGTGCACAATATTTGAGTGTTGAAGGAGTTGAGGGAAAACTTACTCCTTTAAGTGCCAAAGAAACACAACAGTTAAAAATATGCTTTTTAAAAGCAGCTAAGTTTAAGAGAGAGCAAAAAGGGTGAGGGGATCATAAAATCCCCTCCAAATTTTTGCTGTCCAGTACCACCACGGTAAAGCCCAGCGAGCGCAGGCGTCCGTGCTCGCGCAGCTGGTCGGCGCGTGGTGATTTGCCTGGTGCTTTACATTCAACGAAAATGAGGCGGCCGCCGGGTAGCAGGACAATCCGATCCGGTACCGAACGGCGGCCGGGAGACACAAACTTAAAGGCGACCCCGCCAGCCTTTTTCACTTCTGCGACGAGGTGCTTTTCGATAAGGCTTTCACGCTCGTAGGCCATTATTTTTCACCTTCCTGCTTTTTGCGTTTCTTCATGCAGGTGGCGCAGTTCTCAGGGTGTTCATGCCATTCGTCAATCCTGATGCCGGTGAACATCCATTTACTGCATAGAGATATGGCTTCCCCCGAATTAAAGAAATGCGCTTTTTTCGACAGGGCGGGAAAACCCCACCCTTTATTATCGATGTTAGGCATCGTCTACCGCCTTACGCTTTTCGCGCATGTTCTGCATCAGACAAAAATCAGACCGGCGTTCGCTCCAGTCCTGATTCAGTTCGTTACGTGATTCACGGTTGGCTTTGGACCAGACTTTCGCCGCCCGGTCATATTCACCGGACTGCTCAAGGCGCAAAGCCTCCCGCGCAGTCCGGTAATAAAGTGGACTGTCCCGATATTTAAATGACATGGGGTTATCCTTCTACGGGTTCGATCGGGCGGATGCTGCTCAGCACCAGACGAGTACGGACGCCGACGGCACCACCGCGGCGGCCAGTGTCTTTGTAGTAATACTCTTTTGGGCCAGCCACCCACGTTGTGGGGTTTTGATGCAGTTGCACCTGCTTTTCACCGGTGCGGGTAATAACCGTTCCGGTATGCGTTTTTATTACAGCCATTGCGATTAATCCTTACGGTAGTGGTACGCCTCAAATCCGCCAGCGTTCAGCGGGATATCGGGTGCCCATTCGGGGTTAATGGAGAGCAGCGCGGAGAGCGCTTTGTCGTTGAAATCGTCAGTGTCCGGCGCTTCGGTTATCACCTCATCGTGTACCGTCAGCACAATGCTGTAACCGGCATCCTCGATCAGCGGCATGTTTCCGGCCAGAACGTCGCGGGCGGCCGCCTGAGTGACGTTTTCCACCAGCTTTCCGCCGTAGGTTTTGAGCCGTTGCCATTTGCGCGAGTAGGAGTTAACGCCCTGATAGGTGATATTCCCCTTCTCGATGGACGGGGACGGATAGCAGAGTGCGCGCCCGGATGGCAGCTGGATGCGCAGCCATGCACCATCACGGCGGACTTTCAGATAACCGCAGTACAGCGTTTTTTGCGGTGTGGCTATTGCGGCGCGGACGGTGCGCTCGAGCTCGTACCAGAAATCGCAGGTTGCCGGGTGGGCTCTGCGCCACAGGCGTTTAAGCGAGTCACACGCGATGAATACACGCTCAGACAGGCCGTAGGTCGCCTTACGTTTAACCGATTCGTCGTACCAGCTTTTCGCCTCACGGATGACATCGCGGGGAATGTTCGGCAGCGCGGCGTTCGCCAGCTCGTCAAGGTCGAGGCCATAGACCAGGGCGAAGGTAATAAACGCCGCAACGCCACCACCAAAGCCGAGGCCCAGCTCCATCACCTTGCCTATCTGACGCTGGTATTTATCAACATCGTCCGGCGAGATATTGAAGGCGCGGGCGTAGGCAAGTTTATACAGGTCCGGCCCAGTCCCCTCGTCGTAATCCCGGAACGCGTCCAGTTTCCACTGCTCGCCGGCAAGCCAGGCAAGTTTTCGCCCTTCGATATTCGACAGGTCGCTAACCACCAGCTTTTTGCCTTCTGGTGCCATGATGCAGCCGCGCAGCGCTGAGCTGGTCAGCTCCATGATGTTATCGAACAGCAGATCGGCGCATCCGGCTTTCAGCGCCTCGATGCCCTCGTCTATCTGGTCCTGCTCAAGAGAAGGGCGGGGCAGGTTTTGGGGCTGGAACAGCCGCCCGGCCCAGCGCCCGGTTCGCGATGCGCCACAGAACTGCAGCGTGCCGCGCAGACGCCCGTCACTGCTCACACCCTTCATCAGAGATTTGTACTTACTGGTGCTGGTGGTGCTGGCCTGCAGGCGAATAGCCAGCAGCTCTTTCACCGCCGACGGCAAATCAGGATCCGCCATACGGCGCTCCAGCGTGCTGCGCTGCATGTCCGGCAGCTCCACACCGTAAGATTCAACAATGTGCTTAATCAGCGCATCACGCTGCGTGGCCGCCTGCACTTCGCCGTCGGTCATTACCTGCGTACGCTTTGCCAGGCGTTTTTGCTCGAGGTCTACCGCCTCGATCGCTGCCTGCGCGAGCTGCACATCCATGCAGACGCCGCGGTCGTTGATCTGCTGGTCGCGATGCCAGAGCGCCAGCTCTGCGCCCTTATAATTCCACTTCGGCAGGCGCTTATGCACTTCGCGCATAGCCTCGATATCCAGCCCGGCGTAAGCAACAAAGCGCCGCCATTCTTCCGGGTGGGTTTTGCTGGTGGCCCGACGCAATTTGCTGTTCTTTGGCCGGGGTTTACAGAACAGCTGGATAAGTGCTTTACCTTCTTTGTCCTTCGCCTTGTCCTGCGGGACACCGAGCACCTCGCAGAGTGCTCCCAGCGCGCCGGGGAGGCCGTGCGCAAGCGCCTGCACCATTGTGTCGCGCCATCGTGTTACGTCGGGGGCCAGACGCGGTATTGCATGGCTCAGCACCGTGCGGTCGAAGTGCGAATTGTGGAAATAAAGCAGGGTGTCGGGGTCTGCGATAGCCTTCTGAAGCCTGCCGGGGATAGTTTCGCCAGCAGTCAGATCCCAGACGCTAACCGGCTCGTCGCCGACGGCCCAGGCAAACAGCATCACTTCGACGCCTTCCGCATAAGCATGGGTGCCGTTCGTGATGGGTATTTCGCAATAGGTTTCCAGGTCGCCCCATAGTATATTGTTCATGTCTAACCTTTGGAGTTTTATAATGGAATTAACAATATCCTTTTCTACAATTCTCATGGCTGCTTTGGGGTTTTTAGGTGTTTATATACTAATGCCTTTGGCGTTAGTCATCCGAGATCACCTCATACTAATTACTATTGAAAAGAAGATTGTTAATGCCAGATTTTGGATTATGCTGGAAGATTGTCAGCGAGCTTTAGCGATGATTGACACCGTTTATAATACTCATTGGTCTTATGCAAAGAAAAATGGGGTTGAAATCTGTTCTATTAGCGGTGTTCCTGTTTCTCTGGAGAAATTTCTCAAATATCAAAAACAGCGAGAGGAATCAATTAAGATTTATAGACAGCTTAATGTAAAGGTTAAAAATAGAATTAATTGGCTTATTTGGGCCGAAAAATATTTCAAGGTTGAATTAAAGTCTGCGGATGAAATTAAAAAAGAAATGGAGGAAAGTTATAATTATGAAGTTGGTAGAATTAAACGGCAGAAACTCGATGTTATAACTTCAGATTTAACTACGCCTCCTACTCAACAGAAGGCGTAGTTATATATTTTTTTTTTAAATCAACGTGTCGGCGTCAGCGCCCTCGCTGATGTCGTCGAAGTCGTCCGGCGCTGCAACACCGCCGCCAGCGAATGCGTCACCGTCGCGCAGGAACTGGACGCCGCCCAGCGATGCGTTAACGCGTTTGCCGAAGTTGTTGTCCTGCGCCCAGATGTCGATCACCGCGTTGACGTAGCAGCCAGCATATGGACGCCCATCAGCCTGGATGAGTGGAGAACGGTCGCGATCGATGACCGCCGGGCGCGCTTTGTTGGCAGCATTCAGGAAGAAGTTGCCAGGGAAGCCTTCGTATTCGGCTTTCTCGTCACCATCATGCAGGCAGAGGTTGAGCTTTTTCTCCAGCTGGCCGTAAATGGTTTCCCACTTCTCGCCCCACTTTTCCTTCGCTACCTGTTTCAGCGCTTTGCGGATTTCTTCCAGTTGTGGATGTTTCGGATCCATCAGGAAAACAGCAGAGAAGCGCGGGTCGCCTTCGCCGTTCACGGTTTTTGCTTCGAACAGAGCAGGGAAGGCCAGGCGGACGTTGTTCAGTTTGATTTTCATGGGTATTTCCTTAATCAGATGAGGTCAGCGGCGAGCGCGTCGTCGGACACGTCGTCGAAATCGTTAACAGGGTTGATATTGAGCGCTGGGCGCGGGTCGGATTCGGGGGCGACGGTAGGCTTACCGTCAGCACGGGTGATCAGCGCTTCGACTTTCGTCCAGCGGCGAGGGCTGGCCTTTTTAATGAGCTTCTCGGCTTTTGTCGGGCTAATCAGCTTAAGGTCGAAAACCTCCTCAGTTTTATAGCGGAACTGGTCTTTCAGCAGCGCGCGGGCGGCTTCTTCATCACTCCAGGCACGATTACCCTGTTTGCCTGTCACCAGCTTAAACCCCGGTACCGAATGCCCGGCGTTCAGCTCACTGTTCACCCGGTCGCGCACAGCCTTTAGCCACGATTCGATAGCATCGGCCTGGCTGTAAATCTCCGCCAGTTCCTCGATGCTCAGAAGCGGTACGCGGGAGCTGGCATCAGCGATGATTTCACCGACCGGTTTTGTCAGGTCTTCGAAATCGCTTGCAGCAGTTTGCATGTGCTGCATTTTCTGAGCAGCGCAGACGGCTTTTGCCTTACAGAATCGGCACTGTTTTTCACCGGGGGTGAAGTTTTCCAGCGGCAGGGTTTCGACGCCTTCGCAATCGGCAATATTGAACATCACGATTACACTGGCGGCCGCTTCCTGCGCCCGTTCGCCGAACGCCTGGAGTTCTTCCACCGTCAGGGCCCACTCAGAAACGTGGTTAAGCCGTGGCTGGTGGATGAACAGGCGCACCGTCTCGAAGTCGTACAGCATGCTGAACTGTTCGAGCGCGCCCAGAGCATACAGCTGCAGCTGCTCGTTCTGCTCAGCGTCGACCCGTACACCCTTACCGTATTTCAGGTCGTGGATTTGCAGCTCGTTGCCTGCGATGATTACCCCGTCGGCGGTACCAAAGGACTCGTCTACGCCCACGATGTGAGAGAAGTCGACACGCTGCTCGACCAGCAGCTCATTGCCCTGCGACAGCGCCCAGACCGTATCGACGTAGCGGCCAACGGCTTCGACCATTTCCTCGTCTACCTGCGGGCCGGAGGTATCATCCGGGTGCTCAGCAAGAGGATAGGAGCCGAGGAACATCGCAACGTTACAACCTGCATAGTGTTCCGGGTGGCTCTGGCGGTTTCGCAGCACCTTTTCGGCAAGCGCGTGCGCTGCGGTACCTTCTAAAGCGAAGGACGTTTCTTTGTCTGGTTGAGTGGCTTCCAGCGCCAGACTGCCGGGGCAGCGCATCCAACGATGCGCTGAGGATGGGGAAAGTCGTGCATGAACGTCTGGCATAATTAACCCTCCAGCGCTTTTTCAGCCTGAGCGATCACGTCTGCGAGGTTCTCGTCAGCAACTTCGCCAAGTTTTTTGGCACCCTGTTTTTCCAGAATCGCCACCGCTTCGGCACGGTAACCACCTTTCGCCAGCTGGAGGATCATTCCTTCGGCCTGTTTACGCAGCGCCGCAAAATCGGTCTGCGCGCCTGCATTAACTCCTGCATCATCACCCGTTTCGGTACCACCTTTTGCCGCGTTTTTACGCGCAAAATCTTCCTGCAGCTGGAGGTATTCAACTTTGGTGATTTCGATATGGCCCTTTTTAAGCAGTTCGTTCAGCTTGCGTAAGGTGTGAAGCTCGCTGGCGGCGGAGCCATCGACATTTTTGCAGTAGAAGGGCCCGGTGCGTTCTTCATCCTTACCGCTGGTTTTCGGCTTCACTTCATGACGGCCGTCGGCTGGTGCGTCCAGTAAACGCTCTGCAAAATCACGGCGTGCCGCGATGGTTGGTAAATCGTCCCAGAAGCGCAGGATGTTACGTGACAGGTCAAGTAATGCTGGCTTGTTCAAATGACCTGCTCGTTTAACTCCCTGCAGGGCGCTGTCCAGGCCGTCGATCTGCACAACGCGCTTATCGCCTTCAGCGTCGCGGTAATCAACAACGCGCCGGACCATCGTTTCGCTGAGCTCCTGCGGCTCAGGGTAGAAAGCAGCCAGGGCGATAATGTCGCTGAACTCCAGATCATCCAGAGTAACCTTGCGGATAACGGTATTTTCAGCTTTGGTTTCTGGTACCGTTTCGCGGTATTCCTGTACCTGCGCCACGGTGTCCGCGCGGAGAGGTACGCCAGAGGCCAGTGCGGTGATAAGGCGTTCTAGCAGTTCGTTGTTACGGGTTACCAGCTGGTTATTTAGTTCCAGATTTGTTTCTAAGCTCATACTGCGGTCCTCGCTACAAGGAGAATGAAGGTAATAGCCAGGCCGAACGCAGTAGCGAGGGCCAGACCGGTGATAATGTCGAAATGTTTGCGGCGCCAGCGGAGCACATCGCGCCCCGTCAGCCGGTGGAGGTGTTCAGGTTTCATCGGTAGTGCTCCAAAAAAGAGCCCCTCTTGCGAGGGGCAAAGACTACACACAGCAATGCAATGGACTTAATGAAGCGCCTGAGAGACGCTTGATAAGTTCACTTCGCCCCATCATCGGGGCGTTCAACTTGCGTGACTTGTCAGCTCGCCGCGGCGGGTTCCTCTACGCTTACCGTACGCATACGGACTCGGCGCTTACCTCGATCCCATCGGGTGCCATTTCGTTTTGCCAGGAGCACAGCGGCTTACCTGTCACGCGGTTCTGTTTTTTAAAGAGCGATTACTTCTTGGGCTTAAATCTACAATTTGAGTTGTATTGTGTAAACCACAAATGTGGTATTTATTGGCGTGGGAATACCACGTTATTGATATTTAAATGAATTTAGTTTGTAAGATTTTACAAGATAGGTGGGTGGAGGGCTCTGCCGCCCTCCTTAGAAGGCAGGATTTCAACGTTTACGACGGTAAATGCGGTGCTCAATCATGACCCCTATGATCTGCAGCTTCATATCAGCGCTACGTAAAACCGGATAGTCTGGGTTAAGTGGTACCAGTTCGAAATCATCAACACCTATCCCCAACGGGCGGTATTTTTTGAATGTGGCCTCATGGCCGCCGTTCTTGGCAACCACGAATTCTCCTGGAGTAGGGCACAGGTCCGGGTCGATGATGACGATATCGCCTTCTTTAAACTCCGGTTGCATGCTGTCGCCATCGATGCGAAGCGCAAAGCATGTTTCAGGCACGTCTGCATCCGCCAGAACATATTCAAGCTCTCCTGTGAGGTCGGTAACGTCTCTTGCTTCGGTAAGGCAGCCCGCTTGAACGTAGCTCAATACAGGAATTCTTCTGGTGCTGATTTCAGCGAGCGGCATTATGTTTTTACCGTTCAAAAGCCAGTCCGGGCTGCATTTCAGTGCTTTAGCCAGATCGAGAAGGTTACGAGGTTTTCGGGTGCGTCCGCTTTCTATAGACTCAATTGATTGCTGGCTAACCCCCGCAGAGTTTGCGACTTCTGTTTGTGTCATTCCGAGTTCGAGACGGCGGGCTTTGAAGCGTGCTGCGAGAGACATTTTTAATACCTTGTAAGAGTTGAAATTATGACCTCCTATTATTAAATACAATTTTTGTTGTATTTGACAAACATGATTGGTTGTTGCTAAATACCACTAAAATTGTATGAGGTGATAACTATGACTCTGGCTACCCGATTAAAAGAGCGACGTAAAGAGCTCAAAATGACGCAGGTCACGCTGGCTGAGCTAACAGGGGTTAGTCAGCAGGCCATCAACAGGATCGAAAGCGGCGTTATCTCCCGCCCACGTTACCTTCTGGAAATATCCGTTGCGCTTGATTGCGACCCCAACTGGCTGCTGCACGGCTCACAAAACGATAAAAAGGCGTAACCCATGCCAGAGAAAAAGATCTGGGGGGCGACGCCTGACGAATGGTTCCACTTCGATCTGGTGCTGGGACGTACTGACCAGCTACTGCCGGTCGTGTGCAACCCGGGCGCGACCATATCCCCGAATAGTAAACTCAAAATGCTCGGCAAAACGCCAAGCCTGTATAACCGCGACCGTTTGGCTACCGGGATCAAGGACTGGACCGAGCACGTCGTAACCGAGCATGACTTTGCCCGCTGGTCGAACGAGCCGGATTACGGCATCTGCGTGCGTACAGGTCATGGCTGGCTGGCGCTGGACTGTGACAGCGAAGACGAAGATATCCAGGCCGATATTCGCAAAACGCTGGTGCAGCTGCTTGGTGAGCTGCCGCCGCGTCGCTGGCGCGCCAACAGCAACAAATGCCTGTACCTGCTGGCCGTTGATGGCGATTTCCGTAAACGCATCCACCGTCTGGCGGGCGATATGGGGATTATCGAGCTGCTGGCGAACGGGCAGCAGTTCGTTGCCTGCGGTACGCACAGCAGCGGCGCGCGCATTGAGTGGGACGGCGGTCTGCCGGACGAGCCCCCTGTCATAACTGCTGACCAGCTCGAAACGTTGTGGCAGCGCCTGGCGGAACAGCTGCCTGTGTCGGTCACCACCGAAGCGGGCAGCACGAAGATGCGCGACCGCTCAACCTTCACGCCCGGCGCCACGGACGATACAGCTGAATACCTTGATGCCAATGGCTGGACGCTGCTTGATGGCGCGAACGGTGAGCGCTATATCCGCTGCCCGTTTGAGGATGGCCACAGCACCGGCGGCGACCCGACCAGTACGGTTTACTTCCCGGGCGGTACCGCGGGCTTTGAGCAGGGGCATTTTAAGTGCCTGCACGCCAGCTGCGCACACCGCGACGACGGCGATTTCCTGAATGCTATCGGGATCCGCAACGACGATTTCGAAGACCTCACCAGCACCGAAGTGGCCGAGCCATTACCGTTGCCGGCGTTCGAGCGTGACAAATGGGGCCGCATCGAGGCCACCATCAGCAACGCGGCCAAAGCTGTTGTACGTCCTGACTTCGTGGACATCGATATCCGCTTTGACCAGTTCCGCGATGAAATCATGTTCGCCCAGGCAGGCTCCGGCCAGTGGCAGGCGTTCACCGATGCGGACTATGCGCGCCTGCGCATCACGATGGAAAAGCGCGGCTTTAAACCTGTAGGGCGCGAGCTCATTCGCGACGTGGTGCTGCTGGCCGCTGACGAACAACCTTTCGATTCGGCGACTACCTGGCTCAACGGGCTGGAGTGGGATGGCGTGCCGCGCATCGAATCTTTCTACCACACGCACTTCGGTACCGCCGACACGCCATACACCCGCGCAGTGTCCATGTACATGTGGACCGCGCTGGCGGGCAGGGTGCTGGAGCCCGGCGTTAAAGCCGATATGGTGCCGATCCTCGTCGGTCCGCAGGGCTGCGGTAAATCCTCCGGCGTGGAGGCTTTATCCCCCGATCCGGCATTCTTCACCGAGATCTCATTCGCTGAGAAAGACGACGACCTCGCACGCAAGATGCGCGGCCGACTTGTGGCGGAGATCGGCGAGCTGCGCGGCCTTAATACAAAAGAACTCGAATCCATCAAGGCATTCGTGACCCGCACGCATGAGAACTGGATCCCTAAATACCGGGAGTTCGCCACCCAGTTCCCGCGTCGGCTGGTGTTTGTCGGTACCACCAACGAGGACGAATTCCTCGCTGACAAAACCGGTAACCGACGCTGGCTTCCCGTTGAGGTCTCCAGCGTCGATGTGAAGGCCATTAAACGCGATTTGCTGCTGCTGTGGGCTGAGGCCCGCGAGACGTTTAAGCGCCTCGGCGGTATCCAGTTCCGCGATGCTGAGCGTCTCGGCGCGAGTGTCCATGAGCAGTACACCATTAAGGATGCGTGGCTCGAAACGGTCGAGAAATGGCTCGACACACCCGACCTGATGACGAACGACATTCCGCGAAATTGCGAATTTTTACTAACTAGTGATGTGTTGAAAGAAGCGATTGGGCTCGATTCTCGCAACATTGGGAAACGTGAAGAAATGCGAATCGGTAATGTTTTGCAAAACTGCGGATATTTACGAGATAGGCGCTTCGTAAACGGTAAACAGATACGCGTTTGGGTGAAAACTAGTACCACCTAGACCACCTCGACTTTTTAGGTGGTCTAGCGGCAACGTATTGTAATTTAAGGCGAAAACCAACCTAGACCACCTAGACCACCTTTTTACTAAGAACCCCATATATATATATAAGTCGATTTGGGGAAAGGTTAGAAAATAGCGGTCTAGGTGGTCACAGGTGGTCTAGCAATGAACATGTAATTTATTGCGGGTAGCGATATGCAAACACGATTTGATTCCATCACGGCGATTAACGAGCGCCAGAAGCTCAATAAAATCGCTCTCTATGCTCGCGCGTACGCGCGTTTTGGGGGGTGACCTATGCCAGTTGTCGCAACGTTCAAAACAGACTGGTTCCGGGTGATTAACGACATCACGCGCAGCGGCATTCCCCTGCAGGAGATTGCCAGAGAGCTCGACGTGTCGAAGTCTGCTATCATCGGCTGGAAGCAGGGCGCAGCGCCGAACCATCACACGGGTGAAGCGTTGATAGATTTCTGGTGCTACGTCACACAGCGCCCGCGTTCCGAACTGCCTGCGCAGGTTACATCACGGCGCTTTGTTTACGCCTGGCGCACGAAGCGTCTGGCCCCATGAAAACTTGCAAAAACAGGGCTTTCACTGGTTAAAAACGCTATGCAAAAACCGCCCTGTTTTATGCACGATTTATGCAGTCCATTTTCACCACTTCCGGCCAGGAAACCGCTACAAATAAACCCTTCATGCTAAATCGTTAACGAGTGCCATTTCGCTGGTGCGCGCAACGTCCATTATGTTAAATCGGCCCTGTTTTTAACAAATTTCCCATTTGGTCGGGATCCCGACCGCGACCCTGTTTCACACTTACGGCTCAATCATCACAGGAGCCAACACAATGGGCCGACCAAAGAAAACCGTCGAAGTACCGGGGCAGGAACCTGAAACGGGCGCAGAGCAGCAGACGGGCACGTCTGGCGAAGCGGTAACGCTGGCCCAGCAACGCGCTGAGCCTGAGGTAATCCAGCAGCGCGTTGCTAACCTGCTGGACGATGCCGCACTCGCAGAGCGCAATACTCTGCTGGGTACCATCAACGAGCAGGGCGCGGCCATCATCGCCCGCTTTGAAACGCTGGGTTACACCGACCTGGCTGACCAGCAGCTGACCGACAATCTCGAATTCCTCCAGCTCGTCAAAAAAGCCACCACGGCGGAGCCTGCTGCGCCGCTGGGCTACGTGACGAACGACGAGGGCAAACGCCAGCCGGTTACGGGTAAACCCGTTCTGACTGAGCACGGCTGGCACGTTCCGGGCTAAGAGGGAAATCGCTATGTGTGGAGGCGGAACTCCAAAGGTCGTACAGACCGACCCGCAGGCCGAAGCGGATGCAGCTGCCGATGCAGCGGCAAAAGCGGCAAACGCAGATGCAGCAGCGCGCAAGAAGCGCAAGAAAGGCTCGTCCCTTCTCGCCAGTGGCGCAGAGGGTGCGGCTGATTCTGGCAGCTCTCTGCTGTCCTCTGGCGCGCAGGCAGCGCAACAGAAAAACACTCTGGGGGCGTAACTGATGGATGAACTCGCCGTTAAGCTGATTAAGCGTTCCGACACGCTGAAAGCCAACCGCCAGCAGCATGAAAGCGTCTGGCGCGAGTGCTATGACTACACCTATCCGCTGCGCGGCGCGGGATTCTCTGACGAAGTGCTCGACGCTCAGAGCGCAAAACACAAGGTGGCGAAGCTACTGGACGGCACCGCCACCGACAGCGCCCGCATGCTGGCCTCTGCACTCATGTCCGGCATGACCCCGGCAAACGCGCAGTGGTTGAACCTCGACAGCGAATCGCTGCCGGACGACGCCAAAGCCTGGCTGTCTGAGTGCGCAACGCTGGTCTGGGAAAATATCCACGCGGCCAACTTCGACGCCGAGGGCTACGAGGCGAATCTCGATGTGGTGTGCGCTGGCTGGTTCGTGCTGTACATCGACGAGGACCGGGAAGAGGGCGGCTACATCTTCCAGCAGTGGCCGCTGGCGCAGTGCTATGTCACGTCCACCCGCAAAGACGGCATCGTGGACACGATATACCGCCGCTACCAGCTGACCGCAGAGCAGGCCATCAAAGAATTTGGCGCGGACAAGGTCAGCGAGAAGATCCGCGACGCGGCGAAGAAAAAGCCCGACGATAAATTTGATTTCCTGCACTGCATTTTCCCGCGCGAAACTTACATGGTTAACGCCCGCCTGGCGAAAAACATGCGCTTTGCGTCGTACAACGTCGACGTGAGCAACAAGCTGATTGTGCGCGAATCCGGCTACCACGAATTCCCGTGCTGCGTTCCGCGCTGGATGAAAATCCCTGGCGGTTCCTACGGCATCGGCCCGGTATACGACGCGCTGCCAGACTGCAAAGAGCTGAACGAAACCAAGCGCATGGAGAAAGCCGCGCAGGATCTGGCTATCTCCGGCATGTGGATTGCCGAAGACGACGGCGTACTCAACCCGCGTACGGTCAAGGTCGGCCCGCGTCGCATCATCGTGGCGAACAGCACCGAAAGTATGAAACCGTTGCTGACCGGCGCAGATTTCCAGGTTGCGTTTACCGCAGAAGACCGCCTGCAGGCGTCAATCCGCAAAATCATGATGGCGGACCAGCTGCAGCCGCAGGACGGTCCAGCCATGACCGCGACCGAAGTGCACGTGCGCGTCGCACTGATTCGCCAGCTGCTCGGCCCGGTGTATGGCCGGTTCCAGGCTGAATATCTTCAGCTGCTGGTGGTGCGCTGCTTCGGCATAGCTTTCCGCGCTGGCATCTTCTCCCCGCCGCCTGAGAGCCTTCAGAACGCCAATTTCAACGTGCGCTACATCTCACCGCTGGCACGCGCCCAGAAGCTGGAAGACGTGACGGCAATCGAACGCCTTGGCGCTAACGTGGCAAACCTCGCGGGCATCAGCCAGGACGTTGTTGATCTCATCGATACCGACGAGGCCACGCGCGTTGTGGCTGAGGCGCTTGGCGTCCCGGCGAAGGTTATTCGCTCCTCCGATGCTGTGGCAGATCTCCGCGACCAGCGCCAGAAAGCGCAGCAGCAGGCCGCACAGCAGCAACTCATGATGCAGGCGGGCACTGAGGCGGCCGGGGCTGCAGGGCAGACAGCTGGCGCGGCAATAGGGCAACGACTGGCAGGTAACCAATGAGAATAAAACAGGCTACACCTCAGGACTTTAAGCGCATTTTCGAGGAAATGCCTGGTGGTTCTCAGGTGCTGGAAGAATTAACGCGCCGCTTCGGGCGCGCTGCGTATGTCCCCGGCGGTACCGAGGGCGACCGTGAAACGTGTTACAGGGCAGGGCAGCGATCCGTACTGGATTACATCCTGCGCGAAATCAACAAGGCCGATGGAGTAGAAGACGATGTGGAAGCTTAAACACTTATTCATGAACGCCGAGCAGGGTGCAGAACAGCCGGGCGGCGGTAACGGAGGTGGTGAAGATGGCGGCAATAATCCGGGTGCTGGTGAACCTTCTGGCAATTCTCTGCTCAGCACCGGCGCGGGCGAGCAGGGTGCGAATGACTGGATACCTGAGAAATTCCGCGTTATGGGCGAAGACGGAAAACTCAGTATTGAAAGCTCTGCCCGCAAACTGGCGGAAAATTACACTCACCTTGAAAAACGCATGGGCAGCGGCGACGCACCGCCGAAAACGTCAGATGAGTATGCGCCTAAGGTAGAGGTCGAGGGGTTTAACTGGGAAGAGTTCAAAGCCGATCCGCGCATGCAGAGCTTTATGAAAACTGCGCACGCCAAAGGCATCACCAACGACCAGATGAGTTTCATCCTGGGTGAATACGCGCAGCGTGCTCCTGAGCTGGTAGGCGGTGCCGCTGAGCTGGATTCACAGTCTGCCACCACGCAGCTGCGCGAGGTTTGGAAGACTGACGCAGAGTTTAAGCAAAACATCGGTCTGGCTTTCCGCGCGTTTAATTCGCTGGCTGACGACGCCGACAAAGGCCGTATTGACGAGATCGGCAATAACCCGATGGTTATCCGCATGCTGGCTAAAGTCGGTGCCGAAATGCAGGAAGATGCGCCAGCGGGCGGCGATGTGAACCTCGAAGAGCAACAGACTATTCGCGACCTGATGAAATCCCCGGCGTACATGGACCCCAAAAACCCAGACCACGAACGCGTATCTGCACAGGTCAAAGCGTATTACCAGAAACGTTACGGCGATCAAACCGTAGCGTGACATGTCACGAAGATATCCTCGCTAAGGGATAATCAAATCGATATCCGCATTAGCGGATAAAAGAGCCTCGCTGATGCGGGGCTTTTTCATTTGGTCGGGATTCCGACCGCACACCTCGCTAACAATCTCTCCACTACCAGCCCGGCGGGGACGCCGGATAACTGAATTTTCCCGCAGTGCGTAAGCGCCACGCGCATTGTGTTAATCGGGCCGGGCAACCGACAACCCAGCAGGCGATATTTTCTGGAGTGATTGTTATGTCATTTGATGCCAATAAGAACATGATCACCGCTGCGTTTATCACGCAGTTTCATGATTCTTTCGAAATCGCCGCGCAGCAGAAGGATTCCCGCCTGCAGGCAGCGGTAAACGACCGTGGGATGATCACCGGCGAAGCTTTTACTATCAACGATATGGGCACCATCGAAATGACGCAGATCACCACGCGTTTCGGTGACACCGTATGGGACCTGCCAGAAGCCGGCACCCGTAACGCGTTGATGGCGGACTACGGTGTATTCGTTCCTGTTGAAAAACGTGACCTGCGTAAACTGCTTGCAGACCCGCAGGGGCCATATCTGCAGCTCACCCTGGCGGCCGCCAACCGCAAAAAAGACGACGTTGTATATCGTGCGCTGCTCGATACCGTGCTGCGTAAAACGTCCAGCGGCGGGGCATATGCGCCAGTGGCGCTGCCTGCGTCGCAAAAAATCGTTGCTGGTGGTACAGGGATGACCAAAGCCAAGCTGATCGCTGCAAAAGCGATGTTCCGCCGTAACGAGTGTGACGAGCAGAACGGGGAAGAGCTGTATATCACCTACAACGCCGACATGCTGACGCAGATCCTCAGCGATACCACGCTGACTTCTGCCGACTTTATGGCGGTGAAAATGCTGCAGGAAGGTGCTGTGTCTGGCAACTGGCTCGGCTTTAAGTGGCTGGCTTACGAAAAACTGGATTCTGTGACTGATGGCGATCCGGCCGTGACCACCAAAACAGCCGTCGCATGGTGTAAATCCGCTGTGCATTTCGGTACCGGCGCTGAGTACAACGTCGATATCGGTCCACGTCGCGATAAAAACAACACCATTCAGATCTCTGTTGATGCGTCTTATGGCGCTGGCCGTGCCAACGAGAAAAAAGTCGTCGCCATCGATTTTGTTGTTTAAGCCGCTGGTGTGTTTGCCGGGGACAACCCCGGCCTTTTTTCATCTGAGGTTCTGCCATGACTTCGAGTGTATCAATCTGCTCAAATGCACTTCTGGCGCTGGGTGCTCACCCGATAAATGATTTCGACGAAGACACGGATCATGCCCGTCTTTGCGCCAACCTTTACCCAACAGTCCGCAATAAATTACTTCGTGCTCACCCGTGGAACTGCGCAATTAAACGAGTTGTGCTTTCCCCTGTCAGCGCTGCGCCTGTCTTTGGCTACGGGTATCAGTTTTCCCTACCCGGTGACCTGATCCGCGTTCTGTCGGTCGGAGAACCACGGGACGATATTGATTACCGGATTGAGGGCACCCGGTTGCTGTCCAACGTCGATGTGATTCGCCTGCGTTATATCTACCGCAATGAGGACGAATCCACATGGGATGCCGCGCTGGTGGACGTTGCCGAAATGATGATGCAGTCCAAACTGGCATACGCGGTGACGGGATCCGCCAGTCTGCGCGATAGTCTGGCGCAGGAGGCCGCATTCCTCCTTAAACAGGCTAAAGCCGTTGATGGTCAGGAAGAACCGCCGGAAGAGCTTGGCGGCTATCCTACTTATGAGTCGAGGTTCTGACATGCGCGCGAACCTCATTAAAACCAATTTCACCGCGGGCGAAGTCTCCCCTCGTCTTATGGGGCGTGTTGATATTGCCCGCTACGCCAACGGCGCGAAGATTATTGAAAACGCGGTAGTGGTTGTGCAGGGTGGCGTTGTCCGCAGACCTGGTACCCGCTTTGCGGCGGCCACGAAATTCGGCAATAAAAAATCCCGCCTTATTCCCTACGTGTTCAACCGTTCTCAGGCCTACATGCTTGAATTCGGCGACGGCTACATGCGCATTTATCAGAACGGTAAGCAGCTGGTTCACGGCGACAATACGCCTTATGAAATCGCCAGCCCATACACCGCCGATATGTTAGCTGCCGTGAACTATGTGCAGGGTGCTGACACGATGTTCCTGGTGCATCAGTCCGTCAAACCTCACCGGCTCCAGCGCCGTGGTCAAACAGACTGGGTGCTTGAACCTGCACCGTTCATTGTTGAGCCATTCGACGAGGTGCGCGATACACCGCAAAAATGGTGTAAGCCATCCGTCAAAGAGTTCGTGGGCTCAGAAATTACGCTCACCCTGAGCGATGCGGATCCGGGTGATAATCCAAGCCCACCATTCACCGGCGTGGGCTGGGTTACTCAGGACATTGGTTCTTACGTCCGGATTAACAGTGGTCTGGTTCTCATCAAAAGCGTTACCAGTGCTCAGGTTGCAGTTGGCACAATTCGTACCAACTTAAGCGCTACACAGGCTGCATCACCTGGAGCATGGACTCGCGAAGATACTGTATGGACAGATGAATTTGGCTATCCGGGGGCAGTAACTCTTTATCAGCAACGACTTGTCCTGGCTGGTTCACCAAAATATCCGCAAACAATCTGGTGGAGTGAGGGGGAAGGTGCGTATTTGTCCTTTGAGCTCGGTACTGATGACGATAAAGCGATTAGCTTCACGCTATCTTCTGACCAGCTTAACCCAATTGTGCATCTGGCGCAGATGAATACCTTGATCGCGCTGACCTATGGCGGAGAGTTTACAATAACTGGTGGTAATGATATTGCCATTACACCAACCAGTATTTCGGTGAAAAACCCAAGTCCGTACGGCTGCAACGGGATCCGCCCTGTGCGCGTTGGTACCGAAATCATGTTTGTGCAGCGCGCTGGCCGCAAACTCTACGCGGTAGCGTACGACCCGGACAGCTTTGTTTCCTATTCCGCCAACGATATGACGGTGCTGGCCGAACACATCACCGCTGGCGGTGTGCTGGATATGGCGTATCAGCAACAGCCGGATGCGTTTATCTGGATGGTCCGGGCTGATGGCGCCGCGGTCACGATGGCTATCGACCGTGGTCAGGATGTAATTGCATGGTCACGTCAGGTCACAGATGGCGCGTTTGAGTCGGTGGCGACAATTCCATCGGACACCGACGATGTGGTTTATGTGATCGTCCGTCGTGAGGTAAACGGCCAGACCGTTCGTTATGTCGAGGTGTTCGACAGCAAACTTTATACCGATGCTGCAGTAACCGGCACCGCTAGCGAAGGTTCTGCTACGTGGTCGGGGCTTTCGCATCTTGAGGGGCAGACGGTTGATGTAGTGGCCGACGGTGCGGTTATGCCGCAGTACACCGTATCCTCTGGTCAAATCACCCTGTCACGCCCGGCGAAAAGCGTGGAGATCGGCCTGCACTTCGAAAGCACGATCGAAACGCTTTCGCCAGAGGTTCAGACAACTGAGGGTACTACGCAGAACGCGAAGAAGCGCACCAGCGAAGTGACAATGCGTTTTCTCGAAACCACTGGCGCAGAGTGCAACGGCCAGGTCATTCCGTTCCGCCGGTTCGGTCCAAAAATCCTTAACCAGCCAGCACCGCTTTTCACCGGTGATCACTACTGGGGAAAACTCGGCTGGGAGCGCGGGGAAGATACCCTGCTTATCCAGCAGCGCCAGCCGCTGCCATTCCACCTTCTCGCAATTATTTTCACGTTCACCAGTAACGGGGGCTGACATGGTACGTAACGCAAAAACCGGGGATATCCCGGCGCTGATCGAGCTGGGGGCGCGGATGTATATCGAGTCCCGCTATTCGCAGAATTCACCCTTTGATGAAGAAAAATGCGCAGAGCTCGCCCGCAACCTTATTTCGTCCCCCGCCGGTTGCCTGCTGGTGGCTGAAAAAGACGGTGCTGTAATCGGCTGGCTGGCCGGGGGGATTGCTGAGCAATGGTTCAGCCGTCAGCACATGGCCTTTGAATACGGGTTGTTTATTTCCCCTGAGCATCGCGGCGGTTCTGCGGGCCCACGCCTTGCGAAGGCATTTATCACCTGGGCGGAAGAGCACGGCGCCGCGATCATAAATATGGGTATCACCACGGGCGTACATGAAGAGCGCACCGGTGATTTGTATTCACGTCTCGGCCTGTCGCGTACCGGTCTGCTTTATTCAAAAGAGGTGTAACGATGTGTACCGGGTTAGAGGTGGCGGCAATTGGCGCATCCGTTCTTGCGGCGGGTGGTGCTGTCTATAGCGGTCAGCAGCAAAAGAAAATGTCCAACTACCAGGCGGCGCAGGCGGAAGCAGATGCAGAAGCTGCGCAGGCAGCTGCACGCGTAGAAGCTGATCGCATCCGTAAGGCGGGCAGGGCACAGGCAGCACAGGCAAATGCAGCGCTGGCAGCGTCAGGTGTAGACACCGGGGAAGGTACCGCATTGCGGATTCAGTCCGGCATCGTGGGCGATGCGGAGCAAGATGCGTACCAGACCATTCTGAACGGCGCGAACCAGAGCGCACGGCTCAACGCTCAGGCGTCTGCCGACCGTATCAGCGGCCGTAATGCGTCAACAGCTGGCTACATCAGCGCGGGCAGTTCACTGCTGAGTGCTGGCGGCACAGCTTATAACGGCTGGAAAAAAGCAGGGAGTAAATAACCGTGAGAATACCAACGGGTAATTTTGGCAATGTTACGCCTCAGGCTAACCCGACCCGGATCGGTGTCAGTAATGTTGGTCAGCCAGGTAATGCTGTAGCTGGGCTGGGAGCTGCTCTGGGGCAGACTGTGGATGATTTGCAGCGTACGCAGGATAAAGCAGACGTGGCTGCTACCCAGGCGATACTTACCGATCTCGATGCGAAATCCAGCAACCGCTGGGAAAACCCAGAGACGGGAGCGCTGGTAACCCGACAGGGGTTCAAATCTTCCGGTGTCGGTCTGGATATGGATAAGCAGGATTCTTCCGACTATGAAGAGGCCAGAAAACGCGTACCGCAGAGCCAACTGCAGTATTTTGACGCGCAATGGAAATCGGGCCAGATCCGCCGCGCCAGCACTTACAACAGCTTTGAACGTAGCCAGACTGAACAGGCACAGCGTCAGCAGCTCGATGCGACGGTAAAATCCTCCGTTGAGCAGGAAGCGGGGGCGTTTGACGATCCGCAGGCCGCTGCGCTGATTCGCGGTGCGCGTCAGCACTCCATTTCATTGTATGGCCAGGCGCAAGGCTGGTCGCAGGAGCAAATTGACCAGGCTGTTTCAGAGGCCAATTTGCGGGCTATGGACCAGCGAGCCCAGAATTATGCGGTAACCAATCCTCAGGGCTGGTTAAATGGCGACTTCCCGGTAAAAGATACCGGTGCGCTGGATATGCGAGCCATCGGGATTGTTGAATCCGGCGGTAAGCATTTTAACGCTGACGGCAGCATAATGACTTCGCCAGCCGGTGCGCAGGGTAAATACCAGCTTATGCCGGACACAGGCAAAGAGCTGGCGGCTAAGCGCGGTGTTGAATATAACCCGGCTGACGAAGAGCAAAACGCTCTGCTGGCGAGTGATTACGCAAATCAGCTGTACGGTAAATACGGCTCTGAAACGCTGGCTGGTGCTGCGTATAACTGGGGTATGGGTAACGTTGACAAGCTGATCGCGAAAGCTGGAGACCCACGTAAAGGCGAAATATCTGAGGCTGATTTTATTCGGCAGCTACCTGCTGAAACTCGCGGGTGGCTGGCCCGGTACCGTAAAAACAAAACCGGTCTCGATCCTGTGTCGGTTAACAAAATCGATAACATTGCCGAGTCGAAAATCCGTGAGCAGCGCACAGCCCTGCGCGAGCAAATCGATCCTATTTTGAATAATACGATGGCGCAGCTGTATAACGGCGAAGTTCCTGACGCCATGCCGGATAAAGCATCCATCATGTTTGCGTACGGCGAGCAGGGGGCAAAAGCCGTCAAGCAGCTCGACATCGCGATCAACAATGCCAAAACCTTCCAGGCAATACAGTACGTTTCCCCAGAACAGCAGCAGACGGAAATTGCGAAGTTAAAGCCGCAGGCAAACGACCCGGATTACGCGCTGAAACTCGATGCTTATGGCAAGCTTGGCGCGCTGGTGCAGAAAAGTAACGAGGCGATACAGGCGCAGCGTGATACCCGTCGTTTTAACGAAGCGCTGTCTATGGGCGAGAAACTAGACCCTACCAATAAATCCATGCAAAAAGCCGCCGACGCCACGCCAACAGCGCAAAACTTCCGGATTAACGACGCCACCACTCATGACGGGATCGTGCAGCAGGTGGCCCAGACCGGGATCATTCCTTCGCAGGTAACCACCCAGTTATCGGCTATTTCCCGCGCTCGCAGTCCTGAGGCGGTCCGTCAGGGGGCCGAGTTATTTAATCGTCTCTACGACACTGACCCCGCCTCTGTTGGCGATATGCCAAAGGATATGCAGGGATTCTATCTCACCGTTAAGCAGCTTACCGATTCTGGCATGGCGTCCGAAACCGCTATTGAGCAGGCGCAGAATCTGACCTACAACCAGACCGATGCGCTCAAAGCGCAGCTGGCATCAAACCAGAGCACTAAGGAGTACAAAAAAGATCGCGGCAAAGCGATGGATTCCGCTGTGAGCAGCATGTCGGGCTTCTTTAGCTGGGGTAATCCATCCGCCGATGACGAGACCCCGGAGGCCGCACGTTTCCGCAACGATTACCAGTCGCTGTACGACATCAACTACCGTACCACAGGCGGCAATGCTGATGCGGCGAAGAAAATGACCAACCAGCAGATCGCCCGCACCTGGAGTATCAGCGAGGTAAACGGCGACGCAAAACTTATGAAATACGCGCCAGAGGCGCTCTATAACTACGGTCCGTCAGGCTGGCAGGCGGCACAGTGGAAAGAAGAAAAAGAGAGCCTGATGTATGGCGAGCGCAAGGGTGATATCACCACCAGCCCGACGCAGCTGGGTATTACCTCCGGTAACGCTGCACCTGTAACCAGCAAAACGCCAGAATCGCGTATTGGTGGAGAGCTGGAGATAACTCCTGATGTGCTGACGGCCCGAAATGGCGATTACGCCATCATGGTGCGTACAAAAGATAAGGATGGTATCGAGGCGGTACAACCGTTCTACGATTCGTACGGCAGGCCGATGCGCTGGAAACCGTCACTGGAAGAGTGGGCGCCATACAAAAAAATGCAGGAAGAGCGCGAAGAACATGATCGCAATGAGCTGCAACGGGGCCAGGATATTCGCGGGTTCAAAGATAAACACCGTGCGCTCGATGAGCAGTACAAGCGCCTGCATAACGAGCGCATGGACAGGGTTAAAAATTACTTTTCGTGGAGCACTGAATAATGCCGGTATACGCCACTCCTGAAGAACTGAATAACGGATTCATTCCGGCGGGTAATGTCCTGGCTGCACCTACCGGATTTGATGTGCCTTTGCCTGAAGGTACCAACCCGGCACCTCAGCAGGATGAGCCGTCTGTGTGGGGCGCAGCATTTCGCCAGAATAACTTGCTGGGTCAGATGTTCCGCCCGGCAAAGCAGTTTGAGCCCGTAGACGGATACAATCCGTATGCTGATAAAAACGAGCTGCACGGTTATGAACAATGGGGATCCGCTTTTGCCGATGCCCGCTCGCCGGAAGAAACCGCCTGGCTGAAACAGCAGATTGACGATGAAAACGAGGACCGCAGGGTACTTTCCGAGGCTGGCGGCGAAGGTGTTCTCGCCAGCATTGCCGCAGGAGTTGTCGATCCTGTTACAGTCGCTTCGATGTTTATCCCCGGCGCGCAGGGCGGCGCGGTAGCTCGTATCGCGTCACAGGCTGCAATCGGTGCTGCAGCAACAGCAGCGAGCGAGGTTGCGCTGAATAGTCAGCAGATTACCCGTACATGGGGGGAAAGCGCTTCCCACGTCGCAGCCGGTGCGTTGATGAGCGGTGTATTTGCAGCTGCCGGTGCTGCGCTATCGCCATCTGTCCGCACTGCGGCCACGCGTGAAGTGGCTGACGCCCTCGATAATATGAGCATCACGTCAGCGACGGATACGGCTGCCGCCTCACTCCCGGAAGGGGGCAGCGTCGGCGCGGCGCGAATCAGTGAGGCCACGATCGAGGATCTCACCCCGGCAGCTGGTGGACCGGTCGGTAAACTGGCACGTAAGGCAGGGAGTTATCTGACCCCGTTTACCCGTCTGATGGAGTCGCCGTCGAAAACCTCCCGCCGCACCGCTCTGGAACTGGCAGAGAATAACTACACACTGCAGGGCAATGCCCGCGGCATTGAGACACCCATCGCGGCGGAAACCCGTGTTCGCGGGTGGCGTCGTGAAGAAGCCGCTGTTGTGGTGACGAACAAGCAGGCCTACAGTCAGTATAAAGCCGCTGGCGGTGACCTGAGTTTTTCTCAGTTCCGCGAAGAAGTGGGTAATGCCATGCGCAGCGGAGATGTGCATGCTAATCCGGTGGTGCAGGAGGCGGCGCAGGCAATGCGCACGGTAGTTAATCGGGTAAAAGTGGCGCAGCAAAAGCTTGGCCTGCTACCACCTGACGAGGAGCTAAAAGCCATCGGCCAGGAGAGTTATTTCCCGCGCGTCTACAAAGTCGGCAAGATCGTCAACGAGCGCGATAAATTCCGCGACATGCTGGTTGACTGGTGGTCGCGTGGCGAAAAAACCATGTCCCGCGAAGAGGCAGAAATTACCGCCGATGCCACGATCAATAAAATCGTAGGCGCAAAAATCCCGCAGGATTTCGCAAACGTCTTTATGGTGAAAGCGGCGGGCAGCACCCGGTCGCGTACGCTGAGCGTTCCCGATCGCCTGATGAAAGATTATCTGGAGAGCGACGCCAATTATGTGCTGCAGCGTCACATCCGCGAGGCGTCGGCAGAGGTTGAGCTGACGCGCGCATTCGGTAACAAATCGCTGGAGAAGCAACTCAAGGATATTCAGGACGAATACGATGCGCTGATGCGT
Source organism: Enterobacter sp. RCC_40 (assembly GCF_041360735.1). NCBI lineage: Bacteria > Pseudomonadati > Pseudomonadota > Gammaproteobacteria > Enterobacterales > Enterobacteriaceae > Enterobacter > Enterobacter sp. RCC_40. The sequence continues at coordinate 66,133 of NZ_JBFUPR010000002.1, forward strand.
CAGAATCCTAAAGACCAGGCAAAACTGGCGAAAGCCCGCGATAACGACATCCGGGATATCACAGCGTTGCGCGACCGCCTGGCGGGCACCTATGGCATGCCAGACGATCCATCATCATTTTTCGTACGCGCCGGGGCGTTCCTGCGTAGCGCTAACTTTGTTACCAAGCTGGGCGGCATGACCGTTTCCGCTATTCCCGATCTCGCGCGCGGTGTGATGGTTAACGGGTTTGGTAATACCATGCGCGGCTACTCTGCGCTAATCACCCGTTCTCCGGCATTCAAGGCCAGCCGCGCCGAACAGTTAAAAATGGCCGTCGGGCTGGAAACCATCCTGCATACACGTGCGCGCACAATGGGTGATCTGGTGGATGGCTCTGCCAGAACTACAGCGGTAGAAGCGGGCATGGAGCGTGTCACCGATGCATTCGGCAAGCTCACGCTAATGGGCCACTTCGATGATATGAACAAATCGGTAAATGGCATGATCACGTCCGACGGCATACTTTCCGGCGCGTTCGCTGGCCGCCGCCTGGCTAAGCTCGGCATCAATGACAACATGGCTGCACGTATCCGCAGTGAGTTCGAAAAACATGGTGAAGTCATAAACGGCTGGCATATCGGTAATTTTGAAAAATGGGACGATCAGCACGTTGCTGGCGTCTTCCAGTCGGCGGTGCTCAAAGACGTTAACAATACCGTTATCACGCCGGGGATCGGCGATACACCGCTGTGGGCCAGCACGCCACTGGGTAAAACTATCTTCCAGTTTAAATCCTTCGCTACCGCATCCTATAACCGTGCCACGCTGGGCGGCCTACAGGAGGGAACCGGTCAGTTTTACTACGGAACCGCTTTTCAGATTGGGCTTGGTGCACTGACATACGCGCTTAAACAGTCTGCAAACGGCAAGGAGGTGGACTGGTCCCCGAATAAGCTGGTTCTGGAAGGTGTTGACCGCTCCGGTATTCTCGGCCCGCTGATGGAATATAACAATATGGCGGAAAAGGCCTCCGGCGGTATGGTAGGGCTTGGGGCCTTGCTCGGTACCGGAACACAGTCACGTTATGCCAGTCGCGGCTTTATCGGCTCTGCGCTTGGCCCAACGTTCGGCCTGCTCGATACCATCACCGACGTGACCGCTGGTGTGCTCAATGGCGATGCCGGCGATCGGGTTCTGCATAACGTGCGTACGCTGCTGCCGGGGAATAACTTGTTCTGGATTGCGCCGCTGATAAATCAGGTTGACCCCGGCATGCGGTAATCGGTCGGGATTCCGACCTTAAACCCGAGCCATCATAGCCCCATGGAGAATCATGGGGCTTTTTTATGCATGCTGACTACAAAACACGCCTGACGGCGCTGACCGATAAACTCACCAATGCTGTACTCGAGGAAGCTGACCCTGAGAACTGGGCGGGAGGTAATAAGCGCGTAGACCAGCTTACCAAACAGGAGCGCGGCGATCGCTACTGGGATAAGAAGAATGCAGCCGCATCACTGACCCTGCTGATTAAGGTGCATTCTCTGGTAGGCATGCAAACACGCGGCGGCACCCCGTCAGGCAATACACCAGAGGATGATGAAGCGTTCGAACTGGGGCAGCAGGTTAGCAAAGCCGAACGGGAAGCGGCCGCCATTATCGAGCGTATTCAGAAAGGGAAAAAATGATCTCCTTTCTGGCCTTCTTCCTGATATGGGCAGAGCGGATGAACTGGGATGTTCCCGACTGCCACTACAAAGCCTGCCACTGGCTGGAGCATCGCGGTAACCTGGCGGTATTGCGATGTTTTCGCGGCTTCGGTAAATCTACCATTCTGGCCGTTTACAACGCCTGGCGGTACTACTGCGATCGGCAGTACCGCATTTTGCACCAGTCTGAATCCGACCCCACCGCGCGTAAAACCAGCCGCGATACGCAGAACGTATTACGCAACCACCCTTTGACAAAAGGCATGCTGCCGGATGGTATCGGCACCGTTGAACAGTGGTGGGTAAACGGCTCGCTGGATATGCGTAACGCTAGCATGTTCGCTAAAGGCATCCTGTCGAACGTTACGGGCTCCCGTGCAAACGAGTGCCAGAACGACGATGTAGAGGTACCTGGCAATATCCAGACGCCGGAGGCGCGCGAAAAACTGCGCTATCGGCTGAGCGAGCAGACACACATTCTGATCCCCGGCGGCCGTAAACTCTTCATCGGTACGCCGCACACGCATGACAGCCTTTATGACGAGCAGGAAGCCGCCGGGGCTGATTGCCTGACTATTAAGTTATTCGATAAAGAAAAGCGCATCGAGGCGAAAGATGCCACGCAGCTGCGCTACGTTCTGCCGTTTCGCCCGGAGTATGTTTTTGCGGGTATCCACAAAGCCGCGCGCCTGCTTGTTGAAGATGTCGACTATAAGCTGACTGCTGACGGGGTAGAGTTTGCTGCTGCGCCAGAGACGGTTATCGATTTCTATTCCGGCTGTGCCTGGCCGGAGCGATTCGACCGTGCAGAGCTGGAACTACGCCGTAAAGAATGCCGCACAGTCAACGAATGGGACAGCCAGTACCAGCTGCACAGTAAACCTGTCGGAGAAGTACGTCTCGATCCTGATCGCATCCGTGAGTATAACCTCCACCCGCAGATCCGCTATGCGAACCGTACGGCCTCGCTCTGGCTGGGTAATGTGCAAATTGTTGGCGCTGTCGCCTGGTGGGATGTGGCCACAGGTAAAGTTAAGGCCGATGCTTCGGCGTTCTCGCTGATGCTGACGGATGCAAGAGGGCATTTGTACTGGCACATTTGCCAGGAACTTACCGGGGAGCTGGCAGAGTTTGACGATAACGACAAGATCACCGGCGGCCAGGTGGCGCAGATCAAAGAGCTGGTGCTCAAATATCAGATCCCTGTGGTATGCGTTGAGGTTAACGGACCCGGCAGCTTCGCGGGCAAATTGCTGCGTCAGGCACTCAAAGGTACCGGGTGCGGCGTACGTGAAGAATTCAGCATTACCAACAAGCAAAAGCGCATCCTCGATGCGTTTGAAGCACCGCTGTCGTCGCGTTTCCTGTGGGCGCACACCGACGTGCTTGACGGCCCTGTCTATGACCAGATGCGCGACTTTAATCCGGCGCTGGCCAACCAGCCAGACGACTTCATTGATTCCGGCGCTGGTGCTATCAGTCAGACCCCGGTGCGTATAGGTAAAGTGGTCGGGATTCCGACCGGACATGCGCGCGAAGATTGGCAGTTAAGTGACGGAGATCATCTGGTCGACGTCGATTACTAACCCTGCCAGAGGTCCTCACCATGTCGGTACCGAATCAGACGCCCTATATTATTTATAATGCCAACGGCCTGACGACCGTCTTTCCTTTTGAGTTCTACATCATCAATGCTAATGACATCCAGGTGACAATAAACGGGGATGTCATTACGAGTGGTTATTCCGTATCAGGTGCGGGAAATGTAGGTGGTGGGGATGTGGTGTTTTTAACTCCACCAGCGAGCGGCTCAGTGGTTATGCTTGAGCGGGTAGTCCCAACCTACCGGCTAACCGACTACCAGGACAACGGCGATCTGCTGGCCGATACTGTGAATAAAGATTTTGACCGTTTATGGATGGCAATTCAAAGGTCATTTATTTATCTCGGTCTGGCTCTTCGTCGTCCGTTACTTGGCGGCCCGTATAATGCAGAGGGATATCGAATTTCTAATGGAGCAGATCCTGTTGAAAAGCAGGATTTCGCAACAAAAAATTATGTTGATACCGTTGCGGCAAATAGCGCTGACATCATTAACCAGAAAATAGATGCCAATTTTGCCAGAACGCTCCGGGTGCCTGAGTCAAGCGTGGATATGCTGGCCCCCGCGAACTACAGAGCGAATAAGGTTTTCGCCTGGGATAGCTTCGGTCGTCCGATTAACATCCCGGCTCCATCAGGCTCAGCTGCTGATGTGTTTATAGAGCTGGCAAAATCGACCGGTGCAGGTCTGATAGGCGCTGGCATGACAACTGTTGACAATCTGCTTGTGAAGTATAGCCCTCTGCGTTACGGGGCGAAGGCAGACGGCTCAAACGACACTGCGGCATTCACCTTATGCGTGGCTGCAATGCCGAGCGGTGCGACAATGGATCTACAGGGCCTGACGTACTCAGTCACTGATATCGAAGTCACCAAGCCGATGCGCATAATCAACGGTACGATCAACGTGCTTTACGGGTCGATGAAGGGTGGGATATATGCACATGACACCAGCAATGTGCATGTCCAAAACATAACCACCATCGTGGATTATGCAAATAAAACATCCTATACGTCTGCTAACGTATCAGGTATTCATTTCGAAAACTGCACCGATATATCCGCGGTAAACTGTACTGCAATCGGCTCAAAAAACGATAACTATTTGGCTACCGGTTCGTGGGGATGTCCTATCCATGCCTATCAATGCGCCCGCGTTTCCTTCCAAAACTGCGTCATTAAAAAGGGTGACAAAGAAGGGTTAATGACTCGCTTCTGCGATGAGGTCTGGATGGATAACTGTCGCGGCTATGAGTGCGGCCAATCTTGCATCGGAACTTCTGGCGGTAATAAAGCCATTATCAATGCCTGTTATTCCGATAAGGCTGGAAATACGGGCATTTCAATGAATAGCCAGAACTCAATCGTCACGAACTGTGTCGTTGAGGCGAATCTGCAATTCCATGGTATTTTAATAGGGCATAGTCATGAAACAGGAGCGTATGCAAGGGAGTGTCTTATTGCAAATAATGTTGTTATAAACGCTGCGTCTAATGGGATTGCGGTCACATATCCGTCAGTCTGTACAATATCCGGCAACTCAATTCGTGATTGTGGTGGCAATGGGATTTTCATAGATAGGCCAGTGGATGTAAACTCAGTAATTACTGTAATAGGTAATACAATATCATCATGTGCCGGATGTGGTATTTATCATTTTGGTTTTGATGATGACTCCGTCTATAGCAATGTAAATATTGCTGGCAATAATATTTACGGATCTACTCTTTATGGTATAAGAGCTTCAGATAATGGATATATTAAGATATCAGGGAACACGATACGTGGTGTCTCATCCGGCCCAGGCATTTTCTGTCAGAGAGGCACGTCCTCAACATCTTCAACGATAAGAGGAAAATACCTAGGTATCACTGATAATTCAATACTGAATGTTTCAGCGTCATCAATCAATAGTATGGGGTTTGAATACGTTGATATATCGAACAATAAAGGGTCGGCAATAAATAGTTCCTCAAGTGTTTTCGGAACATTCATCAAACATGATGCAAATGCAGTTTACTGGAAACTCCCTGGATTCATGAACATTAGCGGCAATGCTTTTAGTGGGATCGTTGGAGCATCTTCACCAGCTGCCATTGCAATAGGTGATGATACAGTCACAACAGGTGGCACTTTGATTATTCGGGGTAATCATATCGATGACACTACAAAGACTCCGTTATCTTATCCAACAACAAGGTTTGGACTGAAATTCGTTGGTAATACACGCGGAGCGGATCCAACTCTAATTGGTGGAATTGTTCTTCCTGCATCTGGTTCTGTAGTTGTTACAAACAGCAATATTACTCCGTTCTCTTTACCATTAGTAACGGCTCGGGGGAATTCTGGATTCTATGTGTCAACATTCGCATTGGGGACGATAACAATAAATAATACTGGAACAAACTCTATGCAGTTGAATGTTTCATTCTAAAAGAAAGGGCCGACTAACTCGGCCCTTTTATTTTAGTTGGATTTGATTTTAGAGAAGATATACTCACCAACTTTAATTGAGTATTTTTTTGTCAAGTGATTGGTGTCAGTGTATACGGGCTCGTTCCCATCAACAATAATGCATTTCCCATTGCTACATAAAGCAGGAGTAGGGTCAATAAAGTGTACGTTTTTATGAGTCTTGGTGTACTCAATGAAACGTTTATTAATTGGAATTACCCTTTCTTCTTGATGCGTTTCGCAACTATTTAATAATCTATTTATAGGCAGCTCCATACTCGCCAGGCATTCATACATAATTCGCTTGCTGCCCTGTGTATCACCTATTATATACAAGTCGCTCATTGAGCCATTTACATCATCAATGAAATAATCCATCTCGCTAATAATATCATTAGGTAGGTTGGTATTGCTTGTGGTTGGCTCGCCGATCTCCCCGTTACGCCATGTCATTGCCCATATAACCTTTTTGCCCGGATGCGCGTTGATAAATTCAACGGCTTTGATATATCTGTTTTTGCAAATTTCTCTAATTTTTTCTGACCAATTAAGGGGATTCATGAAGTGCTTTGTAATCTCACAACCATCAGTTGCAAGTGAGGCAACCTTCATACCACTTGATTTAAAGTATGCATAGTAGTGTCGGGCATGGCTATCACCTATCAAAATATAATCAAAATTCTTTTCATCTGCATTGAAATACTGAACATCTTCAACTGAATTTAACCCCAAATGCCCCTCGTTAAGGCTTCTGAACTGAGCCTTGGGAAGTTTGTATTGCTGATTTGATACTCTGCTGGCAACTCCGTCAAGACTGACATACCATGATGCAATGATCACTACCATGAAACAAGCGACAGCCCCATACCCGTAATTCCGTCTTTTCTCTATGCATTCATAAATAATGTATGAAATAAACAATACGAAAGCCAGATACCATTGGAATGCCACTTGAATATCTAATTTGTGGAGTATTACTAATACAGGCCAGTGAACGAGGTAAATAGAATAAGACCAAAGCCCTACTTTCCTTATAAGATAACCTGAAAAAACAGAATCTTTGTTATTGGCTAGGATGCATAAATATGCGCCGAAGACAGGTAATAATGCTATGTATCCTGGCCATGGTGTCGATTCACTTATTGTAAATAATGATAATAATATTATTGCCAGACCAGCGATTTCAATGTAATTCCTTTTTTTATCGCTGCACTTAATCGGGTATATGAATGCTATCCCTCCCAGCATCATTTCCCAAGCTCTTGAATATAGCATGAAGTACGATGACACAGGATCTCGCATAGTGATATAGGCGCACCAAGTAAATGATACCAAAGCAGATACAAGGATTACTAATTTCAGGCTTTTTAAGGAAATGATTCTACTAAGAGCATATATTACTATTGGGTATAGGATGTAGAACTGCCATTCAACGGATAATGACCACGTATGTAGTAATGCCTTTCCTTTGGACTCAGTGTCAAAATACCCTGCTTCTGATTGATATATATAATTCGAAACAAATGTCAAGCTACTTAATGCATGCTTACCTACTAATTGATACGAGCTTGCATCAAAGCAAAGATATCCAGCAATAAGCATTAAAGTAACTACAGCTGTTAAGGCTGGAACAATTCTTTTTGCGCGGGCCTTTAAGAATGACCAAATAGAGAAGGTGTTTGATTCTAGACCCCTAAAAATTATAGATGTCATCAAAAAGCCAGATATCACAAAGAAAACATCTACACCAGCGAATCCGCCAGTTATAGTCTGATCTGAATAGTGGAATGCTACAACTGATAAAACAGCCAGAGCCCTTAATCCATTAATATCTTCTCGGAAGCTTTTAACATTCATATTCTTAACTGATTTTGTTATTGGTATTTTAGATTATCATTTTTACGTAAGTTTCGATAGTCGGGATTCCGACCGCTAGTCAGCCTTACCCTCGCCGAACTAAACAAAATTCCCTCTGGGGGTAAGGTATGAGGATGAACAACCTTTCAGACGCAGCGGCGGGGCTGTCGTACGGCACATCTATTGGCAGCTTTGGTTACTGGCTGCTGCAACTCCTCGATAAAGTGAGTCCAAGCCAGTGGGCTGCTATTGGGGTACTCGGCAGTCTCTTGTTGGGTCTGCTCACCTACCTGACAAATCTCTATTTCAAAATCAAAGATGACCGTCGGAAAGAGGCTCGGGACAATGGCTACCAGCAAAACTAAGCTCAGCGCAGCTGTTTTGGGGTTGATTCTTGCTGGCGCTTCTGCCCCGCAAATCCTCGATCAGTTCCTGAATGAGAAAGAGGGCAACAGCCTCACGGCGTACAGAGACGGGGGCGGCATCTGGACAATTTGCCGTGGCGCCACGATGGTTGATGGTAAACCGGTGATGCAGGGCATGAAGCTGACGCAGGCGAAATGTGACCTGGTAAATGCCATCGAACGGGATAAGGCTCTCGCCTGGGTTGACCGGAATATAAAGGTGCCGCTGACTGAACCACAGAAAGCAGGTATCGCTTCGTTCTGCCCTTACAACATCGGCCCCGGTAAATGTTTCCCCTCAACGTTCTATAAGCGCATCAATGCCGGTGACCGTAAAGGTGCATGCGAGGCGATCCGCTGGTGGATTAAAGACGGTGGCCGCGACTGCCGCCTGACCAAAGGCCAGAAGAATGGCTGTTATGGTCAGGTTGAGCGCCGGGATCAAGAAAGCGCACTGACATGCTGGGGGATAGACCTGTGACCATTAAATCGAAGCTGTTATCGCTGGCCGTGCTGCTGGCGCTCTTTGTTGGTACGTATTATGCCGGTTACCTGAAAGGCTGGTATGCGCACAGCGACAAGGTAAACAGCGAGCATACAGAAAAGAACAAAAAAGCTGAGAAAGCCGTCGCCAGCGGGGAGCAGAAAGCGGCAGCGGCCAGCGCAGAGGGCAAGGTGATTTACCGGACCATTTACCGAGACGTGGTGAAATATGTTAACGACCCGAATCATATTAAGTGCGATTTTGACGATCATGCTGTGCAGCTGCGGCAGCGAGCCCTCGATGCGGCCAACTCCATCAGCGGATTTGATGCAGGAGCCGTGCAAGGGAGCGAGTAAAGCTGGAACAGACAGCGACGAAGATCTGCAGGCGGACATCGAAACAGCGGAATGCCTGCGCCAGTTACGGCTGGATAAATATCGCTGGCAGGCGTGGTACAGGGCTACTGAATAGCCCGTTTTGTTCCTCAATCGGGAGCGAAATCAAAAACGGGTATCAATTCGGGTATCTACCTTGTTTTTAAAAATAAAACACAGTAAATACATGTGGTTATTTTCTGTGTTTTACTCCTATTATCGGCACCACTCAAGCATCTCTCAAAGCCCACTCAAGTCCTCTGGAACCCTTTATACTCTAGCTTTAAGCCCTTTCTCATTATTTTGAGGTCTAGCGAAGTACTCCTTAATCTACAGCATTTTGGGGGTATATTCGGGGGTATATGCTGTTCGGTCTAAAGGAGATACTTCCAATGAAGCTAAACGCCCGACAGGTCGAGACCACTAAGCCAAAGGACAAGCCATACAAGATGGCTAACGGCTTTGGTCTGCATTTCTACGAACAGTCGAGTGCAGGTAAAACCACGACCGCGAACGTTGCCGCCAGCCTGTACGGAAAACCTGATCTGTTACGCCTGACGTAGTACGGGACGGCGTTGGGGCTGGCAAATGAAGCAGCGGCCCACAATGAGGCGCTGATGCCCCTGGATGAAATCGGTCAGGGGGTTTGACCCTGTGGAGATCTATAAGTCTGCCTACGCGCTGTTTAACGGCACGGGCAAGCTGCAGGGCGCGGAGGAGGGTGGCAACCGTGAGCTAAAACGCTAGCGAACGGGGGAGGTGATTACCGGATGGGATGCACAGACCTGCCGCGATGCCATACAGCACAGCTTTAATGCTTGGGTCCGCGAGTTCGGTACCGGAAACAAGGGATACCAGCAGGTCATTGAACAGTGCGAAGCCTTTCTCAACGCGTACGGTATGAGCCGCTTTGCGCCGCTGGATTATGTATGACCCGCGTGATTTGCCGATTCACGAACTGTACGGCTACAGGGATAAAGGGGCTGACTTCGACGAGCCGGTTCTGCTTTATGTCCTGCCTGATCCATTCAAGAATGAAGTGGCCAATGGCTTCAATAAGGACATAGTCGCAAGAATTCTCAGTGAGTCGGGGGATACTGAAAAAGCCTGCCCACGGGAAAGAGTGGCAAGTTAAAACGCCGCGGTTAAAGCATCTCAATAATGCTCAGCCATGGACTTATGTTTTGCTGTTTGCCCCTGAATTGGGTGAAGAAAAACGCAGTAACAACATGATTTTTAGTTGCCTCAGTTGCCTCAGAGCTTGTTTGTTTTACTATCTTATTAATATATCTGATTTTTATTGGTTTTTTTGAGGCAACCTGATTTCAGCGCCAGTTGCCTCAAATCACCCCTGAGTTGCCTCACATTTTGAAATTAAATCCTTTTAATACAGTTATTTGTGATTTTTGAGGCAATGAGGCAACTGAGACAACTGTTTTTTATATATCTAAACGTGTGTTTTTCTATTTCAGTAGTTGGGACAATAGTGTCTCTGCTGCCGCACCCAAAAGCGTGTTTACTACCGGGTTCTTCAGGAGGGCAGCAAGCTTTGATTTAGCCTCTGTGTCACCACTTCTGGCGACCTCATCCACAAGCTGTTGGATAGTCATATTGATAGTCTGGGACTGGGTATTGCCGTCACCGATCTGGACTGGGCTGTTGGGACCATTGAAATTAAAAACATTATTTGAACTGGGCTTATTTGCTTTCATCTTTTCTACATTCACCTCGCTAACAATAACTTCCTGCATAAATTGAATGTGACGGGATACGTCGGTTTTTGGAGGGAAAGTCATCCCATCCCCTCGCAGTATGCGGTCCGTTTCAGCCATTCTGTCATAAATCCTGATTACCATTCCGTAGAGCATATCGCCAATATCATTGAGGGCATCATCCGTTGGTAAATTGCACTCTTCTGCGAGCTCTCGAGTTTTCTTGATAAGCTCGAGGCTCCGTAGCTTGATGTAGGGGTCAATAAAATCCCCCCAGAATACATCCCTGACAGAGCCGGAAAATACCACTCCCTCGTAGCTGATATCTGTTTTGTTCGGGCGAGGAATTACCAGTTTATGACCCGACTTGAGAAAACGCCATTTGTCGATTAGCTGGAAGAGTTCGGCCTGTGTTTCTTGAATAAAGCGATTAAGGCGGGGATTGAGAGGCGAGACGCGTCTTTCTGAGTTCATTCTATAGGCTCCCAAAGTTTTTACAGAAACTAGCAAAAAGGACTCGAAATGCAACCTCATCCCCGACGTGGCAAAGATGCTGTATCGAATTTCTACAACGATACATCGGGAGCCATCAACCCTAGCACGGCTGGAGGTATGGATGCTGATAGACTGGTGAGGCGTATCGAACAGGAACAGTCGGAGGACATTCACCAAGCATTGAACATGACCAAGACTGACAAATTCTAATACGTCTAACTTCCTGATAGGATTAATCCGAATACTTTCAACTGGGATAGGGATATGAAGAAAACTTTGATTGCAACATTAGTGGGCATAACGATGTTAACCGGGTGTGGGCCACAAGAGTTAACCCCGGAACAAAAACAGGAAGTTGCGGCTCTTAAGGCTGAGCTATCACAGACTGAGGGCGAAATCTCAGCAGCAAAAGAAGTTGATCAACAATTTTCTGGTGGACTGATCAAGAATTTAACCACCGCAAGACTGGAAGTTTTGGGAACGAATAAGGCTCTTTTAGAGCAGCGTATAAATGCTATTGAGTCCGGTGCCAAAATTGATGTAGTAGTCTCTGGTACCAAGCCAGACCCTGAACTTGCGGCCTCTATTAAAACAGAGATCGATAATCTGACTGCAAAAATCAACGAAGCTAAAGCAGATGCCAGCCAGTACACTGGCGGTTTGATACAGGTACTTAAACTATCAGCCGTTGCCACTGAAGAACAAAGCATGGCTATGCTGCAGCAAAAATATCTAACCGCTAAGTATGGTCTCGCTGAAGTTAAGCTTGCACCAATTCAGGATAATGCAGCAACCGCCAGTGGCAAGAAGGAAGCAACGGCTAAAACTACACAAGAACAACCCCCACTGCTGCCGCCCGCTGAAGGCCCGTTCGGGCTTGAGGCTGGTCTAACCCAGAAAAATATCGAAGATATGATCGGGGCAAAGCTAAAGCCACTACCTGACAGCGTGAATCTGTATACTTCCGATAAACTACCGAAGCAAAACGCAGATTTTGAAATGTATGGTTTGTTGATCTCGCCTAAAGCTGGCTTATGTCAAATTAGGGCTGTCGGTAAAAACATTGATACCGATAGCTATGGGCTTGCTTTGAAATCAAGGTTTGAAGATTTGAGTAGCTCGTTAAGCTCACTTTATGGAAAGGCCGAAACCACAGACCTTTTACTGGCTGGTTCAATCTGGAAAGAGCCTCAGGACTGGATGATGGGGCTAAATAAAAAAGAGCGCTTCCTATCCGCCACTTGGAAGGGAACAAAAGAAACGCCGCTAAAAAATAATATTGCTGCTATTTCTATCGAAGCCAGAGCGAACAGTTCTGCACAGGGATATGTTTACCTACAGTATACATTTACAAATGATGATGTTTGTCAGGCGGAGATTGAGGGAGCGAAAAAGAGCTCTCTATAACTAATCATGCAAAAGCCTCATGAATTGGGGCTTTACTGATGTTGATATAAAAAATATTGTGTCTAACGGGAGAAATATGAATTCACGTCATTACCGCTATGGTTAACAGTTACTATCAGAGATGTAAGTACGTAGCGACCTGTAGTTGTATAGCTTGAACAGACACTAAGCGTGACACTCCACACGAATCGCCAGGTACTATGTCATTCATCATCTTGCCTGAATATAAGTAAAATAAAAGGCATACAAGAATCCAAATGTGCCTCAATATCGATTTTCTCAACGGGATCAATTAAACCAATCGCCGCCTGCCGAAGAGGTTCGGCGATACACATGGCGAGTATGACTTTGGCACTGGTATCTGCAGGTAACATCGGCAACCAGCTCTGTTTTTGCTGTCGTATAATCCACTCAGTGAGTAATTGTTGGCCACGCGCTATGCCATTTTCATTGTATTTCTTGAGGAGATTATCTTTACCAGGAAATTCAGTATTGAGAAGGCGAAACATTTTCACGGCGGTTACTGATAGCGCCTGACCACAAATCGCAGCCAGTAATTTTCTTAACGCCGGTAAAACGTCATTCTTATCTGTCGGATCGCTCTGCAGGAGTGGGGCGTAGTTATCCGTCCAGTTTCGAACCGAAAGGCCAAGCAATTCCTCCCTGTTTTTCGCAAAACGATAGACGGTCTTTTTGGCAACGCCTGCATGCGATGCAACCGCCTCAATTGTTGTGGCGTCATAGCCTTTGTCAAAGAGCAAGGCCATCGCGCTACCAATGATTTGTTTCTTCACCTCTTCCTCAGGGACTGAGGGGCGTCCGCGTGGTTTGGTTGGTTGGGTCATCCTTGAGATTCCTTTTCGCTTGTCATACGACCATTCTATCGGTAATGTTTAGGAAACGCACTTCGTTTCCTAAATAGTTCGAACTTCCCAATGCTAATGGAGAAAAAAATGCGACAACACGATATTGCCAGGCCCTGGCTGGATTATTCGGCATTGCTTGATCCTTCTCCCATGCCGCTGGAGACAGGTATTAAACGTCTGGATGACGGGAGTCTGCTGGTCGCCGTACGCACTGATTTACATGGCTGCAAAGGACGTATGATTAACTGGTGGTTTACCTTCTTTGAAACGACGCAGCATATAAAATGGTGGCATCCCGTTGATCATGTTGAACATCGTGGATGGGACGCCAACTGGAAGCGTGGGGAAAGTTTTTACGGCGCAAGCATCCATGCAGTTGAATCATTAGCTGAAATTCCTCCCATTCCCGCGCGCCTTAAATTCCATCACCCTGCATCGGTATTTGGCGAAATGGCTGTCGACAAGGCAATGGCGGATGGGAGTGTCTCGGCAATCATTGCCGCAAGGATAGGCTTCGGTGAAAAAACTGAACTGGATAGTCAGGGCGACCCGCTGGACGGACAAATGCTACATGTTGTCCGGGATACGCCTTTTGGGTGTGTGCTGCGTAGCCGGTTTATTCTGGGTATGAGTAATGACGACCACGCTGAACCTGCCGATGACGTCGGATTAGCGCTTATGCGACACTGTTATACAGAGTTCACGTTCTTGTCTCGTTTCCTGCCTTCTCTGTATTACGGCGAGAAAGCGAATGATGAGAAAATTGCGCTTCCCTGGTAACACGCAGGTTTAACTGCTCAGGTAAACCTGTCGACGAGGGTAATCATGCCCACCGTGTATTACCGGGCCAGACCAACGTTATCTCAAGCGTGACGCACACTGGCTAAGCAGTGATGCCTGGTTTAACCAACGCGTAGCCAAACCGGCATCACTTCATATCTGAAATGAAGTCAGCGTAACAAAATCAATCGACGGATTTTACTGTGATTCCAGTAATGCTGAAATCGTTACCATCGCCGCTGGCTTTATGGCTGAAAATTTCCAGCACATTATCGCCCTGCGCCGCCGTAAACTCTCCTGACAGCGTGACCCACTCGCCTTTCACGGCAAGTGCTGTAACCGAGGTAATATCCTGGCCTGCCACCCGCAGTGACAGTTCGGGTATCACCTTGTAGTCATTGTCCCTGCGAGCCTGAAGGCTGAAGCGATAGCGTTTCCCCGGCAGGAGTTCCGAATAATGTTTATAAAGCAGCACGCCATTGTGTGTCCGGCCTTTAACATTGGTGGTCGGAAAACGAATCATGGTCGCACCACCTTCTGAGTAAAACTCATGCTCAGGCGTTGCCGGTCCGAACTGCCAGTTATTCAGATGATTATTCGTAAACTTACTCTCATCCAGGAATGGTTTTGCTGGCGGCTCGGGACTGACAGGGGGAGTGTCCGGCGCAGCGGGGGGTGAGGAGGGGGTCACCGGTTTGTTGTGATGTTCCTGACACGGGCAAGGGGGCGTATTCTCTTTGCAACGGCAGTCGCTGGCGCAAGCGTCAATCAGGTTCTTAAGCACATCAGCAAGCGTATTCACCGCCCGGACAATCTCAGGGGCCTGTGCGCACAGATCGCTGCCATTATCAGGCGTCTTCGCTGGCGTTTTGCCTTCCAGCGCATCTGCTTCTTCTTTTTTGTTTGCCACGCTGTCGTGTTGCGTGGCCTTACTGGCGCAAATGGTGCTTTTTAAAACCGAGGCAAAATCGGCAATGCCGGAGGTGTAGATATAATGCTCACCACCCGTACGAAGCGCTAGGCGCTTGTATTCCCGAACCATGGCTTTCTCATCATCCGGGGTGGGATAAGGTAATGAGACATGAGGCGTGCCCAGATAGGAGTGGATTTTGACACCGTACTCCAGGGCGGTGGCAATGGCATCATCGCAGGCTTTGATGCGGCCCGCATCCAGGGTCATCTCCCCGCCTTTCAGACTTTCGTCTCCCAGCACAAAAACATTCTTTTCAGCGCCGTCACGCCAGTTGTAATGACGGATAACGTCCTCCGCAGCAGGCGCCACATCTTCCTGAGCGGGGTTCCCCTCTTTGACATACTCTCTGCCTTTCAGGGCGGACGGGTTAGCACCGGCCTCGCTCGTCAGGAACTGACGGACCGTTTTATTAAATTTGGTGCCGGCAAAAACGCCTTCAATACCCAGAAAATCAGTTCGTAAATCCGAAGGGCAGGCTTTTCTGGCCTCCTCAATGGCGCTCTCAAGTTTTGCACAGAGCGCTTCCGCTTCATCCTTCATTGAAAGACTGCTGTCGATGATGAAAACCAAATCAACTTTTTTATTGTCCATAATGCTCATATCAGGGGCTCCATTAACGTTCATTTTTGTTTTCCAGTGAACCGGCAGGGAAGGCAGTGGATGGCACGTTGCCTCCCTGCGGGCATTTCAACCGAGCACAACAAACCTGACGTCATAGCCTCCCGTATTATTGGCGTATTCAGACGCAACATTTGTATCGTTAAAAATGAATGAAATTTCGCCATCAGCAGGGACTTCCCAGTCGCTACCGCCGCTTCCGATACCGTAAATATGCTCACCCGCTTTGATCAGTAATTTCCCCGCCAGTGCTTCTGGCAGGACAAAAGTGGGATCCGGTTTTTGTGCTGACGGATGCTGGCTGTCGCCGTCAGGTCCAAAGCTGCGACCGCGGCTGTCGTACTGAGCGGTACCGGCAGCAATCAGCATCACCTTGTCCCCTTTGCTCACGGATACGCCGGTGTGGGTCCAGTCACTGCGCGTTGCGGGAACATGACCTTTCCAGTCCGCCTTTTGAGCCGCCGCTTTCTTTTCGTCTTCAGCGATATACACAACCGCGCTGAAAGCGCCGCTGTTGTCGCGATGTGAAGAGTCACTGACCACGAGAATCAGCTCGCCGTCTTCCGGTACCGACCACTGGTAAACACCACTGCCAATGTCATAGCTTTTTCCGGATGCACTGAATCGGGCTTTCAGCACCTTATCGTTCCGTAAGACAAAGCCCTCTTTTAGCCTGCCGTATGGCGATGCCAGGGCGTAGTCTTCCTTACCGTATTTAATCCATCCTTCCGCAATAATACTGATTTTTTGCCCGGTTTTTAGTTTAAGTCCGGTATTAATACCCGTGTCAGCAGTTGCATCAATATTGCCCGACCATGCAGGTGAAACAGTCATATAATTCTCCGTAATCGTGACAGCGTAGAGCGTCCAGCTTGTCAGTGGTATGAGGTAATAAATAGCCTACAGATAATGTTTTTGTTACTAAGGGGTACGGCATTCACAATCAGAATATAAACAGATATGCCGCTCAGCAAATAATATTATGGAAATGATGCTGATGATTTTCGTTCGTCTCCCGTCTGCTGCAGTTCTGCGAATTAAATATTAGGATTAATCTCATGCTGTATTTTGTTACTCCAGAGCGGTAATGCGTGTGAGTGAGAGGTATATGTTGAAACCAAAAAAGTAATAGGCATGGTAACTAAGTGGATACTTGTTAACCCATTCCTTTTCCGTCGTGGAGGTGAGAAATTAAGTTGAGAGGTAGAGGTTTTTTATTGGGCGGATATCACGGCAGGCGGTGCTGTAATGCGCCCTCTCACTGCTTTGTGTACCTATTATTACCGCCTGTCAGGTAAGATAATTAATTTACTAAAGGTATAATTACAGTCATGATTAAAAGTGCGATTACTCCTATAGTTAACATTAAAATCAATTATAAATCAGTATCTTAGTTGTTGGTTGTGTTGGTGGATTTATATAAATCGCAGCGTAAAAAAAGAAATCGAATTATTCTTTCGACATAAGCTTGGTAAAGATAAATATATTCATATGCATCCATGATGAAACGTTATGAATACTTAGTGTGATGTCTGTCACATGCAGGGGAGTTTTGTCTTTGATTGATGCAAAGCACGCATCAAATGTAATGTTAATGAAGTTTGATAAAGGAGAATAGCATGACGGCTAAGCCAGAGTGGTCCGGAGAAGTTCCTGCAAATATTCCTTCCGGTATTAATACAGGCCTGCAACTGAATGCCGGTGATGAGATAACGATAATGGCCTCTGGCTGGATTAAATACGGTAAAGAAGAATTTGCGCTGGCGGTGCCGGATGGCAGGGTGAAAGAAGGGCTCATTACCTGCAATGATAAGGTGCTCAAGGCGAGATTTGATACTTCTGGCAAAGGTTATGATATAGGCGGTGGAGTATATAAATGGGCGACTCCCCAGAGCGGTACCCTGCATCTGTATATTGCCGATACAGAGGTTGGATACTCTGATAATACCGGCAGTTTCAGCGTCAATGTATACCGATAAGAACGGGTCGTTTCGGATACAGCGATTTCAGCCCCATTGATATGGCGGCAGGGATTATGTCCGGCGTTCTCAAACCGATATCTTATTCATTCCAATATTATTCGCAGAACTCAGCAGATGATAAGAAGACTAATCAACAATATTCTCTGGTACTCTACCGGGTGGGTGTTTTTTGGCCTGATAGTGCTCAGTGGAATCGCAGGGGGACTGGCGGCTTCAGTCCTGCATTTTACTACAACGGATGCATTCCTGGCCGCATTTTGCCTTTTTCTGTTGCTGTCATTGCCCGTTTGCTTCTGGCTGCACCGGTTATCTCGCATACACCGGCGTCAGTAATGCACACGCCCACAAGGAGAGTCCCTGTGAGCGTGTAGTGTTTCCAGTGCTGAGCATGCGCAGTCGCGTTACTGGTGCTTATCCTGCAACGCCTTCAGGGGTAAACGCCATACGTCATAGCGCTCCTGGCCAGGTTTGACCGCGCCAGCAAAATGGTCGTTCAGGCTGCTGGAGGTAAAGATCAGATCCCCGTTCGGATTGATGGCCGGTGTGTCCGGCCAGTGTACGCCGTCGTTTGACGCCATCAGGGTCATTGAGCCGCTCTTCGGTTTATACCTGACAATACCGTTGTGTGTCACATCGGTGATATAGAGGTTGCCTTTGGCATCGGTCACGATACCGTCGGTATTGCCTCCCACCGAACCAAGATCCCGGATCTGCGCCGCAATCTGCGTATCGTCAGCACCAGGCTTTCGCAGAATGTCAGTCGGTACCGCAAACGCATGGGTCCCTGTCGTCACCGTCCAGTAGAGCGTGCCGGTATCCGGAGACAGCGCAATACCGTTGATGCCAATCAGTAATGGATGATCTGGCCAGACTTCAGCCCCGTGCGAGACGACTTTCACACCCGGCTCAATCTGCAGGTCTGGATGACGGTCGAGCACGCGTCGGGCAGTGCCGGTTGCGAAATCGGCGATGATAAGACCGACGCGGTTCTCAGGCGCACTGCGCGAGCCGCTGTCGGAGATGTAGGCGACACGGCGCGTCTCATCAACAACCACATCATTGAGGAAGCTCGCCTTGCGGTCTGCCACGCCATCCAGTGGAATGCGTTTGATCGTGCGTCCGGTATTCAGATCCAGCACCATCAGTTTCTGCGAACCCACGGGGGATTCCGCTTCTCCCGCGACGAACCCCATATCCAGGGCCCACAGCCAGCCATTCTTACGGTCAATATAGAAGCCAAGCACGTTACGCAGGTTCTGATCGGGAGCGGTTTCCACCGCATTACCCTCGCGGGACGGAAATGCCGTGAGGCGCGCCGGTCCGGTCTGCACGGTCGTATCAAGAATACTTAACGTCGCGGGTGCACCGGCTGAAACCAGTCGAGGGGTACTGACAAAGGCTCTTCCCCTTGCATCAAAGTGGATGCCTGCGATGGGCGCGTTAACCGAGCCGGAAAACGGCGTCGGCGTTTCCCCCTTTTCAGGCGTATTCCAGGTTACGCCGGTATAGCTGCGCCAGCGCTCAAGAGGGGCCTGGTTCGCTGCGCTGGCTACGCTCGCAAAAGAGAACAACATTGCCATCGCGATGGCGGACATACTACGGGTACGTTTGAACATTTCTATGCTCCGGTAAATAGGGGAAAGCAGGGGACACTGATTCCCCTCAGGTCATGACGGCTGCTGCATTAAAGAATGGAGCGGAAAGTGCCGCCTTCGACGCGCACCGCGGCACCGTTAGAGGCAGCGCCCAGCGGGCTTGCCAGCAGCGCGACCATCGCGGCTATCTCATCAGCATCGATCATTCGCGCGATAAGAGAGCTGGGACGGTAGGTCTGGAAGAAATTCGCTTCGATCTCCTGGTCGGTCATACCCGGTGCAGGTGCGGTCTGGCGCAGGTATTCGATAATGCCGTCGGAGCGTGTCGCTGAAGGCAGTACGCTGTTGACCGTAACGCCCGTCCCCTTCGTGAGTTCGGCCATACCGCGCGAAACGGCGAGTTGCGCCGACTTACTGACGCCGTAATGCACCATGTCTGGCGGCGTGAACGCGCCGACTTCGCTCGACATAAAAATCACCCGGCCCCAGTTGCGTTCCAGCATGCGCGGGAAGTAATGCCGTGACAGGCGAACGCCGGACATGACATTGATGTTGAACATGTTCAGCCACTCATCATCGGTGATGTCGGCGAAGTCTCGGGCTTCGTAAAAGCCCAGGTTGTTGATGAGAATATCGGTGTCAGGGCAGGCCGCGAGCAGGGCTTTTGCCCCCTCAGCGTTTCCCAGGTCGGCAACGATGGCGGTGACCTGCGCCTGAGGCTGAGCGGCGGTAATGTCTGCCACGGCGTTTTGCAATTTCGCGTGGTAACGACCAGTAATGGTGACGGCCACGCCTTCGCGCGCCAGCGTGCGGGCGATGGCCAGACCAATCCCCGCGGTTGCGCCAGTAACGAGTGCTGTCTTACCGGTGAGTTGAAGATCCATGATTTTACCCTCTGGTGATGAATGCGCACACTTTACTCATCGCCCAACAGGAGATAAATTAGCGGAATTGAAAAACATTTGTTCCTGAAAGAGCATAATGAGCAGAAAATTCGATTATCTTGGCGATGTTGAGGTCTTCATCGCTGTCGTTGAACACGGCTCATTTACTGCTGCTGCCGTCGCCCTGTCCACCACGCCCTCGGTGTTGAGTCGTGCGGTTTCCCGCCTTGAGACGCGTCTGGGACGACAGCTTTTACAGCGAACCACCCGTCGGGTAGGCCTGACCGAGGCAGGGCGAGTTTATCTGGAGCAGGCGCGCTCTGCTTTTTCCCTGCTGGATGAAGCTGAACGTGATGGGCAGGGCCAGGAAGGCGACCTGACCGGACGCGTGCGCATGAGTGTACCGACTACCTACGGGCACTATCGTCTGCCGCCCTTGCTGGCGCGATTCTCCCAACACTACCCGCGCGTTCAGGTGGATCTGAACATCACCAACCGCAACGTCGACCTGATTGCTGAAGGGTTCGATCTGGCGATTCGTTTGGGTCAGATGCCCGACAGTGGTTTAGTCGCGCGTAAACTGGAGGATGCCGCTTTGCTGCTGGTCGCATCACCCGCGTACCTTCACAGGATGGGGACTCCGCAAACGCTGGATGATTTGCACCGACACATGTGTCTGCCGTTTATTTTGCCGCGCACCGGTCGCATCGCTCCGTGGGTGTTTCGGGAAGACGAACGCGATGTGGACTGGCTACCCGCTTCAACTATCGAAACATCGGATGATGTGCTGGGTGTCGTCTCCCTGGCTGAACACGGTATGGGGATTTGCCAGAGCTATGAATTTATCGTCCAGGACAGGATACAGCGCGGTCAACTGGTGGAGGTGCTTCCTCACCTTCGCGGGCGCTCGCGGCCGTTCTCGGTGATCTTCGCGCCACACCGGCGCCAGTCCGCTGCCACCCGCGCGATGATTGATCTCCTGACCACGCAATAACGACATGTTGGGGCGCTGATAGGGGGTTTAATGCGGTGGAGGGATGAAATTAAAACGTAATTCAGGATAGCTGAATAGCTACCCTGAATAATGCTGTTAATGATTTTATTTCTTAATGAATGCCAGTATATCTGAGTTTATAACATCAGCATGGGTGGTGTGCATTCCGTGAGGGAAACCAGGATAAATAATTAACTGACTATTTTTCAGGAGTTTGTCCTGCATAATCGCTGCATTCTTATAGGGGACGACCTGATCGTCATCGCCCTGCATGACCAGAACAGGTACAGAAATCTGTTTCAGATCTTCAGTTTGGTCTGTCTCTGAGAATGCCTTAATACACTCATAATGAGCAATCGCACCGCCGTTCATACCCTGGCGCCACCAGTTTTGAATTGTGCCCTGAGAGATTGCTGCACCGGATCGGTTAAAACCGTAGAAAGGACCTGAGGCGACATCCAGATAGAACTGGGCGCGGTTAGCGGCAAGTGCCTTTCTGAAATCATTGAAGACCTCAATCGGCGTTCCATCTGGGTTGGCGTCAGTTTTTACCATGAGGGGAGGGACGGAGCTGATGAGAACCGCTTTTGATACGCGTCCCTGAGGTTGTCCGAATCTTGAAACATAGCGAGCAACCTGTCCTCCACCGGTGGAGTGGCCTACATGGATAACATTCTTCAGATCCAGATGCTCAACGACGGCGTTAACATCAGATGCATAATGGTCCATATCATGCCCGTGGCTCACCTGGTCTGAGCGGCCATGACCGCGGCGGTCCGTAGCAATAACGCGATAACCGTGGGCGAGGAAAAATAGCATCTGATTATCCCAGTCATCTGCGCTCAGCGGCCACCCATGGTGAAACATGATGGGTTGCGCTGATTTATCGCCCCAGTCTTTAAAATAAATACTTACCCCGTCCTGTGTGGTTACATATGGCATAGTTGTTACTCCTGTATTGATATCCTGTGGCATATAGCCTTGAACTAGCGGTATTAAAACTACGCCTTGTTACCCGTAACGTATAATCGAGTTCACCGATGAATAAAATCAGTTACGCCTTACCTGAAGTTACCTCTGCATAACCCGTAAGCCGGATAAAACACGACGCAGATTCTGGGAAGAAGAGTACCTGTACCCCCCTCTTTTTGATGTTGCAGCAATGTTAACTTTCCAATACGCTCTGTGTTTTCGGAGTAGCACCATGACTGTCACCGATGCCCTTCTTGCTTACACTCTCGCTGCCACGCTGTTGACCCTGACTCCCGGGCTGGATACCGCGTTAATTCTCCGCACTGCCGCTGCGGATGGCAGTAAAAAAGCAATTCACGTCGCGCTGGGTATTGATACGGGTTGCTTTATCTGGGGCGCGCTGGTCGCCTTCGGCCTGGGAGCACTACTGGCTGTCTCCGAATTCGCGTATTCCTTTTTAAAGTCGTGTGGTGCCTTCTATCTCTGCTGGCTGGGCCTCCAGTTATTGTTACGCCCGCGTCAGCAGTTCTCGCTTTCCTCTGACGGTAATGCCCGCAGCAGCAACGGTTTTTTACGTGGCATGTTGGGTAACGTGCTAAACCCTAAAATGGGTATCTTCTACGTTTCTTTCCTGCCGCAGTTTATTCCAGCAGGTCATTCACCGTTTGTGTGGACATTTTTGCTCGTGAGTATTCATGTGCTTATTGGCACGCTCTGGTCGTTAACGTTAATTATCGCAACCGGCTATGCGGCAGAAGTATTGAAAAAGCCCGCGGTCGTTAAATGGATGGACAGAACGACCGGCGTAGTGTTTCTGCTGTTTGCTGCCAGGCTGGCCATGAGTAAGCGCTAATTAAGCGCCACCCGTAATATCGGGTGGCTTCTGACAACACGCCATGGAAACGCTCAGTGGTGTAATAAGGTAATTTCTTTTTTATTCATTAAGACCCTCTGCTGCTCAACCAGCGCCGCCAGCGCACGCGCCAGTGTCGACTGGGAAATACCCAGTAATTGCGCCAGTTCTTTTTTAGTGAGCGGCAGTTCAATCGCGCGGTGCTCAAAGCCATACTCTTTTCGGATATCCGCGATAAGCTGGATAAAATCACTGACCTTCTGTAAACCGTCGCTCTTCACCAGCACGTTAATAAACAACTGTTTTTCTCTGGCTGAACGGGAGAGTATACGAATGATAAAGTGGGTGAACGTGCTGGTTAGCTGGCTTATCTCATAAAAATGCGTTTTTTTTAGCTCACAGATTTCCACGTCTGTAGCAGCCTGCACGCTATATTGATGCTGGCTGGTGAAGAGTTCTTCTGCACCAAAAATTTGCCCCGGCAGCAGGATCCCCTGAAGAATCTGCTGCGTATCGTAAATTTTAGCCACGCCGCTTCTCAGGGCATAGAGCGCAGTTACCGGGGTGCCGCTTTGATAAATAAAGGCATTTTTCGATATACGTTTACCGCGCGCCAGATCGTGGATAAACAGGGGGTCCTGGCGGTCAAAAAGATAGGCCTGACACACGTCAGCAAAACCGCATTCTGAGCAACTGACACACCGGGATGTTTTCTTTTTTGTCGACACAATATCCTCCATGCGATCATCAAACTATCTTTATGACTGGATAACACAATTCATCACGGGCGACAGCGTATTACCGATAGTGATAAAACTGTCGCCATGTTTTTTCATATACATGGAATGCTCGCCGCTTAAAAAGAATACTTTAATAGCCAGAGAGGACAGATTTTCGGGCGTGTTATCATGTGCCAGCTTTTCCTGCTTGAGGATCTTCACCGTATACGCATTGCTGGAGGTATTAAGGTACTTAAACTTTACGTAGCGGGAAAAGGTGTAATTTTTGCCCTGGTAATCTATGTCGCCGTATAAATTAGATTGACCTGTTTTATCCTCGGAAAATTCAAAGGCAACATTGCCTGAAAATGTAAACGGTTGGTCATTTGAACCATCTTTATAGGAGAAATTCGCAAAGCAGCGATCGTTTATATACGTTGATGGACGTACAATAATACCCCAGAGAAGCGTGCCTGTAAGTACAG
Organism: Enterobacter sp. RCC_40; assembly: GCF_041360735.1. Taxonomy (NCBI): domain Bacteria; kingdom Pseudomonadati; phylum Pseudomonadota; class Gammaproteobacteria; order Enterobacterales; family Enterobacteriaceae; genus Enterobacter; species Enterobacter sp. RCC_40. The sequence goes on from NZ_JBFUPR010000002.1 coordinate 90,334, forward strand.
TTATTATCGTCGCGAATACCAGTGCGTTTCTCATTTCATTTCCCAGTTAAATGCATAATGATTTTCGCAATAGATCAACGTGTTGTTTTCTGAGTCCAGGGGACAAAAAGCGTAAAAAATTCTCCCGCGGCTACCATAAAACACGTTCGGCTGTATATTCACCATCAGTTGAGCTGCATGCAACGCACATTTCTCTTTGAGACTGGGCTGAGCAGAAAGCAACACGTCAATCAAATGCTTTCGCATATCACCAGAAAGATGTTCAAAAGTGTTGACGCTACACTTCCCGAGATGGCCAATCATCGTGAGTTCGTCATATCGCTGATTTGGCTGTTCCTTGTTCCAGACCCAGATATTGGCTATTAGCAGCACAACAATACCGACTGTTGCCCATATATATCGCTGTGGGAATCTTTTCTTTCTGACCCGGCGAGGGCTAATATTCTCGAGTTTAGTGACACCTTCAGTGGTGTCTATAATCTGCACATCAATATCAGAAGAAAAGAAAAAGCCCACTTTGGGGACAACAATAATCGTTTCTTCAATATCTGTCAGGGAGGTCAGGGTCTTACGTAAAATACTCACATACTGATTAAGTGAGGAGCTGGAACTGGTATGTCCGGCGGACTCCCACACCTGTTCCAGCAGATACTGACGTTCAAGAACGGCTCCCGGCGTTGCAATCAGCAACGAGAGAATACGATTCGCCGTGTTTGTCAGTTTTTTGCCTTCAGGTGCCTCAGCGCCTGGAATAGTGAGTTCACCACTTTCCGTATCGTAGACAACTGTATGGGCAATCAAATATTTCATTATTTATTCTTAGGGCGTTAACACTTCGCAACGAGCGGTTTAACAGAATTAATATTATGGCCCAGCAATGTCACTATGTCCCAGTCCAGACGATAATTTGCGGCCTCTTCACGAAGAATACACATGGCTTTATCGCTGTCCATTCCCCGTCGGTAGGGACGGTTCTCTGTCATTGCGGTAAAAACATCCGCTACGGCCAGAATTCGTGACGGAATATCCAGCGACGCGGCGCCTAGCCGGAAAAGATAACCGCTGCCATCCAGACGTTCATGATGGTTGGCTGCCCAATCCACGATGCTGCCGAGTTCGGTAATAGGGTGTAGCATGACCAGCGTTTTGTAGCTGTGCTGCTTCATACGGGCGTATTCATGATCTTCAAGCTTGCCGTGTTTTTCGAGAATAGCGAGCGGCGTAAAGAGCTTGCCGATGTCATGTAAATAACCTGCAATGCAGATTTTTTCCTGCATATCGCGGTCATAGCCATAAAGTGCAGCCAGACGGGCCGCCACATGGGCCACGCTGGCGCTGTGAGTGCGGGTGAAGCTGCTGTATTTATCGACAATTTTTGAAATCAGCTGGCACACTTCAAGAAAGTCATGATGATCGAGCATGTCGTGTTGCAGAGGGCTAATGGCATTAAGCACCTGGTCTTGTGCCGGGTTACAGAGCCTGAACCAGAAGCCATCCTGGCGACTCGATTCATACAGGGCATTCGAAAGCACATCAGGCCACTGCTCAGGCCGTGCAAAGAAGCGGGCCAGGATATCCTCGCGCTGTGCGACAAAATCGCCTTTAACCTCGCGCAGGAACAGTTCGAACGTATCGGCCATATGCACCAGATGATGTACCAGAGGGAGCGTATTGTTGTCTGATATTGACCATTCGCTGTGATGATTTTCCAGAATGGCGGTCACCGGCTGCAGAAAACGAATACCCGCCGTCATTGACCCACCCAACTGTTCATGGCCATCCTGAAAGCCATCACCTCCCGGCATGATGTGTGCGCGATCTTTACTGAGTGCACCAATATCATGAAGCATGCCGGCCAGAAAGGCCGTCTTGATTCCGGAGTGATCAAGTCCTGCCTGATGGCTTAAATACCAGGTGATGATTGCCGTGCGTTGCAAATGATTTACCAGGTCAGCAGAGACCGGATAAATAATTCGATGTAATAAGTTAAGCACGGTTTGAACAGATATATTCATGGAAACCCTGAGCTAAATACTAAAATAATTAATCGTAACCAAACATAATTTGTGCGGTTGCTACCACCGTTCCGGTCGAGAGCGCTGATGCGTTGTAGACTTTGTAATAGGCATGCAAATAAATATATTGTATATCCTGGATGTTATCATCTTTTGCAATGTCTAATATTTGTGTTGCATGTTCCATATTATTGCTGCTGGAGATTTTTATCTCCTCATGTTCGCCAAGGAAATAACGACTGCGAAGCGCAATGCCCACGCCGCCAGCGGTGGTCTCATCATTAACCATGACCTGGTAAGTGCTGTCGGTAGTGACCAGATCATTACTGGATATCCAGGCCTTGATATTACGGGTGGCAGTTTTGACTCCCGCCAGATTCCCGCACTTAAACGGTATGGTAAAATCGGCACCGTTAGCTTTACCATTTATTTTTAATGTTCTCAGCGAGGCGGGGGGGAGCTTAACCGTCATGTCATGGGTCATGTTGCAGGTGGTTTCTTTCGGTTCAAACTGAATAGTAACTTTCTCGTAAGCGAGAAAATAATCGGTATTCCAGCTTTTGCGCGAGGTGTCGGTCATCATGTTGTCCCACGCGCGGTAGGCATAGGTTTTACTGGATAACAAGGGTGAATCCGCTCCGCTCCCCGTACCGCTCATTACCGCCGGTATAACGCTGAGTGCACCATTAGTGGTCGTCTTGGTGTAGGCTGCGACCCCGGTGGGCGGCGTGTTTAAAAGCTCTGCGCGCAATGTATATTGTGTTGGATAGGCGAGGGAGTGGATGCCCACAATCCCGCTGACAGTCACTTTTGTTGTGCCGGTAATTTGTGCCGTCACTTTAATCCAGTAGCTGTTTTCGCCATCGGCGCTGTTAAAATTGAGGTACACGGGGTTATTATTAAACCCGGTGAAATAATAAAGATGATCCTGTAATACACCACCAATCCCGACATTGCCATAGGTACAGGTCATGCTGCCAGACCAGCTTGTCGTATAGGTTCTTTCTACGACATTGGATGTCAGAAACTCCGATGAGAGATTCAGCGATTTATCCGCTTCTGCCACGTTTTTAAATAAAATGCCGCTATTTCTGCACGTATCGCCAGTAAGGCCTCTGGACTGGGGTTGAGCCAGTGCGGAAAATTCTGGTATAAATATCAGGGCGAATACGGCTATGATGAGATAAAAAGACTTACTCATGATCGTATTAATACTCGTTTTAAATTACCGGCAGATATTGACGGCATGTTCATTGGGCTGTGCAATGACACAGGTTTTTTTTACCTTGCCTTTGCTGATATCGATATGCAGAGAATCAGGCATCGTATCGGATTTAATAAAAATCTGGCTTCCCTGTGCTACATATCCCAACTCGTTATGACCGCTATCTGAAACAAATGCGCCAAACGGTAACTGTTCACCTTTCGTATCCTGAACTTCCAGGGTGAATAATTTCCGCGTATCCGTTTTGTATTTCAGATACGTAATGCTGCCTTCATACGGGGCGATATTCAGCAAATTACCCTGTAAATCAACGTCGCTGCTTTTTGTCCCATCCTGCTCGAGATGAAAATTATTCTGCCGGTAAGGCGTTGCGCTAGTCACCAGTGCGATACCATGCTGGTTTGTACGGGTCGATGAATCGCCGTTGACCACGGCATTTTCCACGCCGGGTGCCTCAAGGATCACAAAGTTCCGCCCATTATTCGGGGAGGCAATGACCCCTCCACGCCACGCAAGCAGATTGCCGCTCGCACCAAGGCTGGTCTGGCGATATTCACGGGCGACGGTCAGGCCGGTGTTAAGGCTGGTCACACTGTTTTTCCAGTTGGTATAGAGATCCGCCGAACGGGAATCCCCCTCGTTATCATGGGCCAGCATCAGGCTGTAATCGACATCGTGGGAATTACCGCTCAGGCTGACGTCTGAAGACGCATATCGACCTTTCTGCATGCTGGCGTGGGTTGCGATGCTCCCACCGCTGCCGAAGAGGGACATCGGAACGGTGACGGAAAAATAGAGATTGTTCTCAGTGTTTCCACGCGTACGCAACGAAGTGACGACATCACCCTCATAATTTGTTTCATAGTCGTAGTAGGACTGCGTCACTTCGGAACGGCGCAGCGATACGGCGTAATTTACGCTGTGCCAGGCATTGCTCCACGTCAGGTTATACTGGCGGCTGGTTTTTTGCCCGCGCCAGTAGTCACGCCAGTATGCTGAAAGCGAAAGACGGCCGAAATCATCTGACAGGGGTTGAATGATATTGGCGCTGAATGCCTGTTTGCTGTTAACCGTCGAGGAGCCTGTTCCGCCATAATCCTGAATATTGGATCGGGTCAGGACAAAATCGCTGAAGGAGGCATAGTTCTGCGTTCGGTAATAATACGATGCGAGCGTCAGGTTGGTTCGTGTTGGAAAATACTTACTCCATGAAAGGGCGTATTTTTCTCCGCGGCGCCGCTCCTCTCCCGGCAGGCGATACTGTGACTCTTCAAGAGATCCAGACAACGAGCCCGCGTAGGGTAAAGATATGGCACCCCCAAGCAATACAGATTGATAGTCAGCATTCCAGATGCTCCCGGCAGTCGCGGTAACGTAATTATTAATACCGCGTGAATAGCTAAACTGGGCAAAGCGGCTATGGTCGTTAATACCACGCATGTCCACTTCACCGATATTGAACTGATAATCACTGGTGCCCGGTCGGAGCATGTCTGGTAAAGAGGAAAATGGAACGGCAAAGCGCTCGGTACTTCCGCCATTATTTTTTACTTCCACGGTCAGATCGCCACGTGAACCGGTCGGCATTAAATCCCGAATTGCAAAGGGGCCGGCGGGCACGGATAACTGATGAATAATATGGCCGTCCTGAAACACGCTCACGACCGCGGAACTGGTGGCGATCCCGGTGATGACAGGCATATAAACACGTTCGCTGTCGGGCAACATCTGCCGGCTCTTCGTGAGCGTCAGGCCGCGGAATCTCACGGTATCAAAGTAATCAGAGGCGGTATACGCCCGCCCGACACGCATGAGCGATTCGATAGCCACAATCGGTTTTTCGACATAGCGTGTGGTATTGACCCAATAACTTTTTCCCGGATTGCTGTAACGCATCCAGGTGGAATTATCGAGTAAATGCCAGCCTGAAAAATTCAGCCCGCTGTTCAGTGAAAGATAAAAATTATCGCTGTTGGTATACCCTTCACTCAGTCCATGGAAGTTGTAATAGTTAACGTTGTAATTGGTATAAAGACCGTTAATCCCCTGATCCCATTTCTGCGGTGCCACCCAGTTTTGGCTGTCAGTTTTCACAAAGGCTTGCGGAACTTCCAGGTCCAGACGCATCTCTCCCGGTACCAGCTTGCTTTTACCTCCGTGGAGTAACGTATTAATGTCAATCATGTCGGAGTGAGCGTTCGCGATAGCATCATCCAGTTCCTGAATAGACAGTTGCGTGGCATCTTCTTTATGAATATGTACGGTGCCCCGATCGTCATTGGCGACCGTTAAGGTGAACTTTCCACGCCAGACGTTATTGACGTAAACGTCGAGATCGTAAGTCCCTGGCGTCATGACCAACTGATTGTTACTCCAGTCCATATCCGCTGAATTACCGACCAGCAGGCTACTGTTGAATGTCTCACCGTATGCACTAAACGAGCACAAGGCGAGGCTGATGGAATGAACCAGCAGGCTTTTTCGAAACAGCGATCTGTTCTTCATCAAAATTGAACCTGGCATGAGTACTGTCTGCGATCAGTGGAGGATGCTGAATCTCTTGGCGCCGAAATCATCAAGCCAGGTGATTCGGTACTGATTACCCGCATGGATTTTGTCGGGAACCAGCGCACAACCAAACGGAGGAATAAAGGCGGTATCGTTCAGTAAATTATCTTTTCTGGCCTGTTTTAACTGCCCACCTTGCCAGGTCACGATTTGCGGAATGGTCAGGTAATAAGGGGAGTTGTTTTTAAGGCACACACGATCGCCAGAGGTGGAAAGGGTGACTTTTTCAATAACCGAGCTGTCCAGTTCTTCCAGAGACATTGGACGATAAAAAACTTTGATGCGGTTGCGAATAGCGACCTGGAGGTAATTATCAGCTCCACCTTCCGGTACCGGAGGCACGTCCAGAACGTTCAGCCAGAATACGCTTTCCCGATCCGTTGGCAGTGACTGGGTATTCATTGCGGCGACCTTCAGGGTTTGCCCACTGTGCGCCTCCATTTTTACGACAGGCGGCATAAGGGAGAAGGGCACTTTGACCTTTTCAGGCGCAGCGGAAGCATCGCCCTCATCCAGCCAGGATTGCACCAGATGCGTTTTATCACTGTCATTAACCAGCTGTACGGAAACGAATTTCGCCGCTGCCGGATAAATGACGCGAGTCTGATTAATCACGACACTGGCAAAAGCCATCTGCGAGGCGACAGCCCCGATGAGAAAGATTATTAATTTTTTCATGATGTTTAAAACCGGGGATTGCTCCCCGGTGGAGGTATTAATCGTAGCTAAAAGAGTAAGTTGCGTCGGTAACGACTTTACCGGTGGTGACAGAAGCACCGCCAAAGTTGTAGTAGTTCGCATGCATGGTCAGCGTAATACCGTCGGTGCTGGAAACATCATCCGACGTGAGGCCGGTATTGAAGGCGGTATCAAACGGTACGGCAGTCTTGCCATCGGATGTCAGGGTGATACCCACACCTTCTGCGCCGCCTTCGCTGTAGTTTTTCAGGTATTTACCGTCGTCAGACAGGTTGCTGCTGGTGAAGGTGATTTTGAGGGTTTTGGTGCCTTCGTCTGCCGCGGTGCAGTTTTTCAGGCTCATGGTGAAGTCTTTTTCGTTAGCCGTCACGATGCCCGCGGTTTTCCCCATATCGGTAAGGGTAATCGGAGACAGATTGACGGTGAAATCAGAACCATTGTTGGTCGTCACATCACAGGTTGTATCTGATACTGAACCGTTAAAGGTAATTGTGCCACCTGCGACACCCGTGCTTTCTGCCGCCATTGCTGCACCAGAAAACATGATAGCCGCTGCGATTAATGTCTTATTGAACATGTTTTATATCCCGTTTTTTCATTTTCGATGTACCTGGTACTTCCAGGGTGGGGAAACAGCATTTCGGAACACTGTTTTACCCACTCTTTTGGTCGGGATATAAAACCATTTAATTCGCATTTTGGTAAACGCAAATATCGTTTAAATTGATTTTTTTAAATTTAAATGACTGCTTTTTAATTTTTATATAGATTTATGTTCTTTTGGTTGAGGGGCTGGAGGGGAGGTAGAGAAACGATTTCCTGTTTAAAGACGTGCTCAAAATCGTCATATGACGATCTTTGCAAGGATCCTGGACAGGCATAAAAACATTACTCTGCACAGTGAATTACAATAATGAAACGAAATTAACATTACCAAAACAAGTACGGCAATGAAGCACGCTGTTTCAGGGAAGACAAAGAAGGGGAAAAGACACTGCCAGGAGGGATAACAGTCTCTTTTTTTAACTATTCAACTTCGAGCGTACTAAAACTGACGATACGAGAACGCCCTAATTCCTTCGCACGGTATAAGGCAACATCTGCCGCGCGTAACAGGTTATCGCTTTCGGCATGCTGAGGGTAGCTGGCGATTCCGATAGAGACATCAACTGGACCGATTTCGGTCAGTCCACTGCGCACCGTTAACGCGCGAACGGCGTCAAAAATCTCGTTTGCGAAGGTAAAGGCAGCCTCTTCATTTACCCCTGGCAGGAGTATTAAAAACTCCTCTCCGCCAAAGCGAAACGCCAGGCCATTCTCACGGACCGCCCGTTTCACAATACTGGATACGCTTTTAATAACCTGATCACCCGCTTCATGGCCAAACCGGTCATTAATACTCTTGAAGTGATCGATATCGATCATCATGCAACTCAGTGGTTCGCCGTTACGAATGGCCTGTGTCATTTGGGTATGAAGCGTATCTTCCAGATGATGGCGATTGCGCAAGCCGGTCAGCGGGTCGAACAATGCTTTTTCCAGCAACGCATCGCGTAGCCGCTGGTTTGCCAGCGCCAGACCGAGCGCTTCGGCCATCAGTTCGAGATAAGCACGGGCAGGGGCATTTTCCGCGGTGATATTCTGGAATGAGAGCAGACCAATGGCCTCGCCCTGGGCAATGAGCGGCACGCACAGCGAACGATCCGCCAGTGATTCCGGCAGATGATAGCAGGCGATATCCGGCTTACCGCTGAACGGGGGATGGCTCTGACCACGCCTTACTGCCCAGCATTCGTCAGGATGAAACGTCATCTCCTCTCCCGTGGGGGAGAGCCACTGGGCAACGCAGCGCATCTGCCAGGGATCGCGGTCAAGGACATAGAGCCAGCCAGGGACCCCCGGGGCGATATTGGGGGCAAACAGCTCCGCCACGTTGATAACATCGGTAAAGTTCTCACACCCTTGCAGCCGCTGCGTCATGCGGGCCAGCAGTTCGCGGACAGCCCAGTCGGCGTCGCGCTCTTTTTCCAGCCGTTGCCGGGCAAGGCCGTTTTCACGAAAAATACGGATCGCCTGCGCCATATCGCCAATCTCATCAATCTGATTAAAATTCGGCGTTTCGACGGCGTAATCCTGCGACGCCAGACGGTGTACCACGTCGCTCAGACGCACCACGGGGCGCAGCACGCGGCGTTTCAGGATAAAGCCCAGGACAAACAGAAATAGCAGGGCGGTCAGGCCAACCATCAGTTCAGAGGCCGTACGCAGCGCTTTCGATTTTTTGGTGGCATCCTGCACGGACGCAATCACCCGCTTGTCGAGGATCTGGCGAAAGTGATCAATCTGGTTTTGCGCGCGTTCCAGTGCCTGCTCATAGGGGGCACCATAAAGCAGGGCAATGGCCTGAGCATCTTCTCCCCGCTCTGTACTGCTCAGGGCCGTCTGCTGTTCATCCTGTAGCGCATCGATAATCTTGAGACCTTCCCGCAGCAGGGACAGCTCCTCATCGGACGCGCCGTTATCGCGCAGTTTATCCAGCCTCAGCTCGACATTTTTCAGGTTGTTCTCTGACTGGCTGTATTGTCTGAGGGTTTGCGGATCTTTTTTTATTACGTACAGGCGGGCTAAATCGGACTGCGCCCAGGCGTCGGTTTCAATATCCTCCGTCAGCTCATCAAAGCGCTGCCGCTGTTCAACGGCGTGACGTTCCACGGTGTCGGCATTGGATGCCATCAGCATGATGATGCCTGAGACAAGGGTCAGGCAGACCGTGGCACCATAGGCCCAGTTAGTTATCGTTGCGATTCGCACCTGTGGATCCTTTTACGACATGAGAAGGATGGCGTTCTTTCAAATTATAGAAAACGTTTGATTTAAGGCGAAAAAAAAGGCGGCACAGTGCCGCCTGGTGTGGTCTTTATCGTCATATCATCACAAATCTGGAGGGTTTTTTCCTTCCTCGATGAAATCCGCATCCAGCTCTTCGGCGTTACCCGCGTGATCGCGACCGGAGAACAGGTTCCAGCAGGCGATGAACAGCGCAGCGATCAGCGGCCCAATCACAAAGCCATTAATGCCGTACAGCTCCATCCCGCCAAGGGTTGAGATGAGGATCAGGTAGTCCGGCATTTTGGTGTCTTTCCCCACCAGCAATGGACGCAGGATATTGTCCACCAGCCCGACAATGATGACGAAGAAGCCAACGATAAAGAGACCCTGCCAGAGCTGATGCGTGGCGAACAGGAAGATGGCGGCCGGCACCCAGACAATGGCCGAGCCGACGGCCGGAACCAGCGAAAGGAACGCCATCAGCGCGCCCCAGAGTACGCTACCGTCAATGCCAGCGATGGCAAATGCAATCCCGCCGAGCGTGCCCTGAACCACCGCCACTACCGCCGTACCTTTTACCGTTGCCCGCGAGACGCCGACGAATTTGGCGAACAGATGCTGTTTGGCAAAATCAGACAGAGGCAGCGAATCAAGGATCTGGCGTACCAGATACGGACCATCTTTCAGCAGGAAGAACAGCAGATAAAGCATGATGCCAAAGCTGATCGCAAAGCCAAACGTCCCTTTACCAATCAGAAACGCGCTGCCGGCCAGATACTGTCCGCCCTGCAGGGCCACATCGGAGAGTTTTTTCTGGATTTGCGCCGCGTTCGTCAGATTGTGGTCCGCAAGGAAGCCGCTGGCCCAGCCTGGCAGGTGGTTAAAGATGCTCGCCACCACTTCCGGGAATTGGGTGTTGTTCGCTTGCAGCTTGGTGTACACCACATTCAGTTCAATGGCGAGCGATGAAAAGATCACCATCAACGGGATAAAGACGATGAGGCAGATAATGCCGATAGTTAACAGCGAAGCCAGTCCGTTGCGATCGCCCATCGCCGCGCGCAGCTTGTTTTTTACCGGGTTAAAGATAACGGTAAGAATGGCTGCCCATAAAATCGCGGAGAAGTAGGGGGAGAGCACGTCGAAGAAAGCCCAGGTGACAAGGGCGAGTATGAAGATAAAGAAACCTTTGGTCAGTCCGTTAAAGCGCATCAGTTGATCCTGTAACGATGAAACTGTGTCGACTATAGAACTGATTGAGGGATTTACCAAGAATTGCGCCGCTGTAAAATCCCGCGTATGAACCCGCTCCTTACGGATACCACTTTCGACTGACCGAAGAACGCCAGGGTCCGCGCCATGCTGTAAGTATCTGCTTGCGGAGGTGCTTATGGCCTGGCGTCCGTTCCTGTATGTGATCCTCACAACCCACCCCAGACTCAGCGCGCGGCGCGCCCGATTACGTCTGGTCGTCTAGCTTTTTCTTAACAATCGCGGTATAACACACCTTCTTTGGATGTTTAGATGTCCATACGTATAGAAGGTAATATGCAAACACAACAAGAAAATGGGCAGCTTAAGCGCACCATGAAAACACGCCACCTGATTATGCTCTCGCTGGGTGGGGTCATTGGGACAGGGCTATTCTTCAATACTGGTTATATCATTTCAACGACCGGGGCCGCGGGAACGCTGCTGGCGTACCTGATTGGCGCGCTGGTGGTCTGGCTGGTGATGCAGTGTCTGGGCGAACTTTCCGTTGCGATGCCGGAAACCGGCGCGTTTCACGTCTATGCCGCCCGCTATCTTGGCCCGGCTACAGGCTATACCGTGGCGTGGCTTTACTGGCTTACCTGGACGGTGGCGCTCGGGTCGAGCTTTACCGCCGCCGGGTTCTGTATGCAGTACTGGTTCCCGCAGGTCCCCGTCTGGACGTGGTGCGTGGTGTTCTGCGTGGTGATCTTCGGCCTTAACGTCATCTCCACGCGCTTCTTTGCCGAAGGCGAGTTCTGGTTCTCGCTGGTGAAAGTCATCACCATTATTGCCTTTATTATTCTTGGCGGCGCTGCGGTGTTTGGCTTTATCCCGATGCAGGACGGTTCTCCCGCGCCGGGCTTAACCAACCTTACCGCCGAAGGCTGGTTCCCGCACGGCGGCCTGCCCATCCTGATGACCATGGTCGCGGTGAACTTCGCCTTCTCCGGGACAGAGCTTATCGGTATCGCGGCGGGTGAGACGGAAAACCCGCACAAGGTGATTCCGGTTGCCATTCGTACCACCATTGCCCGGCTGATCATCTTCTTTATTGGTACCGTGTTTGTGCTGGCCGCGCTGATCCCGATGCATCAGGCGGGCGTGGAAAAAAGTCCGTTTGTACTGGTGTTCGAAAAGGTCGGTATTCCGTACGCGGCTGATATTTTTAACTTCGTGATCCTGACGGCCATCCTGTCGGCGGCGAACTCGGGCCTGTACGCTTCTGGCCGCATGTTATGGTCGCTCTCGAATGAAAAAACGCTGCCGCGTTGCTTTGCGCGCGTTAATAAAAACGGCGTACCCATGACGGCGATTTCTGTTTCAATGCTTGGCGGCGTACTGGCGCTGTTCTCAAGCGTGGTGGCACCGGACACGGTGTTTGTCGCACTGTCCGCCATCTCAGGCTTTGCTGTGGTGGCGGTCTGGATCAGCATCTGCGCGTCGCATTTTGTCTTCCGTCGTCGCCATCTTCAGTCTGGTCAGCCGCTTTCCGCTCTGCAGTATCGCGCGCCGTGGTATCCGCTGGTGCCGGTGCTCGGCTTTATCCTCTGCGTGGTGGCCTGTGTTGGTCTGGCGTTTGACCCGAGTCAGCGTATTGCCCTTTATTGCGGGCTTCCGTTTGTTGCCCTGTGTTATGGTGCCTACTACCTGACCCGAAACATGACATCGCAGGAGCCTGAACATGTCGCAGAATAATCCGCTTACCGCCATCCTTGAAAAACAGCCATTTGTGGTGCTGGATGGCGCGATGGCGACGGAACTGGAAGCGCGCGGTTGTAATCTTGCAGACAGCCTGTGGTCTGCCAAAGTGCTGGTTGAAAACCCGGATCTTATCCGCGACGTTCATCTGGACTACTACCGGGCGGGGGCGCAGGTGGCGATCACCGCCAGCTATCAGGCCACGCCTGCGGGGTTTGCCGCACGAGGCCTGGATGAGGCGCAATCCCGTGCGCTGATTGGCAAAAGCGTGGAGCTGGCGCGTAAGGCGCGCGAAGCGTATCTCGCGGAAAACCCTCATGCAGGCACGCTGCTGGTCGCGGGATCGGTTGGGCCGTATGGTGCATACCTGGCGGATGGTTCTGAGTATCGCGGTGACTACGTGCGAAGCGCAGAAGCGTTTACCGATTTCCATCGCCCGCGCGTGGAAGCGCTGCTGGATGCCGGGGCAGATCTGCTGGCCTGCGAAACGCTGCCATCCTTTGCTGAAATCAAGGCGCTGGCGGCGCTTCTGGCCGAGTATCCCCGGGCCCGGGGATGGTTCTCGTTTACCCTGCGTGACAGCGAGCACCTCAGCGACGGCACGCCGCTGCGCGATGTGATTTCTGTGCTGGAACGCTATCCGCAAATTGTGGCGCTGGGGATCAACTGTATCGCGCTGGAAAATACCACTGCGGCACTGAAACATCTTCACAGCCTCACCGCACTGCCGCTGGTGGTCTACCCGAATTCGGGGGAGCATTATGACGCCGTGACCAAAACCTGGCATCACCATGGCGAAGCCTGCGAAACGCTGGCGGGCTATTTACCCCAGTGGCTGGCGGCCGGGGCGAAGTTGATTGGAGGATGTTGCCGGACCACGCCCAAAGACATTGCAGAGCTAAAGGCGCAGCGCTGATGCTGTGTGTCGTCTGATGCATTCACTTCATCCCTCTCCCGTCGGGAGAGGGAGCCAGAATAAACCCCACAAAATTCACTATCCTTTGCCACTTTTTTTCTAAAAACGAATCGGAATTAACGATTCTTTTTTATTCCTTTATCAAAATTCCTGCGCCGGAAATACTGCCCTCATAACAACAAGGGGAGCAGTCACAATGGCAATTTCATCGCGAATTACACTTCTCGGCGCGCTAGCGCTGTGGGCATTTCAGGCACAGGCGGTAGACGTTACCGTCGCGTATCAAACCTCTGCGGAACCGGCAAAAGTTGCGCAGGCGGATAACACCTTCGCCAAAGAAAGCGGCGCAAAGGTGGACTGGCGTAAATTCGACAGCGGGGCGGCCGTCGTGCGCGCATTAGCGTCCGGCGATGTGCAGATTGGCAATATCGGTTCCAGCCCGCTGGCGGTGGCTGCCAGCCAGCAGGTGCCTGTTGAGGTTTTCCTGCTGGCGTCACAGCTCGGGAATTCTGAAGCCCTGGTCGTGAAGAAAAACATCACCCGGCCGGAAGATCTGATTGGCAAGCGCATCGCCGTGCCGTTTATCTCCACCACCCATTACAGCCTGCTGGCGGCGCTCAAACACTGGGGCATCAAGCCGGGCCAGGTGCAGATCATCAACCTGCAGCCACCCGCAATTATTGCCGCCTGGCAGCGTGGGGATATCGACGGCGCTTACGTCTGGGCACCTGCCGTGAATGAGCTGGAAAAAGACGGCACCGTGCTGACCGATTCCGAACAGGTGGGGCAGTGGGGCGCGCCGACGCTTGACGTGTGGGTCGTGCGTAAAGACTTCGCGGAGAAACACCCTGACGTGGTGAAGGCGTTTGCTAAAAGCGCCATTGACGCCCAACAGCCTTATCTCAGCAACCCCGATGCGTGGCTGAAAGAGACGGGCAATCTGGAAAAACTGTCGCGCCTGAGCGGCGTTCCGGAAGCGGACGTGCCGGGGCTGGTGAAAGGCAATACCTATCTCACGCCTGCACAACAGGTCCAGCAGCTCAATGGGCCGGTCAATAAAGCGATTGTCGATACCGCTACGTTTCTGAAAGAGCAGGGCAAAGTGCCTGCGGTGGCGACAGATTACAGCCAGTACGTGACCGATCGCTTTGTGAAATAAGGGGGAAGCGATGCTGAATATTACAAATCTGTCTGCTGATTACGGCGGTAAACCTGTGCTGGAGGAGATCAACCTGACGCTGGACAGCGGTGAATTGCTGGTCGTGCTGGGTCCGTCCGGGTGCGGCAAAACCACGCTGCTGAATCTGATCGCCGGGTTTGTACCGTATCAGCAGGGTTCCATCCAGCTGGAAGGGAAACGGGTCGAGGGTCCGGGTGCAGAGCGCGGCGTGGTCTTTCAGAGTGAAGGGCTGCTTCCGTGGCGCAACGTGCAGGAAAACGTCGCCTTCGGCCTGCAGCTTGCGGGGATTCACCGTGAACAACGGCTGGCGACCGCGCGTGAGATGCTAAAAAAGGTGGGGCTGGAGGGCGCTGAAAAACGTTTTATCTGGCAGCTTTCCGGTGGCCAGCGTCAGCGGGTCGGGATTGCCCGCGCGCTGGCGGCAAACCCACAGCTGTTGCTGCTGGATGAGCCGTTTGGTGCGCTGGACGCCTTCACCCGTGAGCAGATGCAAACGCTGCTTTTGCGCCTGTGGCACGAAACGGGCAAGCAGGTACTGCTGATCACCCACGATATCGAAGAGGCGGTGTTTATGGCGACCGAACTGGTGTTGCTTTCGCCGGGGCCGGGTCGTGTGCTGGAGCGGTTGCCGCTCAGCTTTGCCCGTCGCTATGTGGCCGGTGAACCGGTCCGCAGTATCAAATCCGATCCGTTGTTTATTGAACAGCGCGAATATGTTTTAAGCCGCGTATTTGAACAACGGGAGGCATTCTCATGAGCATTGTCTTCAGTGAGAAAACGCGCCGCCCTCGTCTCGCGTTACGCTGGCCGTTCTCTCGCCAGATCACGCTGAGTGCGGGCACGTTGCTGGTATTGCTCGCAGTCTGGTGGGCGGTGGCAGCGCAACAGTGGGTAAGCCCGTTGTTCCTTCCGCCACCGGGACAGGTGCTGGCGAAACTCATCACCATCGCCGGGCCGCAGGGTTTTATGGATGCTACGCTCTGGCAGCATTTAGGTGCCAGTCTGGCGCGTATTCTGGTGGCGCTGCTGGCGGCGGTAGTGATTGGCATCCCGGTGGGCATCGCGATGGGGCTGAGCCCGACGGTGCGCGGCATTCTCGACCCGCTGATTGAGCTTTACCGTCCGGTCCCACCGCTGGCCTATCTGCCGCTGATGGTTATCTGGTTTGGCATCGGGGAAACCTCGAAAATTTTGCTGATTTATCTGGCGATTTTTGCCCCGGTTGCTATGTCGGCACTGGCTGGGGTGAAGAGTGCGCAGCAGGTGCGGATCCGCGCGGCGCAGTCGCTGGGTGCCAGCCGTCTTCAGGTGCTGCTGTTTGTGATTTTACCGGGCGCGCTGCCGGAGATTTTAACCGGGTTGCGCATTGGTCTCGGGGTGGGCTGGTCAACGCTGGTGGCGGCTGAGCTGATCGCCGCCACGCGCGGATTAGGGTTTATGGTGCAGTCGGCGGGAGAGTTTCTGGCGACTGACGTCGTGCTGGCAGGGATCGCGGTGATCGCCGTGATCGCCTTTGGATTAGAACTGGGGCTGCGCGCGCTACAGCGACGTCTGACGCCCTGGCATGGAGAAATACAATGAGTGAACGTCTGACCATCACCCCGCTGGGGCCATATATTGGTGCGCAGGTCTCCGGCCTGGACGTGACCCGTCCACTGAGCGATAACCAGTTCGAGCAGTTGTACCACGCGGTGCTGCGCCATCAGGTGGTGTTCCTGCGCGAACAGGCGATCACCCCGCAGCAGCAGCGTGCGCTGGCCCTGCGCTTCGGCGATCTGCATATTCACCCGGTCTATCCCCATGCGGAAGGCGTGGAGGAGATCATCGTGCTGGATACCCATAACGATAATCCGCCGGACAACGACAACTGGCATACCGACGTGACGTTTATCGAAACGCCACCTGCCGGGGCGATACTGGCGGCGAAGCTGTTGCCGGACACCGGTGGAGATACGCTGTGGGCCAGCGGTATCGCCGCCTTCGAGGCGCTGTCCGTGCCGTTCCGGACGCTGCTGAGCGGGTTGCGGGCCGAACATGACTTCAAAAAATCCTTCCAGGAGTACAAGTACCGGAAAAGCGAAGAGGAACATCTGCGCTGGCAGGATGCGGTCGCGAAACATCCGCCGCTGCTGCATCCGGTAGTGCGTACGCACCCGGTAACCGGTAAGCAGGCGTTATTTGTGAACGAAGGCTTTACGACGCGGATCGTAGACGTGACGGAAAAAGAGAGCGATGCGCTGTTAAGCTTCCTGTTTGCCCATATCACCAGGCCGGAATTTCAGGTGCGCTGGCGATGGCAGGAGAACGATCTGGCGATCTGGGACAATCGCGTGACGCAACACTATGCGAACGCAGATTATCTGCCGCAGCGTCGGATTATGCAGCGGGCGACGATTTTAGGGGATAAACCGTTTTACCGTGCGGGCTGATGCCTTCACCTGACCCTCTCCCGACGGGAGAGGGGAAAGCAGGGTTACAAATGCGCCTCAATATAGCGCTGATAGCGGTTCGCCTTCAGATAACACAAATCCACCAGCACCAGGCCATCAACGCAGTTGTTGAATGCCGGGTCGCTCCCGAAATCAATAAACTGTACGCCACCCGGTTCGCACAGCTCGGAATACTGCTTGTAGAGCGGCGGAATGCCGCAGCCCAGATTGCCGAGCAGGGATTTCAGCTTCGTCAGATCGTCGACATAATCCACGCCGCCAAACTGCGCCAGCACATCCGGAAGCGATGCCGGGTAGGGCTGGCGTGACGCCGCGAGCGGATGGCTTGCCGGGAACCAGAGGCGGTAAAACGCCACCAGCAGATCCCGCGCGGCAGGCGGTAAGCCGCCGGATATCGAGACCGGACCAAACAGATAGCGGTAGTGGGGATAACGCGCCAGATAGGCACCAATGCCTGACCACAGATAGTCCAGACCTCGGCGTCCCCAGTAGCGCGGCTGAATAAAGCTGCGCCCGAGCTCAATGCCGTGCTCCAGCACATCCTGCATTTTGTCGTCGTAGTGGAACAGGCTGTAGCTGTACAGTCCTTCCGGCCCCCGACGCTCCACTTGTCTGGCGGTGGGCATAAAGCGATACGCACCGACAATCTCCAGATCCTCATCGTCCCATAAGATCAGATGCAGATAGTCATCATCGTAGCTGTCAGTGTCCCGGCGCTTACCGCTTCCTTCTTCCACCGCGCGAAACGCAATCTCACGCAGGCGGCCCAGTTCGCGTAGCAGTGGCGCCTCTTCCTGGCCGTTACGCTGCCAGAGATAGATGGATTTTCCATCGCCGGTTTTGCCCAGACATTCAGCCTGCGCCAGCTCGCGTTTTAGCGTAGCCCGGTCTTCCGGACGGGCAATGGCGCACTGGGTTTTAAAGACGCCAGGCACTCCCTTGCCAAGACGTATCACGTGCTGACGGCACTTTTCGGCCATCTCACGCGACGAAAGGGTGGCGCTATACCAGTCACTCCAGGCAATCTGCTGACCGATTGTAATCGGCAGCTGGCTATGGCGACGGCGGAACATCTGCTGCATCAGCAGCAGCATGGATAACGTCGGCGATACCAGCGTGCTGGCATAAAAGAGGAGGCTGTTGTGCGCCTGAATATGTACCGGCAGCAGCGGGGCGCGCAGTTTGGTGGCGAGTTTGATAAATCCCGAGTGCCATTTTTTATCGCGAATGCCTTTTCGCGTCGGCCGGGAAACTTCACCCGCCGGGAAGAAGATCAGCACGCCCGCGTTTTGCAGATGTTGTTCCATCTGTACCAGCGACGTTTTTGCCGTCCTGCCGCCCATATTATCGACCGGGATAAACAGCGAGCTTAGCGGCTCCAGGTGGGTCAGCATCCGGTTGGTCACGACTTTGACATCGCGTCGCACGCGCGAGACGGCGTACATCAGCGCCAGCCCGTCCAGAGTACCTGTCGGGTGGTTGGCAATGATAACCAGAGGGCCATGTTCGGGGATTTGTTCGAGATCGCGGGCGGAAACGGTGCAGAGAATATCAAGGTGCTCCAGAACTTGCTCCACCATATCCAGTCCTTTCAGGTGGCGGTGTGCTGCGGCAAATTGCTGGAATTCTTCTTCGTAAAACAGCCTTTTTAACAGACTTTTTTGCCAGGGTGCCGGCCTCGCCTGAGGCCAAAGGTCATCGAGAACGCTATCGAGACTAAACATGATCACTCCTCCTGCCGTCTTGCGATGACAGTAGAAGGGGGAGATGTCGGTTGTATTGCAGTTTGGTGAAGTTTCGTGAGGCAGGGAGAGCAGGCCGGGTCAGGCGAAACCGCCCCCCGGCACCGTTGCGCCTTAGCGCAGAATTTTCTTCTCAGCCAGATCCAGCGCAAAGTAGCTGAAGATCAGATCCGCACCCGCGCGTTTGATCGCACCCAGGCTTTCCAGGATCACTTTCTCTTCATCGATCGCACCCGCTATGGCGGCGAATTTGATCATCGCGTACTCGCCGCTGACCTGGTACGCGCCCAGCGGCAGCGAGGTGCGTTCGCGAATATCACGCAGGATGTCGAGATAGGCTCCCGCCGGTTTCACCATCAGGGCGTCTGCGCCCTGGGCTTCATCGAGCAGGGATTCACGGATAGCTTCCCGACGGTTGAGCGGGTTCATCTGATACGTTTTACGATCGCCTTTCAGCGCCGTACCGGCTGCTTCACGGAACGGGCCGTAGAAAGAGGAGGCAAATTTGGTGGAGTAGGACATGATGGCCGTGTCGGTAAAACCGGCAGCATCCAGCGCCTGGCGGATAGCCTGCACCTGCCCGTCCATCGCAGCCGATGGCGCGATGAAATCAGCACCCGCAGCGGCAGCAACCACCGCCTGCTTACCAAGATTCAGCAGGGTAGCATCGTTATCCACACCGTGATCGCACAGCACGCCGCAGTGGCCGTGAGAGGTGTATTCGCAGAAACAGGTGTCGGACATCACGACCATTTCCGGCACGGTCTCTTTGCAAATGCGCGACATACGGGCGACCAGACCGTCCTCTTTCCAGGCATCGCTGCCGGTGGCGTCGGTATGATGGGAGATGCCGAAGGTCATCACCGAGCGGATCCCTGCATTGGCGATACGTTCAATTTCACGCGCCAGATGTTTTTCAGGAATGCGCATCACGCCAGGCATGGCTTCGATGGCCTTGTAGTCGTCAATCTCTTCTTCGACAAAAATCGGCAACACCAGATCGTTTAAGGTCAGTGTTGTCTCTTCAAACATAGCGCGTAGTGCGGGTGACTTGCGCAGGCGACGGGGACGAGCAATTAAATCGGTCATGGTATGCCTGAGGTTTGTGGAACAAAGAGGGTTAGTGTACCTCAAAGTGAAAGAAGGTGTTTTACCAAAGTGGGCATTTTGTCGAGGGGGAAATCCCGATGCCAACGCGTCACGCGATCAATAATATATGCCTTTCCACTGGCGTTAATTGTTCACGAAATATTGGTTTTATTTCTATGATGAAGTAAATATATCATTGAAAATGATCTATTTATTTTTATTATATTTTTTATCTTTATAAGAGGGTGTTTTAACTGCCTGTTTTATAATGATTATTGATGGCATTGTATCGCCGCTACATTATTTTCATGTTGTTTGTCTGAATGCGGACTTAATGGAATGATTCATTGAACCTTTTCAGATTGAAAATGCATAATTCCCTCCGCAATTAAGTATTGCAAAATCGTTAGATGGACAAACTTGCTTACGTCCCTGAGGAGGGATGACCCAATGCAAACATGGAAAAAGAAACTGGTTGTATCACAACTTGCATTAGCCTGCACCCTGGCTATCGCTTCTCAGGCCAATGCGAAGGATATTTCTGGTACGACATATAATACCTTCGGATATGATAATACGGCAGCTGCACCCTGGTATTATGGTTACGCTGACTGGGATTACTCTGATGCGACGCACGATGGTGATATTTATCCGGTGATTAATAAATCCACCGTGAATGGTGTTATATCAACCTATTATTTAGATGATGGTATCAATGGTCGGGCGAATGCGCTGAGCATTTCCAACAGCACCATTAATGGCATGATCACTTCAGAATGCATGACCGCGTCATGTGCTGATGGCGTGGATACGGACGGCACAACCCATTCTCAATACGACCGTTTTAGCCTGACCGTCGATAACTCCACGATCAACGATACTTACGAGCATTATGCGTATGACATTGTGAACGGGGAAAATACGGAAACGCATTATCTGGACACCTATGCGCTGGGCAATGCAATTACCCTGGATGTGGAATCGGATATTGTTGTTCAGAATAACTCTCACATCGCCGGCATTACCCTGACTCAGGGATATCAGGAACAGGATAATACCCCGTATGACGGTGTGGAAGGTGTGGCGAACAGCAGCAATGTCTTTACCGACACGCTGCTGGTGAAAGACTCGGTGCTGACCTCTGGCGCATACAGTGACCTGGGCACCAGCGGGTTCTATGGTCAAACCGCGAAGCCGAGTGATTACGGTGAAACCAATGCCACTGCGGCTGACGACGCGGCGCTGATTGTTGCTGCCAGTGCGTCTGACAACGCGATGCAGACCACCGCCACGTTCGATCACTCCACGATCACCGGCGATATCCTGTTCTCCAGTACCTTCGATAACAACTTCTACCCGAACGGCGATCCGGCAACCGATACGACGGCTGACGGTATATACAACCCAACCACCAACGGCTGGGATGACACCGATAAGCTGGACGTCACACTGACCAATGGCAGCAAATGGGTCGGCGCAGCGCAGTCCAGCGTTGAGGCCATCGGCACCGCGCAGATGTATGGCCTGGGCTACAGTGACGTTGACTGGCGCACCCTTTCTCCAGATAGCATCTGGCCGGATTCCACGTTCGACAATAATGGACATGTCGCGGGTGAAGCGGTCTATCAGAGCGGTCTGTTCAACGTCACGCTGGATAACGGCTCTGAGTGGGATACCCGTAAGCTCTCTAACATCGACACGCTGACGGTGAATAATCATTCGCAGGTCAATGTTGAAAACTCGGGCCTGCTGGCTGATTCCATCACCCTGTCCAACGCTTCATCTCTGAACATCGGTGACAATGGTGCCGTGGCAACCGACAGCCTCTATCTGGACAGCGACAGCCGTGCGGCCCTGACAGAGGAAACCGCGGAGCTGTATGCCAATACCATTACCGTGGACAACGGTGCGGAGCTGTCTCTCGGCCTCGGCCAGGTGGATACGCACAATATGGTGTTAACGGATGGCGGCGTGCTGAACGTGGCCAGCCGTGATTACGTGTTGAACAGCGATCTGAACAACGCCCGCTATATCACCAACGATATGAGCAAAGCCGATTACGACTACGGCGTTGTGGCACTCAACGCTGACGGCCATCTGGCCGTGAATGGTGACGTGGCAGGGAATTACGCCGTGCGTATCGACAACGCCACCGGCGCCGGCTCTGTTGCTGACTATAAAGGCCAGGAGATTATCCGTGTTTATGACAACAACACGGAGACCCGCGCCAGCTTCACTGCGGCAAATAAAGCCGATTTAGGGGCATATACTTATCAGGCGCAGCAGAAAGGCGACACTGTTGTTCTGCAACAGCAAGCGCTGACCGATTATGCCAACATGGCGCTGAGCATCCCGTCTGCCAACACCAACATCTGGAATCTGCAGCAGGATGCAGTTAGTGCGCGTCTGACCAACAGCCGTCATGGCCTGGCGGATAACGGCGGGGCATGGGTAAGCTACGTTGGCGGCAACTTCGACGGCGATAATGGCGTTATCAGCTACGATCAGGACGTGAGCGGTATCATGGTTGGTCTGGATACCCTGATTGACGGTAATAATGCGAAGTGGATCGTCGGGGGTGCGGCAGGTTTCGCCAAAGGCGATATCAGCGATCGCACCGGTCAGGTGGATCAGGACAGCCAGACGGCAATGATGTACGCGTCCGCGAAGTTTGCGAACGATCTGTTCATCGACAGTTCCCTGAGCTACACCCGGTTCAACAACGATCTCTCCGCGACCATGAGCAATGGTCAGTATGTTGACGGTAACACTACCACCGACGCCGTTGGTTTTGGGTTGAAACTGGGCTATGACTGGAAACCAAACCTCTCTGGTTATGTGACGCCATACGCAGCCGTGTCGGGTCTGTTCCAGTCCGGTGATGACTATCGCCTCAGCAACGACATGCGCATGGATAGTCAATCCTATGACAGCCTGCGTTACGAAGCGGGTGTGGATGCCGGTTACACCTTTAACTACGGCGGTGACCAGGCACTTACGCCTTACTTCAAACTCGCTTATGTCTATGACGACGCTGGTAACGATGCCGATGTTAACGGTGACAGCATTGATAATGGCGTGAAAGGCTCCGCAGTGCGGGTTGGTCTGGGTACCCAGTTTAGTTTTACGAAGAACTTCAGTGCTTACACTGATGCCACTTATCTGGGCGGCGGTGACGTTGACCAGAACTGGGGCGCAAATCTGGGTGTGAAATATACCTGGTAATAAATAAAAGCGGGGGATAAGCCCCCGCTTTTTTATAGATGACAATAAAAAATAATAGTGAACCGACAAATACGGATGTCTTGAGGTCTGCATGAACGTTAATGCGAAACCACTTTCTGAATTAAGCCGGCTCGAAGCATGTTTGATAGCAGCCAGTACCCCGTTTAAATCTGCTCCACAGCAATTAATTACCTCGGGCAAGGGGAGTGAGCCTTGTACCTACGTATTCCAGACCGGCGTTATTGAAGTTTATCGTCATTCAGACGATCTGCTGGTTGGCATTGCGTCAGCCCCTTTTATTTTTGGCCTGTCTGCCGTAGTGATTAATCACAGTCAGGAATACAGAGTCACTGCCAAAACGGCCTGTACCGGTTTTTATTTGCCCGCGACGACCACCCGTCAACTCATTCAACAGCATTCGCTCTGGAAAGACGCGTTTTGCTGGTTATCCTGGATAAATTACATTCTGGGCAAACGCGACAGGCAGCTGGTGGGAAATAACTCCTATCACCAGATCCGCGCAATGCTGCTGAATATGGCCGAGTGGGATGAAACGCTGCGTTCAAAAATTGGTGTGATGAATCATATACAGCAAAGCACGCGTATTTCACGCTCTGTCGTTGCCGAAGTGCTCGCCGCTTTGCGACAAGGCAACTATATCAATATGAGCCGGGGCAAACTGGTCAGCATCAACCGTTTGCCCACGGAATATTAAGGCTGGATGGAGGCGGTGAGCACCTGGGCTTTATTGGCGCTCAGCTCAGCCACCAGGTTATTGATGCCATCGCTCATATTGACGAAACGCGTATTTGGAGAGCGGGTGACGACCACAAACGCGCCCACGTTGGACTGCGGGATCATCGCCATATAGGTGATGAATCCACCGCCGCCACCGGTTTTCTGAATAATGCCCGGTCGGCCATTTTTGGGTGCCATATAGACCCAGCCCATGCCCAGCGCGTCGGCTTTACCCGGTACGTCCATGCCGATCACGCGGTGCAACTGGCTACGCTGGTAAATCAGGGTCTGCATGCGATCGGCCTGGTGACTGCGCGCATAGAAATCTGATGAGAGGAACTGCTGCATCCAGCGCATCATGTCGCCTGGCGTTGAATAGACCCCACCACTGCCGATGGCTGCCAGGGTGTTATTACACGGGCTTGCGCCTTTCTCTGCCACCATCAGGCGTCGGCACTGATCCGGAGAAGGGGTAAAGGTGGTGTCCTTCATGCCGAGCGGGCGCGTTATCTGCTCTTCAAAGAGTTGCGGGTAAGGTTTGCCTGCTGCCGTCGAGAGCGCATCTGCCAGCAGGTCAAACGCCAGGTTTGAGTAAGATGCCTGTGAACCCGGGGCCGATTTCAGCGTGGCGGTGCTCAGGTAGTTCCAGCGCTGTTCGCGCGTTGGCCAGACAAAAACGTCACGGTGCGCCGCGCCGCCGGGTTGTTCGCGAGGCAGCGCGCTGGTATGGGTGGCAAGGTTTACCAGCGTGATGGGCGTGCCCTGATAGGTTGGAACGCGTGCGCCTGGCGGCGCATATTTGCTGAGCGGATCGTCGAGCTTGACCACGCCCTGATCGAGTAATTTCACCAGCATTTCGCTGGTCATCAGCTTGGTTAAGGACGCAATGCGGATCACGGAATCCAGCTGCGGGTGAACGTTATTTCCCGGTCGCGTTTCGCCAAAGCTGCGAAATACGCGCTGGTTGCCGTCGATGACCACCATCGCCATCCCGGTCGCGCCACTGCCGTAATAGATAAGGTTCGCGTAGCGATCGGCAATATCTGAAGCCAAAACGGGGGCCGTCAGCGGCTGAGCTGCCTGGGCGGTGGAGAAGCTCACCGCACACAGCGCGGCAAAAGAGAGCAGACAACGTTTCAACGAAAAGCATCCATGAATTGAATGAGAAAAGTAATGGGTATTTATACTACTAAAGCGCACCGTGCAATGCCCCGAATTGCATAACGATAGCGAGAAAAACGTAACCATGGGTAAATAAGCATAATTTCCTGGCGACCAGTCTCCCATTTTGTGACATCGGCCGTATGATAGAGGCCAGTGTCACTCAATCTTGCGGAGAACGATATGTCAGTGAAGCGTGTGGTTATGGTTGTCGATATGCAGCAAGGGGTGTTTGCAACGCCGCGTTACCAGCGCGAAAAATGTGTTTCGCTTATCAATCAGCTCACGCAGGCCGCCGAACGGGTGATTTTTATTCAGCATACCGGTGAAGGCGGTCTGGAAGAGGGGAGCGAAGGGTTTGCGCTGCTGCCTGAACTCCATCAGCCCGCTGACGCGCTTTACGTCACCAAGACTGCCTGCGATGCATTTTATAACACCGCACTTGAAGCGGTGTTGCGCGAGCAAGGTATTCGCGAGTTTGTCATCTGCGGCTGTGCCACCGATTACTGTGTCGACGCGACCATCAAGAACGGGGTCAGCCGTGGCTATCACATTACCGTGGCGGAAGATGCCCATACCACGGCTAATCGTCCGGCAGCCGACGCGCCCATTCTGATTAACCATTACAACGACGTCTGGCGTGACTTTATTGCGCCGGCCAATCCTCTCGTGGTGAAACGCACCGAAACAATTCTCGAAAACTGGAAAGCGAACTAATAATTAACCCTCGGGTCTGACCTTTTTGCCTGCGCCGTCTGGCTCAGGCGAGATTTTCGTGTGGTGATGTGTTGAGCACAGCAACAGCCATAACAACAAGAAGGAAGCATTATGTTTAAGTCTTTTTTCCCAAAGCCGGGGCCTTTTTTCCTGTCGGCATTTATTTGGGCACTGATCGCTGTCATTTTCTGGCAGGCTGGCGGCGGGGCGTGGCTGGCCCGCATTACGGGCGCAACGGGTGAAGTCCCGATCAGCGCCGCTCGCTTCTGGTCGCTTAGCTATTTGCTGTTTTACGCCTACTACATGGTATGCGTTGGCCTGTTTGCCCTGTTCTGGTTTGTCTATGCGCCGCACCGCTGGCAATACTGGTCGATTCTGGGAACCTCGCTGATTATCTTTGTGACCTGGTTCCTGGTGGAAGTGGGGGTGGCAGTAAACGCCTGGTATGCCCCGTTCTACGACCTTATCCAGACTGCGCTGAGTTCGCCGCATAAGGTAACCATTAACCAGTTTTACCATGAGGTGGGCATTTTCCTCGGTATCGCATTGATTGCGGTGGTGATCGGGGTGATGAACAACTTCTTCGTCAGCCACTACGTTTTCCGCTGGCGTACCGCGATGAACGAACACTATATGGCGCACTGGCAACACCTGCGTCATATCGAAGGTGCAGCACAGCGTGTGCAGGAAGACACCATGCGTTTTGCCTCCACCCTTGAAGACATGGGCGTCAGCTTTATCAACGCCATCATGACGCTGATTGCCTTCCTGCCGGTGCTGGTGACGCTCTCGGCTCACGTGCCGGATCTGCCTCTTGTCGGTCATCTGCCGTATGGGCTGGTGATTGCGGCGATTGTCTGGTCTCTGATGGGGACGGGGCTGCTGGCGGTGGTCGGGATTAAGCTGCCGGGGCTGGAGTTTAAAAATCAACGCGTGGAAGCGGCTTATCGTAAAGAGCTGGTCTACGGTGAAGATGATGCTAACCGCGCCTCGCCACCAACCGTACGTGAGCTGTTTGGTGCCGTGCGTCGCAACTATTTCCGTCTCTACTTCCACTATATGTATTTCAATATTGCGCGCATTTTGTATCTGCAGGTCGATAACGTTTTCGGTTTGTTCCTGCTGTTCCCGTCCATCGTTGCGGGTACGATTACGCTCGGCCTGATGACCCAGATAACTAACGTTTTTGGTCAGGTGCGTGGCTCATTCCAGTATCTGATCAGCTCCTGGACCACGCTGGTGGAACTGATGTCCATCTATAAACGTTTACGCAGCTTTGAGCGTGAGCTGGACGGCCAGGAACTGCAGGAAGTCACCAATACATTTAGCTAATACAGGGAGTTGCTATGACCTTTGCCGTACCGCGTGCGTTACCGTTGTCCTTACTGGCCGCTCTGGTGCTGGTAGGGTGTGCCGAAAAAGGGGCTGCCCCGCTTAAAGAAGGGGAGAAGCCTGTTGATGTGGCAAGCGTTGTGCGGCAAAAAATGCCTGCCAGCGTGAAAGATCGCAATGCATGGGCGGATGCGCTGGCAAAAACCTTTGAAAGCCAGAAGATTGCCCCTACCGAGGAGAATATCTGCTCGGTACTGGCGGTGGCGCAGCAGGAATCAATGTACCAGTCAGACCCGGTCGTGCCGGGTCTGAACAAAATAGCCTGGAAAGAGATCGACCGCCGTGCGGAATCGATGCATATCCCGGTATTTCTCGTGCATACCGCGTTTAAAATCACCTCGCCAAATGGAAAAAGCTACAGCGAACGGCTGGACACGGTAAAAACCGAGAAACAGCTCAGCGCCATCTTTGATGATTTCATCAGCATGGTGCCGATGGGGCAGACACTGTTTGGCTCACTTAACCCGGTACACACCGGCGGGCCGATGCAGGTCAGCATTGCCTTTGCGGAAAAGCATACCGACGGCTACCCGTGGAAAATCGACGGTACGGTGCGTCAGGAGGTCTTCTCCCTGCGTGGCGGCCTGTGGTTCGGCACTTATCATCTGCTGAACTATCCGGCGAATTACAGTGAGCCGCTGTACCGCTTTGCGGACTTTAACGCGGGCTGGTATGCCAGTCGTAACGCGGCATTTCAGAATGCGGTCAGCCGCGCGAGCGGCGTGAAGCTGGCACTGGATGGCGATCTTATTGCCTACGGCAGCAGCGAGGCTGGCACCACGGAGCGGGCGGTGCGGAAATTATCGAACAGGCTTGGCATGAGTGACAGCGACATTCGCCATCAGCTTGAGAAAGGCGATAGTCTGGCGTTTGAGAAAACCGATCTCTACAAGAAAGTCTTTACGCTTGCAGAACAGAAAAGTGGGAAAACGTTACCGAGGGCAATCCTGCCGGGTATTCAGCTGGAAAGCCCGAAGATCACGCGTAACCTGACAACCGCCTGGTTCGCAAAACGCGTGGATGACCGCCGGGCTCGCTGTATGGGGCTTTAAAAGCGACGGCGAAAACGCAGTACTAATGCCACAACGCCTAAAATCATACACCCTGCGAGGAAAGGAATGAGGCCAAACAGGGTGCTTACGCCAAAGCCAATTTCCACTCGCGGGCGTCCGTTATCCTGCACCTGCATCAGGTGTTCATAGACTCCTGGTGCATGAACCAGCATATTGAGTAGCTGCGAACCCGCCCAGAAACAGAACAAGACAAACAGGGCGTAAGCGATATTACCCGCCGTGGAGGTTTTTGGTTGTTTACCGCCAAAAATCGGTTTCGACAATGTAAAGTCAGCCATCACGACCTCCCGATAAATCACTCTGTTTTATATGCGTCTTACAAGGTGAGTTTGACAGGTCATAGCATTTGTCAATATCAGAATCGTGTTAATTTACCCTAAGGAATTCTCCTGGATTGTCGAATTCTGCAGCGCATCACAATTTCTTAACTTAATTGAAACAACAGCGTATTTCAGAATTTCCGCATCAGCCACAGACCTCGTCATAAATCTGTGAGAGGATATCTTTTTTTCCTGCCGGAGTTGTCATGAAGCTCACTTCCAAACTACGCCGTGACTGGCATTACTACGCCTTTGCTATCGGGCTGATCTTTATTCTTAACGGTGTCGTGGGGCTGTTGGGATTTGAAGCAAAAGGGTGGCAAACGTATGCCGTGGGTCTGGTGACCTGGGTTATCAGCTTCTGGCTGGCGGGGATGATTATCCGCCGTCGTCCTGAAGAGACGACAGCGGATGAGACGGAAACGGCGAAGAGTCCCGATTAACCGTTTACGGAGCTTTTCAGGGCGCTGTCCGCAGCATGACGCTCCAGCGCCAGTTCAATCAGGCGGGTGATAAGTGCTGAGTAGCTAAGCCCGCTGGCCTGCCACAGCTTGGGATACATGCTGATGTTGGTGAAGCCCGGCAGGGTGTTGATTTCATTAATCACCACCTCGTTTTCAGGCGTCAGGAATACATCCACGCGCGCCATGCCGCTGCAGCCGAGCGTCTGATAAGCGTTAATCGCGATCGCGCGGATCTTATCGTTGATTGCCGGATCGATATTCGCAGGCACAACAACCTGGGCGCCTTTATCATCAATGTATTTGGTGTCGTAAGAGTAGAAATCACTGTTTAACACCACTTCACCGCAGGTGCTTGCCTGTGGGAAATCGTTGCCCAGCACGGCGCACTCAATTTCGCGGCCTTTGATGCCCTGCTCAACCACCACCTTATGGTCAAACTCAAACGCCAGGCTGACCGCTTGCGTGAACTGCGCTTCGCTTGTCACCTTGCTGACCCCGACGGAAGAACCCTGGTTTGCGGGTTTCACAAACAGCGGCAGGCCCAGCTGACCGGAAATCTGAGCGAAGCTGTGTTGGTCACGATTGGCGCGGGTGAGGGTGACAAACGGCGCAATATTCAGCCCCGCATCACGCAGCAGGCGCTTGGTGACGTCTTTATCCATGCAGGCAGCGGAACCCAGCACATCAGAACCGACAAACGGCAGGTTGGCCATGCGCAGCATCCCCTGCAGCGAACCATCTTCGCCAAGGGTGCCATGAACGATAGGGAAGACCACGTCAATCTGGGCGAGAGACTGCGCATTACCGGCGTCGATGAGTTGCCCTTGCACCACGCCGGGTACGGTCGCGACGCTGATTGCAGAAGGATTCAGGGCGATATGCGCCGGATCGTCAGCATTTAACAGATACTGGCAGGCATCGTTGACATGCCACTGCCCCTGTTTATCTATGCCCAGCAGCACCACGTCGAAACGGCTTTTATCGATTGCATCGACGATATTTTTGGCCGATTGCAATGAAACCTCGTGCTCCGCTGATTTTCCCCCAAAGACAATACCTACGCGCTGCTTTGCCATCTCACTCTCTTCCAGTCTGACGAAAAACCAATAACATACCACGATGCCCAGCGGGTTTCGCGGCCTTCTGCCATAATGTTTTGGGGAATGTTAAGGGGGGAGCGTGAAAGGAAAAACTCTGCTGACCGTTTTCATTATTGCGGCTGTCGCAACGGTGGGGTATCGCTGGTTGCCGTCTTACTACAACCCTTTCACGCCGCTACATCTCGACGACCCGCCAGGCCGCATTACCCAGTATAAGCTTCGGAACTTAACGCCCCAGGCGTGCGCGAGCCTGTTATCGCAGGCCAATCAACGCGCGCTTATCCGCACACAACCGGTCGCAGACAGCGGTGGGGAGTGTCCACTCCGTAACGTCGTCCGGGTACGTAACTTCGGTCCGGTCAGCCTGAACAGCAGTTTCCTTGCGAGCTGCCCGCTGGCGCTCAGTTCTGCCTTGTTTATCAGCCAGCAGGCCCGGCCACTCACCAGAAGCTATACGGGAAGTGAGCTGACGCGTATTGAGCATCTCGGCAGCTTTGCCTGCCGCAACATTTACCATCGCCCCGACGCGCGACGCAGTGAACATGCTACGGCAGAGGCGCTGGATATCACGGCGTTTGGGCTGGCAAACGGTGAGAGGGTCACGGTACAAAACGGCTGGAAGGCGACAAAAACGCAGCCATGGCTGAAAGGCATGCTGGCGGCGAGCTGCAGCTATTACGGTAACAGCCTGGGGCCAGAGTATAACGCTGCCCATGCCAGCCACTTTCACCTGGGGATGCGCGATTTTGGTCTCTGCCGCTGAAGCATAATATTCCGTCAGAAAATGGATTATTTGTGACTTATTTCACAAATATGATGACTGGGAAGATAAAACACCAAAGTCGGCAAGTGCGCATCTCTGGTGCGACGTCATAACGCGTAACTTGCTAATCTGTCGGCGAATTCGCCTAAAAATGAAGACTATTTCTTTTATGGAATCCTGGAAAGTTAATCTCATCTCGGTCTGGTTCGGGTGCTTCTTTACCGGGCTGGCCATCAGCCAGATATTGCCCTTCCTGCCGCTGTACGTGTCGCAGCTGGGCGTTACCTCCCATGAAGCGCTATCCATGTGGTCAGGTCTGACGTTCAGCGTCACGTTTCTGGTCTCTGCCATCGTCTCGCCGATGTGGGGGAGTCTGGCCGACCGCAAAGGGCGCAAGCTGATGCTGTTGCGCGCATCGCTGGGGATGGCGATAGCCATTCTGCTGCAGGCCTTTGCCACTAACGTATGGCAGCTCTTTTTCCTGCGAGCGGTGATGGGGCTGACGTCCGGGTATATTCCGAATGCCATGGCGCTGGTGGCCTCGCAGGTGCCCCGTGAACGCAGCGGCTGGGCGCTGAGTACGCTCTCTACTGCTCAGATAAGCGGGGTCATTGGCGGCCCGCTGCTAGGGGGCTTCCTCGCCGATCATGTGGGATTGCGCGCGGTGTTTATCATTACGGCCATCCTGCTGGTGGTCAGTTTTCTGGTCACGCTCTTCCTCATTAAAGAGGGAGGACGCCCCGTCATCAGCAAAGCTGAACGCCTGAGCGGCAAGGCCGTCTTCGCCTCGCTGCCCTATCCGGGCCTGATGATCAGCCTGTTTGTGACCACCATGGTGATCCAGCTTTGCAACGGTTCGGTCGGCCCGATTCTGGCGCTGTTTATTAAGTCGATGGAGCCAGACAGCAATAATATTGCTTTCCTCAGCGGGATGATTGCCGCCGTCCCGGGCGTATCAGCCCTCATTTCGGCGCCACGCCTTGGAAAACTGGGCGACAGGATCGGCACGGCGCGTATCCTGATGGCCACGCTGATTTTTGCGGTGGTGCTCTTTTTCGCAATGTCGTTTGTCACTTCTCCGCTTCAGCTTGGCGTGCTGCGGTTTCTGCTGGGCTTTGCCGATGGTGCGATGTTACCCGCGGTGCAAACATTGCTGGTGAAATATTCCAGTGACCAGGTAACGGGCCGTATTTTTGGCTATAACCAGTCGTTTATGTATTTAGGTAACGTTGCCGGTCCGCTTATGGGAGCCGCTGTTTCGGCAATGGCCGGTTTCCGTTGGGTATTTGCTGCTACCGCCATTGTGGTGCTGATAAATATTATTCAACTGGCTATTGCACTGCGTCGCCGCAGACAAATGGCAGAGGCGAAGTCGGCGCGATAACCGTTTCGCAGATGTATTATATATTCTTATGGTCGCCGCATTTTTATATAACTAAATGCGGCGTTTTTTATAGAAAAACGTTTCGCTGAAAGCCGCGAGGAATCTATTTTTCCTGCCGCATCACTTTTGCATAACATAATAAATTTCTTCTCTTTGCATAATGGATTCAGAATGCTAAGTTCAGACAAAACGGATAAGGAAATAGCACCATGAAAAATCTCATTGCTGAGTTGTTGGTCAAGCTTGCACAAAAGGAAGAAGAGTCAAAAGAGTTGGTCGCCCAGGTTGAAGCGCTGGAAATTGTGGTCACCGCGCTGCTGCGACAAATGGCGAAAAACGAACAACAGACGTTGATTGAGAACGTTGAAGGCGCGCTGGAAAGCGTCAGACCCGATTCCCAGGTGCCGGTTGAGGATGCTGAAATGCTCCGCCAGTACGTAAAAAAGCTGTTAAGGCATCCTCGCAACTAAACCATCACGGAACCTGACGGCGTGTCATAGAATTGTCATGCAGGATGCCTATAGTCGCTCTGTTTTATTTTTTATGTATTTGTACATGGAGAAAATAAATTGAAACAGAGCGCACTTTTCATCGCATTACTTCCCCTGTTAATGTCACCCGCTATTTATGCCGACACTCACAATACCAGCGTGCTGGATAATCGTGCGGCCAAAGGGGATATCACCCAGCCAGGCGGCGCGCGCCGGTTGACTGAAGATCAAACCGCCGCCATTCGCGCTTCGCTGAATGAGAAACCCGCTAAAAACATTATTCTGCTGATTGGCGACGGGATGGGCGATTCCGAAATAACGGCAGCACGAAATTATGCCGAAGGCGCGGGCGGCTTTTTTAAAGGTATCGACGCACTGCCTCTCACCGGACAATATACCCATTACGCGCTGGATAAAAAAACCGGTAAACCCGATTACGTGACGGATTCTGCTGCCTCTGCCACGGCGTGGTCCACGGGTGTGAAAACCTATAATGGTGCGCTGGGTGTAGATATTCACGAAAAAGATCACCAGACCATTCTGGAGATGGCTAAAGCGGCGGGACTGGCTACCGGCAACGTCTCTTCGGCTGAACTTCAGGATGCAACGCCAGCGGCGCTGGTGGCGCATGTCACCTCGCGTAAATGCTACGGCCCGTCGGTGACCAGCGAAAAATGCCCCACTAACGCGCTGGAAAAGGGCGGCAAAGGCTCGATTACGGAACAACTGTTGAACGCACGTCCTGACGTGACGCTGGGCGGCGGGGCGAAAACTTTCGCGGAAACCGCAACGGCGGGCGAATGGCAGGGCAAAACGCTGCGTGAGCAGGCGCAGGCTCGCGGCTATCAGCTGGTGAGCGATGCATCTTCTCTGGCGGCGATTACCGAAGCAAGCCAGGATAAACCGCTGCTGGGTCTTTTCTCTGATGGCAATATGCCGGTGCGCTGGGAAGGGCCAAAAGCGTCCTACCACGGCAACATTGATAAACCTGCCGTAACCTGTACGCCAAACCCAAAACGTACCGACAGCATCCCGACGCTGGCGGCGATGACCGATAAAGCGATCTCACTGCTGAGCAAGAGTGAAAAGGGCTTCTTCCTGCAGGTGGAAGGCGCGTCTATCGATAAACAGGATCATGCGGCTAACCCGTGCGGTCAGATTGGCGAGACGGTCGATCTGGACGAAGCAGTGCAGAAGGCACTTGAGTTCGCGAAGAAAGACGGCAACACCCTGGTGGTCGTTACCGCAGACCATGCGCACGCCAGCCAGATCATCCCAGCGGATACCAAAGCACCGGGCCTGACGCAGGCGCTGAACACCAAAGACGGCGCGGTGATGGTGTTGAGCTATGGCAACTCTGAAGAAGAGTCCATGGAGCATACCGGAACCCAGCTGCGCATCGCAGCATACGGTCCGCATGCGGCAAACGTGGTAGGGCTGACCGATCAAACGGATCTGTTCTACACCATGAAAGCGGCTTTGGGGCTGAAATAATAAAAGCCCGGCGGAAATCACATCTGCCGGGTGGTTTTTTTCCTGTCACGAACCAGACTTACAGTGAATGTTCACAAAAGGATGGTGCAATGAAAACAACATTACTGGTTACTCTGCTCTCGGGTCTGTTCCTGATCTCATCGGCGAACGCGGAAGAGAAAACATTAACGCCGCAGCAGCAACGCATGACCACCTGTAATCAACAGGCGACCGCACAGAGCCTGAAGGGCGATGCCCGTAAGACCTACATGAGCGGTTGCCTCAAAAACGGTGCCGCGAAGCCGGGTGAGAAAAGCCTGACGCCGCAGCAGCAAAAAATGCGCGAGTGTAATGCGAAAGCGACCGAACAGTCCCTGAAAGGCGACGATCGCAGCAAGTTCATGAGTGCCTGTCTGAAGAAAAACGTGTAGTCCTATCGGGTGAGTGGCCCCGGCGGCTCACCCGAAATTTCATACTTTCCCCGTAAGCCCCCTCTCTATAATTTGGGAAATATTTCAGAATATTCCCAAAAATGATGAATGATGAATCTTATTACAATATAAAGCGCATTCGGGAAGAGTGGAATATGACCCTTTCTCAGGATGACCCCCACCGTACCGGGATCCCGTTTGCCCGGCGAGCCCGGCTGGCGCGTGTTGTCGGACTGGCAGCGATGTTCTTCCCCCTCTCTGGCGTGCTGGTCACCTTTTCTGTATCCGGCGTCTGGTGGTTGTTCCTGGTGGGGTGGGCATTTGTCTGGCCCCATTTCGCCTGGCAGTGGTCCTGCCGTGCTGCTTCTCCTCATCAGCAGGAACGCTTTAATCTGAAGATTGATGCCATTATTGCCGGGCTTTGGATCGGCATGATGGGGATCAATGCGCTACCTACGGCAGCGCTGCTGATGATGGTGGGAATGAACATGATGGGGGCCGGCGGCTGTCGGCTGTTTTTTACCGGCATCATGTTAACCCTTCTGTCTTCCCTGGTGACGCTCCCCGTCGTGGGCCGGGTGGCTGTCTTTAACCCGGAGCCTCTGGCATGGGGCTTAACGCTTCCCGTGCTGGTGTTATATCCGATGCTTTTTGCCTGGCTCAGCCATCGTACTGCCATCAGGCTTGCAGAGCATAAACGGCGGCTGGAGCTGATGAGTACTCGCGACGGCATGACCGGCGTCTTTAATCGCCGGCACTGGGAAGTGCTGCTGAGAAATGAATTTGAACACTGTCGCCGCAACCACTGCACCGCCACGATTTTGCTTATCGATATCGATCATTTTAAGAATATCAATGACACCTGGGGCCACGATGTGGGTGATGAAGCGATCATTGCCCTGACGCGGCAACTGCAGCTAACGGTGCGTTCCGGGGATGCGATAGGCCGTTTTGGCGGGGATGAGTTTGCGGTGATCATGTCCCGGACGGCGGCTGACAGTGCCATCGCCGTGATGTCACGCGTACATGAGAGGCTGGAAACGCTGTCGTTACCGTGTGCGCCCAAGGAATCTCTGCGTATTAGCGTCGGTGTCGCGCCCTGGGGACCGCAGTTCGGGCACTATCGGGAGTGGTTAAAAGCGGCCGATGTGGCGCTGTATAAGGCCAAAAATGCCGGACGCGGCCGCACCGAGGTGGCCGCCTGACGTCCGGAGCAGATAATCAGGATTTACTCAGTTTCTCTGATTTTTCCATGCATTTTGTCATCGCTTCAATAACGGCCGAACGGAAGCCGCGTTCTTCCAGCACCCGCACCGCCTCGATAGTGGTTCCGCCAGGCGAGCAGACCATATCTTTCAGTTCACCCGGATGCTTACCGGTCTCCAGCACCATTTTGGCAGAGCCCATCACGGCCTGTGCAGCGAATTTATACGCCTGCGCTCGTGGCATACCGCCAAGCACCGCAGCGTCGGCCATCGCTTCTAAAAACATAAAGACATACGCAGGCGCTGAACCGCTCACTCCCACTACCGGATGGATCATAGATTCGGCAATGACTTCCGCTTCACCGAAGCAGCGGAAGATGTTCAGGACATCCGCCACGTCTTCCGACGTCACCAGCGCGTTAGGCGTGACGGAGGTCATGCCGGCGTTGACCAGTGATGGGGTATTCGGCATAGCGCGTACGATTTTACGGTCATGACCCAGCGCGCGCGCCAGCTGATCGAGCGTGACGCCCGCGGCAATCGATACGACCAGCGTCTCTTTGTTCAGGCTGGTGGTGATGTCGCTCAGCACTTTGATCATGATGTTCG
Organism: Enterobacter sp. RCC_40; assembly: GCF_041360735.1. Lineage (NCBI taxonomy): Bacteria > Pseudomonadati > Pseudomonadota > Gammaproteobacteria > Enterobacterales > Enterobacteriaceae > Enterobacter > Enterobacter sp. RCC_40. Next base: position 126,545 of record NZ_JBFUPR010000002.1, read on the forward strand.
GCTTGACGGCGCCAAAGACAATATCGGCTACCTGGGCCACTTCCTGGGCGCTTTCGGCTGCGTTGATCCCGTACCGATCGCGTAACGCGGCGACGTTGTCCGGTGATGGGGTGTAGACCCAAATCTGACCCGGCAGCACCTGTCCGCTGGCGATCAGGCCACCCAGGATGGCTTTGCCCATGTTACCGCAGCCGATAAACCCGATTTTCTTATCCATCACGATTCTCCGTCATTATGCGTTGTTTTCTCTGATTGATAGCTTAACAACGAAATGCAGGCGACAATAGTCGGCAGAATCATTATGGGGAGACAATATGGCGATTTGGGTTGATGCGGACGCGTGTCCGAATGTGATTAAAGAGATTTTATTCCGCGCGGCCGAGCGCGTGCAGATGCCGCTTACGCTGGTGGCGAACCAGAATATTCGCGTACCACCTTCCCGATTTATTCGCGCGTTGCGGGTTCCGGCCGGCTTTGACGTGGCGGATAACGAGATTGTGCGTGTGTGTAGCCCTGAGGATCTGGTGATCACGGCGGATATCCCGCTGGCCGCGGAAGTGATTGAAAAGGGAGCGGCGGCGCTGAACCCGAGAGGGGAGCGTTATTCGCCGGCGACCATTCGTGAAAGACTCACCATGCGTGATTTTATGGATACGCTTCGCGCCAGCGGCGTGCAGACCGGCGGGCCAGACAGCCTGTCCCAGCGCGATCGCCAGCAGTTCGCCGCAGAGCTTGATAAGTGGCTGCTCGAAGTCAAGCGTCGCACTGCGTAATGATAACCATTGTCACTTTGTGGTACAGTATGGCCTCCGCAGGGTTGTCATCCCGTACCGCTTTGCAGTAAAGTAAACGCAACATCTTCTGCAATTATTTCTTTACGCTCTTCGGCCATCCGGCATCAAGGGGAACACCTGGTTATGACCCAACCCATCTTTTTAGTTGGCCCCCGCGGCTGTGGGAAAACCACCGTTGGCCTGGAACTGGCACGCGCGTGCGATCGTCAGTTTGTTGATACCGACCACTGGCTGCAAACCGAAGCCGGGAAAAGCATCGCGGAAATCGTTGAGCAAGAGGGGTGGGAGAGCTTTCGCGCTCTTGAAACGGCCGCGCTGAAGGCGGTCACCACGCCGTCTGCTGTTATCGCAACCGGTGGCGGCATTGTTCTCGCCGAGTGTAACCGTCGCTTTATGCGTGAAAAAGGGATTGTCATCTACCTCAGCGCACCCGTTTCGGCCCTGGTAGGGCGGCTGGAAGCATTTCCGGAAGAGGGACAACGTCCTGCGCTGACCTCCCGGCCGCTCAGCGAAGAGGTGAGCGAAGTGCTGGCCGAACGCGATGCGTTATACCGCGAAGCGGCACACCACGTTGTGGATGCTTCCGCTTCACCCGAGGACGTGGTAATTCAGATTATTACCGCTCTGCGTTTGGCTTGTGCCAGCTAAGCGGCGTCTATACTTATAGCTCAGACATAAAAAAAGGATGAGCTATGCCAACCAGACCTCCCTATCCACGTGAAGCACGCATCGTTACCGTTGAAAAAGGCAATGGCGATCAAACCGTCACCTGGTATCAGCTGCGTGCCGATCACCCCAAACCAGACTCTCTGATCAGTGAACATGAAACTGAACAGGAAGCGCTGGATGCCAAACGGCGCTACGAAGATCCTGATAAGTCGTGAATGAATTCCTAAAGGGCTAAATACCGTGCCTGAATCACACTTTTTACTCATCGCAAATGTTAAGCAGGAGTTAATATTTAGTTATTACAGGTAACTCCGTAACGGGCAGGCGATCTTTACATTTCGCGATGGGGATCACCTGCTACGCTTGGTGCTGTTTTGTTGAAAAAACGAACTGTGCAGCGTAGTGAGCCTGTACCTGTGTGAAAGATTTAGCGGTAATGGAAGGCGATGAAGATGAAGGCGACGTTGGCGATCCTCACTATTGGTGTGGTCCCTGTAAGCGAAGTGTTACCGCTCTTAACCGAGCATGTATCTGAACAACAGATAACGCATCTAAGCCTGCTGGGGAAGATGAGTCGGGAAGAGGTCATGGAAGACTACGCTGTAGAGGCGGGGGAGGATCCCCTGGCGACGTTATTAAGTGACGGTAAACTGGCGCATGTTTCGCGTCAGAAAATAGAGCGCGCGCTGCAGAGCGTAATAGAAGTGCTCGATAATCAAGGCTATGACGTTATTTTACTGATGAGTACTGCACCTGTTAAGGGACTCATCGCGCGTAATGCGATTTTGCTGGAGCCGATGCGGATCATTCCGCCGCTGGTGGCCTCCATTGTTGACGGGCATCAGGTGGGTGTCATTGTTCCCATTGAAGAGCTCATGGACAACCAGACGGCAAAATGGCACGTACTCGAAAAAATGCCTTTGTATGCGCTGGCCAATCCCTTCTGGGATAGCGAGGCTGCGCTGATTGAGGCAGGACGGGAACTGCTGGAGAGAGGGGCCGATGTGTTGATTCTGGACTGCCTTGGATTCCACCAGCACCACCGTGATTTACTGCAAAAGGCGCTGGATGTCCCGGTGCTGTTGTCCAATGTTCTGATGGCCCGGCTGGCCGCAGAGCTGTTGATCTAATGATTTTGCGTGACAGGTGATGATCATGGCCCCTATAGTGAATTTTTATCTAAAAATATAAGGGCCAGTTCATGCTTCAAAGTAACGAATACTTTTCCGGTAAAGTGAAATCCATTGGTTTTACCAGCAGCAGCACTGGCCGCGCCAGTGTCGGCGTTATGGCTGAAGGGGAATACACCTTTGGTACAGCCGAAGCTGAAGAGATGACGGTGATCAGCGGTGCGCTCAACGTCTTACTGCCGGGGGAAACAGAATGGAAAGTTTACTCTGCCGGACAAGCGTTCAACGTCCCTGGCCACAGCGAATTCCATCTGCAGGTTGCTGAACCGACCTCTTATCTGTGCCGCTACCTGAAATAAAACGTTTTATTCCCTCTCCCTTCCGGGAGAGGGTCACTGCAGGCATTACCGCTGCGCTTCGCCGCCGAGGCCTTCTACCAGATTCTGAATTAACGCTGCCAGCTCTCCGGTCATCAGGATAAAGTCCGCGTCAAAGCGCTGGGCGTAATCTTCACGATCGATATCTTCGTTCTGATCGCGCAGCTCATCGCAGAATTTCAGACGCTTCACCGAGCCGTCATCGCACATCACAAACTGAATACGCTGCTGCCAGTCGAGTGCCAGTTTGGTCACCACTTTGCCCGCTTCAATGTGTACGGCGATCTCGTCGCTCACCAGATCCTGCTTTTTCGCGCGGATCACGCCGCCATCTTCGAGCAGAGCTTTGAGCTCGGCTTCATCAAGGATCTGGAAGCCCTGGGCCGCTGTACCGCTGCGCACCCATTCGGTCAGGGTCAGTTCAATCGGCGTTTCCAGCGCCAGCGGAACGACCGGTAACGAGCCGATGCTTTTGCGCAGCAGGGCCAGCGTATCTTCCGCTTTTTTGGCGCTGGCGCAGTCCACCATGATCAGCCCGTTAACGGTATCGATCCACATCATTGTCTGGCTGAAACGGCTAAAGGCGCGCGGCAGCAGAGAGTGCAGAACTTCGTCTTTCAGCGAATCTTTTTCGGTTTTTTTCAGCTTGCGGCCCTGTTCGGCTTCAAGCTTGAAAATTTTCGCTTCGAGCGCCTGCTTGACCACCGGCGTGGGCAGAATTTTTTCTTCTTTGCGGGCGCAGACGATGATTTGACCCGTGCTGCTGGCGTGGGTCAATGCATCGCTTTGTGAACCCATTGGAGGAACCCAACCGGTTTTGGCCATATCCTGGCTACCGCAAGGGGAAAAGCTATAAGCGGCTAACTGTTTTTCCATCTCTTCTGCACGCAGCGAAACGTCGCGGCTGAGACGGTAAACCATCAAATTTTTGAACCACAGCATGATAATTTCCACGGCCTTGTCGTTAAATCAGCGGGCATGATAACGAATTGTCGCATCGCTTGCATTGCTAATCGGGAAGCGGGCTTCTACTCTGTTGATAATCAAAATAATGAGGAGTGTCTTGTGCGCATTGGGATTGATTTGGGCGGCACCAAAACAGAAGTCATCGCACTGAGCGAGCAGGGGGAGCAACTGTTCCGCCACCGTCTGCCTACGCCGCGCGATGATTATCACCAGACTATCGAGACGATTGCCCGGCTGGTCGACATGGCTGAGCAGGCGACAGGGCAGACCGGCACCGTTGGGATGGGGATCCCGGGCTCAATCTCGCCCTATACCGGGGTGGTTAAAAATGCCAACTCCACCTGGCTCAACGGTCAGCCTTTTGATAAAGATTTAAGTCAGCGCCTGAACCGGGAAGTGCGTCTGGCAAATGACGCCAACTGTCTGGCCGTCTCCGAAGCCATTGACGGTGCCGCCGCAGGGGCCCAGACCGTTTTTGCGGTCATTATCGGGACCGGCTGTGGCGCAGGCGTGGCCCTGGGCGGGCGTGCCCATATTGGCGGCAACGGTACGGCGGGCGAGTGGGGACATAACCCCTTGCCGTGGATGGATGACGATGAACTTAAATACCGCGCCGAGGTGCCGTGCTATTGCGGCAAGCAGGGCTGTATTGAGACGTTTATCTCCGGCACCGGTTTTGCCACCGATTACCACCGCCTGAGTGGCCAGCCACTCAAGGGAAACGAGATTATGCGCCGGGTCGGGGAACACGATCCGGTGGCTGAGCTGGCTCTCAGCCGCTATGAAATGCGGCTGGCGAAATCCCTGGCGCACGTGGTGAATATCCTTGACCCTGACGTGATTGTGCTCGGCGGCGGGATGAGCAACGTCGACCGTTTATATGCCACGGTGCCGAATCTGGTGAAGCAGTGGGTCTTCGGCGGCGAGTGTGAAACCCCGATCCGCAAAGCGGTGCACGGGGACTCCAGCGGCGTGCGCGGCGCCGCGTGGCTCTGGCCGCTATAGCCATTCTCCCTCTCCCTACGTGAGAGGGGCGGGATGAGGGTGCCCTCATGCAGGGCACCCTCACTCCACCGCAAACACCTTATCCAGCTTGCTATACCCCAGCCCGTTAATCTTCTTCACTTTGATCTGCACCGGGATCCGCTCTTTCATCGCCTCGACGTGGCTAATCACGCCAATGGTTTTCCCGGTGGCGTTCAGCGCGTCGAGCGCATCCAGGGCGGTATCCAGCGTTTCGCTGTCGAGCGTGCCGAAGCCTTCATCCAGGAACAGCGAATCGATGCGTGTCTTGTGACTCACCAGATCGGAAAGCGCCAGCGCCAGTGCCAGGCTAACAAGGAAGCTTTCGCCGCCGGAGAGGGTACGGGTATCGCGCACCGCGTCCGCCTGCCAGGTATCCACCACTTCGAGTTCCAGCGCATCGCTGACCTTGCGCTGCAGCAAATAGCGCCCGTGCAGGCGATTTAGCTGCTGGTTGGCAAGCCAGACCAGATTATCCAGCGTGAGCCCCTGGGCAAACTTACGGAACTTGTCGCCGGTGCTGGAACCTATCAGCGAATTCAGATAGCTCCAGTCATCGGCCAGCCGCGCGGCCTCTTCAATATGTTGCATGAGCGCCTGCTGGTGCTGACGGTTATCGCTGTCCTGTTTAAGCTGCTGGCGGATCTCACCCTGATGAGTGGTGTTCTCCCGAAGCTGTTGCCCGAGTTGCTGTAGCTGCAACTGCAGGGTTGGCGCGTCGAGTTCCAGCCCTTCCGGTCGCTGCGTCTGATGAGCCTGCAGCTGCTGGTTTGCCTGTGCGAACAGCGCAGTTGCCTGCTGAAGCTGGTTTTCCAGGGTCTGCTTACGGTTTTCAAGACGGCGGATGGTCTCTTCATCAAGCAGTGCAGCCAGAAAGGCCTCCCGATCGGCGAAGCAGCTTGCGGTCAATGCGGCGGTGAAGTGCGTCGTGGCGTGCTGCAGCCGCTCGCTTTCGAGGCTTTCCTGCTGTTGCAAGGTGGCAAGCTGGCTCTGAAGAGAAACGCATTCGTCGTGCGTTTCGCGCCAGTTATCAGGAATGGCCGGTTCGGTTTCTGTGTCGTTTGTGGCGGGCAGGGTGTCGAGCAGCGGCATCAGAGCCGTCATGCGCTCCTGCATGACGCCATGCTGAGTCTGTTTTTCCTGCCACTGTGCGAACTCGGTTTCTCGTTCGTTCAGCCAGGCAGCCTCTGTGCCTTCTTCCGGGACGTTGAGTGACAGCGTAAGCAGGGTCGTTTCCAGCGCCTGGCGCGTGGCCGTCAGCTGCTGTTGATACTGACGCGCCTGCGCGTCCTGTTCATTCAGCTGTTGCTGCAGCGTCAGACGCTGGCTCAGCTGGTAAAGCTGACGCTCATACTGCTCTTGTTCGTTCATCCACGGGGCAATATCTTCCTGAATATTCAGAGTGATATTCAGGGACGCGCAAACGGATTGCCACTCTTTAGTGAGCGCTTGCTCCTCCTGAGAGAGCGTCTGAGCGTCGTCTGTCTCACGCTGGATCTGCCGGGTCAGGGCATTCACCTGGCCGAGAACTAACAATCCTTCCTCTTTAAGCGCAGCGACCTCTTTGGCTAACTGGTCGCGACGCTGCTGGTTGGCACTGAGCTCCAGCGCCTGATAGGCAGTGACCGCCGGGTGCGAGGTTGAGCCGCACAGCGGGCAGGGCTGTCCCGCCTGCAGCTGCGCACGCTCTGCCTCCAGACTTTTAATCTTCTCTTCCTGTCTGCAGAGCGTTTCAAGATCCAGATAATGTTGGTTTTTCTCTTTGTACTGCTGGCGGCGCAGCGTCAGCGTTTCATTGAGTTTAACCTGCTCTGCCTGGGCTTTCTGCAGGCTTTCACCGTTCTGGCGCAGACGTTGTTGCAGCGGCAGATAACGGGCCTGAAGCGACATCAGCCGCTGGCGGAAAGTCCGTGACTGAGCCTGTTGCTCCATCGCCACGCTGACCTCGTCAGCCGTGAGCGTCAGGGCGTTTTCCGGCATCTCTGCCAGCTTCTGGCGTAATTCAGCAATGCGCGTGGAAAGCGTGGCGATCTGATTTTTATCGCGATTCAGCTGTGCAAAATGGGCGCGCCAGCCTGCTATCTCCTGACCCCACTGACGATACCGCTCGTGCTCTGCCAGCCACTGTGCCAGCGCCGTAAGGTCGGTCTGCAGTTGTGCATGGCTACGCTGGGCCGTATTACGGATACGCGAGCGCAGCGCGGTTTTTGCTTGTAAGCGAGCATTTACTTCAACAATGCGTTGCTTCGTTTGCCCCAGTCGGGTGGTTTGCTCTTGCTGGCTGTCCCACAGTGGTCGCAGCTGGGCGGCGGGGTGAGCAAGCTGGAGCGTTGCCAGCTCGGGCGCAGCCTTGGTCAGTGCCTGTTGCGCCTGTTGCTGTAAGGTGGCAACGCGCTGCTGCTCACGTATAAGCTCGTCATTGCGCGTAAGCCACTGAAAATCTTTCTGTTGATTCTGCTGTTGCGCCAGCAGCGTTTTTTCTTCGTCAGTAAGTGCCTGCAAACTTTGCTGTAACTGCTGCTGTTGCTCTTCACTCAACAACACGACGCCTGCAGCCTGTGCTTCATGCACCTCAAGGGCGTTACGTGCGGCTTTGTGTTTCTCAAACACCATGGCGGAAATCTGACCGTAGATCTCGGTTCCGGTCAGTTCTTCCAGCAGTTCGGCGCGGTCGGAAGGTCTGGCATTGAGGAAGGCGGCAAATTGTCCCTGAGAGAGCAGCATTGAGCGGGTAAAACGGCCATAATCCAGCCCGGTGAGGGCGGCCGTTTGTTCCAGTTTATCCGACACTTTGTCGGCCAGAATTTTACCGTCCTCACAGCGTGCCAGCTCGACGCGTGGGGCCTGAAGATTACCGTCGGGCTGATTTCGCGCGCGGTTCTGACTCCAGAAAGCGCGATAGGCAATACCTTTGACTTCAAACTCAACTTCGGCAAGGCATTCGGCCGTGTCGCGCGTCATCAAATCGTTTTGTGCCTGGGAGACTTTCTGCAGGCGTGGCGTTTCGTGATACAGCGCCAGACAAATGGCGTCGAGCAGGGTCGTTTTCCCTGCGCCGGTAGCCCCGGTAATCGCAAACAGTCCGTTGCTGGCAAACGGCTCCGCGGTAAAATCGATTTTCCACTCACCCTTCAGTGAGTTGAGATTTTTCAGACGCAGGCTGAGGATTTTCATGCGTTTTCTTCCTCATCGTTCAGGGCATGCAGGGTGTGCGTAAACAGCTCGTTCAGCCGTGCGCGTTTCGCGTCGTCAATCTCCTCGTGGGAGAGCCGGCGTTCAAAAACCTCTTCCACCCTGAGTTCGCTGAGCGTTTCGCGCTGAGCGCCGAGCAGAATTTTCTCGCGCTGCTCGCGGCTGCGGCGCACCAGCAGCACCTCTACCGGCAGGTCTTCCGTGAGTACCTGAATTTTACGCTGTACATCATGCAGGTAGTCGGCGCTGGCGATCTCAATATCCAGCCAGACCGGCGGGTTTTGTTCCACGCCGCGCCACTGTTCAAGCTGGGCGGTGATGGCGTCCAGATCGCCTTTCAGCACCGCCAGCGGCTGGGTGACGGGCACTTCCAGCGTGTCAACGGCGCTGAGCTTGCCGTCGCTAAAGCTCACCAGATGGACACTTTTGGCTTTGCCGGTCTCATCAAAACTCAGCGAGATGGGCGAGCCGCAGTAGCGAATGTGCTCGCAGCCGCCGATAACCTGCGCCCGGTGGATATGCCCGAGGGCAATATAATCTGCGGGCGGGAAGTTTTGTGCCGGGAAAGCATCCAGCGTGCCAATATAAATGTCACGCACCGCGTCGCTTTTGCTGGCCCCAACGGTGGTGAGGTGCCCGGTGGCAATCACCGGAATCGCCTGGTCACCGCGAAGGGCACAGGCCTGGGCATGCTGCTGGTGGTAATAGTCGGTGATGGCCTGCAGCAAATGCTGCTGTTTTTCTGCGCCGGAAAGCCCCGCCTGGCTTTGGACAATATCGCGCGGGCGTAAAAATGGGATCGGACACAGTACCGCACCCGGCGTCCCGTCGCGCTTTTTCAGGATCTGCGGCGCATGTCCTGCGCTGGCCACCACGGTAGTATTGAGGAACGCCAGAATATCGCGGGATTCATTTAACGTTGCGACGGAATCATGGTTGCCGGCAACAATCACCAGATGACAGCCCGTTTGCTGCAGATTAACGACAAAACGGTTATACAACTCGCGCGCATAGCTGGGGGGCGAGCCGGTATCGAAGATGTCACCCGCCACAATAATGGCGTCCACCTCATGAGAGCGGGCCGTATCCAGCAGCCAGTTCAGGAACGCTTCGTGTTCAGCCGCCCGGCTTTTGCTGTAAAAATTTTGACCCAGATGCCAGTCAGAGGTGTGTAGTATGCGCATTGCTGATCCGTGGCGAAAAAGAGAAAGCAGGATTATAAACTGTCAGGGAACAGAAAATAACCGCTGTAATAAAACAACAGTTTGCCCTTTATAGTGGTACTGTTTTTCATAAATCTGTCATAAATCTGACGCATAATGACGCCGCATTACAAACTTGTAACTTAAATAAGATAAAACAGGGCAAAGTATGGCGAGACGTATTCTGGTCGTAGAAGATGAAGCTCCGATTCGTGAAATGGTGTGCTTCGTGCTCGAGCAAAATGGCTTCCAGCCGGTTGAGGCGGAAGATTATGACAGCGCGGTGAACCAGCTGAATGAACCCTGGCCCGATCTGATTCTGCTCGACTGGATGTTGCCTGGCGGCTCCGGGCTGCAGTTTATCAAACACCTGAAACGTGAAGCGCTAACCCGCGACATACCGGTTGTGATGCTCACGGCGCGCGGTGAAGAAGAGGATCGCGTACGCGGTCTGGAAACGGGGGCGGACGATTACATTACCAAACCGTTCTCACCGAAAGAGCTGGTTGCCCGCATTAAAGCCGTGATGCGCCGCATTTCACCGATGGCGGTGGAAGAGGTGATTGAGATGCAGGGACTGAGCCTTGACCCTACCTCACACCGCGTCATGACCGGTGAAAATCCCCTCGATATGGGGCCTACCGAATTTAAACTTCTGCATTTCTTTATGACTCACCCGGAGCGCGTATACAGCCGCGAACAGTTGCTGAATAACGTCTGGGGAACTAACGTGTATGTCGAAGACCGGACGGTTGACGTACATATCCGCCGCCTGCGAAAAGCGCTGGAACTGAGCGGCCACGATCGCATGGTGCAGACGGTCCGCGGCACGGGTTATCGTTTTTCAACCCGTTTCTGAACAATGACAGGAGTGTGACGCGTGCTGGAACGTCTGTCATGGAAAAGGCTCGTCTTTGAACTGATCTTATGCTGTATTCCGGCCTTCATTCTGGGGGCCTTTCTTGGATATTTGCCGTGGTTTCTGCTGGCGTCGGTTACCGGGCTGCTGATCTGGCATTTCTGGAACCTGCTGCGCCTCTCGTGGTGGCTGTGGGTTGACCGAAGTATGACGCCTCCGCCGGGAAGCGGAAGCTGGGAGCCGCTGCTGTACGGTCTGCACCAGATGCAGATGCGTAACAAAAAGCGGCGCCGGGAGCTGGGAAGCCTGATCAAACGCTTCCGTAGCGGCGCTGAGTCGCTGCCGGATGCTGTCATTCTGACGACCGAAGAAGGGACGATCTTCTGGTGTAACGGCCTCGCGCAACAGCTGCTGGGCCTGCGCTGGCCGGACGATAATGGCCAGAACATCCTCAACCTTCTGCGTTATCCCGAGTTCACGCTGTACCTGAAAAAGCGTGATTTTACCCGCCCCCACAACCTGAAGCTCAATAATGGGCGCCATCTGGAAATCCGAGTGATGCCTTACAGCGATCAGCAGTGGCTGATGGTTGCCCGTGATGTCACCCAGATGCACCAGCTGGAAGGGGCGCGACGCAACTTCTTTGCCAACGTCAGCCACGAATTACGCACTCCGCTGACGGTGCTTCAGGGGTACCTGGAGATGATGCAGGAGCAAACGCTGGAAGGCGCGCCGCGCGAGAAAGCGTTGCATACGATGCGTGAACAAACGCACCGTATGGAAGGGCTGGTGAAACAGCTGCTGACGCTCTCGAAAATTGAGGCCGCCCCCTCGCTGGCATTGAATGACACCATTGATGTGCCGATGATGCTGCGGGTGGTGGAGCGCGAAGCGCAGACGTTAAGCCATAAAATGCATCAGCTGACCTTCGAGGTCGACAACACGCTCAAGGTGCTTGGCAGCGAAGATGAGCTGCGCAGCGCCATTTCTAATCTGGTGTATAACGCGGTGAATCATACGCCAGCGGGGACGGATATCGTGGTGCGCTGGCAGCACACGCCAACGGGCGCTGAGTTCAGCGTAGAGGATAACGGGCCGGGGATCGCACCTGAACACATCCCGCGTCTGACCGAGCGCTTCTACCGGGTGGATAAAGCGCGCTCACGGCAGACCGGCGGCAGCGGTCTGGGGCTGGCTATTGTGAAACACGCGGTGAATCATCATGAAAGCCGTCTCGATATTCAAAGCACGCTGGGTAAGGGAACCCGCTTCAGTTTCGTTATCCCGGAACGATTAATTGCCAAAAAGATCGCCTGACGACAGGCGTGTCAGTTTACCTTTCCACGGGCCAGCGTTTGCTGGCCCGTTTGCTTTGCAGTCAAGCGAAACGCGGCTGAATATTATACGGCTGGCTGTTTTTTGTTCGCATGATTAGCCATGGGTTTTTCTTATAATTAGCGTATTATGCTGGTCTGATTTTTGATGCTGGCATATTGTTCTGGTTTCACGATCCCATCTTGCCTTTAAACGTTATAAGCGTTTAAATTGCGCCCCAGATACTGTCATACCGACTGTATTTGCGTGGTAAATCGAAAAACTATTCTTCTCCACGCCAGGACGGGAGCATATCCCGCTGAAATTGAGCAAATTTTCCGCTGTATCGTCCCGTCAGGGATAGCGAAAATCTCAATGTTTTCAACACCACATCCACAGGCAGTAAGGTTTTATGACCCATCACTTAAAATCGCGTGACATCATCGCGCTGGGCTTTATGACATTTGCGCTGTTCGTTGGCGCAGGCAACATCATTTTCCCCCCAATGGTTGGCTTACAGGCGGGTGAGCACGTCTGGACCGCTGCGTTTGGTTTCCTGATTACTGCTGTGGGTCTGCCGGTACTGACCGTCGTCGCGCTGGCGAAAGTCGGTGGTGGCGTTGATAGCCTCAGCACCCCGATTGGCAAAGTGGCCGGCATTCTGCTGGCGACCGTCTGCTATCTGGCCGTTGGCCCGCTGTTTGCGACCCCGCGTACCGCGACCGTATCCTTCGAAGTGGGGATTGCCCCGCTCACTGGCGATGGCGCGATGCCGCTGTTTATCTACAGCCTGATCTACTTCGCGATTGTGATTCTGGTTTCCCTTTATCCGGGCAAGCTGCTGGATACCGTGGGTAACTTCCTGGCTCCGCTGAAAATCGTGGCGCTGATTGTGCTGGCGGTTGCAGCCATCGTCTGGCCCGCAGGCCCGATTAGCGATGCGATGGACGCCTATAAAAACGCCGCGTTCTCCAACGGCTTTGTGAACGGCTACCTGACGATGGATACGCTGGGCGCAATGGTGTTTGGTATTGTTATCGTGAATGCCGCACGTTCCCGCGGCGTGACGGAAGCGCGTCTGCTGACTCGCTACACCATCTGGGCTGGCCTGATGGCCGGTGTAGGGCTGACGCTGCTGTACCTGGCGCTGTTCCGCCTGGGCTCAGATAGCGCCATACTGGTCGATCAAAATGCCAACGGCGCGGCGATCCTCCATGCCTACGTGCAGCACACCTTTGGTGGTGCGGGTAGCCTGCTGCTGGCGGTACTGATTTTCCTGGCGTGCCTTGTCACCGCCGTGGGTCTGACCTGCGCCTGCGCTGAGTTCTTTGCTCAGTATCTGCCGCTCTCTTACCGTACGCTGGTCTTTATCCTGGGCATCTTCTCCATGGCGGTGTCAAACCTCGGTCTGAGCCACCTGATTCAGGTCTCTATCCCGGTGCTGACGGCCATCTATCCGCCGTGTATTGTGCTGGTGGTGCTGAGCTTCACCCGCCCGTGGTGGAACAACTCGTCGCGAATTATTGCGCCAGCCATGTTTATCAGCCTGATTTTTGGTATCCTTGACGGGATTAAAGCATCCGCCTTTGCGCAAATACTGCCAGCCTGGACACAGCGTCTGCCGCTGTCCGAGCAAGGCCTGGCCTGGTTGATGCCTACCGTTGTTGCACTGGTTCTGGCCATTATCTGGGATCGTGCTGCAGGGCGTCAGGTCGCATCGAACGCCCATTAATCAACGGCAACAAACTGTTTAACCACGGGGCTTAAGGCCCCGTGGTTTTTTGTTTTTTTCGAGTTGAATGGCAAGATTTAAATGGAAAGCACTAACAAACTCAAACGTGGACTCAGCACCCGCCACATTCGCTTTATGGCGCTGGGATCCGCTATCGGTACCGGTCTTTTTTATGGCTCGGCAGATGCCATTAAAATGGCCGGTCCCAGCGTTCTGCTGGCCTACATCATCGGTGGCGTGGCTGCGTATATCATCATGCGCGCCCTCGGGGAGATGTCGGTTCACAATCCGTCTGCCAGTTCGTTCTCGCGCTATGCGCAGGAAAACTTAGGCCCGCTGGCGGGCTTCATCACCGGCTGGACCTACTGCTTCGAAATTCTGATTGTGGCTATTGCCGACGTTACCGCCTTTGGCATCTACATGGGCGTCTGGTTCCCCGCGGTTCCGCACTGGATCTGGGTGCTGAGCGTGGTGCTGATCATCTGTGCCGTCAACCTGATGAGCGTGAAGGTGTTTGGCGAACTGGAATTCTGGTTCTCCTTCTTCAAAGTTGCCACCATTATCATCATGATTATCGCGGGCTTTGGGATCATCATCTGGGGTATCGGCAACGGCGGTCAGCCAACGGGGATCCATAACCTCTGGAGCAACGGCGGCTTCTTCAGCAACGGCTGGCTCGGCATGGTGATGTCGCTGCAGATGGTCATGTTTGCCTACGGCGGGATCGAGATTATCGGCATTACCGCCGGGGAAGCGAAAGACCCGGAGAAATCCATTCCGCGCGCCATCAACTCAGTGCCAATGCGTATTCTGGTGTTCTATGTGGGGACGCTGTTCGTCATTATGTCCATCTACCCGTGGAACCAGGTGGGCACTAACGGCAGCCCGTTTGTGCTGACCTTCCAGCATATGGGCATCGCGTTTGCCGCCAGCATCCTGAACTTTGTGGTGCTGACCGCCTCGCTTTCGGCAATTAACAGTGACGTCTTTGGCGTGGGCCGCATGCTGCACGGAATGGCGGAGCAGGGCAGTGCGCCTAAAGTGTTTGCCAAAACCTCTCGTCGCGGCACGCCGTGGGTGACGGTAATGGTAATGACCGTAGCCCTGCTGCTGTCGGTCTACCTGAACTACATCATGCCGGAGAATGTGTTCCTGGTGATTGCGTCGCTGGCGACCTTCGCGACCGTGTGGGTGTGGATCATGATCCTGTTGTCACAGATTGCGTTCCGTCGCCGTCTGTCACCGGAAGAGGCGAAAGCGCTGAAGTTCAAAGTGCCGGGTGGGGTGGTGACAACCGCTGTCGGTCTGGTCTTCCTGGTCTTTATCATCGCCCTGATTGGTTATCATCCGGATACCCGTATCTCCCTTTACGTGGGCTGCGCGTGGATCGTCCTGCTGCTGCTGGGCTGGATGTTTAAATGCCGCCGCGACCGTCAGCTGGCGCAGGCACAGTAAACTTCCCTCTCCCCGCAGAGGAACTGGAAGGAGGCATCCGCTCACGCTGATGCCTCCTCCCCCGTCCTCCTCCCTCAATAAACCTCGTCATGATGAGCTAACCTTAACCACCCTGTGGCAAGGTGACGTCAATTTCATCAAAGGGGATTCGTGATGTTAAACGCCTGGCACCTTCCGGTTGCCCCATTTGTTAAGCAAAACAAAGACAACCTTGTGATTACGCTCTGGCTGGCGGGGGAAAATCAGCCTGAACGCGTGACGCTACGCGCCGAAATTGATAACGAAGAGACCGCGCTGAAAATGCATAAGCAGCGCAGCCAGCCGCAGCCCGGGATCACGGCGTGGCGGGCAAACATCGATTTAACCCGTGGACAGCCGCGTCGTCGCTACAGTTTTAAACTGCTGTGGAATAACCGCCAGCTGTGGTTTACCCCGCAGGGGTTTAGCCGTTTTCCGCCGGCCCGGCTGGAGCAGTTTGCCGTCGATTACCCGGACAATGGTCCGCAATGGGTTAACGATCAGGTGTTTTACCAGATTTTCCCGGACCGCTTTGCCCGCAGCGAAAAGCGCACGGCCGACCAGGATAAGGTTTATTACCACCACGCAGCAGGTCACGACATTATCCTCAAAGCATGGGATGAACCGCTGACCGCGCAGGCGGGTGGCTCGACGTTTTACGGCGGCGATCTCGACGGGATCAGCGAAAAACTCCCGTACCTGAAAAAACTGGGCGTGACGGCGCTGTACCTTAACCCGGTGTTTAAAGCGCCGAGCGTGCATAAATACGACACCGAAGATTATCGTCATGTTGATGAGCAGTTTGGCGGCGATGCCGCGCTGCTGCGCCTGCGACAGAATACTAAAAACGAAGGGATGCGCCTGATTCTGGACGGCGTGTTCAACCACAGCGGGGATTCGCACGCGTGGTTTGACCGTCATAACCAGTCGATGAGCGGGGCATGCCATAACCCGGATTCGCCGCAGCGTGACTGGTACAGCTTTAATGAAGAGGGCTACGCGCTGGACTGGCTGGGCTACCCAAGCCTGCCGAAGCTGGATTTCCAGTCGCCTTCTCTGGTCAACGAAATCTACGGCGGTGAAGACAGCGTTGTCCGCCACTGGCTTAAGGCACCATGGAACATGGACGGCTGGCGTCTTGACGTGGTGCATATGCTGGGTGAAGCGGGCGGAGCGCGGAATAACCTTCAGCACGTTGCAGGTATCACCCGCTCAGCGAAAGCCGCGCAGCCGGAGGCCTTTGTCTTTGGCGAGCATTTTGGCGATGCGCGCCAGTGGCTGCAAGCCGATGCAGAAGATTCGGCCATGAACTACCGCGGTTTTACCTTCCCGCTATGGGGATTTCTGGCGAACACCGATATCTCCTACGATCCGCAGCATATCGACGCCGAAACCTGTATGGCATGGATGGATAACTACCGCGCCAGCCTGTCGCATCAGCAGCAGTTGCGGATGTTTAACCAGCTGGACAGCCACGATACCGCACGTTTTAAATCCCTGCTTGGCAAGGATGTGGCGCGCCTGCCGCTGGCCGTTACCTGGCTCTTCACCTGGCCTGGCGTGCCGTGCATTTACTACGGTGATGAGGTGGGGCTGGAGGGGAACAACGATCCCTTCTGCCGCAAAACCTTCCCCTGGGATCCGGCGAAGCAGGACAAGGCGCTGCTCAGCCTGTACCAGCGTCTGGCTAAGCTTCGTAAACAGAACCAGGCGCTGCGTTACGGTGGCTGTCAGGTGGTATATGCCCACGATAACGTGGTGGTGTTTGCCCGCGTCTACAACCAGCAACGCGTGCTGGTCGCCATCAACCGCGGAGAAGCCTGTGAAGTGGTGCTGGATGACTCTCCGTTGCTGCACGTGAAGGCGTGGCAACGCAAAGAGGGTAAAGGCACGATTCAGGAAGGCATTCTCTCCTTACCGGCCATTTCCGCCTCCGTCTGGTTCGGAAATTAATCGTCATCAGCAACCGGTTTATTTCCCGGTTGCTGAAAATTCCCCTAAGTTGTTCGGTTAATTTCAACAGAGGGGACAAATATCTTTACTATCCGCTCAATCAATTCTCGCTATACTCAAATTGCTTTATCAGTCAGGGCCCTTTCTCATATAGCACACCAAAACGTTGGCTTTTAACACATTGATTAAAAGGTACTTTTATGTCTATTCGTGAACTGATTGACCCGTCCAATTCTGTACTGATTTTTATCGATCACCAACCGCAAATGTCTTTTGGCGTGGCAAATATTGACCGTCAGTTATTAAAGAATAATACGGTGGCTCTGGCAAAAGCAGGCAAAATTTTTGATGTTCCGGTTATCTACACCTCTGTCGAAACAAAAAGCTTTAGCGGATACATCTGGCCAGAATTGCTGGCGGTTCACCCGACGGTTAAACCGATTGAACGTACCTCTATGAACTCCTGGGAAGACGATGCGTTTGTTGCGGCAGTGAAAGCAACGGGCCGCAAGAAACTTATTATCTCAGCCCTGTGGACCGAAGTTTGCCTGACCTTCCCGGCGCTGATGGCTCTGGATGAAGGGTTTGAAGTTTATGTAGTGACCGATACTTCCGGCGGTACCTCCGTAGATGCCCATGAACGTGCGATTGACCGTATGGTTCAAGCGGGCGCGGTTCCTGTGACCTGGCAGCAGGTGCTGCTTGAGTATCAGCGCGACTGGTCTCGCAAAGGCACTTACGACGCGGTCATGGACCTGGTCCGTGAGCACAGCGGCGCTTATGGCATGGGCGTTGACTATGCCTACACCCTCGTTCACGGCGCGCCAGAACGCAAAGCGTAAACCTTTCAGGGCGGGGTTCTCCCGCCCATTAATGACCAGGAAACTATTATGGCGCACACATCGCATGTCACGCTGGTGATCACCCACACCTTGCTGCCGGGTCAGGCTGAGCGATACGAACAGTGGCTGGGTAAGATCATGCCCATCGCGGCGGAATTTCCGGGGCATCTTGGCGCGAACGTCATCCGCCCGACCGACGGACAACATCTGTGGACGGTGATAATCCGTTTCGACACCCTCGAACACCTTTCTGCATGGACCCAGTCCGATACCCGTAATGCGCTGGTAAAAGAGATTGAACCGCTGCTGGCGGAAGGCGATAAAACCGAAGTGCGTACCGAGGCGGCGTTCTGGTTTACCCCACCGGAGCCTCATATGCGTAAGCCTAAACAGTGGAAACAGTTTCTCATTACCCTGCTGGTTATCTTTCCCAGTACCAACCTGGTGCCGCTGGTCACCGGTGCGTTGCTTCCTGGCCTGAAAGGTACGTTGTTGTTGCATCTGATTAACGATGCCTGTGTGGTCGCGCTGGTGGTCTGGTTGTGGATGCCCATCGTGACCCGTCTGTTTGCCGGATGGCTCAAAAAAGCCTGATTCGGCTGAAAGGAGTACGTTATGTCTCAAACTGCCACACTGATCTTAACCAAAGGTAAGATCCATACTCTCGATCGCGAAAACCCGCTCACGGAAGCGGTGGCTATTGCTAACGGCAAGATCCTGGCGACGGGCAACCACGATCGCATTATGAGCTATGCGACGCAGGGAACGCAGATTGTCGATCTGAAGGGGAGTACGGTGATCCCCGGGCTTAACGATTCGCACCTGCACCTGATCCGCGGCGGGCTGAACTACAACCTCGAGCTGCGCTGGGAAGGCGTACCGTCGCTGGCGGATGCGCTAAGGATGTTGAAAGATCAGGCCGATCGTACACCTTCACCTCAGTGGGTTCGGGTGGTGGGCGGCTGGAGTGAGTTTCAGTTCGCCGAACGCCGGATGCCGACCATCGAAGAGCTTAACGAGGCGGCACCGGATACGCCGGTGTTTGTCCTGCACCTCTACGATCGCGCCCTGCTTAACCGCGCCGCGTTGAAAGCTGTCGGCTACACCAAAGAGACGCCAAACCCGCCGGGCGGGGAGATTGTGCGTGATAACCACGGCAACCCGACCGGGCTGCTGATCGCTAAACCTAACGCGATGATCCTCTACGCCACGCTGGCAAAAGGACCGAAACTCCCCATTGAGCAGCAGGTTAACTCCACGCGCCAGTTTATGCGTGAGCTTAACCGTCTGGGGCTGACCAGCGCCATTGATGCCGGCGGCGGCTTCCAGAACTACCCGGAAGATTACGAGGTGATTGCCGAACTGCACGCCAAAGAGCAGATGACGGTGCGTATTGCCTACAACCTCTTCACCCAGCGCCCTAAACAGGAGCTGGAGGATTTTGAGCGCTGGACCGATATGCTCAAACCGGGGCAGGGCACAGACTTTTATCGTGCGAACGGGGCAGGAGAGATGCTGGTCTTCTCGGCGGCGGATTTTGAAGATTTCCTCCAGCCGCGCCCGGATCTGCCGCAAGGGATGGAAGACGAGCTGGAACGCGTTGTGCGCCACCTGGTGGAAAACCGCTGGCCGTTCCGGCTGCATGCCACCTATGACGAATCCATCAGCCGGATGCTGGATGTCTTTGAGAAGGTGAACCGTGAGATTCCGTTTAACGGGCTGCACTGGTTCTTTGACCATGCGGAGACCATTACCGAGCGTAATATCGAGCGCGTCAAAGCGTTGGGGGGCGGTATTGCGGTGCAGCACCGTATGGCGTTCCAGGGCGAATATTTCGTCGACCGCTACGGCAAAGAGGCGGTGAAACACACGCCGCCGGTGGCGAAAATGCTGGAACTGGACGTGCCGGTTGGGTTAGGAACCGACGCAACCCGTGTGGCGAGCTATAACCCGTGGACGGCGCTCTACTGGCTGGTCTCCGGGCGAACCGTCGGCGGCCTGGCGATGTATGACGACAATAACCGCCTGCCGCGTGAGGTAGCGCTGGAGCTGTGGACCGCAGGCAGCGCGTGGTTTTCCAGCGAGCAGGGTAAAAAAGGCCGTCTGGTTGAAGGGCAGCTTGCGGACCTGGTGGTGCTGTCGAAAGATTACTTCAGCGTGACGGAAGAGGAGATCAAGGGCATTGAATCGGTGCTGACCGTTGTGGATGGCAAGGTCGTGTATGCCGCCGGTCATTTCAGTCCGCTGTCACCGCCGCCGATCCCGGTTGTGCCGTCGTGGTCACCGGTCGTGAAAGTCCCGGGGCATTACCGCTCTGCGCCGCCTGCAGCCAGCAAAGTGGGGGCGGTGGTGCAGATGCACCAGTGTATTGGTAGCTGCGGGGTGCATGGCCATGCGCACGGCATTGCGCGGCAATCGGATATCCCGGTATCTGATGACCAGGCATTCTGGGGTGTGCTGGGGTGTTCGTGCTTCGCGTTTTAACGTGTGAAGAGTGAGATCGTACAAAACAAAAAGGCCCGCTGATGCGGGCCTTTTCCGTAAACCGTGCAGATTACAGGCTGGATACGTTCTCAGACAGGTATTTAGCAACGCCGTCCGGAGACGCGTTCATACCTTCTTTACCTTTTTCCCACTGAGCCGGGCACACTTCACCGTGCTCTTCGTGGAACTGCAGCGCGTCAACCATGCGCAGCATTTCGTCGATGTTACGACCCAGTGGCAGATCGTTAACAACCTGGTGACGAACGATGCCGTTTGCGTCGATCAGGAAAGAACCGCGCAGTGCAACGCCAGCGTCCGGATGTTCGATACCGTAAGCCTGCTGGATTTCGCGTTTGATGTCCGCAACCATTGCGTATTTCACCGCACCGATGCCGCCTTTGTCGACAGGGGTGTTACGCCATGCGTTGTGTACAAATTCAGAGTCGAAGGAGACGCCTACAACTTCTACGCCACGCTTCTGGAATTCTTCGTAACGTTTGTCGAATGCGATCAGCTCAGACGGGCAAACGAAAGTGAAGTCCATTGGCCAGAAGAACAGAACGGTCGCTTTACCGTTGGTGTGCTGTTTGAAGTTGAAGTTTTCAACGATTTCACCGTTGCCCAGAACTGCTGCAGCTGTAAAATCCGGAGCCGGACGAGTTACCAGAACCATGTGATTCTCCTGTAGATACTAAGGTTATTTGGAACGCAACGCCGCCCAGTATAGAGAGTGTTCATTGATAAGACAAAGAGGCGCTAACAATCGTTCAGCAAGCTTTCACCTATCAATGGCATTTCTGTTATAGCTGTTTGTTTTTCGCCTGGGTCATCATACGCGGGTAGAACTGCCAGAATCGTGTCTCCAGCGCCTCGTAGTGGGCGTCCAGGTCATGCCAGGAGTCGCGCAGCGCGTCGAGTCGCGGTCGGCGACTCGCCATCCCGTTTAACACATTCTGTATAAAGTCCATCTCGCGATAGCGCTCAAGCCAGCGTTCTGACCAGAGATAGTTATTCAGATTCACAAAGCGCGGCGGCGAATCCGGCAAAATAATGGACACCTGCTGGTGGGCATAGCGCACGAACGCGTTTAGGGGCATCTCAGGAGAGAGTGTTTCCCAGTGCCGCGAGAGGAAATGGTCCCACATTACATCGAGCGTGATCGGTGCGACGCGCCGCGTTTCAGGGCGGAACCACGCTTTGGCTTCCTGGACTTCCGGCAGGTTATCGGTCAGTACGTCGATACGGCGATGCATAAAAATCCCGTCGATAACCTCTGCGGAGTACGCGTCGGCGGGATTACCGCGCACGAAATCGGCCAGCAGATTGCCGGAAAGAGAGCTGTCAGCGAGATGAGCAAGATGCAGGTGAGCGAGAAAATTCATGCGTTTTATTTGTCCAGGGGCGGCTAGTTGTTGCAGCAAAAGGGTGTGAGCACTAGACTATGCCGCCTGTTTTTAAGTCACGAGTATACGTCATGCGCGTCGCCGATTTCTCCTTTGAACTACCTGAATCCCTGATTGCTCACTACCCAATGCCTGAGCGCAGTAGCTGTCGTTTGCTGTCACTGGATGGGCCGACGGGCGAGCTGACGCACGGTACTTTCACCGATTTGCTCGACAAGCTCAACCCTGGCGATCTGCTGGTCTTTAACAATACCCGCGTGATCCCGGCGCGTCTGTTTGGCCGTAAAGCCAGCGGCGGCAAGATTGAAGTGCTGGTCGAACGTATGCTTGATGATAAACGTATTCTGGCACATATTCGCGCCTCTAAAGCGCCGAAGCCGGGTGCAGAGCTGCTGCTTGGCGATGATGAGAGCATCCGTGCAACCATGACCGCGCGTCACGATGCGCTGTTTGAGGTGGCGTTCAATGACGAGCGCACGGTGCTCGACATTCTGAATGCGATCGGCCATATGCCGCTGCCCCCTTACATCGAGCGCCCGGACGAAGAGGCTGACCGCGAGCTGTACCAGACCGTCTACAGCCAGAAGCCTGGCGCGGTCGCCGCGCCGACGGCGGGCCTGCATTTTGATGAACCGCTGCTGGAAAAATTGCGCGCGAAAGGCATCGAGATGGCCTTCGTGACCCTGCATGTCGGTGCGGGTACGTTCCAGCCGGTGCGCGTGGACAGCATCGAAGACCACATCATGCACTCCGAATATGCCGAAGTGCCGCAAGAGGTGGTGGATGCCGTTCTGGCCGCCAAAGCACGCGGTAACCGCGTTGTGGCAGTGGGCACCACGTCGGTACGCTCCCTTGAGAGCGCCGCGCAGGCCGCCAAAAATGACCTGATTGAGCCTTTCTTTGGCGATACGCAGATCTTTATCTACCCAGGCTATCAGTACAACGTGATTGATGCCCTGGTAACCAACTTCCATCTGCCTGAATCAACGCTGATTATGCTGGTGTCCGCTTTTGCGGGTTATCAGCACACCATGGCGGCGTACAAGTCTGCGGTAGAACAAAAATATCGCTTTTTTAGCTACGGGGACGCGATGTTTATCACGTACAATCCGCAGGCTTTGAATGAGCGTGTCGGGGAATAAGTCCGCGGCACCGTTTTACAACGTTGGACTGTTTTTCTGACGTCGGAGAAAAAATGAAATTTGAACTCGATACCACCGATGGTCGCGCACGTCGCGGCCGCCTGGTGTTTGATCGCGGCGTGGTGGAAACCCCCGCGTTTATGCCTGTGGGCACCTACGGCACCGTAAAAGGGATGACGCCGGAAGAAGTGGAAGCCACTGGCGCACAGATTATCCTCGGCAATACCTTCCACCTGTGGCTGCGTCCTGGCCAGGAGATCATGAAGCTGCACGGCGATTTGCATGACTTCATGCAGTGGAAAGGCCCGATCCTGACCGACTCCGGTGGTTTCCAGGTCTTCAGCCTGGGCGACATCCGTAAGATCACCGAGCAGGGCGTACACTTCCGTAACCCGATCAACGGCGATCCGATTTTCCTCGATCCTGAAAAGTCTATGGAGATTCAGTACGATCTCGGCTCTGATATCGTGATGATCTTCGACGAATGTACGCCATACCCGGCCGACTGGGATTACGCGAAACGCTCCATGGAGATGTCGTTGCGCTGGGCGAAGCGTAGCCGTGACCGCTTTGACTCCCTGCAGAACAAAAATGCGCTGTTCGGTATTATCCAGGGCAGCGTTTACGAAGATTTACGCGATATCTCTGTTAAAGGTCTGGTAGAGATAGGTTTTGATGGCTACGCTGTCGGCGGTTTGGCTGTGGGTGAACCGAAGGAAGACATGCATCGCATTCTGGAGCATGTCTGCCCGCAAATCCCGGCAGATAAACCCCGTTACCTGATGGGTGTGGGTAAACCTGAGGACCTGGTTGAAGGTGTGCGCCGCGGCATTGATATGTTCGACTGCGTTATGCCAACCCGCAACGCGCGTAACGGTCATCTGTTTGTGACCGATGGCGTGGTGAAAATCCGTAACGCGAAGCATAAGAGTGACACCAGCCCGCTCGATTCCGAGTGCGATTGCTACACCTGTCGCAATTATTCTCGCGCGTACCTGCATCATCTTGATCGTTGCAATGAGATTTTGGGCGCGCGTCTCAATACCATTCATAATCTTCGTTATTATCAGCGCTTAATGGCTGGTTTACGCAAGGCTATTGAAGAGGGTAAATTAGAGAGCTTCGTGACCGATTTTTACCAACGTCAGGGTCGAACCGTTCCACCTTTGAACGTTGATTAATTTTAATAATGAGGGAATTTGAATGAGCTTTTTTATTTCTGATGCGGTAGCGGCAACAGGTGCTCCGGCGCAGGGCAGCCCGATGTCTCTGATTCTGATGCTGGTTGTGTTCGGTCTGATCTTCTACTTCATGATCCTGCGCCCACAGCAGAAGCGTACCAAAGAGCACAAAAAGCTGATGGACTCCATTGCCAAAGGTGATGAAGTGCTGACCAACGGTGGTCTGGTCGGTCGCGTAACCAAAGTGGCTGAAAGTGGCTACATTGCTATTGCCCTGAACGACACCACTGAAGTGGTTATCAAACGTGACTTCGTAGCTGCCGTTCTGCCGAAAGGCACCATGAAGGCGCTGTAATCCCAACTTTTCCCAAAGGGAACTGCCGTGTTAAACCGTTATCCTTTGTGGAAGTACATCATGCTGGTCGCCGTGATTCTCGTCGGCCTGCTGTACGCGCTTCCCAACCTGTATGGTGAGGATCCGGCTGTTCAAATCACTGGCGCGCGCGGTGTCGCCGCCAGTGAGCAAACGCTGATCCAGGTCCAGAAATCGTTACAAGAAGAAAAAATTACCGCTAAGTCTGTGGCTCTGGAAGAGGGCGCAATTCTTGCTCGCTTCGACACCACCGACACGCAGCTCCGCGCTCGCGAAGTGCTGATGGGCGTGCTGGGTGATAAATACGTCGTGGCGCTTAACCTTGCTCCTGCAACCCCGCGTTGGCTGGCTGCGTTGAATGCAGAGCCAATGAAACTCGGTCTTGACCTGCGTGGCGGTGTTCACTTCCTGATGGAAGTGGATATGGATACCGCGCTTGGCAAACTGCAGGAACAAAACATCGACAGCCTGCGCAGCGATCTGCGCGAAAAAGGCATCGCTTACACTACCGTTCGTAAAGAAGATAACTACGGTATGAGCATCACGTTCCGCGACAGCGCGGCGCGCGATCAGGCTGTAGATTACCTGACTCAACGTCACCGTGACCTCGTGATCACCTCTCAGGGCAGCAACCAGCTGCGCGCGGTGATGACCGATGCTCGCCTGAAAGAAGCCCGTGAATACGCCGTTCAGCAGAACATCAATATTCTGCGTAACCGTGTAAACCAGCTGGGTGTTGCTGAGCCACTGGTACAGCGTCAGGGGGCTGACCGTATCGTGGTGGAACTCCCGGGTATTCAGGACACGGCACGTGCGAAAGAGATTCTGGGGGCAACTGCTACGCTGGAATTCCGTCTGGTTAACTCCAACGTCGATCAGTCCGCTGCCGCCGCTGGCCGTATTCCGGGCGATTCGGAAGTGAAACAGACCCGCGAAGGTCAGCCAGTTGTGCTGTACAAACGCGTGATCCTGACCGGTGACCACATCACCGACTCCACATCCAGCCAGGACGAATACAACCAGCCGCAGGTTAACATCTCGCTGGATAGCGCGGGTGGTAACATCATGTCTAACTTCACCAAGGACAACATCGGTAAACCGATGGCGACCCTGTTCGTGGAGTACAAAGACAGCGGTAAGAAAGATGCAAACGGCCGCGCGGTGCTGGTGAAAGAGGAAGAGGTGATTAACATCGCCAACATCCAGTCTCGTCTGGGTAACAGCTTCCGCATCACCGGTATCAACAACCCGAACGAAGCGCGTCAGCTTTCACTGCTGCTGCGTGCCGGTGCGCTGATTGCACCGATTCAGATTGTTGAAGAACGTACCATTGGTCCAACGCTGGGGATGCAAAACATCAAGCAGGGTCTGGAAGCGTGTCTGGCCGGTCTGGTGGTCTCCATCCTCTTCATGATCTTCTTCTATAAGAAGTTTGGTCTGATTGCGACAAGCGCACTGGTTGCGAACCTGGTGCTGATTATCGGCATCATGTCTCTGCTGCCGGGGGCGACGCTGACCATGCCGGGGATTGCCGGTATCGTCTTAACCCTTGCGGTGGCGGTCGACGCCAACGTACTGATAAACGAACGTATCAAAGAAGAGTTGAGCAACGGTCGCTCTGTTCAGCAGGCGATTGACGAAGGCTACAAAGGGGCATTCAGCTCCATCTTCGATGCGAACGTAACAACACTGATTAAGGTTCTTATCCTGTATGCAGTGGGGACTGGCGCTATCAAAGGCTTTGCGATCACCACCGGTATCGGTGTTGCAACGTCAATGTTTACCGCTATTGTCGGCACCCGTGCCATCGTGAACCTGCTGTATGGCGGCAAGCGCGTCAAAAAGCTGTCTATCTGAGGAGTGCGTTGTGGCACAGGAATATACTGTTGAACAATTGAACCACGGCCGTAAAGTCTGGGACTTTATGCGCTGGGACTACTGGGCTTTCGGCATTTCAGGTTTACTGCTGATCCTCTCCCTTATCGTGATGGGCGTGAAAGGCTTTAACTGGGGTCTTGATTTCACCGGTGGTACGGTAATTGAGATCTCCCTGGAAAAACCGGTCGATATGGACCAGATGCGCCAGTCTTTGCAGAAAGCGGGCTTTGAAGAGCCGTTGCTGCAGAACTTCGGCAGCAGCCGTGACATCATGGTGCGTATGCCGCCGGTGCACGATGCGAACGGCAGCCAGGAGCTGGGCAGCAAGGTTGTTAACGTGGTTAACGAAACAACCAACCAGCATGCGACGGTTAAGCGTATCGAGTTCGTCGGGCCAAGCGTAGGTGCTGACCTGGCGCAAACCGGTGCGATGGCGCTGCTGGTGGCTCTGATCTCCATTCTGGTGTACGTCGGTTTCCGCTTTGAGTGGCGACTGGCGGCGGGTGTGGTTATCGCCCTGGCGCACGACGTGGTGATCACCATGGGCATACTGTCTCTGTTCCACATTGAGATTGACCTGACAATCGTGGCATCCCTGATGTCCGTTATCGGTTACTCACTGAACGACAGTATCGTGGTATCTGACCGTATTCGTGAAAACTTCCGTAAGATCCGTCGCGGTACGCCGTACGAAATCTTTAACGTGTCGTTGACCCAGACGCTGCACCGTACGTTGATCACATCCGGAACCACCTTGATGGTGATCCTGATGCTGTTCCTCTTCGGTGGCCCGGTACTGGAAGGCTTCTCGCTGACCATGCTGATCGGTGTCTCTATCGGTACGGCTTCGTCTATCTACGTCGCCTCCGCACTGGCACTGAAACTTGGCATGAAGCGCGAGCACCTGCTCCAGCAGAAAGTCGAGAAAGAAGGGGCGGATCAGCCGTCTATTCTGCCGTAAGACGACGTGTCGTTCGTTCCCGAAATCCCGGTCTGTTGACCGGGATTTTTTTTATCTGCTCCTGCCAAACACTCCTGACAGTATGCTGTCAGGAGCCCTGTCGTAGACTCTTTTCGAACCCAAACAACAGGCAGGAGGATGTATGAAGAGTGTAATTAACTGGTTTGAAATTCCGGTCGCCGATATGGATCGCGCTATCAAATTTTATGAGCCCGTGATGCAGGTACAGCTGAGACGAGAGAAAATGGATGTGGCTGAGTTAGCCGTTTTCCCGCATGACGATCCGGCCACCGGCGGCGCGCTGGCAAAATTTGAGGGCATTACACCGTCCGTACAGGGCGCTATTATTTACCTGCATACTGACAACCTGGCGGCAACGCTCGATCGCATCGCGTCTGCGGGTGGCGAGTGCGTGTTTGGCCCGCTGGAATTGCCGCGTGGCATTGGCACCATAGCCTTGTTTACCGACAGCGAAGGTAATCGCGTCGGCCTCCATCAACCTGCCTGAGAGCTGAATACGATATGACCCGACGCGCTGACCGTTTGTTTCAGATTGTGCAGATCCTGAGAGGCAGGCGTCTGACAACGGCAGCGCATCTGGCGGACAGGTTGAGCGTATCGGAACGGACCGTATACCGTGATATCCGCGACCTGTCGCTTTCCGGCGTGCCGGTGGAAGGGGAGGCGGGAAGCGGCTATCGGCTGATGTCGGGTTTTGACTTACCTCCGCTGATGCTGACGAACAAAGAATCTGAAGCGCTGATGGTCGCCATCCGTCTGCTGAAAACCTGGGGGGGCGACTCGCTCTCGCGTGAGCTTGAGTCGGCGCAGGAGAAGGTACTGGCGATCCTGCCCGAGGAGAGCCGACGTAAGGCGGAACAGACGCGGATATATGCGCCGGATATTGCGCTTCAGCCGCATTCGCGCAGCGACTTTGATGTTATTCATCAGGCTATTTCTGCCCAGTGCGTACTGGCGCTGCATTATCGTGATGAAGCCGGGCATCTGACATGGCGCGACATTCAGCCGCTGGGGCTGTTCTTCTGGGGAGAGCATTGGCTGCTGGCCGCGTGGTGTGAACGGCGTGATGACTACCGCTGCTTCCGGCTCGACAGGTGTCTGAATATTACGCTCACGCAGAGGCGTTTTAGCGAAAGCGCGGAGCGATCGCTGGCGGATTTTCTGCGTAAGGTGAAGCAATAAAAAAGCCAGCATATCAGCTGGCTTTGTCCGTTTTTGCCTTCTTTCACATCAGAAGTTGTAACCGACAACCAGGTAACCACCCCAGCCGGTAGAACGTACGCTGAAGTCGCCATTGCCGAAGTTCAGGCTTGCGTCATCGTTCCACTGACCGCCGTTATGCCAGTAACGCGCAACAACGGAGTAGTGCCAGTGATCGTAGTTCAGCGCCAGGATGTGGCTGGAGGCGATGGAGTCGTTGGTACGCGCTTTCTTACCGTTCAGGTCACGGAAGTCGTTGTCGCCCAGGTCTGAACCCCAGTCAAAGTTGGTGAAACCGATATAGCTCAGGTTACCGCCCCACAGCTGGGTAATTGGCACAAAGTATTTCACTTTGAAACGGTAGCCATCCCACTCGTTTTCGTTCGCGGCACCGTAATTCTGCCACTGGTATTTCGCATAGACGTTCAGGGACAGGCTCATTGGCAGACCGGTATCGATGTCGGTACCCAGACCCATATACCAGGTGCTCTGACGACCGGACGCGTTACGGCCCATGTCGTAGATGTAGTTGTTCGCGAAATACCACTCTTTGAATGGACCAAACGCCAGGCTGGTGCCCGTCAGCTTATCAATGGAGAAGCGGGGTTCGATCTCCATGAACAGGGGGGAACCGTGGTTCCAGATACCTTTCGCATCGGTGTTACCGCCGAAGAAGACCGGCGCATCCATATAGCCGTAGAAATCGAACCAGTCTTTCTTGGCGAAGGCTTCGTACTCCAGGTAGGTATCGTTGCGGATCTGTGGTCCGAAACGGGTGTGATAGCTGCCGACCACGTTAACGCTCTGGTGCCACCAGTCGGAGAGGTATTGTGGTTTATCGTTTTCCGCTGCGTTAACAGTGAAAGTGGAGGAGAGTGCCAGCACGGCGCCAGCCGCGAGTAATGTTTTTTTCATAATCATGCCACTGATTGAAATTCCCTTCCGGGAGTGAAAAATGCGCGAATTGCGTTTCTAAATATTTCGTGTTTCTGCGGAGCCTATTATAGGAATCCTTGCTCACAAAAATATGTGTTGTTTCACATATCTCTCACACGCGTAATCGATTGCGTTCACGTTTGCGTACTTTAAACGGCGGGGATTGTAGCGGCAATGATTTCTGTTGCCAATCTTTGCGGATTGTAAATGTTAGCGGAGTGACATTGCACTCCGCTGAAAGGGGATTACTGCGCGGCGGGCTGGATATCGTGAATGCGGATGAAACCTAACTGATCCGGCGTAAGTCCGTTCAGCTGGATCGGAATGTCAACATCGCTCGGGGCCAGCACGCTGGCGGGAGCGGTGAATAGCTGGCTCTTCACGTTCACTTCCTGATAGTTCTCGGTGGTGCCCTGAATCTGCCCCCACTCGACGGTGCCGCTAAAGGCTGGCAGAGGATCGTTGGATTCCCCCTGAATGCGTAATGTTGCGCGAGTACCATCCGCATTGGCCGCCACGTTAACCAGCGACATTTTCAGCGTGCCAATCTGGCTGTTGAGGCGCGCCGGGGTGTTTGACCCGGGCAGCAGATAAACCCCGCTGCTGGATTTGGCATTCAGCGCGTTTTGCTGGGTGATCTTCACGGTTTCTTTGTTCAGTTTGTCCATCGCGGTATTGAGCGTATTCACGCTTTGTTTCATTTGACGGACTTCGGTTTGCTGTGCACAGGCGCTAAGGGTAAACAGACTCCCCACCAGCAATATTTTCAGGTAACGTCTTGTCATTGCGTTTATTTCCTTGAAATAACGGATCTCCGTAATGGTAGCCAGCATCGCATCAACAGGCATAGATCCTTTGTCTCAAAAAGCTCTTCCTTTGTTGTCAGGCCAGATCAGGGTAAAATGAAAATCAGTTAACCACATAACAGGGATACCGTATGCATTGCCCATTCTGCTCCGCTGTGGATACCAAAGTTATCGACTCTCGCCTTGTGGGCGAAGGGTCTTCCGTACGCCGCCGCCGGCAATGTCTGGTGTGCAACGAGCGTTTCACGACCTTTGAGGTTGCAGAGCTGGTAATGCCGCGCGTGGTAAAAAGTAACGACGTGCGTGAGCCGTTTAACGAAGAGAAACTGCGCAGCGGGATGCTCAAGGCGCTGGAAAAACGGCCTGTCAGTGCAGATGACGTCGAAATGGCGTTAAACCACATAAAATCTTACCTTCGTGGTTTGGGTGAGCGCGAGGTGCCAAGCAAAATGATTGGCAACCTGGTGATGGAGCAACTGAAAAAGCTCGATAAGGTCGCCTATATCCGCTTCGCCTCTGTGTACCGCAGTTTCGAAGATATCAAAGAGTTTGGCGAAGAGATCGCCCGCTTACAGGATTAAGCTCATGCAGGATGAGATTTACATGGCGCGAGCCATGAAGCTGGCGCAGCGCGGTCGTTTTACCACCCATCCCAACCCTAACGTCGGGTGCGTCATTGTCAACGATGGCGAGATCGTGGGCGAAGGGTTTCACTACCGCGCCGGTGAGCCCCATGCCGAAGTTCATGCCCTGCGCATGGCCGGCGAAAAGGCGCGCGGTGCAACGGCCTACGTGACGCTGGAACCCTGCAGCCACCATGGCCGTACCCCGCCGTGCTGCGAAGCACTGATTGCAGCGGGTGTCGCGCGCGTTGTCGCGGCGATGCAGGATCCCAATCCGCAGGTTGCCGGACGCGGCCTGTATCGACTGCAGCAGGAAGGGATTGACGTCAGTCACGGCCTGATGATGCAGGATGCTGAGGCGATCAACAAAGGCTTCCTGAAGCGCATGCGCACCGGGTTCCCGTACATTCAGCTTAAGCTTGGGGCCTCACTGGATGGTCGTACGGCGATGGCGAACGGCGAGAGCCAGTGGATCACCTCTGCGCAGGCAAGGCGCGATGTGCAACGTCTGCGCGCGCAAAGCCATGCTATCCTCACCAGCAGTGAAACGGTTCTGGCTGATAATCCTGCCATGACCGTGCGCTGGGATGAACTGAATGCCGATACCCAGGCGTGCTACCCGCAGGAAAACCTGCGTCAGCCGCTGCGTATTGTCATCGATAGCCAGAATCGCATCACGCCTGCGCACCGCATCGTGCAACAGCCGGGCGAAACCTGGATTGCACGCACGCAGGACGATGCGCGTGAATGGCCGCAAGGCGTACGCAGCATCATGGTGCCAGAGCATAACGGGCACCTCGACTTAGTGGTGCTGATGATGCTGCTTGGTAAGCAACAGGTGAACAGTATCTGGGTAGAAGCGGGGCCGACGCTGGCCGGCGCGCTGCTGCAGGCCGGGCTGGTGGATGAGCTGATTGTCTACGTAGCACCTAAACTGTTGGGTACCGATGCGCGTGGTCTGTTTGTGCTGCCGGGTCTTGAAAAACTTGGCGATGCACCACAACTCAAATTTAGCGAGATTCGTCCGGTGGGTCCGGATGTCTGCCTCCATTTAACGCCAGCGTAATTGCTCCTGAAATAGGGAAGCAGTGCGCAAAGTATTATGATAAAATCCGCCCCCCTGCGGGGCCAAATGAACCCGTAAAGGAAGAGTATGAACATTATTGAAGCTGCTGTAGCTACCCCGGACGCTCGCGTCGCCATCACCATTGCGCGTTTCAACAACTTCATCAACGACAGCCTGCTGGAAGGTGCCATTGACGCCCTGAAACGTATCGGCCAGGTTAAAGATGACAACATTATCGTTGTTTGGGTTCCAGGTGCTTATGAACTGCCACTGGCAGCGGGCGCGCTGGCGAAAACCGGTAAATACGACGCGGTGATTGCGCTGGGTACCGTTATTCGTGGCGGCACTGCACACTTCGAATACGTTGCAGGCGGTGCAAGCAATGGTCTGGCACACGTTGCGCAGGATGCAGAAATTCCTGTCGCGTTTGGCGTGCTGACTACCGAAAGTATTGAACAAGCCATTGAGCGCGCTGGTACCAAAGCCGGTAACAAAGGTGCAGAAGCTGCACTGACCGCGCTTGAAATGATCAATGTGTTGAAAGCCATTAAGGCCTGATTTTTTTGTAAGGGGAATTCCGTGAAACCTGCTGCTCGTCGCCGCGCCCGTGAATGTGCCGTCCAGGCACTTTACTCCTGGCAGTTGTCCCAGAACGACATCGCTGATGTTGAATACCAGTTCCTGTCAGAACAGGACGTGAAAGACGTTGACGTTCTGTACTTCCGTGAACTGCTGTCGGGAGTGGCGACTAATAGCGCGTATCTCGATGGTCTGATGAAGCCATATCTGTCCCGTCTGCTCGAAGAGCTGGGTCAGGTAGAGAAAGCAGTGTTGCGTATCGCGCTGTTTGAGTTGTCTAAACGTGATGATGTGCCGTACAAAGTGGCCATCAACGAAGCGATCGAACTGGCGAAAACCTTCGGCGCTGAAGACAGCCATAAATTTGTAAACGGCGTGCTGGATAAAGCCGCACCTGCGATCCGTCCCCACAAAAAGTGATCCGCAAACCGGAGTTTTGCATTGCCTGCCGGGCAGTGCGGCTCCGGTTTTTTTATTTAATTTGCTGAGGCATAACGTATGGCATGCGGCGAATTCTCCCTGATTGCCCGTTATTTCGACCGTGTCAGAACCTCTCGTCTTGATGTTGAAACCGGCATTGGCGATGACTGCGCACTTCTCAATATTCCCGAAAAACAGACGCTGGCAATCAGCACCGACACCTTAGTGTGCGGACGTCATTTTTTACCTGATATCGATCCCGCCGATCTGGCGTATAAAGCGCTGGCGGTCAACGTAAGCGATTTAGCGGCCATGGGCGCCGATCCCGCGTGGCTGACGCTGGCGTTGACGCTGCCCGAGGTGGACGAAGACTGGCTTGAAGCCTTTAGCGATGCGCTGTTTGATCAGCTCAACTACTACGATATGCAGCTGATTGGCGGTGACACCACTGCCGGGCCGCTGTCGATGACGCTTGCGATCCACGGCTATGTCCCGCTGGGACGGGCGCTGAAACGCTCGGGCGCAAAGCCGGGCGACTGGATCTACGTAACCGGCACGCCGGGCGACAGCGCCGCAGGGCTGGCAATCCTCCAGGACCGCTTACGCGTCAAGGATGCCGACGATGCGGCATATCTGGTGAAACGCCATCTGCGCCCAACGCCGCGTATTTTGCACGGCCAGGCGCTGCGCGAGCGGGCAAGCTCGGCTATCGATCTCTCTGACGGGCTTATCTCCGATCTCGGCCATATTCTGAAGGCCAGCGGTGTGGGCGCGCGCGTAGATCTGGATCTGTTCCCGCTGTCAGAGCCATTGCTTCGCCATGTGGAACCCGAGCAGGCTCTG
This sequence comes from Enterobacter sp. RCC_40, assembly GCF_041360735.1. Taxonomy (NCBI): domain Bacteria; kingdom Pseudomonadati; phylum Pseudomonadota; class Gammaproteobacteria; order Enterobacterales; family Enterobacteriaceae; genus Enterobacter; species Enterobacter sp. RCC_40. The sequence goes on from NZ_JBFUPR010000002.1 coordinate 159,987, forward strand.
CGCTGGGCGCTCTCCGGCGGCGAAGATTATGAGCTGTGCTTTACCGTACCGGAGCTGAACCGGGGAACGCTGGACGTGGCGCTAGCTCACCTTGGGGCGAAGTTTACCTGTATCGGACAGATTATGCCGGAAAGCGAAGGGCTGAAATTTGTGCGTGATGGCGCGCCGGTTACGCTTGACTGGAAGGGTTACGACCACTTTGCGTGATTCGTCTGCTGGGTAGCGTTGCGCTTACCCGGCCGATGGGTTTTGTTCTCTCTCCTTTTGGGAGAGGTGCAGGGCGAGGGCTTACTTAAACCCTACCACCGGATGCTGCTGGTACGGCGTTTCCAGCTCGGCGACTTGCTCAGGCGTCAGCGTTAAATCAACGGCACTCAACAACTCGTCCAGCTGTTCTTCCCGCGATGTACCGATAATCGGTGCCGCGACTCCGCGTTTGCTCAGCAACCACGCCAGCGCTACCTGCGCACGCGTGGCACCGGTATCATCGGCAATCCCCGCTAAACGTTCGGCGATCAACGCATCGCTGGCTTCCGTACCTTCGTACAAGGTTTTACCGAATGCATCCGACACCGAGCGGGCAGTGGTCTCTCCCCAAGGTCGGGTGAGGCGTCCGCGCGCCAGGGGACTCCATGGGATCACCGCTACACCTTCCTGATAGCAGAGCGGCAGCATCTCGCGCTCTTCTTCGCGATAGATAAGGTTGTAGTGATCCTGCATGGTGACAAACCGTGCCCAGCCGTGCTGCGCCTGAAGATCAAGCGCTGAGGCAAACTGCGAAGCGTGCATAGACGATGCGCCGATGTAACGCGCCTTCCCGGCCTTAACTACATCGTTAAGGGCTTCCAGCGTCTCTTCAATCGGCGTGTTGTAATCCCAGCGGTGGATCTGCAGCAGGTCGACATAATCCATATTCAGGCGCCGGAGGCTGTCATCAATGGATCGCAGGATTTGCGCACGGGAAAGGCCTTCAGGCAAATCACCCACCTGGTGATATACCTTGGTGGCGACGACCACATCGTCACGGCGGGCAAAATCGCGCAGGGCGCGGCCGACAATCTCTTCGCTGCTGCCGTCGGAGTAACTGTTGGCAGTATCAAAAAAGTTAATCCCGCCGTCGAGTGCGCGTTTGATGATAAGGCGGCTGCTCTCTTCCGGCAGCGTCCAGGCGTGATTTCCCCGGTCTGGCTCGCCAAAGGTCATGCATCCCAGGCAAAGTCGGGAAACCTGAAGGTCTGTTTTTCCTAATGTCGTGTATTGCATGGTTCCGCTCCTGCTTTTTTAAACAATACGTTTAAGCATAGCAGGAGCGGAAAAGGGGAGGGATCAGGCAAGCCAGGAACGGATTTTCGACTCAATGCCGGACGCATCCAGGCCAATCGCCGCACGGGCTTCGTCCTGCGTACCTTGCGGAATGAAATGATCCGGCAGACCAAGGTTCAGTACCGGCACGGCTTTACGGTTAGCCATCAGCACTTCGTTTACGCCGCTGCCCGCACCGCCCATGATGGCGTTTTCTTCCAGCGTGACCAGCACGTCATGAGATTCCGCCATGCTCAGGATCAGGGCCTCGTCGAGCGGTTTCACAAAGCGCATATCCACGAGGGTCGCATTCAGCGTTTCAGCCACTTTCGCGGCCTCCGGCATCAGCGTACCAAAGTTCAGGATCGCCACTTTCTCACCGCGACGCTTCACCAGACCTTTACCTATCGGCAGTTTTTCCAGCGGCTGCAGTTCAACGCCGACGGCATTGCCGCGCGGGTAGCGCACCGCACTAGGGCCATCCTGATAGTGGTAGCCGGTAAACAGCATCTGACGACATTCGTTCTCATCGCTTGGCGTCATGATGACCATATCCGGGACGCAGCGCAGGAACGACAGGTCAAATGCCCCCTGGTGCGTCTGGCCGTCAGCACCCACAATGCCTGCGCGGTCAATAGCAAACAGGACCGGCAGCTTCTGGATGGCAACGTCATGGATCACCTGGTCGTAGGCGCGTTGCAGGAAGGTGGAATAAATGGCGACAACCGGGTTATAACCGCCAATCGCCAGGCCTGCCGCAAAGGTCACCGCGTGCTGCTCGGCAATGGCAACGTCAAAATACTGGTCCGGGTATTTTTTGGAGAACTCCACCATGCCAGAACCTTCACGCATGGCCGGGGTGATCGCCATGAGCTTATTGTCTTTAGCGGCGGTTTCACACAGCCAGTCGCCAAAGATTTTTGAATAGCTCGGCATGCCGCCGCTGCTTTTGGGCAGGCAACCGCTGCTCGGGTCGAATTTCGGTACCGCGTGGAAGGTGATGGGATCTTTTTCCGCCGGTTCGTATCCACGGCCTTTTTTGGTCATGATATGCAGGAACTGCGGGCCTTTCAGGTCACGCATGTTTTTCAGCGTGGTGACAAGCCCCAGAACGTCATGCCCGTCCACCGGACCAATATAATTAAAGCCCAGCTCTTCAAACAGCGTACCCGGCACGACCATGCCTTTGATGTGTTCTTCGGTGCGTTTAAGCAGTTCTTTGATTGGTGGTACGCCGGAGAAGACTTTTTTTCCGCCTTCACGCAGTGAGGAGTAAAGCTTGCCGGAGAGCAACTGCGCCAGATGGTTGTTCAGCGCGCCCACGTTTTCGGAAATCGACATTTCGTTATCATTAAGGATAACCAGCATGTCTGGCTTGATATCGCCCGCGTGGTTCATGGCCTCAAAGGCCATACCGGCAGTGATCGCCCCATCGCCAATGACGCAGACGGTACGACGCTGTTTATTCTCTTTTTCGGCTGCCACCGCAATACCGATACCCGCAGAGATTGAGGTGGAGGAGTGTCCGACGCTTAATACGTCGTACTCGCTCTCGCCACGCCATGGGAACGGATGCAGGCCGCCTTTCTGACGAATGGTGCCAATTTTATCGCGACGTCCGGTCAGAATTTTATGCGGATAGGCCTGGTGGCCGACATCCCAGATGAGCTGATCGAACGGCGTGTTATAGACATAGTGCAGCGCCACGGTCAGCTCTACCGTGCCAAGCCCGGAGGCGAAATGGCCGCTGGAGCGGCTTACGCTGTCGAGCAGGTAGCGACGCAGCTCATCGCACAGCTTCGGCAGGCTCTCTTTCGGCAACAGGCGTAACTCCTGGGTGGAGTCAACTAACGCCAGTGTCGGGTATTTGGCAATATCAAAACTCATCAAAGGCTCATCGAGATAGTGTGTTTATTTATCACGCTGGATTATATAGTCCGCTAGCGCTTCCAGTGCCGAAGTATCCAGTGATTGCGCGGCCAGTTGATTCAGCGACTGGCGGGCATCCTCTATCAGATCCCGGGCTTTACGTTGGGCTTGCTCAAGACCCAGCAGGGCGGGGTAGGTACTTTTGCCAAGCTGCTGATCCGCACCCTGACGTTTACCCAATGTTGCAGTATCGCCCACCACATCCAGAATGTCATCCTGAACCTGGAATGCCAGACCGATACTTTCTGCGTATCTGTCCAGTATCGGCAGGGCTTTGCGCCCCTGTTCACCCGCGCTCAGGGCGCCCAGACGAACGGCTGCACGAATCAATGCGCCCGTTTTATGGCGATGAATACGCTCCAGCTGTTCCAGATTAACCTGACGTCCTTCCGCTTCCAGATCCAGTGCCTGACCGCCACACATACCGGCGACGCCGCTGGCCATTGCCAGTTCAGAGATCATCGACAGACGGTCACGGTCGGCCACTTCGGCCATCGGCGCATCGCTCAGAATCGAGAACGCCAGGGTTTGCAGGGCATCCCCCGCCAGAATGGCATTCGCTTCGCCAAACTTGATGTGGCAGGTAGGCTGGCCACGACGCAGATCGTCGTCGTCCATGGCCGGCAAATCATCATGGATCAGCGAGTAGGCATGGATGCACTCAACGGCGGCTGCCGGGGCATCCAGCGTGTTAGCGCTGATACCAAACATGTTGCCCGTGGCGTAGACCAGAAACGGACGCAGGCGCTTTCCACCCAAGAGTGCGCCATAGTGCATGGCTTCAACCAGTGGAGTGTTCTGAAAAGGCTGTGGCTCAATAAAACGGCGCAGTGCATCGTTGGCACGCGCGACGCATGCCTGAAGCTCGTTGGCGAAATCCATTTACTCGGCGTCCGGTGTGAATGGCGTAGTTTTAGCGTCTTCGCTGTCGGACAGCAGGATCTGCACGCGCTGCTCGGCCTGCTGCAGTTTGACCTGCCCCTGGCGCGCCAGCTGCACGCCGCGCTCGAATTCATTGAGCGCCTCTTCCAGCGGTAAATCGCCGCTCTCAAGGCGGGTGACAATCTGCTCCAGCTCACTCAGCGCAGTTTCAAAACTGGCCGGTGCGTCGTTCTTCTTCGGCATAGTGAATTGACTCTTATATTCTCAGCCCCGACATGGTAACGGACTCGGGGCAATTATCAAATAACGCGCAATGTGCACAGGAGCGGCGTGAAGATGATATACTTGCGCGCCTGGATGCAGCCACGGGTGTGGGCTGCTATACACGTCATCCTTCAGGTTGTCTCTGTTTGGGCTACGTTTGCGCCTTTCCGTTACTTACTCGCGTAAGCTTGCGGGGGGCTGTGACTCGCCGCGTTGATGCCACCTGAATGATTTTGTGTATATTTCATTTTCCATTACAAGCCTTAAGCTTGCCTAAGAAACATTGCCGCCATGAAGTTTATCATTAAATTGTTCCCTGAAATCACCATCAAAAGCCAATCTGTGCGTTTGCGCTTTATTAAAATTCTCACCGGGAACATTCGTAACGTATTAAAACACTACGACGAAACGCTCGCCGTGGTGCGTCACTGGGACCACGTTGAGGTTCGCGCGAAAGATGAAAACAAACGTCAGGATATTCGCGACGCGCTGACCCGTATTCCGGGCATTCACCATATTCTGGAAGTGGAAGACGTTCCTTACACCTCCCTGCATGACATTTTTGAAAAAGCGCTGGTGCAGTACCGCGATCAGATTGAAGGCAAAACCTTCTGCGTGCGCGTGAAGCGTCGTGGTAAGCATGAGTTTAGCTCCATTGAAGTGGAGCGCTATGTGGGTGGCGGCCTCAATCAGCACGTTGAGAGCGCGCGCGTGCGCCTGACTAACCCGGACGTGACCGTTAACCTGGAGATCGAAAACGATCGCCTGCTGCTGGTGAAAGGCCGTTATGAAGGTATCGGCGGTTTCCCAATCGGCACGCAGGAAGATGTCCTGTCGCTGATCTCCGGCGGTTTCGACTCCGGTGTTTCCAGCTATATGCTGATGCGCCGCGGCTGTCGCGTACACTATTGCTTCTTTAACCTGGGCGGTGCGGCGCATGAAATCGGCGTGCGTCAGGTCGCGCATTATTTGTGGAACCGCTTCGGCAGCTCCCACCGTGTGCGTTTTGTGGCGATCAACTTTGAGCCAGTGGTCGGCGAAATCCTTGAAAAAGTGGACGACGGTCAGATGGGCGTGGTGCTGAAACGCATGATGGTGCGTGCAGCGTCCAAAGTGGCAGAGCGCTACGGCGTGCAGGCGCTGGTCACCGGTGAAGCGCTGGGCCAGGTCTCCAGCCAGACCCTGACCAACCTGCGTCTTATCGACAACGTATCGGATACCCTGATCCTGCGTCCGCTGATCTCCTACGATAAAGAGCACATCATCGATCTGGCGCGCAAAATCGGTACCGAAGATTTTGCCCGCACCATGCCGGAATACTGCGGTGTGATCTCAAAAAGCCCGACCGTCAAAGCGGTAAAGGCGAAAATCGAAGCCGAAGAAGAGAACTTCGATTTCGGCATTCTGGAGAAGGTGGTGGCGGAAGCGACCAACATCGATATCCGCGAGATTGCCCAGCAGACCGAGCAGGAAGTGGTTGAAGTTGAAACCGTCAGCGGTTTCGGTGCCAACGACGCGATTCTGGATATCCGTTCCATTGATGAACAGGATGACAAACCGCTGCAGGTTGAAGGCGTGGACGTGGTTTCTCTGCCGTTCTACAAGCTGAGCACCAAATTCGGCGATCTCGACCAGAGCAAAACGTATCTGCTGTGGTGCGAGCGCGGGGTGATGAGCCGTTTGCAGGCGCTGTATCTGCGCGAGCAGGGCTTTGCGAATGTGAAGGTCTATCGCCCTTAACCGTTTGCCGGGTGGCGGCTTCGCTTACCCGGCTTTCTTTACACGCTACGCTTCGTAAAAATTATAAATCCCCGCCGCCATCACTAACGACGACGCCACCTCGTAGGCTTTCTCACGCCCGACCAGCAGGTCGATAATCTTCAGTCCAAAATCGATCGCGGTACCCGGCCCCTGGCTGGTGAGCAGATTGACGCGCGGATCCCAGACCACACGTTTATCCACCCATTGCTCTTCAGGAATGGTCTCTTTCAGTCCCGGGAAACCGGTCATATTCCCGATCGGGAAAATGTTATGCGGCACCAGAACCGTGCCGGCTGCGGCACAAATTGCCGCAACGATGCGCCCCGACAGATGGAATTGCCTGACAGTTTCGACCAGGAGGGGGCTGTCGCGAAAATACTCCGCGCCCTTCAGGCCGCCCGGCAGTACGATGATGTCGTAATCCCCGTCGGCCACCTGCACAAGCGGTGCATCGGCGAGGATTTTTACGCCGCGTGAACAGGTGATGGTCAGATTACCGTCGCTGGCGACGCTGGCGGTGGTCACGTTAATGCCGCCACGCACCATCAAATCAATGGTGGTGACGGCTTCTGTCTCTTCGCTACCAGGGGCGAGGCAGATCAGTGCTGACGCGCTCATATTCACTCTCCTTACGTTTAACCAGGTCATACAGACGGGCATTTTCCGGCACGGCAATGCCGTGGGCGCGGGCGCGTTTAAGCAAATAGCCTGTGATGTAATCAATCTCTGTGTGGCGTAATGCCCGAATGTCCTGCAACATCGAGGAGATGTTTTCTGCAGTACTTTCAATTACCTGCTCAACATAATAGCGTAAATCCTCCGCCGAGGTATGCAGGCCTTCACGTTCGATAACCGAGGCAACCTCCGCGCACAGGGTGGCAATTTCCTGCGGATGATTTTTCAGTTCCCCGTTCGGGCAGTTCCACAGCGCCGTCAGCGGATTGATCACGCAGTTAACCGCCAGCTTGCGCCACAGCTGCGGGCGGATAGTGTCATGCCAGGCCACGTCCGGCAGCACCTTCTGCAGAACATCCGCCAGATAGCTGTAGTCGCCATCCTGCGTACGGGCGGGGCCCATGTGCGTTACGCCGCTGGCGACATGCACGATAATGTTGCCATCGCGGCGTGCAGCGTGCGTGGTGGTCGCCATCAACAAGGGATGCGGGATGCTTTTCAGCTCATCAATGGTTCCCATGCCGTTATGCAGCAGCAGGATGGGGGAGTCTGGGGGAAGTTGCGCGGCCAGCGTCTTTACCGCATCTGATACCTGCCATGCTTTGAGCGTGACCAGCAGCAGATCGCTTTGCGCCAGAAAATCCGGATCGTTCGCGGTGAGTGATTCGTTGAATATACTTCCGTCTTCGTCAATCAGGTTCACACTGCAATAGGGCTGGGGCACGCGCAGCCAGCCCTGTACCTCATGTCCGTGCTTGCAAAGCGCGGTCAGCCATAGCTGTCCAAGGGCTCCGCATCCGAGCACTGTAATTTTCATTGTTCCTCCTCACCTGCAACTGCGCCAGGTGTTACGGCCTAAGTATAGCGCCGTCAGCTAAGCTTCTGTTGAGTAAACCCTGTGACATCTGTGCGGTGTTTCCTCACGTGAGCGGCCAGGGATAGCTGCAACTCGAATTATTTGGGGTATCTGCCTTGTAGCGGGTATTATGCAACGCAACAAAAATGAAGGGAGAAGAAAAGATGCCATCTTTCGATATTGTTTCCGAAGTTGATATCCAGGAAGTCCGCAACGGCGTTGAAAACGCAAGCCGTGAAGTTGAGTCACGTTTCGACTTTCGTGGCGTTGAGGCAACTTTCGAGCTGAACGATGCGAATAAGACCATTAAGGTCCTGAGCGAATCTGATTTCCAGGTTAACCAGCTGCTGGATATTCTGCGCGCCAAGCTGCTTAAACGCGGCATTGAAGGCACCTCACTGGATGTACCAGACGAGTTTGTGCATAGCGGTAAAAACTGGTTTGTCGAAGCCAAACTGAAGCAGGGTATTGAGAGCGCGGTTCAGAAGAAGATCGTTAAGCTCATCAAGGACAGCAAGCTGAAGGTTCAGGCGCAAATCCAGGGTGAAGAAATTCGTGTGACCGGTAAATCCCGCGATGACCTGCAGGCCGTTATGGCGCTGGTACGTGGCGGCGATCTGGGGCAGCCGTTCCAGTTCAAGAACTTCCGCGATTAAGACAAAAATGCCCGGTTTTACCGGGCATTTTTTCAGGCTTTGAGAGCCTGCTCGATTTCGAAGCGGTTAGTCACTTTACTGTCTATTTTGACGTAAGCGCTGCGCTCTTGTGGGGCAATAAGCACTTCACTTACCCCCTCCGTTGCTTCAAGACGCTGTTTTAGCGCGTCGGTAATCTCAACATCCTCAGGAATTTCGACCCGCAGACTGCTGACGTAGCGCGGCTCTTTCATGCTGCTGGCGACCAGCAGCCAGACCATCGCCAGCAGTGCGCCTGCGAGGAACACGGTTTGCGAATCAAACAGGCCGTCCACCCAGCCGCCGAGCGAGCCCCCGATAGCCACGCCGATAAACTGGCTGGTGGAGTAGATCCCCATTGCTGTGCCTTTATAGCCGGCCGGGGACTCCTTGCTAATTAGCGATGGCAGCAGAGCTTCCATCAGGTTAAAGGCCAGGAAGAAGAGCTGCACGCCGGCCACCAGTTCCCAGAAGTGCGGGCCGGACCCCCAGAGCACAATCTCGGCAATCAGCAGCACCGCCACGCAGCCAATGAAGACGCGCTTCATCTTGCGTTTCACTTCGGCGTAGATGATGAACGGCACGACCGAAACGAACGAAATCAGCATGGTCACCAGATAGATTTTCCAGTGCTCCGCGGCAGGGAAGCCCGCGGCGGCAAGCTGACCGGGCAGGGCGACAAAGGTCGACATCAGCAGGATGTGCAGACACATGATGCCGAAGTTAAGTTTAAGCAGGCGCGGTTCCATCAGCACTTTGCTGAAGCAGCCTTTCACCATCCCGGATTCACGGTTAAGGACGTGGTTTTTGCTGTCCGGCACCACCCAAAGGGTCAGCGCAATACCGATGGTCGCCAGCACGGCAATCATCCAGAACAGGGCATGCAGACCGAGTTTATGCGTGATGATAGGCCCGAGCACCATCGCAATCGCGAAAGTGACGCCAAAGCTCACGCCGATAAACGCCATCGCTTTGGTGCGATTCTGCTCACGCGTTAAGTCTGACAGCAGCGCCATCACGGCGGCGGCAATCGCGCCAGAGCCTTGCAGGGCGCGACCAAGAATAATTCCCCAGATGGAGTGGGAGAGGGCAGCTATCACGCTGCCGAGCACAAAAATAAGCAGGCCGCCGACAATCAGCGGTTTACGACCAACCCGATCCGAGAGCAGGCCAAATGGGATCTGAAATACCGCCTGAGCCAGACCGTAGATGCCAATCGCCAGGCCAATCAGCGCTTCGCTGGCACCCTGTAGCGCCATGCCGTACGTGGTCAGAACAGGCAGGACCATAAACATGCCAAGCATCCGTAGCGAGAAAACAGTCCCTAAACCCCAGGTCGCGCGCAATTCGCCTGGCGTCATTTTATAATCGTTCATTACCACCTCAATTCAAAAGCAGGCCATAGTGTAGTGCGGGGAAGGGGCGGGGTAAATAAAGGGTTATTTAACAAATATTACATGCGTTATTAATGGATTCGATGAATAAAAAAGGGTGCCGAAGCACCCTTTTATTCACCTGGTGTGACTTACCAGACGTAAGTCAGCAGGTTGTGTGAATCAGGCACCATGAAATCCACAGACATCATCACCGACAGCGAAGTGATAGCGACAATGGAGAACACGAACAGCTTACGTGCCCAGACCTTGTCATCTTCCACTTTGTAGCCGCGCAGGGCCATGCCGAGCCACCAGACGCTCACCGCAGCCGCTACCGCCAGGTATTTGTACCCGGCGTAACCGCCCAGAGAGAGCATCAGCGTTGCCACGGCAAAGGCGATGATGTACAGCGTGATGTGGTTTTTAGCCACGGAAATGCCCTTCACGACCGGCAGAACCGGAATGTTCGCTGCCTGATAATCCTTAAAGCGGAAAATCGCGATGGCATAGGAGTGCGGCATCTGCCACAGGCTAAAGATAGCCAGCAGGATCAGCGCACCGCTGTCGAACTCGTTCGTGACGGCGCAGTAGCCAATCACCGGCGGCGCAGCGCCGGAAAGAGAACCAATCAGCGTTCCGTAGACGGAGTGGCGTTTCATATACAGGCTGTAAACGCCCACATAGACGACGAACCCCATCACCCCCAGCCAACAAGCCAGAGGATTAGCGCCAAACCACAGCAGCATAAAGCCAGCAATACCCAGCAAGGTGGCGTACACCAGCGAGACGGAAGGGGCGATCAGGCCTTTAACCAGCACCCGATTTTTAGTCCTTTCCATCTTCTTGTCGATATCCATGTCGATGTAGTTGTTAAATACACAACCGGATGCAACAACCAGCGACACACCGACCAGCGTAGCGATAAAGAGGGTGTAATCGATGCTGCCTTTAGAGGCCAGCAGGAACCCCCCAATTACGGAGATCAGGTTGCCAAAGATGATGCCTGGTTTCGTGACTTGCAGGTATTGCTTAAACATACTCGCCGCTCTTAGTGAACCATCATGTTGTAGTTAAGGTTCCACATAATCCAGATGGAACCGACTACCAGGATAGCGATGATAATCACGGTAAAGATGAAAGCCGTCATGTTCCAGCCTTCATCGGACTTGGTGTTCATGTGCAGGAAGCAAACCAGATGCACCAGAATCTGAATCACCGCGGTTACCAGGATTGCACCCAGAATAACCGGCTTAGACGCAGAACCGCTCATCACCATCCAGAACGGGATCACCGTCAGAATGATCGACAGGATGAAACCTGTCATATAGGTTTTTACGCTACCGTGGGAAGCGCCATGATCGTTTGAATGACTCATTACATCGCCCCCATCAGATATACAACAGAGAACACACAGATCCACACAACGTCCAGGAAGTGCCAGAACAGGCTCAGGCACAGGATACGCGTGCGGTTAGTGCTGGTCAGGCCACGACGGGAGATCTGGAACATCAGTACTGCCATCCAGATCAGACCAGACGTTACGTGCAGACCGTGGGTCCCGACCAGTGCGAAGAACGCAGACAGGAAGCCACTACGATCCGGCCCGAAGCCTTCCATAATCAGGTGATGGAATTCATAGATTTCCATCCCGATAAAGCCAGCACCAAACAGCCAGGTCAACGCCAGCCAGGAGACAACCTGGCTCTTGTTGTTTTTGTACATGGCGATAGCCGCCATGCCGTAGGTGATGGAGCTGAACAGCAGCAGCGCGGTTTCTACCAGAACGAACGGCAGTTCAAAGATGTCCTTGCCGGCCGGGCCGCCCGCAGTGCCGTTCACCAGAACGGCATACGTTGCGAACAGACAGCAGAACAGAATGCAGTCGCTCATCAGGTAGATCCAGAAACCGAAGACTTTCGTCGGTCCTGTATCGTGGTGCGCATGTTCATGCGCGTGGGCAGTAGAGTGCGCCAAAGTATCAGTTGCCATTTTTCAGCCCCGCTTTAGAAATCTCATCGAAATGCTGGTTTTCCAGTTTTTCGACTTCACGGACTGGTACGTAGTAGTCTACGTCCTCGTCAAAGCTCTTCACAATCCAGCTGATTACGATGCCGGCGAAGCCAACAATCGCCATCCACCAGATGTGCCAGATCATTGCGAAGCCAAATACCGTTGCGAAGGCGGCAATAACAATGCCCGCACCGCTGTTTTTCGGCATGTGGATCTCTTCGTAATGAGCAGGTTGCTTGTACGCTTCACCTTTTTCTTTCATTTCCCAGAATGCGTCGCGTTCATGGACCTGCGGCACAATGGCGAAGTTATAGAATGGTGGTGGAGAAGAGGTTGCCCACTCCAGCGTACGGCCACCCCATGGGTCACCGGTCAGGTCACGGTTCTGATCGCGGTCGCGAATAGAAACGTAGAACTGAATCAGCTGAGACGCGATACCACAAGCAATCAGCACGGCACCGCCCGCTGCAACCATCAGCATTGGGTGGAACTGTGGATCAATCTGCTGGCTCAGACGACGGGTCATACCCATGAAGCCCAGCACGTACAGCGGCATAAATGCAACGAAGAAGCCGATGATCCAGAACCAGAATGCGCGTTTACCCCATTTTTCGTTCAGGGTGAAACCGAACGCTTTTGGCCACCAGTAGGTTACGCCAGCGAAGCAGCCGAAGACCACACCACCGATGATAACGTTATGGAAGTGCGCAATCAGGAACAGACTGTTGTGCAGAACGAAGTCAGCACCCGGTACCGCCAGCAGTACACCGGTCATCCCACCCACGGAGAAGGTGACGATGAAGCCGATAGTCCACAGCATTGCTGAGTGGAACACGATACGGCCCTGGTACATGGTGAACAGCCAGTTGAAGATCTTAACCCCGGTAGGGATTGCGATAATCATGGTTGTAATACCGAAGAAGGCGTTTACGTTCGCGCCAGCACCCATGGTGAAGAAGTGGTGCAGCCAAACGATGAACGACAGAACGGTAATACACACGGTTGCCCACACCAGAGAGGTGTAACCAAACAGACGTTTACGCGAGAAGGTTGCTGCGATTTCGGAGAACACACCGAAGACCGGCAGAACCAGGATGTACACTTCCGGGTGACCCCAGGCCCAAATCAGGTTGATGTACATCATCATGTTGCCACCCATATCGTTGGTAAAGAAATGGGTGCCCAGGTAGCGGTCCAGGGTCAGCAGCGCGATGGTGACGGTCAGAATTGGGAATGATGCAATAATCAGGATGTTGGCGCACAGAGATGCCCAGGTAAATACCGGCATCTTGAACATGGTCATGCCAGGGGCACGCATCTTGATAATGGTCACGAAGAAGTTGATACCGGTCAGGGTTGTACCGACACCGGAGAGCTGAAGTGCCCAAATCCAGTAATCGACGCCAACGCCCGGACTGTACTCAATTCCCGAAAGCGGCGGGTAAGCCAGCCAGCCGGTCTGAGCAAATTCGCCCACACCCAGTGACAGGTTAACCAGGATAACGCCGACAACCGTGAACCAGAAGCTCAGGTTGTTCAGGAACGGGAACGCTACGTCGCGCGCGCCGATTTGCAGCGGAACGACAACGTTCATCAGACCGATAACCAGCGGCATCGCCACGAAGAAGATCATGATAACGCCGTGGGCGGTAAAGATCTGGTCGTAGTGATGCGGCGGCAGGAAGCCGGCTTCACCCGCAGACGCGAGTGCCTGCTGGCTACGCATCATGATCGCATCCGCAAAGCCACGAATTAACATGACGATACCGACGATGCAGTACATGATACCCAGTTTTTTGTGGTCAACCGAAGTCAGCCACTCGTTCCACAGGTAGCTCCACTTACCGAAGTAAGTGATCAAGGCCAGTAAGGCTGCGCCACCGATGATAATTGCAGCAACCGTAACCACGATAATGGGTTCATGGTAGGGCACTGCATCCAGTGTCAATTTTCCGAACATTTTCTTCCTCGGCCCCTTAGTGAGCGGTTTCCGCGTGGCTCATGTCCATGCCTTCCATACCTTCGTGTGCGCTATGCTCACCTTCAGGCTGGGTCATGTCCATGCTCTTGCCGTGATCCATAAATTTGCCAATAACGTCTTTGAACAAATCTGGTTTCACGTTAGAGAAGTACTCCACCTTGTTATATTCGCTAGGTGCTGCCACTTTTTCGAACGCCGCCATGTCAGACATGGTGTTTGGAGACTGCTTCGCTTTTTCAACCCACTGGTCGAAAGCGGCACGGTCTGGCGTCGCGATAGCTTTGAACTTCATACCTGAGAAGCCCGGGCCGCTATAGCTGGCGGAGATACCATCGTAGGTGCCTGCTTCATTCGCGATCAGGTGCAGGTTAGTCTGCATACCGGCCATCGCGTAAATCTGGCTACCCAGACGTGGGATGAAGAAGGAGTTCATTACGGAGTTGGAGGTCACTTTGAACTGAACCGGAGTGTTCGCCGGGAAGGCGATTTCATTCACGGTGGCAATGCCCTGTTCCGGATAGATGAAGAACCATTTCCAGTCCATGGAGACCACTTCAATGGTAATCGGTTTTTCATCGTGAACCAGCGGCTTGCTTGGCTCAAGTGCGTGAGTGGTTTTCCATGTCAGTACGGCAAGGAACAGGATGATCAGGATAGGTACCGTCCAGACCACAGCTTCCACTTTATTGGAGTGTGACCAGTTAGGGCTATACTTCGCATCTTTATTGCTCGCACGATACTTCCAGGCGAAACCAACAGCCATCAAAATGGCTGGAATAACCACAATCAACATCAGGCCAAAAGCCGTCAATATCAGTGAACGTTGTTCCAGTCCAATCTGTCCTTTGGGGTCAAGTAGTGCAGAATCGCAGCCACTGAGTAATACAGTGCCTGCGAATAATGACAACCATCCCAAACTTTTATTGTATTTCCTGAGTCTCATTTAACGACCTCAATTCCACGGGAGTCTGGTGGCGTTTAAAGTGTGGGGGCATTTTACGGGAAGGTTACATTACTGTAAACATCATTAGACCTGTGTCAGGAAGGTGTTACCGGGTTCTGCCGCACATGTCACAAGTGTTGCAAATTATGTCGCTTTTTAAGACGTAAGCCGCATGGCATGGGCTTTATAACGAAAGGACCCCCAAGCATACCCTAAAAGGGGCAATTGGTATAACCATTGTGAAAAATAAACAAAAAATTAACAATTAATTATCAATAAAAAGACAACTAAAAAACGAAAAATCAAACTCTCTGATGCTGAATCGTTTAATGAAAAATAGCGTTCTGCAATTGACTCCAATAATTTCCGAATCCTATCCCGCACAAAACAACAAATATTTTTTTTAGCGGCTGGCGGCTATTTCACCGTTATAATTTCGGTTCGTGATTACAACGGGAAATAACCTTTCGGATTTTACTTCAGGTTAACTGCGTTTTACGCAGCGCCATGAAATCGAGCAGCCCGCCAGTCAGGATCCCGGCAACCGCCAGCAGCGCGCCGACATCCAGCAGAAGCGCTTCGAGAGGCAGTGCCAGAGAGGTGGTGGCATTAATAATGAGCACCACAAGCCACAGCACCAGGGCAAAGCAACCCGCCATTAACAGTCGTAACGCAAAACGGTAAGCGCGATGATATTCCGTGCGTGGCATAAAGTGTTCTGTTCGCTGGGTATATTCCAGCGTCTGGCGACAGACCAGTAACAATAAGAGCCCAGGCACTGCCGCTACCACGGAGAAGAGGTAGAACGTTGGCCAGCCATGGGCTTCAACAAACCAGCCGGCAATCGGCCCGACATACACGCGACCAACGGCGGAAAGCGCCGAGAGCAGAGCGAACTGCGTCGCGGAAAACGATTTGTTGCACAGGGTCATCAGCAGGGCAACAAACGCCGCTGTCCCCATACCGCCGCACAGGTTTTCAAAAAACACCGCGGCGCCCATGCTGATCATATGCTTATCCGTCACCGACAGCAGCCAGTAACCGGCGTTCGATGCCCCCTGCAGGATGCCGAAGATCAGCAGTGCGCGAAAGAGCGTCAGACGCTGCATTAATACGCCGCCGTAAAGGGCTCCGACAATAGTCGCAAACAACCCGAGCGTTTTGTTCACCACGCCGACTTCGCCGGCATCAAACCCGACCCCGCGAATAAGGAAGGTGGTGGTCAGGCTCATCGCGAAGGCATCGCCGAGCTTATAAAGGACGATTAACAGCAGGATAAGCCAGGCGTTGTTGCGGCCAAAGAAGTCGCGAAGAGGTTCGGCAACGGCCTGCTCCAGAGAACGTGGAACCGGGATCACATCGCTCGGTTCGGGGGCGAGCAGGGTGGCAATAATACAGGGGATCAACAGGGCGGCCATCAGCCAGTACATGCCCTGCCAGCCGAGATAACGGTCGGCCACCCACAGCGCCAGACCACCGGATACCAGCATCCCCAGACGATAGCCCAGCACGCTAATGGCTGCGCCGGCTCCCCGCTCTTCTGCAGGCAACACGTCCGTCTTCCAGGCATCAAAAACGATATCCTGCGAGGCAGAACAGAAGGCGATTACCACCGCAAGGGCGGCCATCCAGCGAAGCTGCGTCGTGGGTTCAAGAAAGCCCATCGCCGCGATTGCGATCAGCAACAGGACCTGGGTCATCACTAACCAGCCGCGACGACGGCCCAGGAACGGCGGGGTATAACGGTCCATCACCGGCGACCACAGGAACTTAAAGACGTAAGCCTGGCCGACGAGGGAGAAGAAACCAATGGTTTTGAGATCGATATTCTCGACGGTCATCCAGGCCTGCAGCGTGCCGGAGGTGAGGGCGAGAGGTAAACCGGAGGCGAAACCAAGGATCAGCAGGATGGCTGATTTAGGTTGCTGGAAAATGCGTAAGTAATGACTCGACATGTTCATATAAAGCTGACCCGGTGAAACACCGGGTCAGGAAGCGGGATTAACGCGCGTTTTGCTTGATGAAGTCGTGGATGCTGGTGTCCTGCGCCATATCGGAAATGGTGTCAGTCAGCACGCTGTTAACCGCGTTAGCAATATTTTTGTTGGACGCCTGGAACGCGCCTTCAACAGAGTAGCTCGCACGGTAGTTTTTGGTCATCTTGTTACCGTTCTTCGCGGTCGCGATGATGGCGATATCCGCTTTGGTGGAGATGTTGTAGCGAACGTTACCCTGGGACACGTCAGCGTACAGGTTGTTCACGATGATCTGCAGATCAACCGCACCGCTTGGGCCAATCATATAGCCGCGGGAAGTCATCTGTTTCTCGAGCACTTCCTGCAGCAGGAAGCGCAGGTCGCGTGAGGCGGTCAATGTTACCTGCTGGTTGTCGCGGGTCACTTTAGCCAGGGCTTGATCCTGACGCTGATCGGCACCGTTAATGCTCACGGTTACGCCCATCAGGCTAGGATCCTGCTGAGGCAGGGTAATCTTAGGGGAGACATCAATGGTTGTAGGCGGGGTAGCGCAGCCTGCCAGCATAAAAAGTGCTACCAACGGAAAGAAGAGTTTTTTTAACATTTTCAGGTTCTCAACGAATCGTAAGCATTACAGAGAAAAATTGCCGCCATCATAACATCGCTAACGGCCAGGGGAAGTGGTCAAAGCATGTAAATTCATCGCCTTGTCCGAAAACTGACCAGCCCCGCCTTTTTCTCCACGCGCGAAGGTCAAAAGGTATGAGTCTCACAGTGAACTTCATTCGTCTGAATGAGAAAATAAGACGAAAGCTAAATATTTGTTGTCTTGTTGTAATGGAAACGGTAAAAGCGGCTAATATTTAAAGGGATGGGTGACATCCTGGCGTTGTCGGAGGAGTGATTTCATGATGATACGTGAACAGATAGAAGATAAATTAAGGGCAGCGTTCAACCCTGTGTTCCTCGAAGTCGTCGACGAAAGCTATCGTCATAACGTGCCGGCAGGTTCTGAAAGCCACTTTAAAGTGGTTCTGGTCAGCGATCGCTTCACGGGAGAACGTTTCCTGAACCGACATCGCTTGATCTACAGCACCTTGACGGAAGAACTCTCCACAACCGTACATGCGCTGGCATTGCACACCTATACCATTAAGGAATGGGAAGGCTTGCAGGATACGGTATTTGCATCGCCGCCGTGTCGCGGCGCAGGCACCATCGCCTGATAAATCGGATTTGCAACGGCTGGAGCTTTTCCAGTATGTTGCATACAGATTTCCTCAAAACGGCCTCCGGGCCGTTTTGTTTTGTCTGAGTTTTGAGCGGATGGTGCGTTTTTAAGGCTAAAAATAGCCTTAAAGTGTGAAAAAAGCCGCAGCAACATGCCCCAACCGTTCTCGACTCACCTAAGTGATGCCGCTATAATGCCGCGTCTTAATGAATGTCTTCGGGATGATTCTGGCGACAGGGAATGTGAATCTGCACTAAGAGAGCATCCCGGTATAACAGACAGATTCAGAGTTGACCGAGCACTGTGATTTTTTTGAGGTAACAAGATGCAAGTTTCAGTTGAAACCACTCAAGGCCTTGGCCGCCGTGTAACGATTACTATCGCTGCTGACAGCATCGAAACTGCTGTGAAAAGCGAGCTGGTCAACGTAGCAAAAAAAGTACGTATTGACGGCTTCCGTAAGGGCAAAGTACCGATGAATGTTGTTGCTCAGCGTTATGGCGCTTCCGTGCGTCAGGATGTGCTGGGTGAACTGATGAGCCGCAACTTTATTGATGCGATCATCAAAGAAAAAATTAATCCGGCCGGTGCGCCGAATTACGTTCCAGGCGAATACAAACAGGGCGAAGACTTCACCTACTCCGTAGAGTTCGAAGTGTACCCGGAAGTTGAGCTGAAAGGTCTGGAATCTATCGAAGTTGAAAAACCTGTTGTTTCCGTGACTGACGAAGACGTTGACGGCATGCTGGACACTCTGCGTAAGCAGCAGGCGAACTGGAAAGAGAAAGAAGGTGCTGTTGACGCGGAAGACCGTGTGACCATCGACTTCACCGGTTCTGTAGACGGCGAAGAGTTCGAAGGCGGTAAAGCGTCTGACTTCGTACTGGCAATGGGCCAGGGTCGTATGATCCCAGGCTTCGAAGACGGTATCAAAGGTCACAAAGCGGGCGAAGAGCTCACCATCGACGTGACCTTCCCGGAAGAGTACCACGCTGAAAACCTGAAAGGTAAAGCAGCGAAGTTCGTTATCAACCTGAAGAAAGTTGAAGAGCGCGAACTGCCTGAACTGACTGAAGAATTCATCAAGCGTTTCGGCGTGGAAGATGGTTCTGTAGCCGGTCTGCGTACCGAAGTGCGTAAAAACATGGAACGTGAGCTGAACGGCGCTGTACGTAACCGTGTGAAATCTCAGGCGATTGACGGTCTGGTAAAAGCGAACGAAATCGACGTTCCGGCTGCCCTGATTGACAGCGAAATCGACGTTCTGCGCCGTCAGGCTGCACAGCGTTTCGGTGGCAACCAGCAGCAAGCGATGGAACTGCCACGCGAGCTGTTCGAAGAGCAAGCTAAACGCCGCGTTGTTGTTGGCCTGCTGCTGGGCGAAGTGATTCGTACCCACGAGCTGAAAGCTGACGAAGAGCGTGTGAAAGGCCTGATCGAAGAGATGGCTTCTGCATACGAAGATCCATCAGAAGTGATCGAGTTCTACGGTAAGAACAAAGAGCTGATGGACAACATGCGCAATGTTGCACTGGAAGAGCAGGCTGTTGAAGCGGTACTGGCGAAAGCGAAAGTGACCGAAAAAGCGACCTCTTTCAACGAACTGATGAACCAGCAGGCGTAATTTCGCCCCCAGGGTTTAAAGTTTGAACAAAAAACCCGTTGCCTTCCGGCGACGGGTTTTTTTTATCACGGCTTTACCCCAGGAAGAGTGCTAAAACGCCCTTTCAGTGTTAGCGTAACAACAAAAGGTTGTTATGCTTGAAATAGGGCAGTATGAACCCCATAAGTGTGTAATCACGATGATTGAGACTGGCTGATAATCCGTCCGTAAGGTTACAATCAGTACAGCAGGTGTTTTCAATTTTGATCCAGGAGACGGAAATGTCATACAGTGGCGAACGAGATAACTTTGCACCCCATATGGCTCTGGTGCCAATGGTTATTGAACAGACCTCACGTGGTGAGCGTTCTTTTGATATCTATTCCCGTCTGCTCAAGGAGCGCGTTATCTTTTTGACCGGCCAGGTGGAAGACCACATGGCTAACCTGATCGTGGCGCAGATGCTGTTTCTGGAAGCGGAAAACCCGGAAAAAGACATTTACCTGTACATTAACTCCCCGGGCGGCGTGATCACGGCAGGTATGTCCATTTATGACACCATGCAATTCATCAAGCCAGATGTCAGCACTATCTGTATGGGTCAGGCTGCATCTATGGGTGCGTTCCTGTTAACCGCAGGGGCTAAAGGTAAGCGTTTCTGCCTGCCAAATTCCCGCGTGATGATTCACCAGCCGCTGGGGGGTTATCAGGGGCAGGCGACGGATATTGAAATCCACGCCCGCGAAATTCTGAAAGTAAAAGCGCGCATGAATGAACTTATGGCGCAGCATACGGGTCAATCTCTTGAGCAGATCGAGCGCGATACCGAGCGCGATCGTTTCCTCTCTGCCTCTGAGGCTGTTGAGTACGGCTTAGTCGACTCCGTTTTGACCCATCGTAATTGATGCCCGTGACGCGAGTGTGCCGCTATACTCAGGTAGGGCGGCATGTTGCTAAAAGCAGCTTGCGTCTGAAAATGGCATTTGCGTCGTCATGTGCGGCACAAAGAACTTAAAAAGAGGTTTGGACTCATGACAGATAAACGCAAAGATGGTTCGGGCAAACTGCTGTACTGCTCTTTTTGCGGCAAAAGCCAGCATGAAGTGCGTAAACTGATTGCCGGGCCGTCCGTGTATATCTGCGACGAATGTGTTGACTTATGTAACGACATTATTCGCGAAGAGATTAAAGAAGTAGCACCTCACCGCGAGCGCAGCGCGCTGCCAACGCCGCATGAAATTCGTCATCATCTTGACGACTATGTCATCGGTCAGGAGCAGGCGAAAAAAGTGCTTGCCGTGGCGGTATACAACCACTACAAACGCCTGCGTAACGGTGATACCAGCAATGGCGTAGAACTGGGTAAAAGTAATATTCTGCTGATCGGTCCAACCGGTTCCGGTAAAACGCTGCTGGCTGAAACGCTGGCGCGTCTGCTGGATGTTCCGTTCACAATGGCCGATGCCACCACCCTGACCGAAGCCGGTTATGTGGGTGAGGACGTAGAAAACATCATCCAGAAACTGCTGCAGAAATGCGATTACGATGTACAGAAAGCGCAGCGCGGGATTGTTTACATCGATGAGATTGACAAGATCTCCCGTAAATCTGACAACCCGTCCATCACCCGTGACGTATCGGGTGAGGGCGTGCAGCAGGCGCTGCTGAAGCTGATCGAAGGTACGGTTGCAGCCGTTCCACCGCAGGGTGGCCGTAAACATCCTCAGCAGGAGTTCCTGCAGGTTGATACGTCCAAGATCCTGTTCATCTGTGGTGGTGCGTTTGCCGGTCTGGATAAAGTGATCTCTCACCGTGTTGAAACCGGCTCCGGCATTGGTTTTGGCGCGACGGTGAAAGCCTCATCCGAAAAGCCGAACGAAGGCGAGCTGCTGTCACAGGTTGAGCCAGAAGACTTGATCAAGTTTGGTCTGATTCCTGAGTTCATTGGCCGTCTGCCTGTTGTGGCAACGCTGAACGAACTGAGTGAAGACGCGCTGATCCAGATCCTGAAAGAGCCGAAAAATGCGCTGACCAAGCAGTATCAGGCGCTGTTCAATCTGGAAGGCGTTGAGCTGGAATTCCGTGACGAAGCGCTGGACGCGATTGCCAAGAAAGCGATGATCCGTAAAACCGGTGCACGTGGCCTGCGTTCTATCGTGGAAGCGGCGCTGCTTGACACCATGTACGATCTGCCGTCGATGGAAGATGTTGAGAAAGTGGTGATTGATGAGTCGGTCATTAGCGGCCAGACCAAGCCATTGCTGATTTATGGCAAGCCGGAAGCGCAACAGGCATCTGGCGAATAATTCACCAAATCATACAAGCAGTTAATCAAAAAGGGGGGATTTTATCTCCCCTTTTATTTTTCCGTATACGCGGCGTTGAATGTGTGGGAAACATCCCCATATACTGGATACATGTTAATGGTTATGTGAAGCACAGTGACATGACCAGTTTACCTGGCGGACACTAAACTAAGAGAGAGCTCTATGAATCCTGAGCGTTCTGAACGCATTGAAATCCCCGTATTGCCGTTGCGCGATGTGGTGGTTTATCCGCACATGGTCATACCCTTATTTGTAGGGCGGGAAAAATCTATCCGTTGCCTCGAAGCCGCCATGGATCATGATAAAAAAATCATGCTGGTGGCGCAGAAAGAAGCATCAACGGATGAGCCGGGTGTAAACGATCTTTTCACCGTCGGGACCGTGGCCTCTATTTTGCAGATGCTGAAGCTGCCTGACGGCACCGTTAAGGTGCTGGTAGAAGGCTTGCAGCGTGCGCGTATTACCACCCTGTCTGACGATGGCGAGCATTTCTCTGCCAAGGCAGAGTACCTTGAATCACCTCAGCTGGATGAGCGCGAGCAGGAAGTGCTGGTGCGCACCGCGATTAGCCAGTTCGAAGGCTATATCAAGCTGAACAAGAAAATCCCACCAGAAGTGCTGACGTCGCTGAACAGCATCGACGATCCTGCGCGTCTGGCGGACACCATCGCTGCACACATGCCGCTGAAGCTGGCTGACAAACAGTCCGTGCTGGAGATGTCCGACGTTAACGAACGTCTGGAATATCTGATGGCGATGATGGAGTCTGAAATCGATCTGCTGCAGGTTGAGAAGCGTATTCGTAACCGCGTTAAAAAGCAGATGGAGAAATCTCAGCGTGAGTACTATCTGAATGAGCAAATGAAAGCCATTCAGAAAGAGCTCGGCGAGATGGATGACGCGCCGGACGAAAACGAAGCGCTGAAGCGTAAGATCGACGCGGCGAAAATGCCGAAAGAGGCCAAAGAGAAAGCCGAAGCAGAACTGCAGAAGCTGAAAATGATGTCTCCAATGTCGGCTGAAGCGACCGTCGTGCGCGGCTATATCGAATGGATGGTTCAGGTTCCCTGGAATGCCCGCAGCAAGGTCAAAAAAGACCTGCGTCAGGCGCAGGAGATCCTGGATACCGACCACTACGGCCTTGAGCGCGTGAAAGACCGCATTCTTGAGTACCTCGCAGTCCAGAGCCGTGTGAACAAAATCAAAGGCCCGATTCTGTGCCTGGTGGGACCACCGGGGGTAGGGAAAACCTCTCTGGGTCAGTCCATCGCCAAAGCGACCGGACGTAAGTATATCCGTATGGCGCTGGGTGGCGTACGCGATGAAGCGGAGATCCGCGGTCACCGTCGTACCTACATCGGTTCTATGCCGGGTAAACTGATCCAGAAGATGGCGAAAGTGGGCGTTAAAAACCCGCTGTTCCTGCTCGATGAAATCGACAAAATGTCTTCGGACATGCGTGGCGATCCGGCGTCTGCTTTGCTGGAAGTTCTTGATCCAGAACAGAACGTGGCGTTCAGCGATCACTACCTCGAAGTGGATTACGACCTGAGCGATGTCATGTTTGTCGCGACCTCGAACTCCATGAACATTCCGGCGCCGCTGCTGGACCGTATGGAAGTGATTCGTCTCTCCGGTTATACCGAAGACGAAAAACTGAACATTGCGAAACGGCACCTGCTGCCGAAGCAGATTGAGCGTAACGCGCTGAAAGCCAACGAGCTGACCGTTGAGGACAGCGCGATTATTGGCATCATCCGCTACTACACCCGTGAAGCGGGCGTGCGTAGCCTTGAGCGCGAAATCTCTAAACTGTGCCGTAAGGCGGTTAAACAGCTGCTGCTGGATAAGAGCCTGAAACACATCGTGATCAATGGCGACAACCTGCATGCCTATCTGGGCGTTCAGCGCTTTGACTATGGTCGCGCGGACAATGAAAACCGCGTGGGCCAGGTCACCGGTCTGGCATGGACGGAAGTGGGTGGCGATCTGCTGACCATTGAAACCGCCTGTGTCCCGGGTAAAGGCAAGCTGACCTACACCGGCTCTCTGGGTGAAGTGATGCAGGAGTCGATTCAGGCCGCGCTGACCGTGGTACGCGCGCGCGCGGAGAAACTGGGCATCAACCCTGATTTCTACGAGAAACGCGATATCCACGTGCACGTGCCTGAAGGGGCAACGCCGAAAGATGGCCCAAGCGCAGGTATCGCCATGTGTACCGCACTGGTTTCCTGCCTTACCGGCAACCCGGTGCGTGCCGATGTGGCAATGACCGGTGAGATCACGTTGCGTGGCCAGGTGCTGCCAATCGGTGGGTTAAAAGAAAAACTGCTGGCGGCACACCGTGGTGGGATCAAAACCGTATTGATCCCTTACGAAAATAAACGCGACCTGGAAGAGATTCCGGACAACGTGATTGCCGATCTGCAGATTCATCCTGTGAAGCGAATTGAGGAAGTTCTGACTCTCGCCCTGCAGAATGAACCTTCCGGAATGCAGGTTGTAACCGCAAAATAGTGACCTCGCGCAAAGAGCGTCAATAAAAGTAAGGCTGGTAAGTCATTTCGCACTTGCCAGCCTTTTTTTGTATAGCTAATTTAGATTGCTGATTAGGCCAGCCATCAACAACGGGTGTTGTAAGGTCATGGCAGGCCTGATATAACTGCTGCGCGGTCGCGTTGTGAAGGATTCAGGCGCGATATAAATTATAAAGAGAGGAAGAGAACAGTGAATAAATCTCAACTGATTGACAAAATTGCTGCTGGTGCTGATATTTCTAAAGCTGCAGCTGGACGTGCGTTAGATGCATTAATTGCTTCTGTTACTGAATCTCTGCAGGCTGGGGACGACGTTGCACTGGTAGGCTTCGGTACTTTTGCTGTTAAAGAGCGTGCTGCCCGTACTGGCCGCAACCCTCAGACCGGTAAAGAGATCACCATTGCTGCCGCTAAAGTGCCGGGTTTCCGTGCAGGTAAAGCGCTGAAAGACGCAGTAAACTGATTGCTTTCCCATCTCAGGGAAGCCGAATAGTACAAGGGCGCATCATTTGATGTGCCTTTTTTGTTTGTCCAGGCCTGATTTGTGCGAGTTTATGCGAGTTGTGGGCTGACAATCGCACCGTTTTCTTGTCACAATACGCCTTTACGCGCGACGGGCAGGATTTTCCGTTAGCGTCAGGTAACCAGTCACCTACAGCGGAGTGTTGTTACACCATGATGGACAGCTTACGCACGGCTGCTAACAGTCTCGTGCTCAAGATTATTTTCGGTATCATTATCGTGTCGTTCATATTGACCGGCGTGAGCAGTTACCTTATCGGCGGTGGCGCGAACTATGCCGCAAAAGTGAATGGCCAGGAGATCAGCCGTGGTCAGTTCGAGAATGCTTTTGCCGGTGAACGTAACCGTATGCAGCAACAGCTGGGCGACCAATTCTCTGAACTCGCGGCAAACGAAGGGTATATGAAATCCCTGCGCCAACAGACCCTGAACCGTCTGATCGACGAAGCGCTGCTGGATCAATACGCGAAAAAACTGGGCCTGGGCATCAGCGATGAGCAGGTTAAAAAAGCCATCTTATCGACTCAGGCTTTCCAGTCTAACGGCAAATTCGACAATGCGCGTTACAACGGCATCATTAATCAGATGGGCATGACTGCCGATCAATACGCTCAGGCTCTGCGTAATCAACTGACAACCCAACAGCTCATCAATGCCGTCGTTGGCACTGATTTCATGCTCAAAGGTGAGACGGAAGAGCTGGCAGCCCTGGTTGCACAGCAGCGCGTGGTACGTGAAGCGACCATTGATGTGAATGCTCTGGCAGCGAAGCAGCAGGTTAGCGACGCGGACATTAACGCCTATTACGAGCAGAACAAGAATAACTTCGTTGCTCCAGAACAGTTCCGTGTGAGCTACATCAAGCTGGATGCTGCCGCGCTGCAGGAAACAGCCTCTGACGCGGAAATTCAGTCTTATTACGATCAGCATCAGGATCAGTTCACTCAGCCGCAGCGTAACCGCTACAGCGTGATCCAGACCAAAACTGAGGCAGATGCCAAAGCCGTGCTGGATGAGCTGAATAAGGGTGCTGATTTCGCCTCCCTCGCGAAAGCGAAATCCACCGATATTATCTCTGCTAAAAACGGCGGTGATATGGGCTGGCTGGAAGAGAGCACCACGCCTGACGAACTGAAAAATGCCGGTCTGAAAGACAAAGGCCAGCTTTCGGGTGTCATTAAATCTTCCGTTGGTTTCCTGGTGGCGCGTCTGGATGACATCGAGGCCGCGAAAACCAAGCCGCTGGCTGACGTTCGCGATGATATCGCAGCGAAAGTGAAGCAGGAAAAAGCGCTGGATGCATACTACGCGCTGCAACAGAAAGTCAGTGATGCTGCCAGCAACGACAACGAATCTCTGGCGGGTGCTGAGCAGGCTGCAGGGGTGAAAGCGGTTGAGACCGGCTGGTTCGGTCGTAACAACCTGCCGGAAGAGCTGAATTTCAAACCGGTTGCTGATGCCATCTTCAACGGTGGTCTGGTTGGCGAGAACGGCACGCCGGGCAGCAACTCTGACATCATTACCGTCGACGGCGATCGTGCGTTTGTTCTTCGCGTCAGCGAGCACAAACCAGAAGCGATTAAACCGCTGGCAGAAGTGAAAGATCAGGTGGTTGCTCAGGTTAAGCACAACAAAGCGGAACAGCAGGCAAAACTGGATGCTGAGAAGATACTGGTTGACCTGAAAGCGGGTAAACAGGATGCGCTGAAAGCGGCAGGTCTGAGCTTCGGTGAGCCAAAAACGCTGAGCCGTACCGGTCAGGATCCTGTCAGTCAGGCAGCGTTCGGTCTGAGCCTGCCTGCGAAGGATAAACCAAGCTTCGGTACCACTACCGATATGCAGGGTAACGTCGTTCTGCTCGCACTGGACGACGTGAAAGCAGGCACGATGCCTGAAGAGCAGAAGAAAGCGATGGTGCAGGGTATTACCCAGAACAATGCCCAGATTGCTTTCGAAGCGATGATGAGCAACCTGCGCACAGAAGCCAAAATCAAGCTCGGTGACGTGATGACTCAGCAGCAATAATTACGTATTTGCTCGCATATTTTCGTAACGCTCTGCAATAACTAAAGGCCGCTTTCGCGGCCTTTTCCATTTCTGCAATCTGCCGTTTGTGCCGGGTTATAGCGCTGGATATTGTGGCCTGGCTGTCAACAAACAAGGAGATAACAGCATGAAATGTGGAATCAAGGCTCTGTTCATTACTCTGGCGATTGCCACCACCGGGATGAGCGCAGGTGCGCTGGCGACGACACCTGCGGCGAAAACACCGGCGGTGCAAACCAGGCCTGACGCAGCGGCACCCGCAGCTGGCCAGACGAAAGCCACGGATGCCGGAAAAAGCGTGGATGATGACGGTACGCGAGTCAGTATCAATTCGGCATCGGCAGAGGATCTCGCCCGGGTAATGAATGGCGTAGGGCTAAAAAAAGCGCAGGCGATAGTCAGCTATCGCGAAGAGTACGGTCCTTTCAAAACGGTTGACGATCTTAAGCAAGTGCCCGGTATGGGCGGAGCGCTGGTTGAGCGCAACCTCTCACACCTGACGTTGTAATCACATAATTACTTGCACGGCGGCAAAATTTTGCCAGGATAAAGAGGTCATACCAGTCATGACCTCTTATCCTATAACAACAGTAAAGGCTATTGCGCTATGCAGACAAAAATCAAAGTACGCGGCTACCACATCGATGTTTACCAGCACGTCAACAACGCCCGTTATCTTGAGTTTCTTGAAGAAGCGCGCTGGGACGGTCTGGAAAGCAGCGAAAGCTTTCAGTGGATGACCGCGCACAACATCGCGTTCGTGGTCGTCAACATCAATATCAACTACCGTCGCCCGGCCGTGCTGGGAGATGTGCTGACCATCACCAGCCAGCTTCAACAGTTAAACGGCAAGAGCGGCGTGTTAACCCAGGCGGTGACGCTGGATCCTGAAGGCCAGGCCGTTGCCGATGCGCTGATCACCTTTGTCTGTATTGATCTGAAAACCCAGAAAGCGCTGCCGCTGGAAGGGGAGTTGCGGGAAAAACTGCAGTTGATGATCGTCTAGACGCGTTGTGTTCATGACCCGTGCTGTCGATATTCTGTTCGCCAGCACGGTCAAAGAGGCTTATTTGAGCCCGGTTTTTTTCTTCATCGCCAACATCACGCCCGCTTTATCGGCCAGATAGTGATTCAGTCCGTTTGCGCGCAGATTACAGGCCGCACACTGGCCACAGCCATCACCTTTAATGCCGTTGTAGCAGGTAAGGGTTTCGCTGCGAACCATGTCCAGTTTGCCCCAGTAGTCTGCCAGTGCCCAGGTTTCCGCTTTATCAAGCCACATCAGTGGCGTTTCAAAGCGCGTCTCTTTTGCCATCCCCAGATTCACGGCGTGGTTGAGAGCCTTCACGAACTCGTCACGGCAGTCAGGGTACCCGGAGAAGTCGGTTTCACACACGCCCGTGATCACCGCTTCGGCTTTCACCTGGTAGGCGTAGATCGCCGTCAGCGTCAGGAAGAGAATATTGCGGCCTGGCACAAAGGTGTTCGGAATGCCGCTGGCATCAGGTTCATAGTCAGGAACGGGAATACTGTCGCGGGTGAGGCTACTGACGGCCAGTTCATTTAACAGCGTAACGTCCAGCACCTTATGCGCGCGCGCGCCCAGTTTCAGCGCCAGTTCACGGGCGACGTCGATTTCAGCGCGATGTCGCTGACCATAATCGAAAGTGACACAGTGAACCTCATCGTACTGATGAAGCGCCTGAACCAGGCAGGTAGTGGAATCTTGTCCTCCGCTGAACACGACGACGGCACGTTTCATAAATCATCTCGACAGTTACGGTAAAAACATCATGTTACCGTCTGACTACGGCGACGACCAGCTTCTTCACGATTTGGGGGCCGGGAGCCAGGCTTCGGTGAAATCGAACCAGCCGCGGGTGTTAAGCCGTATGCCATTGACTCCCGGGGGCGCGCTGATTTGGTACTGGTAGTTAAACAACGGTGTCAGCACCGCGCTCTCCATGAGTTGGGTAAAAATAGCTTTCAGCCCGCGATGCCGGGCATGCTCGTCAGCCTGAGTCTGAACGGCATCCAGTGTCGCCTGCAGATGGGCATGTTGCGGCGCGCTCAGCAGGTGCGGCCATAGCGCATCGCAGCGAAGCCACTGCTCAAGGGTGTATTCCGGTGCTTCGCCAATCAGCCTGTCTCCCATCATGAGGTCCGCGTCGGCAAGATGCTGACATCCGTCCCACGTTTTGGCATCATGAAAGATGACCGTTAACGCGCAGCCCTGGCGGGAAAGATACGCTTTTAGCTGACTCGCCATGGTATGTAACTCGACGGGCAAATGGTAAATCAGGGTCAGCGTCTCAGGCAAAGGGACATCCGTGAGATCCGGCCACTCAGGAATACGCCAGCCCGGCAGCACCTCCTGCGTTGGGGTGATAAGCCCCTCATCCAGAGGAAGAGTATGCAGAAGCGTTGAGAGGTGAATGATGTTGATAAGGCGTCTTGCCTGCATTTCGCTAAGACGCGGGCTGCGCTTCAGCGTGAGGTAGCAAAACCCCAGGCTGATGCTGTTACTCACCAGCCGCAAACGGGTCAGTTCGTCAGGCTCCCCGATCGCGATTTGTACCGGATGCCGGCAGCTGGTTCCAAGCCCCTGATCAAATAACTGAGGGGTGATCCAGAACTCGATGGCCTTCAGTAGCGGGTGGCTAAGGTGATACTGCTCATGGCTTTCCAGACGAACCAGGTCCGGCTTAAACGCGGTGAGCCTGAAAGGTCCGCTGCCTGTCATCGGTTGTGCCGGGTGCGCCACACGGCTGCAATAGGTTGCCAGCCGATGCGCCAGCCAGTAGTCGGGCTTGTGTAAAATAAACGTCAGACACTGCGGATGGGTAACTTCAATGCGCAGCACGCTCTGAAAAAGCCTGTGCATGGCCGGGAGCGTCAACATCGCATTCAGACTCTCCTGTAACTGGGCCGTTTCGACTTTATCACCGTTATGCCAGTGAAGCGTGGAGCGAATATAAAAATGCCAGCGCAGCCCGTCCTCCGACACGTCCCAGTGATGGGCAAGATCGCCCGTCGGTTCGCTGCTGTTACCGTGAAAACGCGTCAGCCCGGAAAAGACCTGTCCTGCCAGATGCTGTTCCGCCCGACCGGGTAAAAAGCCGGGATGCAGTGGATCCAGCGAGCGGTAATAGGGAATGCGCAGCGTCGGCGTATCGTTTTGCCACTGGCCGCCTAAAAACGGATGAAGCAGTGACCGCAGCTCCTCCGGTGCCAGCTGGGCCAGCTCAAGCGCGTTATGCTGCTGCCCACGCTTCAGCGCCTCTTCCATCATCGCATTGCGCAGTGACTCCGGGGTGACGTGGAAAGTCAGCTCCCCACGCTTACCGCGGCCAGACTGCGCTCGCCAGCTAAGCCAGCCCGCCTCCTGTGCCTGACGCAGTAACGTACGGACATGCCGTTCGCTGCAAAAACAGCGGGCGGCCAGCTCGCTGATGGTGGCCTGCTGCGTCGCGCCAGCGGAAGGCTGCCACAAACGGTGGTACTGGTTGAGTCGGTTAAGCTGGCGCATGAGAAACCCTGAACAATAATCATCATCTATTCACTATTACTTCCGTATATCTCACGCAATACTGATGCACAAGTTAACCGCATCACATTTCAGGAGTAATCATGGCTCGTCTCGCTGCGTTTGATATGGACGGTACGTTGTTAATGCCGGATCACCGTCTGGGTGAGAAAACCCTGAGTACTCTTAAGCGCCTGCACGAACGTGATGTCACCCTGACGTTTGCCACCGGCCGTCATGTGCTGGAGATGCGCCATTTGCTGGGGGCGTTTTCCCTGGATGCTTTTCTTATTACCGGCAATGGGACGCGCATTCACTCTGTCGAAGGCGATGTTCTCCACCGTCAGGATCTCAACCCGGAAGTGGCAGATATCGTATTGCACAGCACCTGGGACACCCGGGCCAGCGTTCATGTCTTTAACGATAACGGCTGGTTTACCGGGCATGACATTCCGGCATTGCTGCACGCCCATGTCTACAGTGGTTTCCGCTATCAGCTTATCGATCTGCGCCGTATTCCGGCTCACGCGGTGACGAAGATCTGTTTCTGCGGCGATCATGACGATCTTTGTCGCTTACGCATTCAGCTGAATGACGCGTTAGGCGACCGGGCGCACCTGACCTTTTCAGCGGTGGACTGTCTCGAGGTTTTGCCGGTTGGGTGTAATAAAGGATCGGCGCTGGCGGTACTGAGCGATCACCTGGGCTTAACGATGCAGGAATGTATGGCGTTTGGCGACGCCATGAACGACCGCGAAATGCTGGGCAGCGTTGGTCGCGGTCTGATCATGGGAAATGCGATGCCGCAGTTGAAGGCAGAGCTTCCCCATCTACCGGTTATCGGGCACTGCGGTAACGAAGCAGTGTCTCATTTTTTGACGCATTGGCTGGACAACAACAACCTCCCATATTCCCCCGAATAGTGAGACCCTTCCAGCAAGCCAGACCCCGGTCTGGCTTTTTTTTATTTCACCAGCTGCGTAATCTGCGCTTTCCACGGCTCAATATCGCCGATGTTTGCCTGAACCCACTGCGCATTGTAATAGGTCTCAAGATAGCGCTCGCCGCTGTCGCAGAGCAGGGTGACGATAGAGCCGGTGCGCCCCTCTTCACGCATGCGAGCCGCAAGCTGCAGGGCTCCCCACATGTTGGTGCCGGTAGAAGCACCGACTTTACGGCCAATCTGTGTCTCCAGCCAGTGCGCGGTTGCCACGCTGGCGGCATCCGCCACGCGGAGCATTTCATCCACCACGTCCGGAATGAATGAAGGCTCCACGCGCGGGCGGCCAATTCCTTCAATCTTACTGCCCACCGGGCTGCGCAGATCCGCATTGCGGCTTTGCCAGTAGTCCAGGAACACCGAGTTCTGCGGATCCACCACCATCAGCTGCGTATCATAGCCCTGACAGCGGATGTAACGTCCCAGGGTGGCTGAGGTGCCGCCAGTACCGGCGCTCATCACGATGTACGACGGAACAGGGTGAGGTTCGTGGGTCATCTGGCGGAAAATACTGTCGGCAATGTTGTTATTGCCGCGCCAGTCTGTGGCTCGCTCCGCAAAGGTGAACTGGTCCATATAGTGGCCATTCAGCTCACGGGCCAGCATTTCAGACGCGGCGTAAATTTCGCAGGCGCTTTCCACAAAGTGGCAGCGTCCACCGTAAAATTCAATCTGCTCAATTTTTCGTTTCGCGGTGCAGGAGGGCATCACGGCGATAAACGGCAGGCCCAGCAGGCGGGCAAAGTAGGCTTCGGATACGGCGGTTGAACCGGAGGAGGATTCAATAATCGTGGTTCCCTCCTTAATCCAGCCGTTACACAAACCGTATAAAAAGAGCGAACGCGCCAGGCGATGCTTCAGGCTACCGGTGGGATGGGTGCTTTCATCTTTCAGGTACAGCTGGATGCCAGCAAAACCCGGCAGAGCCAGGCGAATGAGATGGGTGTCCGCCGAGCGCTGATAGTCGGCATTGATTTCGCTGATGGCATGTTTAACCCAGGCGCTATTCATCGTATTTATCCGTTTGTCATTTTGTGCCCAGCATAGCGAAAAGCACAGAAAAAATTGTTGCTATATGGCCTTTAAAATAGAATGAAGGGAGAAAATTTTTCTCTGTGAGGTGGGTATGCTAGATAAAATAGACCGTAAGCTGCTTTCTTTACTGCAAAGTGACTGTACCCTCTCTTTGCAGGCACTGGCAGATGCCGTTAATCTGACCACCACGCCGTGCTGGAAGCGCCTCAAGAAGCTTGAAGATGACGGCATCCTTCTGGGGCGAGTCGCCCTTTTAGATCCCGAAAAACTGGGGCTTGGGTTGACGGCATTTGTCCTGATAAAAACCCAACATCACAGCAGCGAGTGGTACAGCCGCTTCGTAACACAGGTCTCCGAGATGCCGGAGGTGCTCGGTTTCTGGCGCATGGCGGGAGAGTATGACTATCTGATGCGCGTCCAGGTGGCAGACATGAAGCGTTATGATGATTTTTACAAGCGGCTGGTTAACAGCGTACCGGGCTTGTCGGACGTCACCTCGAGCTTCGCCATGGAACAGATTAAATACACCACAGCACTACCCATTGATTAATTGAATAACTTCCCGGCGTAGCCGGATCCATACCTTCAGGAACAAACCGCGTGCGATTATTTGCCCAATTAAGCTGGTACTTTCGTCGGGAGTGGCAACGCTACCTCGGCGCTGTGGCCCTGCTTATTATCATTGCCATCCTGCAGTTAATTCCACCGAAAGTGGTGGGATACGTTGTGGATGGCGTTACAGAACAGCATTACACCACCGCACGGGTGTTGATGTGGGTCGGCACGCTGGTGCTGACGGCCATCATTGTCTATCTGCTGCGCTACGTCTGGCGGGTACTGCTGTTTGGCGCGTCCTATCAGCTGGCCGTCGAACTGCGTGAAGATTTTTATCGTCAGCTGAGCCGCCAGCATCCCGAGTTCTACCTGCGTCATCGCACCGGGGATCTTATCGCTCGCGCCACCAATGACGTTGACCGCGTCGTGTTTGCCGCCGGGGAAGGGGTGTTAACGCTGGTGGACTCTCTGGTGATGGGCTGTGCGGTTCTGATTGTGATGTCCACCCAGATAAGCTGGCAGCTCACGCTGCTGGCGTTGCTGCCTATGCCGCTGATGGCGCTGGCGATCAACCGCTATGGCGAACAGCTTCATGAGCGCTTCAAGCTGGCGCAGGCGGCGTTTTCCTCGCTGAATGACCGTACGCAGGAGAGCATGACCAGCATCCGCATGATCAAAGCGTTTGGCCTGGAAGATCGACAATCCGCGCTGTTTGCAGCCGATGCCGCCGACACGGGGGCGAAGAACATGCGCGTTGCGCGTATCGATGCGCGGTTTGACCCGACAATCTATGTCGCGATTGGCATGGCAAACCTGCTGGCCATTGGTGGCGGGAGCTGGATGGTGGTGCAGGGCTCGCTAACCCTCGGGCAATTGACCAGCTTTGCCATGTACCTGGGGCTGATGATATGGCCGATGCTGGCACTGGCCTGGATGTTTAACATCGTAGAGCGCGGCAGCGCCGCCTACAGCCGTATTCGCGCGATGCTGGCCGAAGCGCCAGTGGTGAATGACGGTAGCGAATCGGTACCGGACGGGCGCGGCGTGATGAATGTCGACGTCCGTAAGTTTGTGTATCCGCAAACGGAACATACGGTACTGGAGAACGTCAGCTTTACGCTCAAACCGGGTCAGATGCTCGGTATCTGCGGTCCGACAGGCGCCGGGAAAAGTACCGTACTCTCCCTGCTTCAACGTCATTTTGACGTCACGCAGGGCGATATTCGCTTCCATGATATTCCGTTGACGAACCTGCTACTCGATGACTGGCGCGGTCGTCTGGCGGTGGTCAGCCAGACGCCGTTTCTCTTTTCTGACACCGTGGCGAATAACATTGCCCTCGGACGCCCGGCGGCAACTCAGGAAGAGATTGAGCACGTCGCGCGCCTGGCCAGCGTCCATGACGATATTCTGCGTCTGCCACAGGGCTATGAAACGGAAGTGGGTGAGCGTGGCGTTATGCTTTCCGGCGGGCAAAAACAGCGTCTCTCGATTGCCCGCGCGCTGCTGCTGAATGCCGAAATCCTGATCCTTGATGATGCGCTCTCCGCCGTCGATGGCCGCACCGAGCACCAGATCCTGCATAACCTGCGACAGTGGGGGGATGGAAGGACGGTGATCATCAGTGCACACCGGCTGTCGGCGCTGACGGAAGCCAATGAAATTCTGGTATTACAGCACGGGCACATTGCCCAGCGCGGACAGCATGAACAGCTTGCGGAGCAACCGGGCTGGTATCGCGATATGTATCGTTATCAGCAGCTTGAAGCGGCGCTGGACGACGCCCCGGAACAGGATGAGGAGAACGCTAATGCGTAAGACCGTGACGCAGTGGCCGACGCTAAAACGCCTGCTGGCCTATGGTTCTCCGTGGCGAAAACCGCTTTCACTTGCCGTGCTGTTGCTATGGATTGCCGCGATTGCAGAAGTGAGCGGTCCGCTGCTCATCAGCTACTTTATCGACAATATGGTGGCGAAAAGCTATTTGCCGCTGGGGCTCGTCGCGGGGTTAGGTGTGGCCTACGTTGGGCTACAGCTGACTGCGGCGTCACTGCATTACGCCCAGTCTCTGCTCTTTAACCGGGCGGCCGTGGGCGTGGTGCAGAAGTTACGTACGGATGTGATGGATGCGGCGCTACGCCAGCCGTTGAGCGAGTTTGATACCCAGCCGGTTGGGCAGGTGATATCCCGGGTGACCAACGATACCGAGGTGATCCGCGATCTGTATGTCACCGTCGTGGCAACCGTGCTGCGCAGCGCGGCGCTGATTGGCGCCATGCTGGTGGCGATGTTCAGCCTCAACTGGCGTATGGCTCTGGTGGCGATCACCATCTTCCCGGCCGTATTGATTGTAATGGTCATCTATCAACGCTACAGCACGCCGATTGTGCGTCGGGTGCGGGCCTATCTGGCCGATATCAACGATGGCTTCAACGAAGTGATCAACGGCATGAGCGTCATTCAGCAGTTCCGCCAGCAGGCTCGCTTTGGTGAACGCATGGGGGAAGCCAGCCGGTCGCACTATATGGCGCGCATGCAGACGCTGCGACTGGACGGTTTCCTGCTGCGTCCGCTGCTGAGCCTCTTCTCGGCGCTGGTTCTCTGTGGCCTGCTGATGCTTTTCGGGATGAGCGCGAACGGAACAATTGAAGTTGGGGTTCTGTACGCTTTTATCAGCTATCTGGGACGCCTTAATGAACCGTTGATAGAACTCACCACCCAGCAGTCTATGTTGCAACAGGCCGTGGTGGCGGGGGAGCGCGTGTTCGAACTGATGGACCGCCCACGTCAGACCTACGGCGATGATGAGCGTCCTTTGCAAAGCGGAGAGATTACGTTTGATAAGGTCTCGTTTGCTTACCGTGAAGACAGTCTGGTGTTGCAGGACATCTCTCTTGATGTGCCGTCGCGCGGCTTTGTGGCGCTGGTGGGGCATACCGGCAGCGGAAAAAGTACCCTCGCCAGCCTGTTGATGGGCTATTACCCGGTCAGCCAGGGTGAAATTCGCATTGATGGTCGTCCGCTCGCATCACTGAGCCACAATGTGTTGCGCAAAGGCGTTGCAATGGTGCAGCAAGACCCGGTAGTCATGGCCGATACCTTTTACGCCAACGTCACCCTGGGGCGAGATTATACCCAGCAACAGGTGTGGGATGTGCTGGAAACCGTGCAGCTGGCAGAGCTGGCGCGCGGCTTTAACGATGGGATCAATACCCGGCTCGGTGAGCAGGGGAATAACCTCTCGGTAGGACAAAAGCAGCTTCTGGCCCTGGCGCGGGTGCTGATTGAAACGCCGCAGGTGCTGATACTCGACGAAGCAACCGCCAGCATCGACTCTGGTACTGAGCAGGCTATCCAGCTGGCGCTGGCCGCGGTGCGTGACCACACGACGCTGGTGGTTATCGCACACCGTCTTTCAACGATTGTCGACGCAGACACCATCCTGGTGCTGCATCGCGGTCAGGCCGTCGAACGCGGTACGCACCGGGAGCTGCTCGAAGCAAAAGGGCGCTACTGGCAGATGTATCAGCTGCAGCTGGCCGGTGAAGAGCTGGCCGCCAGCGTGCGTGAGGACGAGTCCCTCAGCGCCTGATGCACCAAAACAAGGCAGCGTGCTAACAGTCATTACTGTTGGTGCAAAACTGAAACGCACCGTGCACTGTCATGGTGCGTTTTTTTTCACCGGTTCGTTAAACACGCTCGTGTAAAGCTCATTGCAGCGCGTTTCCCTCAGGTTTTCATTTCTGGCACACCCCTTGCAATGTCTTCTGCGTATTAGCGGCGGCCATTACCGAATTCTGACTGGAGGGGATCTATGAAGCTGGTTACGGTTGTAATCAAACCATTCAAACTCGAAGACGTGCGTGAAGCATTGTCTTCCATGGGTATTCAGGGACTGACTGTCACCGAAGTGAAAGGCTTTGGTCGTCAGAAGGGTCATGCCGAGCTTTACCGCGGGGCAGAATACAGCGTTAACTTCCTGCCAAAAGTAAAAATTGATGTCGCGATTGCTGATGACCAGCTTGATGAAGTTATTGATGTCATTAGCAAAGCGGCCTACACCGGCAAAATTGGCGACGGCAAAATTTTCGTTGCCGAATTGCAGCGCGTCATTCGCATCCGTACCGGCGAATCTGACGAAGCGGCACTGTAAGTAACTCCTGGCACACAGTGATAGGGATCGAGAAAATGAAGATAGCAACAATCAAAACGGGTCTGGGTTCGCTGGCACTGCTGCCGGGCCTGGCACTGGCTGCCCCTGCGGTGGCAGACAAAGCCGATAACGCCTTTATGATGATCAGCACCGCGCTGGTGCTGTTCATGTCCATTCCGGGCATTGCGCTGTTCTACGGCGGCCTGATCCGTGGCAAAAACGTTCTCTCCATGCTGACGCAGGTTGCCGTCACGTTCGCGCTGGTTTGCGTGTTGTGGGTGGTCTACGGTTACTCTCTGGCCTTCGGCACGGGCAATGCGTTCTTCGGAAACTTTGACTGGGTCATGCTGAAAAACATCGAACTGACCGCGCTGATGGGCAGTTTCTATCAATATATTCACGTTGCCTTCCAGGGCTCGTTCGCCTGTATCACCGTTGGGCTGATCGTCGGTGCGCTGGCTGAGCGTATTCGCTTCTCCGCCGTACTGATCTTCGTGGTGGTCTGGCTGACGCTCTCCTATGTGCCGATTGCGCACATGGTCTGGGGTGGCGGTCTGCTGGCGAGCCATGGCGCGCTGGACTTCGCAGGCGGTACCGTTGTACACATCAACGCCGCGGTGGCGGGCCTGGTAGGGGCATACCTGATTGGCAAACGCGTGGGCTTCGGTAAAGAAGCGTTCAAACCGCACAACCTGCCGATGGTCTTTACCGGTACAGCGATCCTTTACTTTGGCTGGTTCGGCTTCAACGCCGGTTCAGCAAGCGCAGCAAACGAAATCGCCGCGCTGGCCTTCGTGAACACGGTTGTGGCAACGGCGGGTGCGATCCTCTCATGGGTATTTGGTGAGTGGGCAGTACGCGGTAAGCCTTCGCTGCTGGGTGCCTGTTCAGGTGCAATTGCCGGTCTGGTTGGTATCACGCCAGCTTGTGGCTACGTCGGTGTTGGCGGCGCGCTGCTTGTCGGGCTGGTCGCCGGTCTGGCGGGTCTGTGGGGTGTGACGGCGCTGAAACGTGTTCTGCGCGTCGATGACCCGTGCGATGTCTTCGGTGTACACGGCGTCTGCGGCATCGTCGGCTGTATCATGACCGGTATCTTCGCGGCGAAATCGCTGGGTGGCGTGGGTTACGCAGAAGGCGTCACCATGGTTCACCAGGTGCTGGTGCAGCTGGAAAGTATTGCCATCACCGTCGTGTGGTCTGCCGTTGTGGCCTTCATCGGCTATAAGCTGGCGGATATGACCGTCGGTCTGCGTGTTCCGGAAGAGCAGGAACGCGAAGGTCTGGACGTCAACAGCCACGGCGAGAATGCGTACAACGCCTGATAAGCAAAACGGCAACCCAGGGTTGCCGTTTTCGTTTTGTTCCCTCTCCCGTCGGGAGAGGGCCGCAGTACAACATCACCCGCGGTTACGCATTACCCCTTCCTGCACCGTCGACGCGACCAGCACGCCATCCTGAGTGTAAAACTCACCGCGCACAAAGCCGCGCGCGCTTGACGCCGAAGTACTCTCCACGCTGTAGAGCAGCCACTCGTTCATGTCGAACGGACGATGGAACCACATGGAGTGATCGATGGTGGCCACCTGCATCCCTTTTTCAAGGAAGCCCACGCCGTGCGGCTGCAGCGCCACCGGCAGGAAGTTGAAATCTGAGGCATAACCCAGCAGATACTGATGAACGCGGAAATCCGCGGGCACGGTGCCGTTAGCGCGGATCCAGACCTGGCGCTTTGGCTCGGCCGTGTGGCCTTTCATCGGGTTATGGAATTCGACAGGGCGGATCTCAAGCGGTTTATCGCAGAGAAACTTCTCCTTTACCTGCGGTGGAAGCAGATGCGCCAGCGCACGAGCGATATCGGTCTCGGATTTGAGATCGTCTGGCGACGGCGCGGGTGGCATCGTTTTCTGATGCTCATAACCCGGTTCCGGCGCCTGGAACGAGGCGGTCATGTAAAAGATAGGCTTGCCATTCTGAACCGCCGCGACACGACGCGCGCTAAAGCTGTTGCCATCCCGCAATACCTCAACGTCATACACGATGGGTTTCGCGCTATCACCAGGGCGTAAGAAGTAGCTGTGAAATGAGTGCACCAGACGGTCTGCAGGGACGGTCTCCTTTGCTGCGTAGAGCGCTTGTCCTACGACTTGCCCGCCGAAGACCTGGCGTAAGCCCAGATCTTCGCTCTGTCCGCGAAAGAGTCCTTCCTCAATTTTTTCCAGATTCAGTAATGTCAGCAGATTGTTCAGTGCCTGACTCATAGTTGTCCTCAATAAAACGCCGTAGCGAAAGATAGGCAGAGTATAACGCAGAAATGAAAGTGGTCCGATGGGTAGAATAATCTGAATATCTGGACAATTTTAGGCATAAATCAGTGATCTGTGCCAAACTTACCTGTGTTATGTGATTGAAACGACATCGGATGGGATCGATCCCGCTGGTGCATTGATGATAAGGAGACTTCAATGAAACTCGTGCCCATGCTAAGTGGTGTAGCAATTGCGGTGGCGTTGTCCGCCTGTGCAGGAAAGAGCGCCCAGGTGCCGGTGCCAGCAGCAGATCCAAACGGGATTAATACACTCTCACAGCAGTCCATTCAGCAGCCTAACGTTTCCGGGACTATCTGGATTAAACAGAAAGTCGCGTTACCGCCAGATGCGGTATTAACGGTAACCCTGTCTGATGCTTCCCTGGCAGACGCGCCGTCTAAAGTATTGGCCCAGCGTGCCGTGCGTACGGAAGGTAAGCAGGCACCGTTTAGCTTCGTGTTGCCGTATAACCCATCAGACGTGCAGCCTAATGCCCGTATCCTCCTGAGCGCAGCAGTAACGATCAACGATAAACTGGTGTTTATCACCGATACGGTGCAGGAAGCGATTAACCACGGCGGGACAAAAGTTGACCTGAACCTGGTTCCGGTACAGCAAACCGAAGTGCCGGTTGCGCCACAGACTAACCAACCGTCTCTGCCAACCCCTCCGACCCAGATGTAACGCTTCAAACCCTCTCCTTCGGGAGAGGGTTTAATACACCCAGCGGTACTTTTGCAAATCAATCTGTCCTGACCCCGACACCTGCACCCCTTCTGACAGTAACGCCTGACGCTGGCGCTGCAGATCAGGCCCGGTCAACGAGATCGCCCCATGACGATTTACCACCCGATGCCAGGGCAGGGTGCTTCCTTCCGGCAACCTTTTCAGTACGCCACCGACCTGCCGCGCCGCACGCGGAGAACCGGCCAGACGCGCTACGTCGCCATAGGTGGTGACATAACCTTCCGGCACAGAGGCCACAATTTGCCATACGCGTTGTGGAAAGGAGTCATGTTCGTCCATACGTCTACCTGTGGGGAATGTCTGGACAGTCATGTTAAACGAAGATAAACCCAATTGCTGCGCCAGTTTGCGCAAGAAACCAGCATCCGGTTGCGGGTCGCTTGCAATTGGCGGTAAGCACAGGGATAATGCGCCAGCGCGTTGGTTATCAACGCTCTCAATGGGGGCTCTGTTGGTTCTCCCGCAACGCTACTCTGTTCACCAGGTCAGGTCCGGAAGGAAGCAGCCAGGGCAGACGACGTGTGTGCCGGGATGTAGCTGGCAGGGCCCCCACCCATTTCTGCTCTCATCAACACTCTCCCTGTTTCTCTTCGCTTCGAATAGCCTTTAATCCACAACGTTATTAGGACTTTACTGACTGCATGTAATATATATTTCATTGCATTGAAATATTACTGTCATAAACCTGTAATAATAGACTGTCATTTTAATATCGGATGTCTTTTTTCTGTCATAACTTAAAAATATATATCTGGATAACATTGGTAAGTTCGTGTATTAAATAAAGTACTTATTCCGAAGGGAAGTGACAAACATGGCTACTGCGGTGTTAAACGTTAAGATTGATCAAGCGCTAAAAGAAAGACTTCGCCACTATGCTGAAGTTAATAACGAGAATTTAAGCGTGACGACAGAGAAACTGCTGCTGCTGGCATTCGAAGCGGTAGAAGAGGCGGGAGTATCGGAAGAGGATATTGATAACCAGCATACGGAAGAAGAGAGTGTTTCTCCATTTACTCCTAAAGAAATCAAGGCTCTACGTAAAATTCTTAAGAAGAGAAAATGAAACAACAACTGTCAACTGCCAGTGACTACAACGAGGCCTGCGATCTGTTGCGTTCAGGCTACGTGAAGCATGTACGTCTTGGCTGGAATGTAGGAAGTGATGAGTTCTTTCGTATTGCGTCTGACTGGTGTGATACCGGCGCAAAAATAAAGAAAGACGGTGAAAATTTCGTTATTTCACTGAAAGGTTTTCCTATTCCTCCTCAGCACTAAATCCTGAATGGTGAAAACTGCTGACTGTATCTGTGACAGTCAGCAGTTTTTATTTTATGATCCACTTCAAATTTTTTATATCAAACCAGACTTCTTTTTATTGATGGCACGTTTTTATTCAGGGCGAGCCACAAGGGTTTAATTCTCAGTAATGCCTGTTCAAGCTCAGCCGGATCGAGTGAAAAGGGCATACGTAAATACCGATCAAACGCACCCGATAAACCAAACCGCGTGCCGGTCCCCAGGTTGATTCCCAGTATCTCTGCGCGTGCAGCAAGTTGTGTTGCCAGCATCCCCGGCAGTTCAATCCAGTAGGAAAGCCCGCCTTCCGCTTCATGGAATGTCCATTCAGGGAAGTGCTCGCGCAACAGCGCGCCGCATTGGTCTCGCCGTTCTGCCAGCATCTTCCGGCGAGCGGGCAAAAACGTTTCGCTGTTATTGATAAGCCACAGCGTCGCCAGCTGTTCGAGCATGGGCGATCCTAAATCCAGGGTATCCCGCGTCTGGGCAAGCGTAGCGATGGTGCGCGAGGAGGCACGGATCCAGCCAAGACGAAGGCCGCCCCAGAAACTTTTTCCGGCAGAGCCTAACGTTATCACGGTGGCCTGCGGGTTGAATGACGCCAGCGGCGGCGGCGGGGGCGAGTCAAACCACAGATCCACCATCGTTTCATCTACTACCAGCGTCGTGCGGGTTTGCGCGGCAATCTCGGTGATTGCCTGACGGGTGGGAATATCCATGCATCGCCCGGTAGGGTTATGAAAATCGGGCATCAGGTAGGCCAGGCGCGGCGCTGTCTGGGCAAGCGTTGCGGCAAACCCATGGGTATCCCAGCCCGTTTCCGGCAGCGACACGCCCACTGGACGGCACTGCGCCCCCTGAATGGCGGCGATCGCCAGCGGGTAAGTGGGATGATCGACCACGACGCGATCCCCCGGGCCGGTCATCATCCGCAGGACCAGCGCAAAACCGCTGACCGCGCCATTGACCACCATTACCTCGTCTGTCCGGGTCGGAAGCCCCCGCGCGGTATAGCGTGCGGCGATGGCTTCCCGCAGCGCCGGCAACCCAAGCTGATCGTAACCCGTAAGCGAGAGATGTTGCGTAATGGCCGTGAGCGCATGGGTATAGGCCTGGTGGATCTCAGGCCCGGCATTGAGCGCAGCGGTGGAGAGATCCAGCGCGGCACTGGCTGCTGAAAGGGTTGGCACGGCGCGTGTGTCGGGCAGGATCACGCGTGAACCGCTGCCGTGGCGGCTTTCAAGATAACCTTCCTCACGCAGATGGGCGAGTGCGCTGCTGATGGTGGTCCGGCTCACATCCAGCGCAGTGGCCAGCTCCCGCTCGCCGGGTAGACGGGTGTTAAGCGCCAGTCGGCCATCAAGAATTAACAGGCGTAACGCATCCGCCAGCTGACGCCAGAGCGGGGTTCGGGACGAGGTTTGTTGCCAGTGGCCTAACAGGCGTACCAATGACTGGCTTCCGAAGCGGCGAGATGACATGTGCAGTCCACTATTTTAAAACTGGACATTAATCATAATGCCATTTTCGCTCAAGATGAAAGCCTGGTTCACTGGAGAAGATAAAAAATGGTACGTCGTCTGCTACAACTGTATGTCGGTTTAGGGCTGTATGGGCTTTCAACCACGATGTTTATTCGATCGGATCTGGGGCTCGATCCGTGGGACGTCTTCCACCTGGGCGTGGCGATCCAGCTGGGGTTGAGCATTGGGATGGTGATTATTTTAACCGGTGCGGCGGTACTCCTGCTGTGGATCCCGCTGCGTCAGATGCCTGGTCTGGGAACCCTCAGTAACGTGATTATTATTGGCCTGGCGGCAGATGCCTCCATGGCCCTGATCCCCGAGGTGACCTCGCTGCCCCTGCGTATCGCGCTGCTGGTGGCCGGAATTGTCGTGAACGCGATAGCCACCGGTATGTATATCGGTGCCGGTTTCGGGGCGGGCCCGCGCGACGGTCTCATGACCGGGATCCATGCCCGTATGGGATGGTCCATCCGCAGTGTACGTACCTCGATTGAAGTGTCCGTGCTGCTGATTGGGTGCATGTTGGGCGGAACGTTCGGGATAGGCACCGTCGCGTATGCTCTGACCATTGGCCCGCTTATCCAGATCTGCTTGCCTCTGTTCCGTTATAAGCCGCGCGTTGAGAAGGCCCCCCAGCCGGAGCGGGTTGTTTAATTCTGCGAAGCGCTCACATGTTTTCATGGCGTCGCTGTGTCAGAATAGTGGCCTTCGAATGACGCGATGCCAGAATGCATGAAAGCAATCACTCTCTATGATGTTGCCCTCCTTGCGGGGGTTTCTTATCAGACCGTTTCCCGTGTGATTAACGACGCGGAGCATGTCTCTGCCCGCACGCGGGAAAAAGTGCAGCAGGCGATGGCAGAACTGCACTACGTCCCCAATCTCAGGGCACAACAGCTGGCGGGTAAACGTACCCGTACGCTTGGCCTTATTACTACCGATCTGGCGCTGCACGCCCCTTCGCAAATTGTTTCGGCGGTAAAATCCCGGGCGGTTGAGCAGGGGGCGAGCGTGCTTATCTCAATGGTGGAACATCCACAGCAGTGCCAGTCTGCCCTTCAGGCGTTGCTGGCGCAGCGTGTGGAAGCTCTGCTGGTGAATGTGCCGCTGGAGGATCCTCATGCTGAAGCGCTAAAAGCCCTCGCATCGCCCATTCCGGTGCTGTTTCTGGATGTCTCGCCCTCGGCTCAGGTAAACAGTCTTGTGTTTAATGCAGAGCAGGGTGCTCGTCTCGGGATTGAGCATCTGCTTTCGCTGGGGCATGAGCGTATAGCGCTGCTGAGTGGACCGGAGAGCTCTGTCTCCGCCCGGGCACGTCTTGCAGGCTGGAACGCCACGCTGGCACAGGCCGGGCTTGAGGCTGTCGCGGTGGCGCACGGCGACTGGAGTGCGGCAAGCGGCTATGAGAAAGGACATTTGCTGTTATCTGCCGCGCAACTCCCGGATGCGATAGTGGTCGCGAACGACCAAATGGCGCTGGGGGTGATGCGTGCCTGTGCGGAAAAAGGGACCGCGATCCCGGGCCAGATGTCGGTTGTCGGGTTCGACGATACGGCAGACAGCGCCTGGTTTTCTCCCCCACTGACCACCATTCGCCAGGCTTTTCGCGAGGCCGGCGAGCGAAGTGTGGAGTGGCTGCTGGCGCCAGTTGAGGGTGACGCATGCTGGCAGGTTCAGCTTCCGGTGACGCTTGTGACCCGCCATTCTACCGCTCGC
This sequence comes from Enterobacter sp. RCC_40, assembly GCF_041360735.1. Lineage (NCBI taxonomy): Bacteria > Pseudomonadati > Pseudomonadota > Gammaproteobacteria > Enterobacterales > Enterobacteriaceae > Enterobacter > Enterobacter sp. RCC_40. Next base: position 204,745 of record NZ_JBFUPR010000002.1, read on the forward strand.
CACGATCCGCAGCAGATCGAACGCGAGGATCTGGCTCAGCAGCTCAGGAGCCTGGCGTTAGCGGCTGAGCAACTTGCCCGCCGGTAAGACTTTTGTGATCTGACTCGCTACCCCGCGATCCGACGCTTTACCGCACCCGGTAGCCAGGGCATGTTAGCTAAAATTGTGAGCGCTTCGCAAAGAGGTTAATATGTCCAACACTCCATCGCTGACTCTCAGCGAACTTCTGGCTCGTCGGGACTGGGAAAACCCGGGGGTCACCCAGTGGAACCGCCTGGCAGCACATGCTCCCTTGCACAGCTGGCGTGATGAACACTCCGCCAGAGAAGACGGGGGAACCGTCAGCCGACGCCTCCTTAACGGGGAGTGGCGTTTTAGCTTCTTTCCTGCACCAGAGGAGGTTCCTTCGGTATGGGTCAGTGAAGATTGCGCCGATGCCGTGCTGATGCCCGTGCCCTCTAACTGGCAGATGCAGGGGTTCGACACGCCCATCTACACCAACGTGACCTATCCGATCCCCGTAAACCCACCGTTTGTGCCGCAAGAAAACCCAACAGGTTGTTACTCGCTCACATTTGAGATGGATGATACCTGGCTGCAGAGCGGCCAAACCCGCATTGTCTTCGATGGCGTGAATTCGGCGTTTCATCTGTGGTGTAACGGTCAGTGGATCGGTTATTCACAGGACAGCCGACTGCCCGCCGAATTCGATCTTTCTACGGTGCTGCGTCCTGGCCAGAACCGCATTGCGGTCATGGTGTTGCGCTGGTGCGACGGGAGCTATCTGGAAGATCAGGACATGTGGCGCATGAGCGGGATTTTCCGCGATGTGTCGCTGCTGCATAAGCCAGAGACGCACATAGCCGATTATCAGGTTGTGACTGAACTGAATGCGGAGCGGGATCGCGCGGTGCTGAAGGTGGATCTCGCGCTCGCAGGCGCGCAGTTTGCGGAGTGTGAGGTGGCGTTTACCCTATGGCGCAACGGCGAAAAATGCGCCAGTGCCACCGGGCGGCCGGGCACTGCCGCTGTCGATGAGCGCGGCGGCTGGGCCGAGCGGCTAACGGTGACGCTCCCCGTTGAGGCGCCTGCCTTGTGGAGTGCGGAAACGCCGGAACTTTATCGCCTGACGATGACCCTTCTGAACGCGCAGGGTGAGGTGCTTGAAACGGAGGCCTGCGATGTGGGGTTCCGCCGCATAGAGATCAGCAATGGCCTGCTGAAGCTCAACGGTAAACCCCTGCTGATCCGCGGCGTTAACCGGCATGAGCATCACCCGGAAAACGGCCAGGTGATGGATGAAGCGACGATGCGCCGCGATATCGAACTCATGAAGCAGCATAACTTCAACGCCGTGCGCTGCTCGCACTATCCGAACCATCCGCTGTGGTACACGCTTTGCGACCGCTATGGTTTGTATGTCGTCGACGAAGCCAATATTGAAACCCACGGCATGGTGCCGATGAGTCGCCTTGCTGACGATCCGCGCTGGCTCCCTGCCATGAGCGAACGCGTCACCCGCATGGTGCAGCGCGACCGCAATCATCCTTCGATTATCATCTGGTCGCTGGGGAATGAGTCCGGCCATGGCGCGAACCATGACGCACTGTATCGCTGGCTGAAAACCACCGATCCGACGCGTCCGGTGCAGTACGAAGGCGGTGGGGCGAATACGGCAGCGACCGATATCGTGTGCCCGATGTATGCCCGGGTCGATCAGGATCAGCCCTTCCCGGCGGTACCGAAATGGTCTGTTAAAAAATGGATCGGCATGCCGGATGAAACGCGTCCGCTTATTCTCTGTGAATACGCCCACGCGATGGGGAACAGCTTCGGTGGTTTTGCCAAATACTGGCAGGCGTTTCGCCGCCATCCTCGCCTGCAGGGGGGATTTGTCTGGGACTGGGTTGACCAGGCGCTGACCAGAAAAGACGACAATGGTACACCGTTCTGGGCCTACGGGGGAGACTTTGGCGACACGCCCAATGACCGCCAGTTCTGCCTTAACGGGCTGGTTTTTCCCGATCGCACACCGCATCCGGCGCTGTATGAAGCCCAGCGCGCTCAGCAGTTTTTCACCTTTACGCGGGTAAGTACGTCTCCGCTGGTGCTTGAAGTCCACAGCGATTACCTGTTCCGTCATACCGATAACGAGGTGCTGCGCTGGACCCTTGTCCGTGACGGCAGCGTGCTGGCCAGGGGGGACGTGACGCTCTCCATTGCTCCCCAGGGCACACAGCGTCTGGACATCAACCTGCCAGCGCTGGCGCCTGAAGCGGGTGACGTCTGGCTGAACGTTGAAGTGCACCAGCCGCGGGCGACGCCGTGGTCACCGGCAAACCATCGCTGCGCGTGGGAGCAGTGGCCGGTTCCGACTCCCCTGTATATCGCCCCGCCAGCGCCAGAAGGTGTACCGCCGGTGTTAACGCAAACTGGCGACGTGTTTGAGCTGGTGCATCAGCAGCAACGTTGGCAGTTCAACCGCGCATCAGGACACCTGACGCAATGGTGGCGCAATGGCGTTGAAACGCTGCTCTCACCGCTGACGGATAACGTTAGCCGCGCACCGCTGGACAATGATATTGGCGTGAGCGAGGCCACGCGAATCGATCCGAATGCGTGGGTTGAACGCTGGAAAGCGGCAGGCATGTACGAGCTCACCCCGCGATTACTGCACTGTGAAGGAGAGCAGCATGCAGCCGAGGCGGTGGTGAAAACTCTGCATGTCTGGGAGTATCGCGATAAAGCGCTGTTCCTGAGCCGTAAAGTCTGGCGGGTGGACGATAGGGGCGTTTTGCATGGCGATATTCAGGTCGATATTGCGTCTGATATCCCGGAACCGGCACGCGTAGGCCTGAGTGTTCACCTTGCCGCAACGCCGGAAACGGTTCAGTGGCTGGGGCTTGGGCCACATGAAAACTACCCGGACAGAACGCTGGCGGCTCAGCAGGGGCGCTGGACATTACCGCTGGAAGCCATGCACACGCCTTACATCTTCCCGACAGAAAATGGTTTGCGCTGTGATACCCGTGAACTGCTGCTGGGCGCGCATCGGCTGAATGGCCTGTTCCATTTCTCCGTCAGCCGCTACAGCCAGCAGCAGTTGCATGAGACAACTCACCATCATCTGTTGCGCGAGGAGCCGGGGTGTTGGCTTAACCTGGACGCGTTCCATATGGGCGTGGGCGGTGATGACTCGTGGAGCCCCAGCGTCTCGCCGGAATTTATTCTGCAGAAACGCCAGCTTCGCTATACCTTCAGCTGGCAGCAGAACCCTGACTGAGCAAAGAGGCGGCCACAGCAGTGGCCGCCTCGCTTACGCCAGGATACCGCTCAGGCCGTGCAGGCTCATGTAAATCCCGACCACAGTAATCAGGGCGGCGGAGATCCACGGTGCTTTTCGTGAAAACTCGCTGAAACCCGGCCAGCGTTTTGTCGCATGCTTAAGGCTCAGGGCGGCAATTGCACCGGAAGCGACCAGCGTTAACGCCAGACCAATACTGAAGCTGAATACCAGCGTTGCGCCGAGGGCAAAATGCTTCAGCTGCAGGCAGATGAGCAGGACCGTGATTGAGGCCGGGCAGGGGATAAGCCCTCCGGTCAGACCAAACAGTGCAATTTGTCCGGTGGTAACGTTCTGGCCGTTGAAGCGGCGGTTAATATCCTGCGCATGCGCGCGCTGGTGGGCGTCCTGCCACTCTTCTTCAATCAGTGGATGCCCATGGTCGTGATGATCATGATGATGGTCATGGTCATGGTCATGGTCATGGTCGTGATGATCATGATGGTGGTCATGGTCATGATGATGGTCATGGTGATCGTGATGATGGTGGTGATCGTGTGGCCGACTCTCCTTCCAGGTTCGCCAGGCCATCCACAGGGCGATCAGCACGATCAGTATCCCCGAGACCAGTTGGAACCAGGGCTCAGACGTATGCGCATCCCAGCCCCGGCCAAACCATAATCCTGCCATGGCAATGATCCAGACCACCGCCGTATGGGAAAGCGTTGCCGCCAGACCAAGCAACACCGCCTGTTTCAGCGTACCGCGAATAGCCACAATAAACGCGGCCATCATCGTTTTGGAGTGGCCCGGCTCCAGGCCATGCAGCGCGCCGAGGAGGATAGCGCTGGGTACAAACAGCCAGGCATTGCCCTGCTGCAGGAGTGAAGCAAAATCGTTCATGGAAAATTCCGGAGTGGAAAGCGTGTTCAGATACTACTCCCCCCCAGTAGTCTAATACTACCCCCCAGTAGAAAAATACTCAGGGGGAGTAGAGCATGATATGCTTTAAAAGCCATACGATAAGGGAGACAGAGATGTCACATACGGTTCGCGACAAGAAGATGTTATTGACTCGCCTGAAGAAAATTCAGGGGCAAAGCGCTGCCCTGGAAAAAATGCTTAATAGCGACCACGAATGCGCCGACGTGTTACAACAGCTGGCGGCGATCCGCGGCGCGGTAAACGGCATGATGATGCAGGTGATCGAAGGTCATCTCACCGATCATGTGGTGAAAGAGCCTGAAGAAGCTCAGCGCGAAGCCGATCTTGGCGTCGTGTTACAGGTGATCAAATCCTATCTTAAGTAGGATGTGTTTTGAGGTTATCTTCCGCCCAAAGAATAAAGTCCGCTTTCGGCAACGCCTTGCTGTAGTACCAACCCTGCCCATACTGCACGCCGTGACGACGTAGCCAGGCGAGTTGCCCTTCGGTCTCCACGCCTTCCGCAACCATCGCCAGCTTCAGCGATTTTGCCATTTCAATAATGTGTGGCGTCACGTTCTTATATTCCAGTGCATCCACAAACGCTTTATCGATTTTTAGCGTGTCGACATCCAGATCCTGCAGGTAGCTCAGGCTGGAATAGCCCGTACCGAAATCATCAATATAGATTGCGTGGCCTGAATGACGAAAGGCGGCGATGGCCGGTGCGCTGATTTTAGGATCGGCAAAGCCGCGCTCGGTTAACTCAAGGGCGATCTGTTGCGGATGGACTTTCCACTTATTCATTAAGTGACTCAACAGTGGCGGGAGTTTTCCCGAGGTCAAATCAGCCGGCGCGAGGTTAATGGAAATATGCTGACCGGCGTGAAGGTGCAGCCAGTAGCCCATATCCTCAAACACCTTTTCAATGACCAAATGCGTCAGCTGCGAGATGAGCCCCGTTTGCTCAGCAAGCGGCACAAAAATATCCGGTGAAAGGCTGCTGCCGTCAGGCTGGGGCCAGCGGGTTAGCGCCTCTGCGCCCACAATCTTCCCGCTAGAGAGTTCAATAATGGGCTGGTAATGCACCACAAATTCCCGGTTATTGATGGCGTCAAGCAGCCGGTTGCGTGGCGACTGGATACGACGCAGCAGTCGCAAAACAAAGAGTGCGGCAAGCAGACTTATCAGTATGCCGAATGGCAGCCAGATGAGAAGTTGCTTGTGCCAGGTTTCAGCCAGCGGTTTTAACGCCGCCCAGGCGACCACCGTAAACCCCAGTTCAGGAACAGGCTTCATAATGTATATCGAGCCGTTGTACTGAATGCGGGTGACGCCCTGATCCTTAACCAGATTGCGGATATGCGGATCGAGCTTGCTGCTGCTGGCAAAAATGAGATGTGATTTGCTGCCCACCAGGGCGGCATCTGTGGCGATCTCACCGAAAGGGATCACATCGACAAGCGAGGCAGGATCCACCAGCACCAGATAGTGGCCCCGACCCAGGACCGCCATGTAGCGGCTAAAACCGAGATCGTTTTGCGTGGTGAGCCATGTGCCATAACCATCTTCCGTGATTCGCATGGGCGGCGGGAAAGGGGCCGACTGACTGGTTTGTTCCAGGGACGAGCAAAGGGGCTCAAGATTGTTGATATAAATAACTTCCTGAACATAACGCCATGAAAAAGCGACCCGCCGCATCTCCCTTAAATGCATAACGCTACAGGGGATCCCTTTAAAGGTCTGCAGGCTATTGAGCGCTTCCTTTGCATCATCCACTACCCTAGCGGTACGTATCAGCACGCGTGAGGCATAGCTATCCAGCGCATCGACAAACTTATCTTCCGCCTGGCGATGTGCCAGCCAGATGCTCAGGCTAATCGGAACCAGTACCGCAATGATAAGTACACCGGTCACCAGACTGACCAGATGTCGGGTTTTCATGGTGCTGTCTCCTTCCTCTTATGCCCGCTCCTGGGCGCTGAAAAACCTGCCAGAGGAGAAAGATTTTACCGCTAAATGATAAAGTTATAGCACGTGCAGGTCATGATTTACGGCACAACAGAAAATATCGTCGGGGCAGAGGGGTTGTTTTTTCAGCAGGGGTTAGATATTATTTTGTTATGTTATAACAAAACATAAAGAGTTTACGATGAAACCAGATATCCACCCAGCCTATCGCACCGTGGTGTTCCACGACACCAGTGCTAATGAATACTTTAAAGTCGGCTCAACCATTAAGACCGACCGCGAAATTGAACTCGACGGTGAAACATATCCGTATATCACCATCGAGGTCTCTTCAAAATCGCACCCGTTCTACACCGGCAAGCAGAAAACGTTCTCGACGGATGGCAGTGCGGCGCGCTTCCGTAAGCGTTTCGGCGGCTTTATTAATGCGAAGCGGGGATAACCATGCAGGTACTTAACTCATTGCGCAGTGCAAAACAGCGTCACCCGGCTTGCCAGATAGTCAAACGCAAGGGACGCTTATACGTGATTTGCAAATCCAATCCGCGCTTTAAGGCGGTTCAGGGACGTAAGAAAAGACGCTAGACGCGTGTTTCGCGCCAGCTTTCCAGGGATCTTTTTTGGTTGCCATCGGCAGTAAAATTGTCGGTGGCAAGCCAGCCTTCAAAGGCACTCGCCAGCGCCGGCCACTCTTTGTCGAGAATTGAAAACCAGTCGGTATCCCGGTTATGACCTTTCGTGACCAGCGCCTGACGAAAACGCCCCTCAAACTGAAAGCCAAGACGCAGTGCCGCCTTGCGCGAAGGCGCGTTCAGGCTGTTGCACTTCCACTCATATCGACGATACCCAAGGGTGTCGAACACGTATCGCATCAGCAGATATTGCGCTTCCGTCGACATCGGCGTGCGGCTGAGCAGCGGGGAGAAATGAACATGTCCCACCTCCACGACGCCGTTGGTTGGATCGATCCGCATCAGAGCCAGCGTGCCGACCGCAGACTGGGTCTGGTTGTCGATAACGCTAAAGTGAATCGGATCGGATAAGTCGCGCACGCTTTCTACCCATCCTGCAAACGCCTCTGCGCTGGCATCCGGCTCACGCAACAGCCACGTCCAGCTGCGGGTATCTTCGGCCAGAGAATACGCGCTGAACAACGCCTCAGCGTGCTCCACCCGCAGCGGCTCAAGGCGACAATAGTGGCCCTGAAGCACCACACGTGAAGGGTGCTGGCGGGGTTGCCAGTCGATAAGTGCTTCGCCTACTGGCTGTCCAAACTCATTGAATGTTTTCATTTTACTGTCCGTGACGTTGATAAGAACGCCAGACTAGTGAATTACTGGTTCCTTAAAAAGTGCCACTCAGCTATGTTTTGGTGGTACCACGGGAGGCGAAATGAACATACCGGGCGATGAATTTTATACTTTGCTGAATGCCGCGTTGAAAGCGCGGGGGGAAGAGACGCTACAGCGCGCGCTGTATCATGCATTGCGTGAGGCGATACTGTGCGGCCGGCTACACGCCGGGAGCCGGCTTCCCGGTTCGCGACTGTTGGCTCAGCAGCTCTCGCTTTCACGGAATACCGTCAATGCGGCGCTGGAACAGCTGACGCTCGAAGGGTATCTGCTGCGTAACCGCCAGGGGACGCGGGTGGCGCAGCTGGCGCAGCGTACGCTCGTTCAGGCATTGCCGGACTCTGCCGTCGCGCTCGGCAGCCGGGTCGCCTCGCTGCCTGCGCCGGTGCCGCGTGATACCCCGGTTCCGGCATTTACGCCGGGAACACCGGCCATCAACTACTTTCCCCTGCCGCTGTGGCGGCGCTTGTACGACCGGGTTCTGCGCGAAGAGGGCAGCGCGCTGTTAGGGTATGGCGATCCTGCCGGGGAGCCGTCGCTGCGGGCGGCCATTGCCCGCCACCTTGCCCTTTCGCGCGGCATTGACTGCGATGCCAGTCAGATAGTAATGACCGAAGGTGCGCTTGAGGGGGTAAACCTTTGCACGATGCTGCTGAGCGAACCCGGCAGCGTCGCGTGGGTGGAAGATCCTGGCTATGGTGGGGCTAAAAGCGCCTTTGCCAAAGCGGGCTTAGTCATGACGGGGATGCCGGTTGATGACGAAGGCATGTTCTGGGAAGGGCTGGATACGCCGTCCCCTGCGCTTATTTTCACCTCACCTTCGCACCAGTTTCCGTACGGAAGCGTGCTCAGTGCGCGGCGACGCCTGGCGCTGCTGGATCTGGCCCGGCAGCATAACGCCTGGATTATTGAAGATGATTACGACAGCGAGTTTCGTTATTCCGGTGAGCCCGTGCCTGCAATGCTGGGAATGGTCAACAATGCGCCGGTTGTCTATCTCGGTACCTTCAGCAAAACCCTCTTTCCGTCGCTGAGAATGGGGTTCATGGTGTTACCCCCGGCGCTGGCAAAAGCGGCCCGTCCGGCCATTGGCGCGCTGCTGCGTGGCGGGCATCGCGCCGAACAGCGAACCCTGGCGCTGTTTATTGAGGAAGGACATTATGCCCGCCACCTTGCCGCCATGCGCCGGCTCTACCGTAAGCGCTACCGGCAGCTGCGTGAGGTGCTGAGTGCTGAGCTTCATATTCCGCATCGCATTCTGGCGGGTGAAGGGGGGATGCATCTGACGCTGGCAATAGACGGCATCGACGACCAAAAAGTGGTTGAGCAGGCGAGGGCGTTTCAGCTGGCACCCGCTGCACTGAGCGGGTATTACCTGGAGCCGAAGCAGGGGCAAACCGGTCTGGTGTTAGGTTACGGCAATACCTCTGCTTCTCAGTTTGTGTCGGGTATCCGACGCATACAGGCTTTAATCACACAGCAGCAGGACGGGAAAGGGTAAAGACATCATAAAAAGAGAGCTGACCTTTGGTGGATACCATCTTCTGCAGCTTCTCTTTTTGCACCGTTTCAACCGCGGGGGAGTGCATGATGCTTTCGATCAGCTCCGGCGGCACGTAACGCGTGTTATACCATTCACCGTTATAGCAAACCCGGAAATCAAGGACGTCGATATCTTCGTAGCGGTAGCGGGGATTAACGTCAAAAAAGAAAAAGGCGTTAAATACCACAAACAGAATGACAAGCAGCCAGACGGAGTCCACCAGAGTTTCGGACTTCAGCATCACAATCAGTGTCGCCAGCCAGGCGGCATACATTGCGACAAACAGTCCAGGGTGTTTGCGAATAAAGCTGATGCTAAAGCGCGGGCGATTGTCGCGCTTTTCGCGGTGATTAAGATCGTCGATGGTGGCAGTAAGCAGGCGCTGTATCTCGGTCATTTTTTGCCTTTATGAGAATTGACAATACAGGATGTCTGCCAATTTTAGGGGAGCCATTTGGCTGAAAAAAGTAACAGTCAGGCGCTAAAAGACCATAACAGTTGACTCCCCGTCACTTTACAGCCGTTTAATGATTGTTGCCGGATTGCCGCCGACGACGACATTCGCCGGGACGTCTTTCGTTACGATAGCGCCGGAGGCCACCACCACATTATCACCCAGCGTAACGCCCGGGTTAATAACCGCACGTCCACCAATCCAGACGTTGTTGCCGATGGTCACCGGCTTGCCAAATTCCACGCCGCTATTACGTGCGTCGGCGTCCAGCGGATGGGTTGCCGTGTAAATATGCACCCCTGGCGCGAGCATGCAGTTGTCGCCAATATGTATCGGGCAGACATCCAGCATCACGCAATCGAAATTGGCGTAAAATTCTTTGCCCAGATAAATGTTATATCCATAGTCACAGCGGAAGCTCGGCTCAATATAGGCTCCTTCGCTTTGCCCGAGGAGTTCCGCCAGAATGTTCTGGCGTTCGAGTTTCTCATCAGGTGCAGTGTGGTTATAACGGTGAACCAGGTGTCGGGCGCGTAATCGGTCGGCCCGTAATGTTTCATCACCAGGGCTGTAATGTTCACCTGCAATCATCTTCTGCTTTTCTATGCTCATTGGGAACCTCACTGGTCGTCTTTACCGTAGGGTAATCGGAACAGGATAGCAGGGGAACGTTCCCGGAAAATCACTGTGACTATTATCACAATAATATTGCGGATGAGCACGTTTTACACGGAGACCTGCACTGGGGCAGGAGGGTATAGCCAGAAAGTTGAATACAGCTGAGAAAGTGGCGTAGAACCTCTACAGACACACTTCAAAGATTAACGGACAAATCTCCACACGGACGTTGGGATTTTGTCATACAGCTTATTCATGGTCAGTTCAGCAAGACGGTGGTCAGCCGCTGAATAAAATACCGCCAGTTCATTATCAGAAAGCTCGTATTTATTCTTTTCAATTACACGTTCAAGCGTGTCTATTGACTGACAGCGTCGCAAACGCATCAAATAATCGATTTTTGTGAGTGGTTTTTCAGACATAAATTTACCTTACTAATTGTAATAATTTTAACAGGAAAGACTAACGGGGTTAGCTCTGCTCACGTTGATGAAGCAACGAAATAGTCGGTTGCCCGATTTACGCCATTTCTGCAAATCTTGCGCATTAATGCCGTAGCTGCTGAACAACATAAAGGTGTCATCCAGGTATTCATCAATTTGCTCAATCAGCTTATTATCTTCATTGTACTTAATTTTATAATTAAGTGCGAAGGTTGCAATATGCTCGATCAACTCGTTTAACTGTAAATTGATGGCAGACGTTGGGTCGTTTACCCAGCCATGGTTACTTTCATCAAGATTGGCAAGGCAGTCATGGTACAAGGATTCGCAGAGAAATTTCAACTGCGCGATATCATGCCTTTTTGGCGAGTACTCGTCCATAGCGCATCCCCTTCTGAGTGATTTCTTACTCACCGAACATCATGTCGGGATGGATACAACATACTTAGCCGCACGGGTGCTGTGTTCCTGATAACTCTAACTATAATCCACTCTGATCAAGATTTCACCGCGCTATTACGAAAAATTACAAATAAAAGCACTGACTGCGAGCCTTTACGCAAATGTGCCTTCAGAACTAAACATTTTTATCCAGATTAACGCGGAACTTTTTTCGCTCCCTTACGTTTCATTGGCTTAGCGTAAACAATCCTAAGATGTCCAAATCCGGAGTTCTCTTTGTCTGAAGATATGGTTAGGAATATTCCTAATCACTTAAGCAGGGAAATGAAATTAAAAAAATCCTGAATTCAGCGATTACGTTATCACTTAATTATGATATGTCATTTTAGGCGGCAGGAAATAAATAGAAGCACAATAAGCCTATTTTATGATTTTTTTCTGAAAAAGAAAAAGGCCGCTAATGCGGCCTTTTTATCATGTGAAACCGGTATCAGTGCGGTTCTACCGAATGACTGTGCTCAATATCTTCATTCTTGCGGCTAAAGCGGCGGCGAACCACCACGAAGAATACCGGAACGAAGAAGATAGCAAGTACGGTTGCGGTAACCATACCCCCCATAACGCCTGTACCGACGGCGTTCTGTGCACCGGAACCCGCACCGGTACTGATAACCAGCGGCATTACCCCGAGGATAAATGCCAGCGATGTCATCAGGATTGGGCGCAGACGCATACGCACCGCGTCAAGGGTCGCCTCAATCAGGCCTTTACCTTCTTTCTCCATCAGATCTTTGGCGAATTCAACGATAAGTATCGCGTTCTTCGCCGACAAGCCAATGGTTGTCAGCAGGCCCACCTGGAAGTACACGTCGTTGGTTAATCCACGGAACGTTGCCGCAAGCAGCGCACCGATAACCCCCAGTGGCACTACCAGCATAACGGAGAACGGAATCGACCAGCTCTCATACAGTGCCGCCAGACACAGGAAGACCACAATCAGTGAAATGGCGTAAAGGGCAGGGGCCTGGTTTCCGGACAGACGTTCCTGGTAGGACATACCGGTCCAGTCATAGCCGATACCCGCAGGCAATTTACCTGCCAGCTCTTCCATCAGGTTCATGGCTTCACCGGTGCTTCGGCCTGGTGCGGCCTGACCCAGGATCTCCATGGATGGCAGCCCGTTATAACGTTCCAGACGCGGCGAACCGTATTCCCAGTGCGACGTAGAGAAGGATGAGAACGGCACCATCTGACCGTTGTTGCCGCGAACGTACCAGTTGTTGATATCGTTCGGTAACATACGGTATTGCGCTTCTGACATCACGTACACTTTCTTCACACGACCACGGTCGATGAAGTCGTTAACGTAGCTACCGCCCCAGGCCGCGCCCAGCGTGGTATTGATGTCACTGATGGAAACGCCCAGTGCCTGCGCTTTCTCCTGATCGATGTCGATTTTGTACTGAGGCGTATCTTCCAGACCGTTAGGACGCACGCCGACCAGAAGGTCAGGGTGTTTCGCCACTTCACCGAACAGCTGGTTACGTGCCTGCGTCAGTTTTTCATGACCCAGACCGCCCTGGTCAATCAGCTGGAAGTCGAAACCTGTCGCTGTACCCAGTTCAACAATCGCTGGCAGGTTAAAGGCGAAGACCATCGCATCTTTAATCTGTGAGAATGTGCCCATTGCACGGCCAGTAATTGCCTCAACTTTGTTCTCTTCGCCCGGACGTTCTGACCAGTCTTTCAGAGAAACGAAGGCAATACCGGTGTTCTGACCACGACCCGCAAAGCCAAAGCCGTTAACCGCAAACACGGATTCAACGTTAGCTTTCTCTTTGGTGAGGTAGTAATCCGTTACTTCATCCAGCACCTTCTGGGTACGTTCTTGCGAGGCACCCGCCGGCAGCTGTGCCATCGTCAGGAACACGCCCTGGTCTTCATCGGGCAGGAACGAGCTTGGCAGACGAACGAACAGATAGGCCATACCCACCACGATGATGATATAGAGCAGCAGGTAACGACCGGTGCTGCGCAGGATGTTACCCACGCTGTCGGTGTAGTGATGCGTGCTCTTATCAAACATGCGGTTAAACCAGCCGAAGAACCCTTTATGCTCGCCGTGACCGCCTTTCTGAACAGGTTTCAGCATGGTGGCACACAGTGCAGGCGTCAGGATCAATGCAACCAGTACCGACAGCGCCATTGCCGAGACAATGGTGATGGAGAACTGACGATAAATTGCACCGGTTGAGCCGCCGAAGAAGGCCATCGGGATAAATACTGCAGACAGTACCATCGCGATACCGACCAGCGCGCCCTGGATCTGGCCCATGGATTTACGGGTTGCTTCCTTCGGCGGTAGACCTTCTTCCGCCATAACACGCTCGACGTTTTCTACCACCACGATGGCGTCATCCACAAGCAAGCCGATGGCGAGCACCATCCCGAACATTGTCAGGGTGTTTATCGAGTAGCCAAAGATGGCCAGTATGGCGAAGGTGCCGAGCAATACGACCGGTACGGCGATGGTTGGGATCAGCGTCGCGCGGAAGTTTTGCAGGAACAGATACATGACCAGGAATACCAGGATGATCGCTTCTGCCAGGGTTTTAACCACTTCGTGAATCGAGATTTTGACGAACGGCGTGGTGTCATACGGATAAACGATCTTCAGGCCTGACGGGAAGAACGGTTCCATTTTCTTCAGTTCCGCACGGATAGCCGTCGCGGTGTCCAGGGCGTTAGCACCTGTCGCCAGTTTGATCCCGAGACCGGAAGCCGGCTTGCCGTTAAACTTCGCAATGATGTCGTAGTTTTCGCCACCCAGTTCCACTTTCGCCACGTCGCGCAGACGAACCTGCGAACCGTCCTGATTCACCTTCAGCAGAATTTTGCTGAACTCATCGGCGGAGGTCAGACGGGTCTGTGCGATGATCGAGGCGTTAAGCTGCTGGCCTTTCACCGGCGGGGTACCGCCTAACTGACCGGCGGCAACCTGGGCGTTCTGCGCTTTGATAGCGTTGATCACGTCCACCGGCGTCAGCTGGAAGTTGTTCAGTTTGTTCGGATCCATCCAGATACGCATCGCGTACTGAGAACCGAACAGCTGAACGTCACCCACACCAGACGTACGGCTGATGGCGTCCTTCATGTTGGCGCCCACGTAGTCGGAAATATCTTCCTGCGTCATGGTGCCGTTGGTGTTGATCACGCCAACAACCATCAGGAAGCTACTGGACGATTTCTCGACGCTCACACCCTGCTGTTGTACTTCTTGTGGCAGCAACGGCATGGCGAGCTGCAGTTTGTTCTGGACCTGAACCTGCGCGATGTCAGCATCAGTACCTGACTGGAAGGTCAGGGTGATCTGTACCGTACCGGTTGAGTCACTGTTTGAGGACATGTACATCAGGTTATCGATACCGTTCATGTTCTGTTCGATAACCTGTGTCACGGTGTCCTGCACCGTTTTTGCATCAGCCCCGGGGTAGGTTGCGGAAATTGTTACCGCCGGTGGCGCAATCGTTGGATATTGCGCGACAGGCAGCTTCAGGATCGCAAGTCCCCCAGCCAGCATGATGATTATGGCGATCACCCATGCAAATATGGGGCGATCGATAAAGAAATTAGGCATGTCTTAACGGCTCCTGTTTAAGTTAAGACTTGGTTTGTTCTGACTGGCCAGCGGCCGAAGCTTGTTGTTTATCGTCAGATTTCACTTCCTGTGCTTTGACCTGCGCGCCAGGACGAACTTTTTGCAAACCAGTAATAATCACGCGATCGCCATCTTTCAGACCTTCCGTCACCAGCCATTTATCGCCAATCGCCTGCGTGGCAGTGATGTTGCGCGTTTCGACTTTGTCATCAGCCCCGACAACCAGTGCACTCGCGTCGCCACGTGGCGTACGGGTGACACCCTGCTGAGGCACCAGAAGTGCGGTTGGGTTGGTGCCTTCTTCCAGACGCGCGCGAACGAACATACCAGGTAAGAGTGTCTTATCCGGGTTCGGGAAAATCGCACGTAAGGTGATGGAACCGGTGGTTTGGTCGACCGTCACATCGGAGAATTCCAGTGTGCCTGCCTGCGGGAACTTGATACCGTCATTGGTCACGAGCTCCACTTTGGCTTTACCGTTTTCCTGCTTCAGCGTGCCGTTTGCCAGCTCTTGTTTCAGGCGCAGGAAATCGTTGCTGGATTGGGTCACGTCAACGTAAATCGGATCAAGCTGCTGCACGGTGGCCAACGCGTTGGTCTGACCGTTCTGCACCAGCGCCCCTTCCGTGACGGAAGATTTACCGATGCGACCGCTGATTGGGGAGGTCACTTTGGTATAGGCGAGGTTGATACGCGCTGTTTCCACTGCAGCTTTCGCGGCAATCACTGCGGCGTTGGTCTGCTGTGCATCAGACAGGGCAGTGTCATAATCCTGTTGACTGATGTACTGGGTACCGAGCAGTTTTTTGTAACGGTTCAGCGTCAGTTGGGAGATTTTGGCTGCAGCTTCTGCTTTCGCCAGATCGCCTTTCGCGCTCTCATAGGAGGCCTGGTAGGTTGCCGGATCAATCTGATACAGAGACTCGCCAGCTTTCACTTCACCACCCTCGGTGAAGTTACGTTTCAGGATGATACCACTCACCTGAGGACGCACTTCTGCGATGCGGTATGCGCTGGTACGGCCCGGTAATTCTGTCGTTATCTGGAGAGGTTCGGACTTGAGCGTCACCACGCCAACTTCTGGCACCTGCTGAGCTCCTTGTTGAGCCTGTTTGTCGTCACATCCTGTTAGCGCTAAGCTGCCTGAGAGCATCAGAACGACCGCCAGAGGCGTTAACCCTCTGTTTTTGTTCATATGTAAACCTCGAGTGTCCGATTTCAAATTGATCAATGGTCCTGAGTCCAAAAACCCATTGCTGCGTTTATATTATCGTCATGCTATGGTACATACATTCACAAATGTATGTAAATCTGACTCCTGTAAATTCACTAACGTATGGCACGAAAAACCAAACAACAAGCGCTTGAAACCCGACAACACATTCTGGATGTGGCTATGCGTTTGTTTTCTCAGCAGGGTGTTTCGTCAACCTCGCTGGCGCAGATTGCTCAGGCCGCGGGCGTCACGCGGGGAGCGATTTACTGGCATTTTAAAGACAAGACAGATCTGTTCAGTGAAATCTGGCAACTCTCAGAGTCCAGCATTAGCGATCTTGAGACTGAGTATCGGGCAAAATTCCCCGAGGATCCACTCTCAGTATTAAGAGAAATATTAGTATATATCCTTGAAGCAACGGTAGTTGAAGAACGTCGCAGGTTAATGATGGAAATCATCTACCATAAATGCGAGTTGGTCGGAGAGATGGCGGTCGTCCAGCAGGCGCAGCGCAGCCTGTGTCTGGAAAGCTACGATCGCATTGAACAGGTCCTCACCCAGTGCATGCAGGCGAACCAGCTGCCGGCGACGTTAATGACCCGACGGGCGGCAGTCCTGATGCGCAGTTATATTTCCGGCCTGATGGAAAACTGGCTTTTCGCCCCGGACTCCTTTGACCTGAAGAACGAAGCCCGCAGCTATGTCGCTATTTTCCTGGAGATGTGCCAGCTCTCCCCGACGCTGCATGGCAAGTCAGGCTCGCTAACAGCCTGACGCGATTCCAGGATTTCTCTTAGAGGCTCACGTTCGCGCTATTCTGCTTCAGGCGAGCGTGATATCCTGCACGCCGGACTATTTTCGGTCATCTTCTGACATCATTCACAACTATGCTGCACACCAATCGCTCGCAACATCCTGTTCTTGTATTTTTATTGGCGACGCTGTTTTTCTTCGCAACGGCACCGCTTTCCTGGGCCCGCGCCGATAACAACAATGACATCCCTTCACGCAGTGATGTTCAGTCGCAACTCGACACCCTGAATAAACAAAAAGATCTCTCTGCTCTGGATAAGCTCGTTCAGCAGGATCTGACGGAGACGCTGGAAACGCTTGATAAAATTGAGCGTGTTAAAGCGGAAACCACACAGCTTCGGCAGAAAGTGGCGCAGGCGCCTGAAAACATGCGTAAGGCCACGGAATCGTTGAATGCCCTGAGCGATGTGGATAATGACGACGAAACCCGTAAAACGCTCGCGACCCTGTCGTTGCGTCAGCTGGAATCGCGCGTCGCACAGCTGCTCGACGATCTGCAAACGGCGCAGTCCGATCTCGGTACGTACAACAGCCAGCTTGTCTCCCTGCAAACCCAGCCCGAGCGCGTGCAAAATGCGATGTACGCCGCCTCTCAGCAGCTGCAGCAGATCCGCAACCGTCTGAACGGTACGTCGGTTGGCGAAGGCACCCTGCGCCCAACGCAGCAAACGCTGCTGCTGGTGCAGCAGGCCTTACTGAATGCGCAAATCGAACAGCAGCGTAAAAGCCTGGAAGGGAATACGGTGCTGCAGGATACGCTCCAGAAGCAGCGCGACTACGTAACGGCGAACATTAATCGTCTGGAACATCAGCTTCAGCTGTTGCAGGAGGCGGTTAACAGTAAGCGCCTTACGCTGACGGAGAAAACGGCTCAGGAAGCCGTCTCACCGGACGAAACTGCCCGCATTCAGGCGAACCCGCTGGTGAAACAGGAGCTCGAGGCTAACCATCAGCTGAGCCAGCGCCTGATACTGGCAACAGAAAGCGGGAACTCGCTGGTTCAGCAAAATATCAGAGTGAAAAACTGGCTGGACCGCGCGCTGCAGGCTGAACGCAACATTAAAGAGCAGATTGCGGTTCTGAAAGGCAGCCTGCTGCTGTCGCGTATTCTCTACCAGCAACAGCAGACGCTGCCGTCCGCCGATGAGCTCGAGGACATGACCAACCGCATTGCGGATTTGCGTCTGGAACAATTCGATGTGAACCAGCAGCGCGACGCCCTTTTCCAGAGCGATACGTTTGTCGCCAAATTGGAAGAAGGCCATTCCAGTGAAGTGAACCCGGAAGTTCACGACGCTCTGCTGCAGGTTGTGGATATGCGCCGCGAGCTGCTCGACCAGCTCAACAAACAGCTCGGCAACCAGCTGATGATGGCGATTAACCTGCAGATCAACCAGCAACAGCTGGTGAGCGTGTCGAAAAGTCTGCAGGAGATCCTGACCCAACAGATTTTCTGGGTTAACAGCAATAAGCCGATGGACTGGGACTGGATTAAATCCTTCCCTGAAACGCTGAAGGCGCAGATTAAGAGCATGAAAATCACCGTAAACTGGGAGAAAGCCTGGCCTGCGGTGATGATTGCCTTCATGGCGGGGCTCCCGCTGCTGCTGATTGCCGGCCTGATCCGCTGGCGTCTGGGCTGGCTGAAGAAATACCAGGATAAGCTGGCGTCTGAAGTGGGGCAACTGCGTAACGACAGCCAGCTGCACACGCCAAAAGCGATTCTGATCGATCTGATCCGCGCGCTGCCGGTCTGCCTGATTATTCTGGCGGTGGGGCTTATCCTGCTGACGATGCAGCTCAACATCAGCGACCTGCTGTGGGCGTTCAGTAAAAAACTGGCCCTGTTCTGGCTGGTGTTTGGTGTGTGCTGGAAAGTGCTGGAAAAAGACGGCGTTGCGGTGCGTCATTTCAACATGCCTGCGCAACTGACCAGCCACTGGCGTCGTCAGATTGTACGCGTCAGCCTGGCGCTGTTGCCGCTGCACTTCTGGTCCGTTGTCGCTGAGCTGTCTCCGCTGCATCTGATGGACGATGTCATGGGCCAGCTGGTTATTTTGCTGAACCTGCTGCTCATTGCCATCCTGATGTGGCCGATGTGCCGCGACAGCTGGCGGGATAAAGAGTCTCACAACATTCGTCTGGCCACCGTGACGGTACTGGCGATTATTCCACTGGCACTGATGGTGCTCACGGCGACGGGGTACTTCTATACCACGTTGCGCCTGTCCGGACGCTGGATTGAAACCGTCTATCTGGTGATCGTCTGGAACCTGCTCTATCAGACCGTACTGCGCGGCCTGAGCGTGGCGGCTCGCCGCATCGCTTATCGTCGTGCCATCGCGCGTCGCCAGCATCAGGTGAAAGAGGGGGCTGAAGGCGCGGAGCCACAGGAAGAGCCAACCATCGCGCTGGAGCAGGTTAACCAGCAGACACTGCGTATCACCATGCTGGTGATGATCGCGCTGTTTGCGGTGATGTTCTGGGCGATCTGGTCTGATTTAATCACCGTTTTCGCCTACCTCGACAGTATCACCCTCTGGCAATACAACGGCACCGAAGCGGGCGCCGCGGTAATGAAAAGCGTGACCATGGGCAGCTTGCTCTTTGCCCTGGTGTCGTCAGTGGTAGCCTGGGCGTTGATTCGAAACCTGCCAGGCCTGCTTGAAGTGCTGGTGCTGTCGCGTCTGAACCTGCGTCAGGGGGCGTCGTATGCCATCACCACCATCCTCAACTACGTCATTATTATTGTCGGGGCGATGACGGTCTTTGGATCGCTTGGCGTCTCGTGGGATAAATTGCAGTGGCTGGCGGCCGCGCTCTCTGTCGGTCTCGGTTTTGGCTTGCAGGAGATCTTCGGTAACTTTGTTTCCGGCCTGATCATCCTGTTCGAACGTCCGGTGCGTATCGGTGATACCGTCACCATCGGCACCTTCTCGGGAACGGTCAGCAAGATCCGTATTCGTGCCACCACCATCACCGACTTCGATCGCAAAGAGGTGATTATCCCGAACAAAGCGTTCGTCACCGAGCGACTGATCAACTGGTCGCTCTCTGACACCACAACGCGCGTCGTCATTCGACTGGGCGTGGCCTACGGCTCCGATCTGGATAAAGTGAAAGAGGTGTTGTTAAAAGCCGCGAAATCGCATCCTAAGGTGATGCACGAGCCCGCCCCAGATGTGTTCTTCACCACCTTTGGGCCGAGCACGCTGGATCACGAGCTGCGGTTATACGTGCGTGAGCTGCGCGATCGCAGCTACACCGTGGATGAGCTGAACCGCACTATCGATCGTCTGTGCCGTGAAAACAATATTAACATCGCCTTCAACCAGCTTGAAGTTCACCTGCGTAACGAGAAAGGTGACGAGCATACGGAAGTGAAGCGCGAGATTCAGGGTGACGATCCTACTCCGGCGTAATTCAGGTTCCCTCTCCCGGTGGGAGAGGGGCAGGGTGAAGGCGACTGGCCTTCACCTTGCCTTCAAAATCCGTCTTCACTATCTCAAGTGCTTTCAGCACCGTCTGGGCGGGGATGTCATGATTCTCCAGCAGCATAATCAAATCGACGGCCAGCTTGACCTCATCCGGTGCATTTTCCAGTGACATTTACGGCTCCTGTTAACGGGTCAGACGTTCAATGACGCGTTCAATTTCATCCAGTGCCTGACGGCAACGAACGATGCGGCCCTCGAGGGCGCTAATCTCTCGCATTAATAACTGCTGCTCTTCCAGCGTCTCGCTTGCGTTCAGGCGCGTTTCCCGCTCCTGCTTCATCTCAAACAGACGGCGCGCAAACTCCTGGTTCTCCAGCCGCTTGCGCTGCCATTTACCGGGACCCGGCGACGCGCTGTCCCAGACGCGTAGCGGCCAGGCGGTCATTTCACGGTGCAGGGCGGTGATCTGCTCGGTGAGATGTTCCGCAAGCCAGGCGACCTGTTGCTGTTGGTTGTTCTCAACCGCATGGCGCAACTCATCAAGATTCATCTGCGCCTCAGCAACATAATCCTGGATGCGCGTGCTGCGGGTACGAAAAAGCTGCCGGTCAAAGCGCGGCTTCAGCGTAGCATGCCCCATTAACGGCGTAGCCTGCGCGCGCAGGGTGGACAGCTGATTTTGCAGCGTCTCCAGAAGCAGGGCTGTTTTCAATACGCTCTCCAGTGGTAAAGTAGCCGTTCAGTTTGATAACGATTCGCATTATGCAGCGTACTATTTTAATCATCATTGGCTGGCTCGCGGTAGTGTTAGGCACGCTGGGCGTGGTTTTGCCCTTATTGCCCACCACGCCTTTTATCCTGCTGGCAGCCTGGTGCTTCGCCCGTTCATCGCCGCGCTTTCACCACTGGCTGCTGTACCGTTCCTGGTTTGGCGGCTATTTGCGCCACTGGCAAAAACATCGGGCAATGCCGCCCGGTGCGAAGCCGCGTGCGATCGCGGTGATCCTGATTACCTTTGCCATTTCATTATGGCTGGTGAAAATGATGTGGGTGCGCATTCTGTTGCTGACGATCCTCGCCTGTCTGCTTTTCTTTATGTGGCGGATCCCCGTGGTTGATGAAAAGCAACAAAAGCACTGAAGCCTTATAATGGCTGTTGCAATTATTGCGCGCAGCCAGTAAATTCGACCGTTTTCGAGCACAGCTGCGCCTGGTCAAAGGTTAAACAATTGTTACCCTGGCCGACTCGTTGCGCGCTGTGAGTAACACTGTTTCATTTAGGCACAAACCGATGACCGCAACTGCACAGCAGCTTGAATATCTGAAAAACAGCATCAAAAGTATCCAGGACTATCCAAAGCCTGGCATTCTTTTCCGTGATGTCACCAGCTTGCTGGAAGACCCGAAAGCGTACGCGCTCAGCATTGAACTGCTGGTCGAGCGTTATAAAAACGCCGGGATCACCAAAGTAGTGGGTACCGAAGCCCGTGGATTCCTGTTTGGCGCGCCGGTCGCGCTGGCAATGGGTGTTGGCTTTGTGCCGGTGCGTAAACCGCGCAAACTGCCGCGTGAAACCATCGCAGAGAGCTACGAACTGGAGTACGGCACCGATCAGCTGGAAATCCACGTTGATGCGATCAAGCCTGGCGATAAAGTGCTGGTGGTTGACGATCTGCTGGCGACCGGCGGCACGATTGAAGCGACCGTGAAGCTGATCCGTCGTCTGGGTGGTGAAGTGACCGACGCGGCATTCATTATTAACCTGTTCGATCTGGGTGGCGAACAGCGCCTGGAAAAACAGGGCATTACCAGCTACAGCCTGGTGCCTTTCCCGGGTCATTAATCCCGGTTTTCACAACCTCGCTCAATGGGTGAGGTTGTGATAGCATTCCCCTCCATAAATTCACCTTCCAGCGTTGCAGAGCCTGCCCATGAGTTATCAGGTGTTAGCCCGTAAATGGCGACCACAAACCTTTGCTGACGTTGTCGGTCAGGAGCATGTGCTGACGGCCCTGGCGAACGGCTTGTCGCTAGGTCGCATCCATCACGCTTATCTTTTCTCCGGCACCCGCGGCGTCGGTAAGACCTCTATTGCCCGTTTGCTGGCAAAAGGTCTGAACTGCGAAACCGGGATCACCGCCACGCCGTGCGGCGTGTGTGACAACTGCCGTGAAATTGAGCAGGGGCGCTTTGTCGATCTGATTGAGATCGACGCCGCCTCGCGCACGAAAGTGGAAGATACCCGCGATCTGCTCGACAACGTGCAGTACGCGCCGGCGCGTGGCCGCTTCAAGGTCTACCTGATCGATGAAGTGCACATGCTGTCACGCCACAGTTTCAACGCCCTGCTGAAAACGCTGGAAGAGCCGCCCGCGCATGTGAAATTCCTGCTGGCGACCACCGATCCGCAAAAGCTGCCGGTCACTATTTTGTCGCGCTGCCTGCAGTTCCATCTGAAGGCGCTGGACGTCGAGCAGATCCGCGCTCAGCTTGAACATATTCTTGATGAAGAGAAGATTGTCCACGAACCGCGCGCCCTGCAGCTGCTGGCCCGCGCGGCAGACGGCAGCCTTCGTGATGCCTTAAGTCTCACCGACCAGGCGATTGCCAGCGGTGACGGTAAACTTTCGACCGACGCGGTCAGCACCATGCTCGGCACGCTGGATGACGATCAGGCGCTCTCTCTCATCGAAGCGATGATCGCCGCCAACGGTGAACGCGTCATGTCGCTGGTGAACGCCGCGGCTGCCCGGGGCATTGAATGGGAAGCGCTGCTGGTTGAGATGCTGAGTCTGCTGCACCGCGTGGCGATGCTGCAGCTTTCTCCGTCAGCCATCGGTGCCGATATGGCGGTTATTGAACACCGGATGCGTGAACTTGCGCGCACCGTCCCACCGGCTGACGTGCAGCTTTATTACCAGACGCTGCTGATTGGCCGCAAAGAGCTGCCGTTTGCACCGGATCCCCGGATGGGCGTTGAAATGACCCTGCTGCGTGCGCTGGCGTTCCATCCGCGCATGCCTCTGCCGGAGCCGGAAGTGCCCCGACAGTCTTTTGCTCCGGTCGCCCCCACTGTGGTGATGTCGCCTCAGCAGGTGCCACCGCAGCCGACGGCTCCCCCGCAGCAGAACGTACCGCTGCCGGAGGCCACCAGTTCGGTGCTTGCCGCACGAAGCCAGTTGCAACGTGCTCAGGGAGCAACCAAACCAAAAAAGAGTGAACCGGCAGCGCCAGGAAGAGCGCGGCCGGTGAACAACGCCGCGCTTGAACGACTGGCTTCGGTTACGGAGCGCGTTCAGTCGCGCCCTGCACCGTCCGCGCTCGAGCAAAAAGCCCCGGTGAAAGAAGAGGCTTACCGCTGGAAGGCAACAACCCTCGTTGAAGAGGTGAAAGAAGAAGTTGCCACACCGAAAGCGCTAAAAAAGGCGCTGGAGCATGAAAAAACACCTGAGCTTTCCGCGAAACTTGCCGAAGAGTCTATTGAGCGTGACGCGTGGGCCGCAGAGGTCAGTAAACTGCAGTTGCCGAAGCTGGTTGAGCAGGTCGCGCTGAATGCCTGGAAAGAGCAGGACGGTCATCAGGTACGTTTACACCTGCGACCGGGTCAGCGGCACCTGAATTCCCCTGGCGCGCAAAAAACGCTGGCCGAGGCGCTCACCGCATTACACGGTGCACCGGTTGAATTGACTATCATTGAAGATGATAATCCGGCGGTGCGAACGCCACTGGAATGGCGTCAGGCAATTTATGAAGAGAAGCTCGCGCAGGCGCGCGAGTCGATTATCGCGGATAACAATATCCAGACTCTGCGCCGGTTCTTCGACGCCGATCTGGATGAAGAGAGTATTCGCCCCATTTGATCGTGAGTCTGACTTACGGTTGTAATCCTTAAACGTGAAAGAAGAGAGAAGCCTATGTTTGGTGGAAAAGGCGGTCTGGGTGGCCTGATGAAGCAGGCTCAGCAGATGCAGGAAAAAATGCAGAAGATGCAGGAAGAGATCGCTCAGCTGGAAGTCACGGGTGAATCCGGTGCCGGTCTGGTCAAGGTGACCATCAACGGTGCGCATAACTGCCGTCGCGTTGAAATCGACCCAAGCCTGCTCGAAGACGACAAAGACATGCTGGAAGATCTGGTTGCAGCCGCGTTTAACGATGCTGCGCGCCGTATCGATGAAACTCAGAAAGAGAAAATGGCCTCTGTTTCCAGCGGTATGCAACTGCCGCCTGGCTTCAAGATGCCATTCTGATGCAAACCAGTCCGCTGCTCACGCAGTTAATGGAAGCACTGCGCTGTCTGCCGGGTGTCGGCCCGAAGTCGGCGCAGCGCATGGCGTTTACGCTATTGCAGCGCGACCGCAGCGGCGGGATGCGCCTGGCGCAGGCTTTGACCCGTGCCATGTCAGAAATTGGTCACTGTGCGGATTGCCGTACCTTTACCGAGCAGGACGTGTGTAACATCTGCACTAATCCGCGTCGTCAGGAAAACGGTCAGATTTGCGTGGTGGAGAGTCCGGCGGACATCTACGCCATCGAACAGACCGGGCAGTTTTCTGGCCGCTATTTTGTGCTGATGGGGCATCTCTCCCCGCTGGACGGTATTGGCCCGGACGATATCGGTCTCGATCGCCTTGAACAGCGTCTTGAGTCCGAAACGATCAAAGAGGTGATCCTCGCCACCAACCCAACGGTGGAAGGGGAAGCTACGGCCAACTACATCGCCGAATTGTGCGCACAGTATGGCGTTGACGCCAGCCGCATCGCTCACGGCGTGCCAGTGGGCGGTGAGCTGGAGATGGTGGACGGCACCACGCTGTCCCACTCTCTGGCTGGACGTCACAAGATTATTTTCTGACCAAACGGAGGCTGCAATCGCGGCCTCCGCTTGAAATTCTCCCCTCGTATCCCCATCTCTCCCTCAACGTTTTAAAACCCCATTAAATGGCATTGTTGAGGTCGACATAGATGAAAGGACAAGAAACCCGTGGTTTCCAGTCAGAAGTAAAACAGCTTCTGCACCTGATGATCCATTCCCTGTATTCCAACAAAGAAATCTTCCTGCGTGAGCTGATTTCCAACGCCTCCGATGCGGCGGACAAGCTGCGCTTCCGCGCCCTGTCTAACCCGGATCTGTACGAAGGCGACGGAGAGCTGCGCGTGCGCGTCTCTTTCGATAAAGAGAACCGTACCCTGACTATCGCCGATAACGGCATTGGTATGAACCGCGACGAGGTCATCGACCATCTCGGGACCATTGCTAAATCCGGTACCAAAGCGTTCCTCGAATCAATGGGCTCCGATCAGGCGAAAGACAGCCAGCTGATCGGCCAGTTCGGTGTGGGCTTCTACTCGGCGTTCATCGTTGCGGACAAAGTCACCGTGCGTACTCGCGCAGCAGGCGACAGTGCGGATCACGGCGTCTTCTGGGAATCTAAAGGCGAAGGCGAATACACCGTTGATGACATCACCAAAGCGGACCGCGGTACCGAAATCACCCTTCACCTGCGTGAAGGCGAAGATGATTTCCTGAATGACTGGCGCGTGCGCTCCATCATCAGCAAATACTCCGACCATATTGCCCTGCCGGTTGAGATTGAAAAACAGGAAGAGAAAGACGGTGAAACCGTGGTGTCCTGGGAGAAAATCAACAAGGCGCAGGCGCTGTGGACGCGCAATAAGTCTGAAATTAAAGACGACGAATACAACGAATTCTACAAACACATCGCCCACGACTTTACCGATCCGCTCACCTGGAGCCACAACCGTGTGGAAGGTAAGCAGGAGTACACCAGCCTGCTGTATATCCCGTCTCAGGCGCCGTGGGATATGTGGAACCGCGATCACAAGCACGGTCTGAAGCTGTATGTCCAGCGCGTGTTTATCATGGATGACGCCGAGCAGTTCATGCCGAACTACCTGCGCTTTGTGCGTGGTCTCATTGACTCCAACGATCTGCCGCTGAACGTCTCCCGTGAAATTCTGCAGGACAGCACCGTCACCCGCAACCTGCGTAATGCACTGACCAAACGTGCGCTGCAGATGCTGGAAAAACTGGCGAAAGACGACGCTGAAAAATACCAGACCTTCTGGAAACAGTTCGGTCTGGTGCTGAAAGAGGGCCCTGCGGAAGATACATCCAACGTAGAAGCCATTGCTAAACTGCTGCGTTTCGCTTCCACTCACACCGACTCCTCTGCGCAGACCGTGTCGCTGGAAGAGTACGTCTCCCGCATGAAAGAAGGGCAGGAGAAGATCTACTACATCACCGCCGACAGCTACGCCGCGGCGAAGAGCAGCCCACACCTCGAGCTGCTGCGTAAGAAAGGCATCGAAGTACTGCTGCTGTCTGACCGCATCGACGAGTGGATGATGAACTACCTGACCGAGTTCGACGGTAAGGCGTTCCAGTCCGTCGCCAAAGCCGATGAGTCGATCGATAAGCTGGCCGATGAAGTGGACGAAAGCGCGAAAGAAGCGGAGAAGGCGCTGGAGCCTTTCGTTGAGCGCGTGAAAACGCTGCTGGGCGATCGCGTGAAAGAGGTGCGTTTCACTCACCGTCTGACTGATACCCCGGCCATTGTCACCACGGATGCGGATGAAATGAGCACCCAGATGGCGAAACTGTTCGCCGCGGCGGGCCAGGCGATGCCAGAAGTGAAGTATATCTTCGAGCTGAACCCGGATCATCCGCTGGTGAAACGCGCGGCGGATACGCAGGACGAAGCACGCTTCGCCGAGTGGGTTGAGCTTCTGCTGGATCAGTCTCTGCTGGCCGAGCGCGGCACGCTGGAAGATCCTAACCTGTTCATTAAACGTGTGAATGCGCTGCTGCTGGCGTAATTGACCCGCCTCCCCCTGGTCTTCTCCCTCTCCTGTGGGAGAGGACCGGGGGAGGGCACCAGACCGCTCCTTCCCGTTAATCTCCCTTCATTAACCGTTTCAGCCCGCCTGCCTTCCTTGAGCCATATCCGTTCTGGTGGTATTGTTTAGCGCTTTTGAAAAATTGAATCGACTTTTGAGGGGATTTTCGCAATGCGTATTATTCTGCTTGGCGCTCCGGGCGCGGGTAAAGGAACTCAGGCTCAGTTCATCATGGAGAAATACGGTATTCCGCAAATCTCCACCGGTGATATGCTGCGCGCCGCTGTTAAATCTGGCTCCGAGCTGGGTAAACAAGCGAAAGACATCATGGACGCAGGCAAGCTGGTGACCGACGAGCTGGTTATCGCTCTGGTCAAAGAGCGCATTGCTCAGGAAGACTGCCGTAACGGTTTCCTGCTGGACGGCTTCCCACGCACCATTCCTCAGGCTGATGCCATGAAAGAAGCGGGCATCAACGTGGACTACGTGCTCGAGTTCGACGTGCCGGACGAGCTGATCGTTGACCGTATTGTTGGTCGTCGCGTACACGCTGCCTCTGGCCGCGTTTACCACATCAAATTCAACCCGCCTAAGGTTGAAGGTAAAGATGACGTTACCGGTGAAGAGCTGACCACCCGTAAAGACGATCAGGAAGAGACCGTGCGTAAACGTCTGGTGGAATACCATCAGATGACCGCTCCGCTGATCGGTTATTACACCAAAGAAGCGCAGGCGGGTAACACCAAATACGCGAAAGTTGACGGCACCAAAGCCGTTGCTGACGTTCGTGCAGAGCTGGAAAAAATCCTCGGCTAATTGCACCTCTCTCACCCGGGCTCTCCGGGTGAGAAAAATTCTCATCTTACCTATTGCAGCAATGGGTTTCGTTTAAACGCTTTTCCGCTACAATTGAAAACCATTCAAATGGTTAAGAGGCGTGAATGAGTCAGGCGAAAACCGGCATCCTGCTTGCCAATCTGGGTACACCAGATGCACCGACATCAGAAGCGGTAAAACGCTACCTGCGACAATTTTTAAGCGACACGCGCGTCGTGGATACCCCAAGACTGTTGTGGTGGCCGCTGCTGCGTGGCGTCATTCTGCCGATTCGTGCCCCACGTGTAGCAAAGCTTTATCAGTCCGTCTGGATGGAAGAGGGCTCACCGCTGATGGTGTATAGCCGTCGGCAGGAAAAAGCGCTGGCTGCCCGTCTGCCGGATATGCCCGTCGCGCTGGGCATGAGCTACGGTAAACCGTCACTGGAAAGCGCGGTCGACTCACTGCTGGCGCAGGGCGTCGACCACATTGTGGTGCTCGCCCTTTATCCGCAGTACTCCTGCTCGACGGTTGCCGCCGTCTGGGATGAGCTGGCACGTATTCTGGCGACCCGCCGCCGTATTCCTGGCGTGACCTTTATTCGTGATTACGCCGATAACGATCGCTATATTAAAGCGCTTGCCAGTAGCGCGCGCGCGTCGTTTGAAAAACATGGCGAGCCGGATCTGCTGTTGCTTTCCTATCACGGGATCCCGCAGCGCTTCGCCAATGAAGGGGATGATTACCCGCAGCGCTGCCGCGACACCACCCGTGAGCTGGTCTCAGCCCTCGGCCTGCCGCCAGAGAAAGTGATGATGACCTTCCAGTCGCGTTTTGGTCGCGAGCCGTGGTTAACGCCTTACACCGACGAAACCCTCAAAATGCTCGGTGAGAAGGGCGTGAAACATATTCAGGTGATGTCACCCGGTTTCTCCGCCGACTGTCTGGAAACGCTGGAAGAGATTGCCGTGCAGAACAGAGAGTTCTTCCTCGAGGCGGGCGGGACGAAATACGAATACATTCCGGCCCTTAACGACTCGCCTGAGCATATCGAGATGATGGTGTCGCTGGTGACAAACAGCCGCTGATCGCACTATGGGCCGGGTTTGTGCTACCATTCCCGGCCCATAATCCTTGCACAGTTCAGACCCATGAAATTTCCCGGTAAACGCAAATCTAAACACTACTTTCCCGTTGATGCCCGCGATCCGCTCCTGCAGCAAATCCAGCCGGAAAATGAAACCAGCGCCGCATGGGTCGTCGGTATCGATCAGACGCTGGTGGACATTGAAGCTAAAGTGGATGATGCGTTTGTCGCTCGTTACGGTCTGAGCGCCGGTCACTCGCTGGTGATTGAGGACGATGTTGCCGAAGCCCTGTATCAGGAGCTGACGCGTGAAAACCTGATCACCCATCAGTTTGCCGGTGGCACTATCGGCAACACCATGCACAACTACTCGGTGCTTGCCGACGACCGCTCTGTGTTATTGGGCGTCATGTGCAGCAACATCGAAATTGGTGGCTACGCCTACCGTTATTTGTGCAATACCTCCAGCCGCACCGATCTGAACTACCTTCAGGGCGTTGACGGGCCGATTGGCCGCTGCTTCACGCTGATCAGCGATTCCGGCGAACGTACCTTTGCCATCAGCCCCGGCCACATGAATAAGCTGCGTGCAGAGAGCATTCCGGAAGCGGTGATAGCGGGCGCGTCTGCACTGGTGCTGACGTCGTATCTGGTGCGCTGTAAACCCGGCGAGCCGATGCCGGAAGCCACCATGAAAGCGATTGAGTACGCGAAGAAATACAATGTGCCGGTCGTTCTGACGCTGGGTACCAAATTCGTGATAGCCGACAACCCCGAGTGGTGGCAGGCCTTCCTGAAGGAACACGTCTCGATTCTGGCGATGAACGAAGAAGAGGCTGAAGCGTTGACCGGCGAGAGCGATCCGCTGCTGGCCTCCGATAAAGCGCTCGACTGGGTCGATCTGGTGCTCTGCACTGCCGGACCGGTAGGGCTATATATGGCAGGCTTCACGGAAGAAGAGAGCAAACGCAAAACGCAGCATCCACTGCTGCCAGGCGCCATTACCGAGTTTAACCAGTACGAGTTCAGCCGCGCGATTCGCCATAAAGATTGCGAAAACCCGCTGCGTATTTACTCCCACATCGCGCCGTATATGGGCGGGCCAGAAAAGATCATGAACACCAATGGCGCGGGAGATGGCGCACTGGCGGCGCTGCTGCATGACATCACTGCGAATGCCTACCATAAAACCAACGTCCCGAATTCCAGCAAGCACAAATTCAACTGGCTGACCTATTCGTCGCTGGCGCAGGTGTGTAAGTACGCGAACCGCGTGAGTTATCAGGTGCTGAACCAGCACTCGCCGCGCTTAACCCGCGGTCTGCCGGAAAGGGAAGATAGCCTCGAAGAAGCCTACTGGGACCGATAAAGGCAAAACGGCAACCTTGCGGTTGCCGTATTCGTGTTTGTACCCTCTCCCGGTGGGAGAGGGTCAGTCAAGGGCTGCAGGAGGCACGCTTACCCCGTCACCACCTCGTCAACCGGCGGTTTCGTTAACAGCGTCAGCATCGCTTTTGCAATTTCGCGTTCACCCATCACCACCTGATCCGCACCACGTTCGGTAATGTACTCCACCTCATCGTCATAATGGGCGCGGGCAATGATCTCAATATTCGGGCACTTCTCACGTGCGGACGCCACAATTTCACCCGCTTCATAGCCGTTTGGAATGGTCAGCAGCAACCAGCGCGCGCAGTCCAGATGCGCGAGATTCATGATCTCTTCGTTTGCCGCATTGCCCAACACCGCGCGAACGCCGCGCTCGCGCAGCTCGTCGACACGGGTACGTGATGTTTCAATCACCACCAGCGGGATCCCCTGCGCCATCAGCTTCTCACCGAGCAGGCTTCCTACGCGGCCAAAGCCGACCAGCAGGGCATGATTGCAAATATCCACCGGGATCTGCTTCTCTTCTTCGATAGCTTCTTCCAGCGTCTGCTCTTCCAGCGTTTCGGTTTTATCGAGGTATTTTTCCAGCAACGCAAACAGGACCGGGTTCAGCATGATGGAGAGGATCGCTCCGGCGAGGACCAGGTTTTGCCCGGCCTGCGGCAGCAGATTCAGCGCCATACCCAGGCCTGCCAGAATAAAGGCGAACTCACCAATCTGCGCCAGGCTGGCGGCGATGGTAAGAGCGGTACGCGGCGAGTGGCCAAACATCCGTACCAGGAAGAAGGCGGCAACCGACTTACCAAAGATAATAATTGCCAGGGTGCCCATCACGGCCAGCGGTTGCTGAACCAGAACCATCGGATCAAACAGCATCCCGACGGAGACAAAGAACAGGACGGCGAAGGCGTCGCGCAGCGGCAGCGTATCGTGCGCCGCACGGTGGCTCAGCTCGGATTCGTTCAGCACCATCCCGGCGAAGAACGCGCCCAGTGCAAAGGAGACGTCGAACAGTTCAACGGCACCAAAGGCAATCCCCAGCGCCAGGGCAAGGACAGACAGGGTAAACAACTCACGGGAGCCGGTGGCCGCGCTGCGGGACAGGATCCACGGCACCAGACGGCGGCCCACCAGCATCATAATGGTGATAAACGCCACCACTTTCCCGATGGTGATGCTCATGTCCAGCGCCAGCGTCGCAAAGCCGACGCTCTCTTTTTCCATCATACCGGCGACGGCAGGCAGCAACACCAGCGTCAGCACCATCACCAGGTCTTCCACAATCAGCCAGCCTATCGCGATTTGTCCGCGCTGGCTGTCGATAAGCTGCCTCTCCTCAAGTGCGCGCAGCAGTACGACGGTACTGGCGGTTGAAAGACACAGCCCAAAAACGATACCGGTCATCAGCGACCAGCCAAGCACTGTCGAAAGCGCCATTCCCAGCAGCGTCGCTACGGCTATCTGTGCGATCGCTCCCGGTATGGCGATCGACTTTACCGCCATCAGATCCTTCAGTGAGAAATGCAGACCTACGCCAAACATCAGCAGAATCACGCCTAATTCCGCCAGTTCGGGCGCCAGTTTGGTATCCGCCACGAAACCTGGTGTAAAGGGACCCGCCAGCACACCCGCTAACAAATAGCCCACCAGAGGCGAAATACGCAGTTTATTGGCAATCATGCCGAGGATAAAAGCGAGCACAAGTCCACCAACAATGGTGGTGATAAGCGGTGTGGCGTGATGCATTCCGTCTCCTTTCGTTGTGGGTGTTCCATTTGGTTAAAAAACCAAAAACCGAGTAATAGTTTATGACAATTTTTGCCGTTATGTTTATGAATAATTGTTGAAGTTTGAATAAAACAGCAATATGCGTGTAAAAAAGCGCATTTTGATAAATTAGGCGGGGGGATACAGAAGAAACCCTTATGGCATCAGGGTGTCAGGTCGCCAAAGTAAAACTTTAGCGACCGTTATATTACGCTTTATGACGGTTATCAGGCAGGAATATGGTCAACATCCCCAGAAGCGGCAGGAAAGCACAGATTTTATAGACCAGGATGATACTGGTGTGGTCGGCAATCATGCCCAGCACTGCCGCACCAAGGCCGCCCATGCCGAAAGCAAAACCGAAAAAGAGCCCGGAAACCATACCGATACGGCCTGGCAGCAGCTCCTGTGCGTAAACAAGGATGGCGGAAAACGCCGAGGCGAGGATAAATCCAATAATCACGGTCAGAATCCCCGTCCACTCCAGGCTTGCATACGGCAAAATAAGGGTAAACGGGGCCACGCCGAGGATAGAGCCCCAAATGACGTATTTGCGCCCGATTTTATCGCCCACAGGCCCGCCGATAACCGTCCCTGCAGCCACCGCAAACAGGAAGGCAAACAGGTGAAGCTGGGCGTTTTGGACCGATAATCCGAATTTTTGCATCAGGTAAAAGGTGTAATAGCTGCTGATGCTCGCCATATAGAAGTATTTCGAGAAAATCAGCACCAGAAGCACGGAGACGGCCAGAATGACCTTATCGCGAGGAAGGGGATTGATAACCTTCGCTTTAGGTTTACCTTTGTTCACGCGATGCTGCGCGGCATACCAGCGGCTGATCTGAATCAGCACAATAATCGCCAGCAAGGCTGCCAGCACAAACCACGCCACGTTACCCTTGCCGTACGGAGCGATGATCACCGCTGCCAGCAGTGGGCCGAGGGAGCTGCCAAAGTTACCGCCCACCTGAAACAGCGATTGCGCCAGCCCGTGACGGCCCCCGGAGGCCATGCGCGCCACGCGTGAGGACTCCGGGTGAAAGACCGACGACCCCGTGCCCACCAGCGCGGCGGCAATCAGCACTGCTTCAAAGCTGCCTGCCATTGCCAGCAGCACCAGCCCGCTCAAGGTAAAGCACATGCCAATCGGTAGCGACCACGGCATGGGATATTTATCCGTCCAGTAGCCCACGACCGGTTGCAGAAGCGAGGAGGCCAGCTGGAAGGTCAGGGTGATCATCCCGATCTGCACGAACGTTAACGAAAACTCGGACTGCAGTAGCGGGTAGATCGCGAGAATCAACGACTGGATCATGTCGTTGAGCAGATGTGAAAGACTGATTGCGCCTAACACTTTAAACGAGGTGCGCGACGCCGGAGCGCCAGACACGGGCTGGGTTGATTCACTGATTGCCATAGAGATGAATACCACGTCTTTTGTTATTAGAAATGCAGGGTGTAATTATTATCCAACTAACATACCCGGCAGTGACATTTGAATAAAGTCGCAATTCTGAAAACTTATTTGTCTATTCTTATTAGTCACTGTAATTTTTGCCTTTGTCTATTGGTCAGGGAGAGAGAAGATGAAGTTAATGAAGCGGAGCGTCGCGCTGGCGCTGATCGCCGCCTGGGGTCTGGTTAGCCTGCCCGTGCAGGCCTATGAAAAAGATAAAACCTATAAAATCACCATTCTGCATACCAACGATCATCACGGCCATTTCTGGCGCAGTGAATACGGCGAATACGGTCTGTCGGCACAAAAAACGCTGGTGGATGGCATTCGTAAAGAGGTGGCAGCCCAGGGGGGCAGCGTACTGCTGCTGTCGGGGGGCGATATCAATACCGGCGTGCCGGAATCTGATTTACAGGATGCGGAGCCTGATTTCCGCGGCATGAATCTTATTGGCTACGATGCGATGGCCGTCGGTAACCATGAATTCGATAACCCGCTGACGGTGCTGCGTCAGCAGGAAAAATGGGCCAAATTCCCGTTCCTCTCTGCCAACATCTACCAGAAAAGCACCGGCGAGCGACTCTTCAAACCCTGGGCGCTGTTTAAGCGTCAGGATCTGAAAATTGCGGTCATCGGGTTAACCACCGACGATACGGCGAAAATCGGCAACCCTGAGTTCTTTACCGATATCGAGTTCCGTAAACCGGCAGACGAAGCGAAGCTGGTCATTCAGGAATTGCAGCAGAACGAAAAGCCGGATGTCATTATTGCCACCACCCATATGGGCCACTACGACAATGGTGAGCACGGCTCGAATGCGCCGGGTGACGTGGAGATGGCTCGCAGCCTGCCTGCGGGCTCGCTGGCGATGATTGTGGGCGGTCATTCACAAGACCCGGTCTGCATGGCGTCAGAGAATAAAAAGCAGGTCGACTACGTGCCAGGCACGCCGTGTGCTCCGGACCGTCAAAACGGGATCTGGATTGTGCAGGCGCACGAATGGGGTAAATACGTGGGGCGTGCGGACTTTGAGTTCCGTAACGGCGAGATGAAGCTGGTGCACTATCAGCTCATTCCGGTCAACCTGAAGAAGAAAGTGACTTACCCTGACGGGAAGAGTGAACGCGTACTCTACACCCCGGAAATTGCCGAGAACGCGCAGATGCTCTCCCTGCTGACGCCCTTCCAGAATAAAGGCAAGGCGCAACTGGACGTGAAGATTGGTACGCTGAATGGTCGTCTGGAAGGGGACCGCAGCAAAGTTCGCTTTGTGCAGACCAATATGGGGCATCTGGTGCTGGCGGCACAAATAGCGCGCACAAATGCCGATTTTGGCGTGATGAGCGGCGGCGGCATCCGCGATTCCATCGAAGGCGGAAACATCACCTATAAAGATGTGCTGAAGGTTCAGCCGTTCGGTAACATCGTGGTGTATGTCGACATGAGCGGTAAAGAGGTGATTGACTATCTCACCGCCGTGGCGCAGATGAAGCCGGACTCCGGCGCTTATCCGCAGTTTGCCAACGTCAGCTTTGTGGCGAAGGACGGCAAGCTCAACGACCTCAAAATCAAAGGCGAGCCGGTCGACCCTGCCAAAACCTACCGCATGGCAACATTAAGCTTTAACGCCACCGGTGGTGACGGTTATCCACATATCGACAATAAACCGGGCTATGTGAATACCGGGTTTATCGATGCGGAAGTGCTGAAGCAGTTTATCGAGCAGAATTCACCGATCGACGTGAATACCTATGAGCCGAAAGGCGAGGTGAGCTGGCAGTAGTGCGGTTTTGAGCCGGGGGGCGGCTACGCCTGACCCGGCCTGTATGAGAATCGTCGGCCCGGTAAGCACAGTGCCTCCGGGCCACTTCCTCAATCCCGTCGCGCAATATCCGCAAATGTCGCGTCCAGTATTTTTGCCAGAGCGCCTGCGGACAGTTCAATATCCAGCCCGCGTTTGCCGCCGGAAATATAAATGGTGTCGAACGTCTGCGAAGGGGCATCAATCAGCGTCGGCAGGCGTTTTTTCTGCCCGAGCGGGCTAATACCGCCAACAAGGTAGCCGGTAGTGCGTTGCGCAACCATCGGATCGGCCATATCCACCTTCTTTGCCCCCAGCGCTTTGGCCACTTTCTTGAGATCCAGTTGCCCGGCAACGGGCGTTACCGCGACGGCGAGGTGTTTCATATCACCGTTCACCGCCACCAGCAGCGTCTTATAAACCCGATCGGCGTTCAGCCCCAGTTTGCGCACCACTTCATCACCAAAATTCGTTTCGCTGGGATCGTGATCGTAGGTGTGGATCCGAAAGGGAATGTTGTTTTTTTCGAGTAATTTAACGGCGGGAGTCATAGCTATCCTTCTTACGACAGACAATTCATGCTGACAGCATACGCCTGACGTTTGTCTAAAAAATAGCACCATCTTGCGCAATAGTATTGTCAGTGATGGTCACTTTGAGCGACAATCGGCTCAACCGAAGGTCTCCTTCGGCATAATAAAAACGATGAAATTCCTCTTTGACGGGCCAATAGAAATATTGGCCATTTTTTTATTTCAGCAGTGACGGCAAATTCCCTTCTCCGTACAAATGTAACGCCCCGACAGCGACCACGTAACGCCCCGCAGGCAACGCATGCAGCGTTTGCTGCCAGGCTTTGTTGCGCTCGTTCATCAGCACATCATACAACGATTCACTGAACGTCGACGGCAGCGCCAGTTTACCGTCTGTGGGCGGCGCATTCAGCCACCAGCCGATCATCGTTTGCAACAGACGCGCGTTGGTGTGCCAGTGGGTCAGGGTATCATCCAGCAGCATCAGCCCATCATCAGGAAGCTGGCGCAGCAGGGCTATCTGGCTGTCCGTGCCTTCGAGCTCAATGACTGACAAATGGCGTGCTCTCGCGGCATTCAACAGCTGGTAATCAATACCGTAATCCCCGCGTAGCCCCAGACGCTGCGCCTGGGTTGCCTGCAGGACCATCGCGATTTGCCACAGCGGCAGTGTGTCCAGCATGGAGAGCGACACGCCCGTCTCATCTGCGACGCGCGTCAGTTCAGCGAACTGCGTGTCGTTCAGACGTTCAGCCAAGGGGAGATCGCTTTCGAGGCCGGCAAACGGCGACGTCTGGCCCGAAATATCCGCTTCAACGACCAGCGCATCGGCGCTCTTCAGCAGTTTCATCAGACCGGCTGGCAGCGGGGACATATCCTGCGTGCCCATATGGATGCTGCCCACCAGGTGAAGGTGCTGCCCGCCGGGAAGCGAGATATCCATGCCGGGCCAGGCATAACGGCGGGGGAAGAGGGCGCGAAACGATGTTTTTATACGATTAAACAGACTCATACGCGCTCCATAAACGGAAAGGTTCATGCTAGCGCGTAGGAGAAGAAGGTTCAATCTTTCGGTTTAAACCGCAACAACCGGTTTGCGTTGCTCACCACGGTAATGGACGAGAGCGCCATCGCCGCACCCGCGACAACCGGGTTCAGCAGCGTGCCGGTCAGCGGCCACAAAATACCGGCAGCAATCGGGATACCGAGCGAGTTGTAGACGAAGGCACCCAGCAGGTTCTGCTTCATGTTGCGCAAGGTGGCTTTTGAAATCGCCAGCGCGTCCGCAACGCCCATCAGGCTGTGACGCATCAGGGTGATGGCGGCCGTCTCAATGGCGACATCGCTACCGCCCCCCATCGCAATACCCACTTCCGCCTGTGCCAGCGCCGGCGCATCGTTAATCCCGTCACCGACCATCGCCACCTGGCGACCCTGGCTTTGCAGCGTCTTAATGGCATCTGCTTTGCCGTCAGGTAACACCCCGGCAATGACCTCGTCAATCCCAGCTTCCCGGGCGATGGCGTTCGCCGTCACAGGATTATCCCCGGTCAACATCACCAGGCGATAGCCCGCGCGATGCAGGCGTTGCAACGCCTGCACGCTGTCCTGGCGTAGCGGATCGCGAATTGCCAGCAGCGCCGCGGCCTTGCCATCAACGGCAAGCAGAACCGGGGTTGCGCCCTGAGAGGCTTGATCTTTCAGGTCTTGTTCCAGGGCAGAGGTCTCAACGCCGTGCTCCTTCAGCAGTGCCTGATTTCCCAGCAGCAGCGTGTGCCCTTCGGCGGTACCGCTGACGCCTAAACCGCGCAGGGTACGGAAATTGCTCACCTGCGGCAGGCTGGCATTTCCGGCTTTCTCAATAATGGCGTGGGCCAGCGGGTGGCTGGAGCCTTGTTCAAGCGCCGCGGCGAGACGCAGCGCGTCATCCTGCGTGATGCCTGCGGTTATCACGGCCACTACCTGCGGTTTCCCTTCCGTCAGCGTGCCGGTTTTATCAAACACCAGCGTGTCCAGCGTGCTCGCCCGCTGCAACGCATCGGCATCCCGTACCAGCACGCCAAATTCAGCGGCACGGCCTACGCCTGAGATGATCGACATTGGCGTGGCAAGACCGAGCGCGCAAGGACAGGCAATGATCAGCACCGTCGTGGCAATCACCAGGGTATAAACAATTTGCGGTGCCGGGCCGAAGACATACCAGATAGCCGCGCTCAGCAGCGCGATACCGACCACGACCGGCACAAAAATGGCGGAGATTTTATCGGCCAGCTGACCAATTTCCGGCTTACTGCTCTGTGCCTGACGCACCATGCGAATAATGCGTGACAGCGTGGTATGGCTGCCGACCGCACTGGCGGTGAAAAGCACGCTACCGTCCTGCACCACCGTACCGGCATGAATGGCATCGCCCTGGGCTTTCTGTTGCGGGACGGGTTCTCCGGTCAGCATCGCTTCGTCAAACCAGGCTTCGCCCTGAGTGATTTCACCGTCAACGGGAACGCGGTCGCCGGTGGTCAGGCGCAGCGTCATGCCGGGTTGAACTTCAGCCAATGGGACATTTTTTTCACCCGTATCCGTCACGACGCGCGCGGTCGGTGGGGTTAAATCCAGCAGGCGCTCCAGCGCTTTGGAGGAGCGCTG
This sequence comes from Enterobacter sp. RCC_40, assembly GCF_041360735.1. NCBI lineage: Bacteria > Pseudomonadati > Pseudomonadota > Gammaproteobacteria > Enterobacterales > Enterobacteriaceae > Enterobacter > Enterobacter sp. RCC_40. The sequence goes on from NZ_JBFUPR010000002.1 coordinate 243,209, forward strand.
ACGGGCGCGCGCTTCAAGCATATGGCCGAGGTTAATCAGGCCGATAATCATCGCGCTCGCTTCATAATAGAGATGACGCGCTTCCATCGGGAACCACTGGGGCCAGACGTTGACGCTCATGGAGTACAGCCACGCCGCACCCGTGCCGAGTGCGACAAGGGTATCCATCGTCGCGGTGCGATTTTTCAGGCTTTTCCAGGCGCTGGAGTAGAAGTGACCGCCTGCGAAGACCATCACGGCAAGCGTAATCAACCCAATGACCAGCCACAGCGTGCGGTTATCGTCGGTGACCATCATATTGTCACCGATCATACCCCACACCATGACCGGCACCCCGACCAGCAGCGCGACGACGGCCTGCCAGCGGAAGCGTTTCATGGTGGCGACGGCCGTTTCCTGCTGGCGTTCACGACGTTTGAGGTCATCTTCGATGGCCTCTGCGCCGTAGCCCGCTTTTTCAACGGCCTGCACTAAATCTGCGGCGGAGGCACTGCCCATCACCAGCGCAGTACGCTCCGCAAGATTGACCCGTGCCTGCGCGACACCCGGTACAGCCTGCAAGGCATTTTGTACCCGGGAGACGCAGCTGGCGCAGCTCATGCCGTTGATCAGCAGCTGTTGGCTGTCATCAATATCATCAGCTACCGGAAGCTCAGGAGTGGCCGCTGTCAGTGCTTCCGACGGGGATGATGACTCTGCCAGCGGTTTAGCCTTTGGGTGGCTCAGCTCCGCCCCATAACCAGCCTGTTTGATCGTATCAATCAGCGCATCCGCACTGGCGCTACCGGTGACGGCGGCGTGATCAAGGGTCACTTCAGCGCTGTCTACATCAGGACGCTGTTCCAGACTTTCTTTAACGCGTTTGACACAGTGGCCGCAGGAGAGGCCGTCCAGTGTCAGGTCAATAGTGTGAGACATAACAAAACTCCCGTATAATGATCTGGTCAGATGTTGACCGGCATAACGCTTTTCGCTAACTGTTATGAAGGTTAAACCTTCCATCAAGGGGAAGGTCAAGGGGGAAATGTGAATATCAGTGATGTTGCGAAAAAAACCGGATTGACCAGCAAAGCGATCCGTTTTTATGAAGAGAAGGGGCTGGTGACACCGCCGCTGCGCAGTGAAAATGGCTACCGCAGTTATACGCAACTGCATCTGGATGAACTGACGCTGCTGCGCCAGGCGCGGCAGGTGGGATTTAACCTTGAAGAGTGCGGCGAGCTGGTCACCTTATTCAACGATCCGGCGCGCCATAGCGCAGACGTGAAAAAACGAACGCTGGAGAAAGTGGCTGAGATTGAACGCCACATTACCGAGTTACAGGCGATGCGTCAGCAGCTTCTGGCGCTGGCGGAATCCTGTCCGGGGGATGACAGCGCCGACTGCCCGATTATCGATAATCTGTCCGGCTGCTGTCATCGTAAGGCTCATGCCTGACAGGCTTTAACCCGCAGGGTTATTCCTTCCACCGCAATGACCTCAACCTGCGTGCCGGCGCTGAGGTCATCGTCGGCCACCACGGGCCATGAACTGTCGCCCACGCGCATATGTCCGCGCCCGTTAACCAGCGCCGTATCAAGCGTAAAACGTTTGCCGACAATCTGCTGACCGCGCTGATTGAGGTGGGCGTCGAGCGGTTTCTGTTCTGTCACCTGGCGGTTAAGCCAGCGCCACCACAGCCAGGCGGCCAACAGCGTCAGCACGGCAAATAACGCCCCCTGCCACGCCCAGTCCAGGGGCAGTAGCCAGACCACTAACCCGGTAATGACAGCGGCAACACCGCTCCAGAGCAGGTAACCGTTGCCGCCAAGCATCTCCGCGGCCAGCAATAAGCCACCGAGGCTTAGCCAGAATGCATGAGGATGTGCGACGATTAGCTCAATCATTTTTTGCGCTCGTTTCCGCTGTCTTTGATAAGTTCAGTGATCCCGGCGATGGAGCCCATCAGGCTGCTGGCATCCAGCGGCATCATCACCACTTTGCTGTTGTTCGCGGAGCCAATCTCTTTCAGCGCGTCAGTGTATTTTTGCGCAACAAAGTAGTTCACCGCCTGGATATCACCCGCCGCAATTGCTTCAGAGACCATCTGGGTGGCGCGGGCTTCCGCTTCTGCAGAACGTTCACGGGCTTCCGCCTGTAAGAAGGCAGACTGGCGTTCACCTTCCGCTTTCAGGATCTGCGACTGTTTTTCCCCTTCGGCTTTCAGGATCTCTGCCTGACGTACCCCTTCAGCTTCCAGAATGTAGGCGCGTTTGGTCCGTTCCGCTTTCATCTGTGCGTTCATGGAGGCGATCAGCTCTGCCGGTGGACGCACGTCGCGGATCTCAATACGGGTAACTTTGATCCCCCACGGGTTGGTGGCCTCGTCGACAATGTGCAGCAGGCGGGTGTTAATGCTGTCGCGCTGAGAGAGCATCTCGTCCAGCTCCATTGAACCGAGCACGGTACGAATGTTGGTCATCGTCAGATTTACGATAGCCAGCTCCAGATTGCTGACTTCATAGGCCGCTTTTGGCGCATCAATAACCTGTATAAAACAGACCGCATCAATGGTGACGTTGGCGTTATCCTTGGAGATCACTTCCTGGGAAGGAATATCCAGCACCTGTTCCATCATATTGATTTTACGTCCAATCCTGTCCATGAAAGGGACAATCAGGCTTAAACCCGGCTGGAGCGTGTTGGTGTAGCGGCCAAAGCGTTCAACGGTCCACTGATACCCCTGTGGGACAATTTTGACGCCAGCGCCGACAATAACCAGCGCAACGAAAATAAGGACAGGTATAACGATAAGCATAAAAACCTCCTGTTTTGCATGCTGTGACGAAGGGAACGGCGTGTGTGTTATAAGTCAGTATATCGGCTATCGGGCTGAAATTCGCCCCTGTAAAGAAGGGGGCGCGACGAATACCGGTAAAACCTTTACTCCAGCCATCGACACACCCTATTCGCGCTGCGTTCGTGAAAGGATTATTCTACGCGTGGTTGCAATAAAGGTGGTTACAGGATGCATGATGAACAATAAAAATACGCTCTTGCAGGTCAGGGATGTCGGTTTTCATGTGGCAAATACCACGATCCTTCAGCATGTCGATTTTTGTCTTTCCCCGGGTGAGTTCAAACTGATAACAGGGCCGTCAGGCTGTGGTAAAAGCACGTTATTAAAGATTGTCGCTTCACTGCTCAGCCCCACTGAGGGCGCTATTCTGTTTGAAGGGCAGGATATCGCGACACTGTCGCCAGAAAGCTATCGCCAGCAGGTCTCTTACTGCGTGCAAACCCCTTCGCTGTTTGGGGACACGGTTTATGACAACCTGGTCTTTCCGTGGCAAATCCGTCATAAAACGCCGGAGCCAGAAAAATTTATCGCCGATCTGGCCCGCTTTGGCCTGTCGAAAGAGACGCTGACTAAATCCATCAATGAATTATCGGGCGGTGAAAAGCAGCGCGTTTCGCTGATTCGCAATCTGCAGTTTTTGCCGAAGATATTGTTACTGGACGAGATCACCAGCGCGCTGGATGAGGTGAACAAACGCAACGTTAACGAGATTATTCATCGTTACGCAAGCGAGCAGAATATTGCCGTGCTGTGGGTTACGCACGATTCGAACGAAATTACCCATGCGGATGACGTCATTACGCTTGAGCCGCAGGGCGGGAAAATGCAGGAGGCAAACCATGGGTGAGCATAATATTACGAATACGTCGCTGGCGTTTTCGATGGTGCTGGTACTGATCGCTATTGTGGTGAGCTACCGGGAAAAGCTGGGTCTGGAGAAAGATATTATCTGGAGTATCTGCCGCGCGGTTATCCAGCTCATTATTGTCGGCTATGTGCTGAAGTATATTTTTAACGTCAACCACGCGGTGCTGACGCTCCTGATGGTGCTGTTTATCTGCTTTAACGCGGCGTGGAACGCGCAGAAACGCAGTAAGTATATCGATAAGGCGTTTGTCTCATCGTTTATCGCCATTACAACCGGGACGGCGCTGACGCTGGCGGTGCTGGTGGTGTCCGGCTCAATCGAGTTTACGCCAATGCAGGTTATCCCTATTTCCGGGATGATTGCGGGGAACGCTATGGTGGCTGTAGGACTGTGTTACAACAACCTCGGCCAGCGGTTTAGCAGTGAACAACAGAAGCTGCAGGAGAAATTAAGCCTGGGGGCGACACCGAAAATGGCCTCGGCGGTACTGATCCGCGACAGCATCCGCTCGTCGCTGATCCCAACGGTGGATTCCGCAAAAACGGTTGGGCTGGTTAGCCTGCCGGGAATGATGTCCGGGCTGATTTTTGCCGGTATCGATCCGGTCAAAGCCATTAAATATCAGATCATGGTGACCTTTATGCTGCTCTCTACGGCCAGCCTGTCGACCATCATTGCCTGCTATTTAACCTATCGGAAGTTCTACAACGCGCGCCATCAGCTGGTGGTGACGCAGTTGAAAAAGGCGGGGTGACCGCCTCTTTTGCAGGCCCGGTGAGCGCAAACGGCACCGGGCCTGTTCATCAGTAGAGCAGGGCGTACAGCTGACGGCGGTACGTCGACGCCAGCGCATCGCCGGTGCCCAGCGCGGCCAGGATCTCCTGGAACATTTTCCGCGCCTGACCGTCGGCGGCACCCAGATCGTTTTGCAGATGGCTGAACAGCAGTGCCAGCGCTTCTTCGTTACGTCCCACCTGATGCAGCTGCAGCGCCAGCTGGCTTGCCAGCGCGGCATCGGTCGGGTTATCGGCAACCTGCTGTTGAAGCTGCTGGATCTCCGGCGTGTCCGCCGCCTGTTTCAGCAGATCGATCTGCGCGACCAGACCCTGATAACGGGTATCCTGATCCTGCAGTGGAATGGTCTTCAGCACAGCTTCCGCATCGTCGGAACGGTGCAGGGCAATCTGCGTTTCCGCAAGGAGCAGGCCAATCTGGCTGTCCTGTTTCGACAGCTGCCACGCCTCTTTGAGCAGCGGCAGCGCTTCGTCGTATTTGCCTTCCTGCATCAGTCCCATGGCTTCCTGCGCCTTCAGCTCTTCCTCGCGCGGCAGGACTTTATCCAGCAGGGCGCGGATCGCTTCTTCAGGCTGTGGCCCCTGGAAGCCATCAACAGGTTGACCATTCTGGAACAGATAGACGGTAGGAATCGCGCGCAGGCCAAACTGAGACGCCACCATAGGCTCAGCGTCACAATCCAGTTTGGCGAGAATGAACTGGCCATTGTATTGCGCGGCAAGGCTTTCGAGTACCGGCGTCAGCTGCAGACAGTGTTGACTACGCTCAGACCAGAAGTAGAACAGCACCGGTTTGGTCATGGACTGTTCGAGGGTCTGTTGCAGGTTTGCTTCAGTAATATTGACGATATTCTGTACGGACATGCGGCCTTCTCTTTTATCGGTTTGTTATTTACATGGGGGTTAGCGACGACGCTTCAACTCAACCGTGTAAAATTTTGTCCATCATCCGGCCCGGCAGCAGGCGTTTTAACCAGCCTACCGCATGGGTTACCAGCGTCACCGGATAGCGCATTTTTGGGTTTTCGCTCTCAAAAGCATGGCGCACTTTAGCGACGACTGCTTCCGGCCCGAGCGTAAAGCGTGCGGCGATACCGGGGTTTTCGACCGGTTTATCCGCCTGGGTCTGGTTAACGTTTTCCGTAAAGCGGGTGCGGATAGGGCCCGGCTCGATCAGGCTGACCTTAATGCCGCTGTGACGCAACTCCATGCGCAGGGCATCGGACCAGGCCTCCAGCGCATATTTACTGGCGGCATAGGCCCCGCGGCCCGGGGTTGAAATCAGCCCCATCACGGAGGAGGTCATCACAATGCGTCCTTCACCGTGCGGCAGCATGGCGGGGAGCAGGCGCATGGTGAGCTGATGGACGCCGAAGAAATTGGTGGAAAACTGTTTTTCCAGCTGCTCGCGGGTGAGCGTGTCCAGGGGACCATACACGCCGTAACCGGCATTGTTAAAAAGGCCGTACAGACGGTTGTCGGTCAGGGTCAGCACCTCATCGGCAGCGCGTTCCACGCTTTCCGGTGAGTCTAAATCCAGTAACACACCGGTAAAGCCCAGCCCGTTCATGCGTTCGACGTCGTCGGGTTTACGGCAGGCCGCCAGTACCCAATATCCCTGACGCTTCAATTCGAGTGCACTTTCAAGACCGATTCCGCTGGAACATCCTGTAATTAAGACCGATTTTTGCATAACTTTACCTGTCAGGATCTCCGCTGAATTAGGAGTCATGTTTAACTAAAGGGGCCAGCCGTGTTGCCATCCAGTCGGCAATAAACGGCTGCGCATCGCGATTGGGGTGGATCCCATCGTCTTGCATCCACTGGGGTTTGAGATAGACCTCTTCCATAAAAAATGGCAGCAGCGGAATATCAAACTCGTTGGCAAGCTTTGGGTAGATCGCGCTAAAGGCTTCATTATACCGACGTCCATAGTTGGCGGGCAGGCGAATTTGCATCAGCAGCGGTTGCGCATTCGCGGCCTTAATATCCTTAAGGATCGTGCGCAGGGTCTGTTCCGTTTGCTGAGGCTGGAAACCACGCAAGCCATCATTACCGCCCAGCTCAACCAGCACCCATCGCGGTTGATGCTGTTTGAGCAAGGCTGGCAGGCGCGACAAGCCTTGCTGCGAGGTATCACCGCTGATGCTGCCATTAATAACCGTTGTCTTACTCTGCCATTTGTCATTGAGCAGAGCTGGCCAGGCCGCGTTGGCCGCCATGCGATAGCCTGCACTCAGGCTGTCACCGAGAACCAGTAACGTGTCCGCTGCCGCCGCGCGGAAGGTCATCAGGATTAAAAACAGGAAGGGCAAATGCCAGCGGAAAACATTGTTGAAGTTCATCGTCTTAAGAAGTCCGTCGGTCAGGGGGAACACGAGCTTTCCATCCTCACCGGAGTTGAACTCGTTGTCAAACGCGCCGAAACCATTGCGCTGATTGGCGAGTCCGGTTCCGGGAAGTCCACGCTGCTGGCCATTTTAGCCGGTCTGGACGACGGCAGCAGTGGAGAGGTCAACCTGGTCGGGCAACCGCTGCATCAGCTTGATGAAGAGGCGCGTGCCGCTCTCCGCGCACGTCATATCGGGTTTGTCTTTCAGTCCTTCATGCTGATCCCGACGCTCAATGCGCTGGAAAACGTTGAACTGCCGGCACTGCTGCGCGGCGGTAACAGTCGTGAAAGCCGCGCCCACGCGAAGGCATTGCTGGAGCAGCTTGGGCTTGGCAAACGCCTCGACCATCTTCCGGCGCAGCTTTCCGGCGGGGAGCAACAGCGTGTGGCCCTGGCCCGGGCGTTTAACGGCCGCCCGGACGTGCTGTTTGCGGATGAGCCTACCGGAAACCTCGACCGAAAGACCGGGGATAAAATTGCCGACCTGCTGTTTTCGCTCAACCGTGAACACGGTACCACGCTGATTCTGGTGACCCACGATCCGCAACTGGCTGCCCGCTGCGACCGTCGCCTGCGGCTGGTTAACGGTGAACTTCAGGAGGAAGCATGATTGCCCGCTGGTTCTGGCGCGAATGGCGCTCGCCCACGCTGTTGATTGTCTGGATGGCGTTAAGCCTGGCGGTAGCCTGCGTGCTGGCGCTGGGCAGCGTCAGCGATCGCATGGAGAAAGGGTTAAGCCAGCAAAGCCGCGAGTTTATGGCCGGAGACAGGGCGCTGCAAAGCTCGCGTCCCGTCCCGCCGGGCTGGCTTGAGGAGGCGCGTAAGCGTGGACTGAAGGTGGGGGAACAGCTGAACTTTCAGACCATGACCTTTGCCGGCGATACGCCGCAGCTGGCGAGCGTCAAAGCCGTCGACGACCTTTACCCGCTGTACGGTGAACTGCAAACCAGCCCGCCTGGGTTAAAGCCGAAACCGGGCACGGTGCTGCTGGCGCCACGTTTAATGGCGCTGCTGAACCTGAAAACGGGTGACAGCATCGACGTGGGTGACGCCACGCTCCGCATCGCCGGGGAGGTGGTTCAGGAACCTGACTCCGGCTTTAACCCGTTCCAGCTTGCCCCGCGCTTGCTGATGAATGCCGCTGATGTGGCGAATACCCATGCCGTGCAGCCGGGAAGCCGCGTCACCTGGCGCTATAAGTTTGCGGGAACGCCCGCCCAGCTTGACGCGTATGAAAAATGGCTGCTGCCGCAGTTAAAACCGGAGCACCGCTGGTACGGACTGGAGCAGGACGAAGGGGCGCTTGGTAAATCTCTCGAACGGTCTCAGCAGTTCCTGCTGCTTTCAGCGCTGTTAACCCTGCTGCTGGCCGTGGCGGCGGTGGCGGTGGCCATGGGGCACTACTGCCGCAGCCGATACGATCTGGTGGCGATCCTCAAAACCCTCGGCGCGGGCAGCGCCCAGCTGCGTAAGCTGATTGTCGGCCAGTGGCTGATGCTGCTGGTGTTGTCAGCACTCACCGGTGGGGCGATGGGGCTGCTGTTTGAAAAGCTGCTGATGGTCATGCTGAAACCGGTACTGCCTGCCGCACTTCCACCGGCCAGCCTCTGGCCGTGGCTGTGGGCGATTGGCGCGATGATGGTGATCTCGGTGCTGGTGGGGCTTCGCCCGTACCGGCTGTTGCTCGCGACGCAGCCGCTGCGCGTGCTGCGCCGTGACGTGGTGGCCAACATCTGGCCGCTGAAGTTCTATCTTCCTGTCATTGTTGCGGTTTCGGTTGGGTTGTTGGCCTGGCTGATGGGCGGCAGCACGCTGCTGTGGGCCGTACTGGCCGGGGCGGTGGTGCTGGCGCTGCTGTGTGGTGTGGTCGGCTGGGTGCTCCTTAATGTGCTTAAAAAGCTGACGGTGAAGTCGCTTCCCGTGCGGCTGGCGGTGAACCGTCTGCTGCACCAGCCCTGGTCTACGCTGAGTCAGCTGTCTGCCTTTTCGCTGTCGTTTATGCTGCTGGCACTGCTGCTGGTGCTGCGCGGCGATCTGCTGGATCGCTGGCAACAGCAGCTTCCGCCGGAAAGCCCGAACTATTTCCTGATCAATATCGCCCCTGAGCAGGTGACACCGCTGAAGACGTTCCTGGCGGAACACCAGATTGTGCCGGAGTCGTTCTACCCCATCGTCCGCGCGCGTCTGACGCAGATCAACGGCCAGTCCACGGAGGGAAACAAGGATGAATCGCTTAACCGCGAACTGAACCTGACCTGGCAGGAGAAACGTCCAGATCACAACCCGATTACAGGCGGCAGCTGGCCGCCGAAAGCGGGTGAAGTGTCGATGGAAGAGGGGCTGGCGACGCGCCTGAACGTCAGGCTGGGCGACAGCGTGACCTTTACCGGCGATACCCAGGATTTTAGCGCTAAGGTCACCAGCCTGCGTAAGGTGGACTGGGAAAGCCTGCGGCCGAACTTCTTCTTTATTTTCCCCGCAGGCGCACTGGACGGGCAGCCGCAAAGCTGGCTCACCAGTTTCCGCTGGGAAAACGGCAACGGTATGCTGACCCGGCTGAACCGCGAATTTCCGACGGTCAGCCTGCTGGATATTGGCGCGATCCTTAAACAGGTCGGGCAGGTGCTGGAGCAGGTCAGCCGGGCACTGGAGGTTATGGTGGTGCTGGTGACGATCTGCGGCGTACTGTTGCTGCTGGCCCAGGTGCAGGTCGGGATGCGGCAGCGTCATCAGGAGCTGGTGGTCTATCGCACGCTCGGGGCGAGTAAGCGACTGCTGCGCACCACGCTGTGGAGCGAGTTCGCCCTGCTGGGGCTGGTCTCGGGTCTGGTGGCGGCGATGGGTGCTGAGACGGCGTTAGCCGTGCTGCAGACCCGCGTCTTCGATTTCCCGTGGGAGCCTGACTGGCGACTGTGGTTCACGCTGCCGGTCTGCGGTGCGGTGCTGCTGTCGCTGTGCGGCGGCTGGCTCGGCACGCGATTGCTAAAAGGCAAAGCGCTGTTCCGTCAGTTTGCCAGTTAGTTCAAATCCGTGATAATTACGCACCGGTTTATCTGCTGGTGTGTAATAATTTAGCAGCACAAATCGGTAATACCCATGCGTTTAGTAGCACAAAACATTAAAAACCCGCGCACACAGCAAGATTATTTCCAGTTAATATTCACCTGCTAAATATTTAGCAGCGTGTCTATAAAGGAAAAATAATGACTATAAAAAAATCAGCGCTGGCAGTAACAATTGGCGCAGCAGTGGCATTGACCTCCTTCGCATCTCAGGCGGAAATCACGGTTCTTAAACAAGACCCTCAGGCAGGTAACCCGCTGAGCCGTCTTAACTTTACCGTTGGCGGCAGTATTCGTCCTCAGTTCAACATGATGACGGGCGACGGCGATAAAGGCTCCTACAAACGTAATGGCTTCGACGGCGGCACCCGTTTCCGTTTCGCAGCAGATTACTATCTGTTTGATGACATCAGCTGGATCAGCTACTACGAGCTGGGTGTGAACATTCCGGCGCTGTTCAACTGGGATAACCACTACGCTGAAGGTGCTAACGACACCTCTCGCCGTATGCTGTACACCGGTCTGAAGAGCGACACCTGGGGTACGCTGACCTTCGGTCAACAGAACAGCGTTTACTATGATGTGGTTGGCGTGAAAACCGATATCTGGGACTACGACATGATTGGTCAGGCTCCAGGTAACGGGATCAACGGTGACTACGACGGCTCTTATCGTTCACGCAAAATGCTGAAATATAAGAAAACCGTAGGCGATGCGGATATCTATGCATCCTACCTGTTTGAAGACAGCGAATACCTGCCGGGCAATGGCCTGCGTTACAAACGTAAAGGCGGCGGTTCACTGGGTCTGGATTACCACCTGACCACCGATCTGACCTGGGGCGCAGCGTGGAACTACACCCGCGCGGACATGCGTAACCCGGACAACGGCGACAGCAAATCTTACGACCAGAATATCCTCGGTACCGCGCTGAGCTGGACGCCGGATAACTGGACCTTCTCGGCTGGCGGCGGCTGGTACCAGAACTTCCTGACCACCAAAAAAGTGTCTACTGACAACTACTTTGCCGGTGATGCATGGGGTATTGAATACTTCGCAGGGTACAAATTCCCAATCGATCAGTATGCGGTGAAATCCATCCAGCCTTACTTCATGGGTGACCGTATTGAGTACGTGAATGGTCGTAACTACCAGCGTATCGATAACGGCGTGGGTGTTAGCGTCCAGCTGGACTACGGTTTCCGTGTTGATTACGAACACGTGTTCACCTCCAGCACGGATAACCTGGGCGACATGAACCTGGTGCGTCTGCGTTACGACTTCTAAGTTCAGTCCGCAGGGGAGTCACCCCGATATGAAAACGGCAACCCTGGGTTGCCGTTTTTTGTGCGCGTGATTCAGCGATTGAGCCAGTCAGCAACGTCCTCAAACGTTCCGCGATACACAATCTTCTCCGCCTTTTTTGCCAGCTGCCAGGTGTACATCGGGTCGTAATAGTCGTTCAGCAGCGGGGTAAGCCAGCGCAAATGCGCGTCGGTGCTGCCAGAACGTTGTTGCTCCTGCAGGGCGGAATCCAGCAGCGCCGTAAAGTCTGCAAAGCGCTGCAGCCCCAGACGGCGGCGAATGGCAAACAGGCCGTGGTGCAGGTATTCGCTGTACGCTTTCCAGCCCGCCTCTTCGCCAAAGGCAGCAGAAAAATCCGCCCACATATGGTCGAAATACTCTTCACGCAGGCGTTCAAGACGGACATCAAACGGGTCTTCTACTACCACAACAGGCGCCTGAACCATGCGGTCTCGCAGGCATTCCGGCAGGTGGTTGGAGCCAATCATCCGCCCTTCATCCTCCAGCACCCAGCGTGCGGCCTCTTTTTTCAACAGCACGACGGCGAGCTGATTTTCGAAGCTCGCCTGCGAAAGCTGTGGTGTAAGCGTGCGGCCAAACGACGAGCCGCGATGGTGCGCCAGCCCTTCCAGATCCACGCCCTGCGCGTGCTGTTTCACCAGCAACGTTTTGCCGCTCCCGGTACAGCCGCCGATCAGCACCATCGGTTTTTGCACCTGCTCAGCGGTTACCTCAATCGCGGTCTGACGCAGCGCTTTATAGCCGCCTGCGATCAGCGGGTAATCCACGCCGCGCGCTTTCAACCAGGCCTGAGTGATATGCGAGCGTTGACCGCCACGCGCGCAGCAGAGGTAGCCGGTGGGGTGGGAGAGGCAGGCTTCGCGCCAGGCGTTAATGCGCATCTCACGGGTACTGCCTGCGACCAGGCTATGGCCGAGAGCAAGCGCAGCGTCCGGCCCCTGGCGTTTATAGCAGGTACCGACGGCGGCGCGTTCATCATCGTTCATCAGAGGCAGGTTGATTGCCGCAGGCATCGCGCCCTGGGCGAATTCGATCGGCGCGCGAACGTCGATTAAAGGGGTATCGGATGCGAGGATCGCGCGATAGTCCGTTCCATCGTTCATGGTTTTTCCAGAAGAAAACTAAGCTGCAATGGGCGGGGATTGTACGCCGGGGAGGGGGAAGGTCAACTCCCCGGCAGAGGAGTATTACTTAAGCTTTGATTGCGCCCAGATAATTCCGCTCGCGTATTCCGGCGGCAGGAGAGGAATAATCGCTTCCAGCGTGGCGCCCAGACGATCGGTGTCGGTATCGTTCAGGTTCAGGTGACCGACCTTACGACCCGGACGCACCTCTTTGTCATACCAGTGCAGATGCACCAGCGGCAGCTTGAGCCAGTCGTAGTTCAGATCGGTACCGATCAGGTTGATCATCACCGACGGGCTGTTCACCACCGGCTGCGGCAGCGGCAGGTCAGTGATGGCGCGCAGGTGCAGCTCGAACTGGTTGATGGACGCCCCGTTTTGGGTCCAGTGACCGCTGTTGTGAACGCGCGGTGCCAGTTCGTTAATCAGCAGACCGGACGGCGTGACAAAACACTCCATCGCCATGACGCCGACGTAACCGAGTTCGTGCATGATGGCAGAGAGCATCTCTTCTGCCTGCGCCTGCTGTTCAGCACTGGCCTGCGGGAATGCAACGCTGGTACGCAGGATCCCGTCCTGATGCAGGTTATGCGTCAGCGGATAAAAAACGGTATGACCGTCCTGCCCGCGAGCACCTACCAGCGAGACTTCACCGCTGAAGTTAATGCCCTGCTCAACGATGCACTCCCCGTAGCAATCGTCCGGCAGCTCGTGAGTGTCATCGGCGCGCAGACGCCACTGTCCACGACCGTCGTACCCGCCGACGCGACGCTTCACAATTGCCAGCTCGCCCAGCATTGCAAAAACATCCTTCCACTCGCTTTTATCGGACAACAGCTGCCACGGCGCAGTCGGCAGCCCGAGCTTATCGAACAGCTGCTTTTGCGTCAGACGGTCAGCAATAATGGGAAAGACGTCGCGGTTAACGAAGGCATTATGACGTGCCAGCTCGCGCGTCAGGGCCGTTTGTGGCCAGCGTTCAATCTCCGCGGTGATCACACTCTGGTGAAACGGCACGGCTTCCGGTTCGTCATCCAGCCCGACGGGCCAGACGGCAATACCCAGCGGCTCGCCGGCCTGACGCAGCATACGGCCTAACTGACCATTACCGAGGACGCATACCTGCTTCATGCCGCACCCCGTGGGTCCGGATTGTCCAGCACCTCGTCGGTCTGGGCTTTACGCCAGTCCGCCAGACGTTGATGTAACGCTTTATCGTGAGTCGCCAGGATCTGCGCGGCGAGCAGGGCAGCGTTGGCAGCGCCCGCTTTACCAATGGCCAGCGTGCCGACCGGAATGCCACGCGGCATCTGAACGATGGAATAGAGGCTATCGACACCACTTAACGCAGCGCTTTGCACCGGAACACCCAGTACCGGTACCAGCGTTTTGGCGGCAATCATGCCTGGCAGATGTGCTGCGCCGCCCGCACCGGCAATGATCACCTCATAACCCTTCTCTTCGGCGCTTTCGGCGAAGCTGAACAGTTTGTCTGGTGTCCGGTGTGCGGAGACCACTTCAACGTGGTGCGGAACATTCAGGATTTCAAAGATTTCGGCGGTGAACTGCATGGTAGCCCAGTCGCTTTTGGACCCCATCACGATGGCGACACGCGCCGGATTATTGCGGGAAGACATGCGTCTTAAAACTCCTGTGGTGCGAAACACACTGCTTTCGAGGGCACAGAGAATAGCATGTAATAGGGGCAAGGAAAACGGTTGCGCGGTTAAAAACTGAGCCGTTGTGGCCCTCAGGAGATAACAAAACAGACCGCGTTCTGGCGGTCTGTTTTATCAGGCATCGATGTGCTTTGATGTGCTTTTGACGGGCGGCACGGTCAACAGACGTCTTATTTGGTCAGTTCTGCCGTCATGTGAACGCGGTTGTTAAACTGAGCGCTGGTGATTTTGTAAGACGCGCCCTGTTCAGCAGCCTGAGCGGCAATTTTCGCTTCTGCGCGGTCAAGGGTAGAGGCCGTGGCGCTGACGCTCTGAGCAAAAGAACCGAAAGAGATCAGAGAGAGTGCGGCAACAGCAACGAAAGTTTTGATGGATTTCATGGTCGTATTCCTTAAATGTTTTATCTGGGATAGGGCGTGCTGCCCTGATGTGATAAATAATAGGCCGACCAAGGGCTGATTAAAATCGAAACAATTTGCCGATATTGTTCAAAAAAATAGAATGATTTTTTGGCGGGTTAAAACGGGAAAGCGATCAGTTCCACACCGTCAGGCGTGACGCTGACCATAGAACCTTCGCTGTGCCAGGCCCCGAGGACGACGCGGTGGGCCGCTTCGCCGTTGGCGGTAAGGGTATGCACATCGGGACGATGAGTATGACCGTGGATCAACCACTGAACGCGGTGTTTTTCCATGACCCTGACTACCGCCTGGGGATTAACGTCCATAATGGCCATGGATTTGCCGCTGTTGGCGGCCTTACTGTCGGCACGCATTCTGGCTGCGATCCGCTTACGGATAAACAGCGGCAGAGCCAGGAATACTTTTTGGATCCACGGGGTATGAACCTTAGCGCGAAACGCCTGATAGCCGGTGTCGTCAGTGCAAAGTGTGTCACCGTGCAGGATTAACACCTTTCGGCCATAAAGGTCGAGTACCTGCTCTTCCGGCAGCAGCGTCATGCCGCTTTCGCGGGCGTAGCGCTTGCCGAGCAGGAAATCACGGTTGCCGTGGATAAAGAAGCAGGGGACGCCGGAATCGACCAGCGCGTTAATGGCAGCCGCCATCTCACGGTGCAGCGGGTTGGGATCGTCGTCGCCAATCCAGGCTTCAAACAGGTCACCCAGAATGTAAAGTGCATCGGCACTTTTCGCTTCACCGCGTAAAAAACGCAGAAAACCGGCGGTGATCGCCGGTTCTTCTGTTTGCAGGTGCAAATCTGCAATAAAGAGTGTCGCCACGAATTACTCGCTGACGGTCACGCTGTTAATCACGACGTCTTCTTTTGGAACGTCCTGATGCATACCGCTGCGGCCGGTCGCCACGGCTTTGATTTTGTCGACTACGTCCATACCTTCAACCACTTCTGCGAAGACGCAGTAGCCCCAACCCTGCAGGCTTTCGCCGGAGAAGTTCAGGAAGTCGTTGTCAGCAACGTTGATGAAGAACTGGGCTGTTGCAGAGTGAGGAGCCTGCGTACGCGCCATCGCCAGCGTACCACGGGTGTTTTTCAGACCGTTGTTCGCTTCGTTTTTGATCGCTTCTTTCGTCGCTTTCTGGTTCATGCCAGGTTCGAAACCGCCGCCCTGGATCATAAAGCCGTTGATCACGCGGTGGAAAATAGTGTTGTTGTAGAAACCTTCGCGGCAGTAGTCCAGGAAGTTTTTAACTGTTTCAGGCGCTTTGTCATCAAAGGTTTTGATTACGATATCGCCATGATTAGTGTGGAAAGTAACCATTTTTGCATCCTGTTCCGTTATTGTGGTACGTCGACCCGCGTTTGGGTCATCTATAGGGGCTTGTTATAGCATAACCACAGGATGCGATCACCTTGCATTGTGTGCTGCTTCAGGTTTGAATTACAGGTAGAATAACCGGTTTTCAACCACACACGTGTTTACATGGAATCTTCGATGTTAAAAATCTTTAATACAATGACGCGCCAAAAAGAGGAATTTAAACCTATCCATGCCGGGGAAGTCGGCATGTACGTGTGTGGTATTACGGTTTACGATCTCTGTCATATCGGCCATGGCCGTACCTTTGTTGCATTCGACGTTGTCTCGCGCTACCTGCGTTTTCTGGGCTACAACCTGAAATACGTGCGTAACATCACCGACATTGACGACAAAATCATCAAGCGCGCGAACGAAAATGGCGAAAGCTTTGTTGCGCTGGTGGATCGTATGATCGCGGAAATGCACAAAGATTTCGACGCCCTGAATATTCAGCGTCCGGACAGCGAGCCGCGTGCCACCCACCATATCCACGAAATTATCGACATCACCGAAAAGCTGATCGAACGTGGTCACGCCTATGTGGCCGATAACGGTGACGTGATGTTCTCCGTGCCGACTGACCCTACCTACGGTCAGCTTTCCCGTCAGGATCTGGATCAGCTGCTGGCCGGTGCGCGCGTTGATGTGGTGGACGTGAAGCGTAACCCGATGGACTTCGTGCTGTGGAAGATGTCCAAAGAGGGCGAACCAAGCTGGCCTTCCCCGTGGGGCGAAGGGCGTCCTGGCTGGCACATTGAGTGCTCGGCGATGAACTGCAAACAGCTGGGCAAACATTTCGATATTCACGGTGGCGGTTCGGATCTGATGTTCCCGCACCATGAAAACGAAATTGCACAGTCAACCTGTGCGCATGGCGGCGAGTATGTGAACTACTGGATGCACTCCGGGATGGTGATGGTTGACCGTGAGAAGATGTCTAAATCTCTGGGCAACTTCTTCACCGTGCGCGACGTGCTGAAATATTACGATGCGGAAACCGTGCGCTACTTCCTGATGTCTGGCCACTATCGCAGCCAGCTGAACTACAGCGAAGAGAACCTGAAACAGGCGCGTGCGGCGCTGGAGCGTCTGTACACTGCCCTGCGCGGTACCGATAAATCTGTACCCGCGGCAGGCGGTGAGGCGTTTGAAGCGCGCTTTATTGACGTGATGAACGATGACTTCAACACGCCGGAAGCCTACTCCGTGCTGTTTGATATGGCGCGTGAAGTTAACCGTCTGAAGTCAGAAGATATGGCGGCAGCGAATGCATTGGCCTCCCATCTGCGTAAGCTCTCTTCGGTACTGGGTCTGCTGGAGCAGGAACCGGATCTGTTCCTGCAAAGCGGTGCGCAGGCGGACGATAGCGAAGTGGCGGAGATTGAGCAACTTATCAACGCGCGTCTGGAAGCGCGTCAGGCGAAAGACTGGGCGGCAGCAGATGCCGCGCGTAACCGTCTGACGGAAATGGGCATCATTCTGGAAGATGGCCCGCAGGGGACCACCTGGCGTCGGAAATAATTCTGGTGCGCGCTGATGCCCTCTCCCACCGGGAGAGGGTGCAAACACGAAAAACGGCAACTGGGTTGCCGTTTTGCTTTTACCTCCGCTTCCACCACAACAGCCCCATCAGCACAACCCCTGGCAGCCACACCCACAGCAGTTCCGACATAATCACCTGATGCCCGTAGGGCGTGGTATAGCGTGACAGCGCAAACGGCGCGACCTTAATGACCTGCCACGGTGCAAAGAACCGTTCATCTGACCACGGCCACAGCCAGCCGACGCCTTTCCCACCGGTGGTGATGGAATCCAGCAAGCTGTGCGACAGCAGAGACACGGTTAAGAACAGCCAGCAGCGGGTCAGACTTGCCCGAAACCATCGTCGGCCCATCAGTACGCAAAGTATCGGCACCACAAAGGCAAACAGCAGGGAGTGGGTAAAGCCGCGGTGGCCGAACACATTGCCGTAGGCAACGCCGAACTTAAACGCCAGCACGTCGGCGTCCGGCAGCATGGCGAGGACGACGCCGGCAAGCAGCAGGCGGGGAGGGATGATTTTACTTCCCAGGCCTAAGCCCAGACACAAAGGCACTGCAGCGTGGGTGATAACGGTAGGCATTGCGATTATCCATGGCAAAGCAGGGAAATATAGCAGCGAATGGGCGCAATGAGGATGGTGTTAGCGTCTTATTTACGCCGATTCTCGGGCAATAAGCTGCCCGGAAAGGGTGATACGCTGTGTTTGCAGATCCGGCTCTTTTAGCTTGCGGATGATCAACCCCGCCGCCTGACGCCCCGTCTCCTCACTGGCGGAGGAAACGTAGGTAAACGAGGGAGACGTCAGGTTCACGTGCAGCATATCTTCAAAACCGACCAGCGCGACCTGCTGGGTGAGAAACACATCTTTCCCCACGGTGCGCCCCACCTGATGAATGCCGGAGATGGAGCCGATCATCGCATCCGGCGAGTGGCAGAGCAGGGCGGTGATGGTGTTGTTTTTATCCAGCAGCTGGCGGGTGGCGAAACCTGCGGCCAGCGTGTCATCGCTACACGCAGGCGAGTATTCCTCACGCCAGACCAGGCCGTTCTGGGTCATCGCGCTGCGAAAGCCGAGCAATCGCTGCTCGCGGATAAGGCAGCCTTCACGACCCCCAATGTAGGCAATGTTGCGGTGCCCGCGCTCGATAAGATAACGCGCGGCAAGGTTCGCCGCCTGGCGGTTGTCACGCATCACCAGATTGCATTTTTCATCCAGCAGGGACTGAGAGACCACCACCAGCGGCAGCGGGCACTGGCGGATGTGTTCCGGCAGCGAGGATGCCCGGGTATCAGAGGCCAGATAGATAACGCCGGCGACCCCCTGCTGTTTAAACGACAGCAGGCAGCGCTCAAGATGTTCATGGTCGTTCAGCGGCTGGCCGAGAAAAACCATATACCCCTGTCTCTCCAGCTCCTGGACGATGCTCGCCATCACCTTAATGGAAAAGCTGTCGCTAAAGTCGCGCAGGATCAGGCCGATCAGGTTGGAGGTGTTAGCGCGGAGGTTGGCAGCGGCGACGTTGTGAACATAGCCCAGCGTAGTGATGGCTGCATTGACCTTCGCGATTGTTGCGTCTGAAATCTTCCCTTTCTGGCGCAGCACCAGCGACACGGTGGAGACCGAAACGCCCGCATGCTTTGCGACATCAATAATGCTGACTTTCTTCAAAACCGCTCCCTGAAATTTACCGATTATCAGCCAGATAAGACAACGTCCCCCAGCGTACAGGAGACGTGTCGTTCAGGCATCTTATTATTTGCCAATCATGGTGGACATGGTCTGGGCGATAAACTGTGCTCTGGCACCGAAAATCACCTGAATACCGTTATCACCGACGAACACTACGCCGCGGGCGCCAAGGCCGTTCAGACCGTCCTTATCAACCGCTTCACTTTTTGCCACTTCCAGGCGCAGACGGGTGATGCAGGAGCCGACGGAGTCGATGTTGTGCGCACCGCCCAGCAGGTTGATGATCTCTGTGGCGAGTTCTGAATCTGACTTATCGTCCGCACTGGCGGTCACTTCTGTACGGCCCGGCGTTTTCACGTCGAAACGACGGATCACAAAGCGGAACGTGAAGTAGTAAATCAGGCCCATCGGAATGCCGATAATAATGGCGTTCAGGAAGTTGGTTTTGTAGCCGTTAAATGACGGCAGGATCCCGAACGACAGGTAGTCGATAAAGCCCGCAGAGAACGACTTGGCGATATGCGCATGCAGCAGATACATGGTCATGTACGCCAGACCGGCCATGATGGCGTTAAAGACGTACAGAATAGGGGCGACGAAGATAAAGGTAAATTCAACCGGCTCGGTGATCCCCGTCAGGAAGCAGGTGAGCGCCGCAGAGAACAAAATACCGGCCGCGATTTTCTTATTTTTGGTGTGTGCTTCGTGGTACATCGCCAGGCACGCCGCAGGCAGCGCGAACAGCATCAGCGGGAATTCACCCTGCATGAACTTACCGGCGTTCTGGTAGCTGTCGCTGCTGAAGGATTTGACCCCTTCTTCCAGCATCTTAAACCAGATGGTCTGGTCGCCGTGAATCACCTGACCGGCCTGGGTGGTGTAATCCCCAAACGAATACCAGAAAGAGGGATACCAGATGTGGTGCAGGCCGAGCGGGATCAGCGCACGTTCCACCAGACCGAAGATAAAGGTCGAGGCTGCCTGATTATCGCCATTAACCACCACGGAGAGCGCATCGATGCCCGCCTGGATATGCTGCCAGACATACGGCAACAGCAGGCCGAGCAGGAAAGAGAGAAACGCTGTCGCAATCGCCACAAAGCGTTTCCCGGAGAAGAACCCGAGGAACTCTGGCAGCTGCAGGGTGTGGAAACGGTTATAGCACCAGGCGGCGAGAATACCGCAGATCAGGCCGCCGAAGACGCCCATCTGCAACGTCGGGATGCCGACCACCATCGCGTATTTGCCGCCCTGAGACGCCATTTCCGGCGTGATGCTCAAGACGGTGCTGATGGTGATGTTGGTGACAAACACCGAGACCGCCGCCGAGAGCGCGGCAATGCCGGACTCGGATGCCAGCCCCACGGCGGAACCAATGGCAAACAGCATCGGCAGGTTATCAAAGATAACCCCGCCCGCGTTCATCATCAGCGGCAGGTGAAACTTATCGCCAAAGGCCAGCAGCAGGCCCGCAGCGGGAAGCAGTGAAATTGGCAGCATTAACGCGCGGCCAATCATCGATAATTTAGAGAGCGATTTAACAAACCCTGATATCAGACTCATGCTGATTTCCCCCGAGTAGCGCTTTTTTTGGCGCTGTTATTGTAAGTAGAACGTTTTAGTAGAACGTTCTACTTATCGTGGGGAAAGAGTGAAAAACGCGCAACAGAATTTTCACTTTTCAACAGATGAAATAGTGATTATTTGAAGTCGATCGATAATTAACCGTGATGGGTGTGGGGGAATGTGGGTTCCCTCTCCCGACGGGAGAGGGGGAGAGCATCAGGCGGTCACCGTCACGGTTTGCCCTTCAAAGCTCACGGTCTGACCCGCGGCAATTTTGCAGCGCTTGCGGGTTTCCACTGCGCCGTCCACCTTAACAAGCCCGTCGGCAATGGCGATTTTGGCCTGTGCGCCGCTTTCGGTCCAGCCTTCCAGCTTCAGCAGATCGCACAGCTCAACGTGCGGGTGTTTACCTAATGAAAATGTGGCCATCTTACGCGTCCTCTACGTCGTGGTACTCTTCGCATGCCTGCAAAGTATTCTGAATCAGTGTGGCAACGGTCATCGGGCCTACGCCGCCCGGTACTGGGGTAATGTAAGAGGCGCGAGCCGCAGCATCTTCGTAAACCACGTCACCGACCACTTTCCCGTTTTCCAGACGGTTAATACCGACGTCCACAACGATCGCGCCTTCTTTAATCCATTCACCCGGAATAAAGCCCGGCTTCCCGACCGCCACGATCAGCAGATCGGCGTTTTCTACGTGATGACGCAGATTTTTGGTGAAGCGGTGGGTCACGGTGGTGGTGCAGCCAGCGAGCAGCAGCTCCATGCTCATCGGACGGCCGACAATGTTTGATGCGCCAATGACCACGGCGTTCAGACCGTAGGTATCGATGTTATAACGCTCCAGCAACGTAACGATTCCGCGCGGCGTGCACGGACGCAGACGCGGGGCGCGCTGGCACAGACGGCCCACGTTGTACGGGTGGAAACCGTCAACGTCTTTGTCGGGGGCGATACGTTCCAGCACCTTCACGTTGTCGATGCCGGCTGGCAGCGGCAGCTGAACCAGAATACCGTCGATCGCGTTGTCGGCATTCAGGGTATCAATAAGTTCCAGCAGCTCTACTTCGCTGGTGGTTTCCGGCAAATCGTAAGAGCGGGAGACGAACCCCACCTCTTCACACGCTTTGCGTTTGCTGCCGACATAAATCTGCGATGCCGGGTTGCTGCCGACCAGCACAACGGCCAGCCCGGGGGCGCGTTTTCCGGCAGCTTTACGCGCCTTCACTTTTTCCGCGACCTCAGAGCGCACCTGCTGCGCAATCGTTTTACCGTCAATAATCTTTGCTGCCATCAGAGAGAAGATTCCGTCTGTAACGTTTGAAAGGGGGGATTGCCTGTATTTTGTCAGAAGCGAGCGCCGCTGTCAGTCACCCTTTGCGAGTTTTCATCAGGAGGCCGTAAAAACCCTTCTGAGGGGATGGTCAATTTCTTAGGCAGGATTAGGATGTGACCTGGCGAAATGACAGCGTTTTGACATATTTTAAAATACATTCATGAGCTACTTTGTCTCCTCCGAAATAAGCTTTCAATTAATCAATTGAACGTATTTCTTATTCCCGATTATTCGCGGGAAGGGTTATTTACATTTTAAAGGAATAGACATGAAACTCAGCAACATTGCTTCTACTGTTATTGCTACTCTGGCCCTGGTTGCGGGTGCCGCAAATGCAGCAGATCCAGCCACTCCGGTTACCGTAAATGGCGGTACCGTACACTTTAAAGGTGAACTGGTTAATGCTGCATGTTCAGTAAATACTGATTCTTCCGAGCAGACGGTTAACCTGGGCCAATACCGTACCGCGAAGTTCACGAAAGTGGGTGACACCACCTCTAATATTCCGTTCACCATTGAACTGAATGATTGTGACCCGCTGGTTGCGAAAACGGCCGCAGTTGCGTTCACCGGTCAGATCGACGCGACCGACAAAACCCTGCTGGCGGTAACCTCTGGTAACAACGACAACTCCGCGAAGGGCGTGGGCATCGAGATCCTCGACAGCAAATCCACCACCCTGACTCCAGATGGTTCAACCTTCTCTGCCGCGCAGAACCTGATCGAAGGGACTAACACCCTGAACTTCACCGCGCGTTACAAATCAACGGCTGCGACCACCGAGCCAGGCCAGGCAAACGCTGACGCCACTTTCGTAATGAAATACGAGTAATTCCTCCGCACAGGGATGTTCAGGCCTCAGGGAAGAGGCCGTCATACGCTAAGGCCAGGAACGAAGGATGACAAGGACCGGAACACTACTGCTGTTAACCCTTGCGATGGCCTGCCAGGCCTCAGCACATACCGTGGTGATCGACGGCGGCAAAGTTCATCTCAGAGGTGAGCTGGTGAACGGCGGCTGCGCCGTGGCACCCGACAGCCAGAACATGCGCATCGAAATGGGGCAGTACCGAACCAATTCATTTTCCGGTGTGGGCAGTTTTTCCACGGTCAATGTGCCCTTCACCGTGCGACTGCTGGATTGCAGCGTGGATGTCTCGCGCACCGTGGGGATCCAGTTTCAGGGTGTTACGCCAGCAGAAGATCCGCAGGTTTTTCTGGCGACATCGCGGCCAGGTGAATCACCGATAAGCAGCGGCGTCGGGCTGGCTCTTTTTGACGAACAACAACGTCAGATTATCCCGAACGCAACGGCCGTCAGCTGGTTGCCGGTGAATACCAGTGAGCTTGCGTTTCATTTTAGCGCCCGCTATCGGGCTATTTCCGAACACCTCGTGCCAGGCAATATTCAGTCGGATGTCTGGTTTACGTTGATTTATCCATAACACCTGCGAACACATTATTAAAGGTACGGTTGTGATGAATACCCTAATTAAACCAGGACTGTTTTTATCGTTAATTTTAATGATGGTTTCTGCATGCGCAAATGCTTCCGGCGGTATTGCGCTGGGGGCCACCCGCGTTATTTATCCGGCAGATGCAAAGCAAACTTCGCTGGCGATCACCAACAGCAATAAACAAGAGCGCTATTTAATCAACGCGTGGATCGAAAATGCGAACGGGCAAAAAGAAAAAACCTTTGCCGTGACCCCGCCGCTGTTTGTCAGCGAGCCGGACAGCGAAAACACGCTGCGCATTATTTATGCCGGACCCGCGCTGCCTGCCGATCGTGAATCGCTCTTCTACATGAACGTGAAAGCGATCCCGTCCGTGAACAAAGCGAAAACGGAAAACAATAACGTGCTGCAGCTGGCTATCCTGTCGCGGATCAAGCTGTTTGTCCGCCCGACAAATCTGCCGATGCAGCCGGAAGAGGCGCTCTCGCAGCTGCGTTTTGAGCGCGTCGGCAACCACCTCAAAGTCAGTAACGCTTCGCCGTATTACATCACGCTGGTCAATATGAAGCTGGGCGGACAGACGCTGGATAACCTGATGGTTGCGCCTAAAAACTCGGCGCAGCAGGTACTGCCAGCCGCCGCAAGCGGTACGCTCTCCTGGCAGAGCGTGAATGACTACGGTGCCATTACGCCGGCGCGTAGCGTCAACCTGTGAGCAGAGTCAGCGCGATGAATAATCACCAGGGACGTTACTGCCCGGTCGCACTGGCGCTGATGGCAGCGCTCTGGCCACAGGCTGGCTGGAGCGAAAGCTACTTTAACCCGGCCTTCTTGTCCGATGACACCGCCAACGTGGCGGATTTATCGCGTTTTGAACAAGGTCATCAGCAGGCGCCTGGCGTTTATCGCGTGGATATCTGGCGTAACGATGAGTTTATCGCGACGCAGGATGTGCGCTTCGAGCAGGCCGACAATACACCGCCGGTTGCCGGTGGGTTGTCGCCGTGCATTACGCGCGTGATGCTGGAGCGTTTTGGCGTCAATATCGCGGCCTTTCCTGAGCTGGTTAACGTGAAAGGGGAGACCTGTATTCCCCTGGCGAAGGCTATTCCCGGCAGTGAGATCGCGTTCAACTTCGCCTCGCTGCGCCTGAATATCAGCCTGCCACAGGTGGCGATGCAGAACAGTGCACGCGGCTACATTCCGCCCGATCAATGGGATGAAGGGATCCCTGCCGCGCTGGTGAACTACAGCTTTACCGGCAACCGTGGGAGCGAGGACGACAGCTATTATCTGAACCTGCAGAGCGGGCTGAACTACGGCGCGTGGCGTTTACGCAATAATGGCGCATGGCGTTACACGCAGAATAACGGGCAGCGGCACAGCAACTGGCAGAATATTGGCACCTGGGCGCAGCGCACCGTGATCCCGCTGAAAAGCGAGCTGGTGTTGGGCGACAGCAATACCGGTAATGACGTTTTCGACAGCGTGGGTTTTCGCGGCGGGCGGCTCTTCTCGTCTGACAGCATGTACCCGGACAGCCTGCAGGGCTACGCGCCAACCGTTCGCGGCATCGCCCGAACGCCCGCCAAAGTGGTCGTTCGACAAAACGGCTACGTTATCTATCAAAGCTATGTACAGCCTGGCGCCTTTGCCATCACCGATCTCAACCCAACCTCGTCAAGCGGTGATCTTGAGGTGACGGTTGAAGAGAAGGATGGCAGCCAGCAGCGCTATACCGTGCCGTATTCCACCGTGCCCCTCCTGCAGCGCGAAGGGCGCTGGAAGTATGACCTGGTGGCCGGGGATTACCGCAGCGGCAACAGCGAACAGGATACGCCATTCTTCACGCAGGGTACGTTGATTACCGGGCTTGGCGACGGCTACACGCTGTACGGCGGTACCCAGCTGGCGTCACGTTATACCGCGGTGGCCATCGGGGCCGGGAAAAACCTCGGTGACTGGGGGGCGGTGTCGCTCGATATCACCCATGCCCGCAGCCAGCTCGCGGATGACAGCCGCCATGAAGGGCAGTCGCTGCGTTTCCTCTATGCAAAATCGCTTAACGGATTCGGAACCAACTTCCAGCTGCTGGGCTACCGCTACTCCACAAAAGGGTTCTACACCCTGGACGATGTTGCGTGGCGTTCAATGGAAGGCTACCAGTATGCCGACAACCAGGATGATGACGGTGTGCCGGATGTGGAGAGTTATCACAACCTGACGTGGAATAAAAAAGGGCGCTTCCAGCTCAATATTTCCCAGTCGCTGGGAGATTACGGCTCGGTCTATATCTCCGGTAGCGAACAGACGTACTGGGGCACCGATGAGTCCAACCTCTGGTATCAGCTGGGGTACGCGGGCGGCGTGAAGGGCGTCAACTACTCCGTGTCCTGGTCATGGAACAAATCGGTCGGGATAGACGGCACGGACCGAATCGCGTCGTTTAATGTCTCCGTACCGTTCAGCCTCTTTACCCGCCAGGGTTTTCGTCGGGACAGCGCCATTGACCGCGCTTATGCCACGGCGTCAGCCAGCCGTAATAGTGATGGCGACACAAGCTGGCAAACCGGGGTCAGTGGGACGTTGCTGGAAGATCGCAACCTGAACTACAGCGTGACCCAGGGCCATACCAGCAATAACGGCTCAAGCGGAAGCGCCAGCGCGAACTGGCAGGCAACCTACGGCACGCTGGGGGTTGGCTACAACTACGCACGCGACCAGCACGATCTCAACTGGCAGCTCTCCGGCGGCGTGGTCGGCCATGCGGATGGCGTAACCTTCAGCCAGCCGCTGGGCGATACCAACGTTCTGATCAAAGCGCCGGGAGCATCGGGCGTGAGCGTGGAAAACCAGACCGGTGTGAAAACCGACTGGCGTGGCTATGCGGTGATGCCGTATGCCACCGTCTACCGCTATAACCGCGTGGCGCTGGATACCAACACCATGAGCAATAACACCGATATCGAAAATAACGTGAGCAGCGTGGTGCCGACAAAAGGGGCGCTGGTGCGCGCCAGCTTTGATACCCGTATTGGCGTGCGCGCCCTGCTGACCGTCACGCGCGGCAACCAGCCTGTGCCATTCGGTGCTGTGGTGCGTGAAACCCAGAGCGGCGTCACCAGTATGGTGGGCGATGACGGACAGATTTACCTGAGCGGCCTGCCGCTGGAAGGTGAACTGTTGATCCAGTGGGGCAACGGGATGCAATCCCAGTGTCGTGCGCACTACAGCTTGCCAGAAAAGAGCCTGCAACAGGCAATCACACTTAAGGGGATTCGCTGTGAGTAAAATCCATTGCCTGGCTTTATCACTTCTCTCTATTTTGCCCGTGGGGAATGCCTTAGCCACCGTGTGTGTGAATGAAAAGGGCGTCCCTACGGAGGTGCATTACGACCTGACGGATAAATTTAACAGTTCGAATAACCAGATCGGACAGGTGGTGACGCTCAGCGAGAAATCGCAGTGGGTGGGGGTGAATGCCGTCTGCCCGAAGGGCACCACCGGAAACACGACCAAACGTAGTTATGTTACCGATTACCCGGTCACGGGAACGAGTGATGGCTATCAGTACCTGAAGCTAAACGACTATCTGGATGGGGCAATGAAAATTACGGACAGCTTTGCTGGCGTATTTTATCCGCCCAAAAGTTACATCCAGATGGGGAGTCACCCGAACGTCTCTAAAAACAAACCGTTTGGCGTTCAGGATTCCAGCCTCGTCTTTCGCCTTAAAGTGACACGACGGTTTATAAATATGGTGGTGATCCCGCGGGCGACCATGTTCCGCGTCTATGTCACCACTACCTCTTCTGATCCGTTAACCTCGCCGGTCTACACCATCAGCTACAGCGGGACCATTCAGGTGCCGCAAAGCTGCGCCATCAATGCGGGGAATATCGTGGAGTTTGACTTCGGCGATATCGGGGCCTCCCTGTTCAGCAAGGCCGGGGCGGGTAACAAACCGGAGGGGGTAACCGCGCAAAGCAAAACCATCGCCATCAAATGCACCAACGTGGAAGCGAACGCAATGCTGACGATGCGCGTTGAGGCAGAAAAGGTCTCCAGCAACGCGGTGGTGTCGGATAACCCCGATGTGGGGTTTGTGATTGCCAACGAAAGCGGTACCCCGCTAACGCCCAACAACCTGACCAGCAAAATCCCGTTCCGTCTCGACGACAGCGCGCAGGCGCTGGTGGGGATCCGGGTCTGGCCGGTCAGCGTGACGGGGAATAAGCCTGCTGAAGGCCGTTTCACGTCGCGGGGTTATCTGCGTGTGGATTACGATTAAGGGGAAGAGATGCGGAACCGGAACTGGCATTTCGCCGCGATGACACTGATGATGCTTCACGCCAGCGCGCAGGCAGCCACTGCGCTGGGGGAGATCAATATTCAGATGTACGGCAACATTGTTGATTTTACCTGTGTGGCCGAGGGCAGCGATAGCGACAAGAGCGTCACGCTGGGAACCTGGCCCACGAAACAGCTCAGCACCACGGGAAGTCGCACGCAGCCCATGCCGTTTACGCTGAAGCTGACCGGCTGTCCGCCAGGTGCGGCGTCCATTACGTTTTCGGGTAAAGCCGACGGAAGCAATAACGGGTTACTGGCGCTCAATGACGCCAGTACGGCAAGCAACGTTGCCGTCGAGATCAGGGATGCGGATAAAACGCGTCTGGCACTTCAGCAGGCCAGCCAGCCGGTAGCGGTTGATGCGCAGGGAAATGCGACATTGTCATTTTATGCCAATTATATTGCCACTGCTGATAACCCTCAGCCCGGACGGGCTGATGCTGATGCCACCTTCATGATTAATTATAATTAGCGCTGACCGCACTCCCTGCAGCTCGGATAAGCTGCAGGGAGTGAATTCAGGTTATAGCAGTTCGTGTGCTTTGGCATAATCAATTAATTCAACGATGCTTTGCACACCCAGCTTGGAATAAATATTGGATTTATGTGCGCTGATGGTTTTGTTGCTTAATAGTAACTGCTCTGCAATCTCCTTATTGGATAAACCATTTGCCAGGTAACGTAATACCGTCACCTCACGATTCGATAATGGCATATCCGCGACCATCCCTTTCCCCGAACCCAAATGGTTTATAAAATTCAACGTTTCCGACGGGAAAAAAGAATAGCCCATCAGGATCATTTCAACGGCGTTGTAGATCTCGCCCAAATCTTTTCGTTTACTGACAAAACCATTTGCCCCGGCGCGAATGGCGCGTCCTGCGTAAAAAGACTCGGATTTTGAAGAGAGGAACAGGACCTTGATGTCTTTATTTAAGTTTCTGATTCTCTTCAGTAAAGCGAAGCCATCTGTGCCCGTAAGTTCGATGTCCAGGATCACCAGATCGATAGGGTGGTTACGGATACAGTCAAGGACTTCATGGCTGTCGCCAGACTTGAGTTTGACTGTGATGTTTTTATTTTTCTGTAGCAGGACTTCTATCGACATTCTGACGATAGGGTGTTCGTCCATAATGATAACGGATGCCGGTTTCATTTTTAATGCCTCAGACTGTTAAAAGCGTTATGCCGAGTTTGGTTAAAACTCTCGAAATGCCGGAAGGATAAATGTGCAGATCCTTATACCGTAGTATTTCCCTGGAAAGAGCGAAAGCATCCTTGTTAACGTAGTGAAGAAATCTATGCCTCAGCGCGGTCATCTCATTTGGCTGGTGTTGGCAAAAAGGTTTTTCTTATTCATATTTGATACGCGTCTTATTATACCGTGTAAGTTTTTTCCGAAAACCCTGTAAATTACCCCTCGCTTATTACTTTGTATTATCTTCTGGATCCGAATAGCTATTTTTTTAAAATTAGCTTAAATATCCTGTTATCCCATTTACCGCATCTTTTGATCTTTATGTAATAACAAAAAATGACATATCACACTGTATGTTGATCAAATGTTAACAAATCGACGGCCGTTTTCAGGGGCTGAAAGCGGGAACGGATGGTGAAAAAGTGTTCACAGAGGGCACCAGACCTTCGTTTGAAAGTGATCGGGTCGTCGCCGGAAAGGGCACCCGTCGTACAGCAGAACATACTACAGACTTCGCTTTTGACTGCCAGGCAGTCTCGCCGAGCCGCTTGTTTTTACATCATTATCGTCTTATTAACTCCGTTATCAAACACTTAACGCACGGAGGAAAGTGCTGCAGATTATTCATTCTGTGACATTTCACATTGTTTAAGCCCGTAAATTAGGAATAGTTATAAAATTGAAATTATTGTTAAAATTTAACAAATAAGTAACATGATTGATAAGTAAATTCCTAAAGGTCTTTAGGAAATAAGGGCTTAGTGAGTGGGTTAGAAGGTGCAGTCTGAGAGGTTATTGAGAAGGTGCAGCAGTTCCTGGCGATGGGTCAGACCCAGTTTCAACAGAATGCAGCTGAGACGATAGATAATGCGGCTATAGGGGCGATTCTGCATCAACGCTATCTGGCGAAGGGTCTTCCCCCGCGATAACTCCTGCAAAATAGGCCATTCGGTGCGGGAGAACCAGTCTTTATCGCAGCCCTGGGGAGGGCTGGTATCCATCAGGCTGTGCTGGAAAGCAGACGGCGTCAGCTGACGTTCGAGCACGTGAAAAGGGCCCGCCGCTTTGCAGAACAGGCGAGTATCGTAATTATCCGCCCTGACTAACAGATAGGGCGTCAGAAAAGGGGGATAGAGGCTATGCCTTCTGAGCTGATCCAGCTTGTCGATCAGCGCAGTGGAGCGGCTTTCAATATCCACCACCAGACGGGCGGATGGCCACTGGGCCAGGGCGCTAAACGCATCCTCCAGCGTGGGGTAGTCGCAACAGCTGCTCAGGGGAAATTGGCCGTTGAGAAAACCGGTGCGCAGAAAATGATCCTCCGTCACCAGAATGATAAACGGAGCGTCTGTTTTGCGGGGCTGGCTGATGGACTGACTCAAAAATTCGAGCCGGTCGAAGAAGGGGGGAGCAAAAGGCGAGCGCGTAAATCCCAGTGCATCACTTCCTGTACGCCGCCGCCGGTAACGGCGCACTGTCATTCGCATGGCCTCCCCCCTGGAAATGGCTTTTTAATCCTCCGGCCATGTCCAGGACGGCCAGTAATAGCCCTGGCCGAGTTCTGCGCCTGCCTGCAGTGCCCAGGTACAATCCTGCTCAGTCTCAATACCTTCAATAAGCACTTTCCCGGCAAGCTGAAAGCACCGGGACACCAGTTGCCTTAGCGCGGGTGTGGCGCGTAAACGCCAGAATGCATCCTTATCGATTTTTACGCCGCTTAACGGTAACCGGCAGGATAAAAAGGGCGGGATGAGTGTTTCATCAATGTCATCCAGCCAGATACCGTGACCTTGTCTTATGAGCTGCAACAGGCTCCGGGTAACGGTCTGCCTCTGCGCGGCTGACAGCGTTAAAAAAGCACTGGGGTCGACAAGTTCAATATTCAGCGGCGGACATTTTATCCGGCTAAGCCGCTGAAAAGCGTCGGGCTCTGTCAGGACGGTTATCGGCAGATTAATGAAAAAATTATTACAGTGCGGGGTATTTTTTAACGCGGTGAGCTGTGCTTCAAGCAGCGTTATCGACCAGTCTGCAGACTGATGGCGGAAAAAGGCTTCGCTATGCTGCGTTTCAGACAGGACGCTAAGGACCTCTACGCCGACCCTGCGTAAAGAGGAGAGGGCGACGATGGGCTCAAGTTTGATGCCGACGATGTCCTGAGAAAGGTACTGTAACCGGGGGGGCGTATAGGTCAGGTTTTGCGCTGTCACTCCATGGTCCTGTTGTCTGTCAGCCTCCAGGCGGCCGGGATACCTCACACTAGTGTGACGAGCTGACGCTCAGGAAAACAGCAGGCGTTACTTAAATGCAACTAAGCCTTTTCGCAGCGCGAAATTCTACGACGGAAAAGCGATGAATGTTGAAAAAACAGCCGTATTTACAATCGGCTAGCGGTAATTGCCCCTGAAAGCCGAAAAGGCATTGACTCACCTGTCATTGACCGTATAATTCCAGGCGTTTCACCACCGCGAAGTTCACTCTTCTCAGTGCGCCCTTAGCTCAGTTGGATAGAGCAACGGCCTTCTAAGCCGTAGGTCGTAGGTTCGAATCCTACAGGGCGTGCCATTATCACTTCTACTAACGTCTCTCAAAGTCTACTCAATCCAGTAATACCAAGCTATTCAGCTAAAACTCGCTCTCCCTACGTCTACTAAATTGTATTGAAATCCACACCAAAGTGGGGGTACATTCGGGGGTATATACAGGTTCAATGGAAAGAGATACCCCCAATGAAGTTAACGGCACGCCAGATAAGCACAGCTAAGCCTCAGGACAAGCCCTACAAACTGGCGGATGGCGGTGGCCTGTACCTGCTAGTTAACCCGAATGGTTCCAGATACTGGCGTCTGAAGTACCGCCTAGCAGGAAAAGAAAAGCTCCTGTCTATTGGCGTTTTCCCTGATGTAACCCTCGCTGAGGCGAGAGATAAGCGAAATGAAGCCAAGCGATTACTCGCTAATGGTGAAGATCCGTCTGAGGTTAAGCAGGCGGAGAAGCAAGCCAGAATACTCGCAGTGAATAACAGTTTTGAGTCTCTTGCGCTTGAATGGCATGAACATAAGAAACCGAATTGGTCTTCCGGTTATGCCGACGACATTCTCGAATATCTGCGAAAAGATATTTTCCCTTTTATCGGTAGAAAAGCTATTACCGATATCAAACCCATGGACATGCTTTCAGTTCTGAAGAAGATGGAAGAACGGGGTGTCCTGGATAAGCTCAAGAAAACGAGACAGGCTTGCCGCCAGATATTCACTTATGCAGTTATCACTGGAAGGGCAGAGTACAATCCAGTCACGGATTTGGCAGGGGCTCTGAAATCCCCCAAACAGCAACATTTCCCTCATCTCTTACCAGATCAGCTTGGCCCCTTCAGACATGCTGTCGACGCTTATAGCGGCAGTAAAATCACCCGAATCGCAACATTACTCCTTATGTACCTGAGTGTTCGAACTATCGAACTTCGTGCTGCTGAGTGGCAAGAATTTGATCTGAGCAAAGATCTCTGGCTAATCCCAAAAGAGCGCATGAAGATGCGCCGCCCACACCTCGTTCCTATACCGAAACAAGCCAAGGAGCTGTTGCTCGAACTCAAAGAGATTACCGGTAGAGGAAAGTATGTTTTCCCGGGGCGTAATGACGCAGGCAAGCCGATGAGCGAAGCCAGCATTAACCAGGTGATTAAACGTATCGGCTATGCCGGTCAAGCCACTGGCCATGGATTCAGGCACACCATGAGCACTGTGTTACATGAACAGGGATTCAATTCTGCC
Source organism: Enterobacter sp. RCC_40 (assembly GCF_041360735.1). Classification (NCBI taxonomy): domain Bacteria; kingdom Pseudomonadati; phylum Pseudomonadota; class Gammaproteobacteria; order Enterobacterales; family Enterobacteriaceae; genus Enterobacter; species Enterobacter sp. RCC_40. The sequence goes on from NZ_JBFUPR010000002.1 coordinate 275,988, forward strand.
TGGATAGAGGCGCAGCTGGCGCATTCTGACAGAAACACGATACGTGGTACCTACAATCATGCTCAGTACATTGATGGCAGACGCGAAATGTTGCAGTGGTATGCAGACTATCTGGGTGAGTTGGCTGATAAAACCACCGGGTAAGCATTTTACTCATTTGCGATGAAAAGTAGTTGTTCCGATCGTTCCAGTTGTTCCATATAGGTGGTTATAAATGTAACTTATTGTTTTTATGAATATATATGCTTCGATGCTGGAACAACTCTGGAACAAATTGTGCTGGTTTTGGAGCAACTACGTGCATGCAAATTTATATATAGGCGTATTTATGCTGGTTATGCATACAGTTGTATCTGGACATGTTTGCTTCAGTAGAAGATACTTGTATAAATCGAGCGCATGGTTTTTGCTAAAGAATAGCTTTGGTGTTTGGTAATTCATGTTAAGCAGGAGTTATGTATGTTTACGCTTCCGAAGGATGCTAATGAGTTAAACGAACAATTGAGTAGAATTGCTGATGACATGGAAACATGTAATGAAGGGTTCAGAAAAATTCGAGAGCTTGATGTTACTATTCAAGAGATAACCGATAGGGTAGATGTAAAAAAATACGACGAAATCACTAAAGATTTTCATTTAATTCAGTATTACATTTCTTTTCAAAGACGACGTAAAATCATTGATAGTCTAGAGTATATCAATGAAATGATGAGTGAAACCTATGAGCAGTATTTATTAGAAGGTAATGATGAGATAAGCATAGAAGAATACGAGGTTTATAAAAAAGGGCAGATTGAACTTGAACAATATGAGTTAAAAGATGATATCTACAGAATTCTTACTGGAGATAATATTGATATCAAGAAAGAAGACCTTAAGTATGCTGATGCTTGGCATCTGTCTCTACCTGTACGCACGATTGATATGAAAAATATCGCTTTTGAAAATCGACGCTGTGGTTTTATTGGTGGGATGGAAGAGAAAGATTATAATGATGTTATTTGTAAAGTATGGAGTGATAGTCCAACAGGTGAAGATATAGCAAAATTAAGAGCTATTCCGGATGGTTATGGCTGGCCTACAAAAGGATTGAGTCAACACATTTGGGCTGAAATAGATCTCAACACTCCTGATGACATTCTTTTTGAGTCGTTTAAAAACTGGGTTAAAGCAGCAAGAGAATTACCTGTATTCACTGATTCATCGGTTCCATATCATTTAATGTCAGCAAAGGTAATTAAACCTAGTCATATAAAAAAATGGCGAGCCTTACGTATATTGGCATATTTGGATTTAAAAATATTGTCTATGTTAACTAACTTTCCTATCACCTTAAAACAATATGGAGATATATTGTTTTTTGAGGATTTTGATGTGGATACAACTGAAAAAGTAAGAAAAACTCTTATCCCTCTTGCAAATGATGTCCTCGATTATGGTTACCTTGATTGCATGTTGAAAAAAGTATTGGCGGAAAATTAATTTTAAGGTTTTCTTCCGGAAAAAAACAGATATGAAATTCTTCCGGAAGAAAAATTTTTTGTTGTTATGCCTTCTTAATCTCATCTGACTCTAACAAAATCCATGTTGTTATCTCAAAGACTACTTCAGTCTCTATATGTCGAAAGAGGAATAGCATGGCCCAAAACCTAATTCGTTTACAAGAAGTACGTCGCCGTACCGGCTACAGTAAAGCATGGATCTACCGCCTTATGAGTGAGGGGAAATTCCCGACCTCGGTCAAAATTGGTTCTCGCGCCATTGCTTTCGTTGAAAGTGAAGTTGATGACTGGATTAACCAGCGCATCGTAGACTCACGTAAGGAGGTTGCCTGATTCCGCATATTTTTACGAATAACTTGCGTGAAATTGCGATAACCCTTTGGCAGGATCGTTATGTCGCGACAGCTACCAACTAATTAACGACAGGTAAATCATCATGACTAAATTTTATGCCCCTACCGGGGAGGTACTCGCTCAATCTAAAATCGGTCAGCACGGCATTTCTACGCCAACTATGAGTAGCTTAGAAATGGTCGATTACATCAATGCCGAGCGTAAAGCGAAAGCCGAAGCAGAAGGATTAACTTTCCCATGCAAGCGCTATACGAAGATTCAACACAAACACATCCTTGCCAAATCGCCAAAGGTCTTGGGTGAGGGGTACTCAGCCAAATTTTTGGCTCAGTATAGTGATAGCACTGGGCGCGAGCTTCCCTGCTACCAGTACCCTAAGCGTGAAGCTTGCCTGATGGCGATGAGCTATAGCTACGAGCTGCAGGCCAAGGTTTACGATTACATGGATGAGTTAGATCGCCAGGCTCATGGCTACCTCAATTACTCAGTGCAAGAACTTCAGGCAATTGTAGCGGGAGCTCGTAAGGTATCAGATGAAGACTCAAGTGACGCTGGCCGCCGTTTGCGTAAACGTCAGGACGATTTGGTACTGCTCGATAAAGCGGAATCGCTGGTTGAAAGCCTCAGTCAGTTGAAGCTCGATTTTATCGGTAGCGAACGTGATAAGGAGATTCATTAATGCGTGATGAGCAAAAACTTAATCCAGTTAATGAGCTTGAGAGAATCAGGGCGCTTGCAGTTGCTGCCGGCTATTTATCCACAACAGGGAAAGAGGCAACGCTGTTGTATGAACTTGTAGATTTAGTGGGAGAAATCGCCCGCAAGGCACTTGAGCATGAAGGCGTATTATAGTCTCGTTATTATGGGTGGCTTACGCCACCCCATATTTTTAATCATTCGCCTTGCGACCTGCGTTTCTCATCCCGCCATACTTCTCATAGGCCTTCAGGTGTATAAATTGCCTTATCGTGGCTGTATTCACCATTCCATGTCTTTTTCATCGGCAGTTCACCTTTCATATACAGCTGGTATAGGCGATGACAGCCTTTCTCCAGAAGCACAGGTGTAAACTTTGTGAAAGCATCCTTACCGTGCGGGGTTATCTGCGTCTGGTCTTCTGTGAGATATTTGTCGCGGGCATATGAGGCGACACGCCAGCGAGGATCTTTCTCAGGATCACGTTGCTCGTTGAACACCCAGTCACGCTCGAATACCCACCACATCATTTTGTTGATATTGACGCCATTAAGAGCCTTACAGAATGCCGGGATTGTCATGCCCTTAGTGAAGTGTTTCTCCAGACTCTCAACGGTGGCGCTGAGCGTTTTATTTTCCAGCGCAGCGGCTTCGGCTCGTTCTTCGGCCTCGATAACCATCAGCGCCAGCTCTTTACGGCTGACTGGTAGGGCAATTGCGTCACGCTGTGTGAAGTAAAACTCCACCAGGTCTTCGTGGTAACCCCATGCCTGATCTGTTTCCAGCATTTTTGCGTGATTGGCTGCGCCACGCTCGGTCCAGAGAATCAACTGACTCGTATATTTACTAACCAACCCTCTTAAAGAGGGGTGCCTTTTAAGCTCATGCAATTCGGCCCCTTCTACTTTGAAGAAGTGCTTATCTTCAACGAAGCGCGATTCGTTACGGGAGAAGTTGTTGGTGAGCATTTTCTCGGTCGCACCATAACCCGCCGCCAGTTGTTCAGTGGTCACCACTCGCTGACCGCGATACTCGATGTGTTGCAGGTCGCGGGCGGCTACCGGTGCCAGTTCAGTTTTTTTAGCCATGTTATTTCCCCTCCTTCAGTTCGATCCCGATGTGTTTTGCATAACGGCGCATACTGCGATTCAGTGGCATCAGTACGTTGCCGTCCCTGGTACTGAACTGCGATACAAACTGCTCACATTGCGCATCTTCGCGAACTGGTTCCCGTGTTAGCCGGTGCCCTTGTGCCAGCGTCAGCCCACATAGCCCTTGTCGAGTTTTGCTGCTACGTCTCTTTACCATCAGCGCACCCCCTCGGGTTTGCTGGCCTGCAGCTCTGCCTGTTCTTTCACGTAGCGGTCGTGCATGGAATCCCACTTCGCCAGCCACTTGTGTGCTTCGCGCTTACGTTCCAGGATGCGACGCAGACGGCGAATACAACGTTGGTGGGCGGCAAGATATTCAGCCTTTGTTTCTCCGTCTCGCCATACCTCCCTGTCATCGCGATCAATACGCACCCGAGGGTGATGCTGCGGAAAACCTGAACGCTCAAAAGCCTCGGTGGTCATGAAGAAAGCCAGATACCGGATCGCAGTGTCTCGGGAGAAGCATTTTTTAATGCGTCCATGGCGTACTGCCACGAACAGCGGACCAACTGGTGTATCGTGTTTCTGTAAAGCCAGGTCAATCGTGCTGGCGGTGCAGTTATCGAACATAATTAATTGTCCTCGCTTACATGTTTCTTTTTCACGTAATCAACAACCTCGTTCAGAAGTACGTCGATAATTAATTTCCCTGAATCCGTCAGGTATTCGGTGTGTTTATTAATCCCTATGGCATTTTGATATGCGGTTTTGATAGTTGTTTCTCCCTCATATCTGCTAAGCCCACAACGAGTTAATCCTTCGAACCGTAATAACAACTGAAGCATGAAATTCTCAGTTACTTCTACGGTTTCAATTTTGTTATCAGGCAGTTTTATAATCAGTAGGTTTCCATCAGTCTTACGTTTGAGTCGCGCCAATGCCGCGTTAGCAACTCTGCGCCGGTAAGTTTCGATAATATTCATAGTTAGTACCCATAAGCTTTCTTGAGATAAAGGCGAGCGATTGCCTCGTAACCACAGGCGACATAAAGGCAGGCCGTTCTGTATGCTGATTGGTCTTTGATGAAAGTCATACGAAGCGCCTCACAGCCAAAGAAGCGATTACCCGACCGTGAATTTTTATATCTTTCTGTTCATCAGAGTTAAGAGTGAAAGTTTGGTAGTGTTGATTGTCAGAAATAATTCTCAATGCGCCTCCAGCTAATGGCTCTATTCTCTTAATGAACAGACATGGGCGACCGAAAACATCCATCGTATAAACATAAATGCCAGAAGTGAGCGCACGGCCACCGCAACCAACGAAAGCCACAACCTCACATGGTTCGATGGTCGGCTGCATTGAATCACCTTCCATCCGGCAGCTCTGAACTCGGTTGCCAAAGTCATTAATGTCGTCAGAGCCGAACAGCATTTGAGGCGTTTTTATTGGTTGGTTAACTGCGAGAGAATTTTGCATTTCATTTCCTCAGGGTGAGTTTGTCCCCACCCGAAAAGGTGTTGTTTTTATTAAGTTGGGTTAATTAATAAGTTTCTTGTTTGGCTTCGAACATTTTCTTAATGTCAGGGTAAGCATCAATGATTTTTTTAGCATCATCACATGCTTCATCGTATGACTTAAAAAAATCAACCAGGACGAAATAATTATCTATACGCTCGTAAATAGCGAACTCCACTCCGTCAATGAAAGTAGTGTTAAATTGGTAATTAAAACCATCTTGATGAGGCTGTGAGGCGTAAAGATATGACCAATGGCTCTTTGATGATCTAAGCTTGGCGTGAATATCAAATGTCTGGTTAGTTGGTTTGGGTAGGGAGTTTCTGTTCATCTCATTGGCTCCGTTGTTTGCCGATGAATGAATACTACAAAACGTACATCATGCTGTCTATACGAATCGTACATTGCTTTTTGTGTTTTATACAAAGTGTATGAATGATAAAGAGAAATAAATTACATGATGTAATGTCTGGTGGGGGAGATGGAAACAAAAAAGACCGCGATTAAAGCGGCCTTCAGAGATAAGTGGAATTAGTTAAAAGTATCTTCAGGCCACTGGGCTTGTATAACCCTTCCGATGATTCTGCACTCCTCGTTACAAGGTATACTTTGATAGCGAGGGTTTGGATTGAGAGGTTCCAGCCATGGCTGGCCATCTTCACGGACAAATCGCTTGAATGTGACCTCAGAATCGTTGTGAATGCCTGCAACGCAGAAATCACCATGATCTACGTTCTTGGAAGGATCAACTAAAATTAGCATTCCTTCCGGAAAACTGGGCCTTGTTCCTGGCGGGGCTGTCATTGAATGTCCGCTAACTTCAAGCCAAAACGAAGTAGGACCTGCTTTCTTGGTTGTGGGGACCCATTGCAGAGCATCACGCTCATTAAACACCTCAACATCAGCAAACTGACCAGCCTGCAATGTTGTGAAAAGAGGATACTCATATTGTTGCTTGACTGGAGGATGAGTTAGATCTTCTGCGACTGTAAATGTTCCGTCAGGATTTAAAGATGCTCCAGAAATCCCCAGTATTTGGAATATCGCACCTACCTCCGCTAACGAAGGACTCCTCCTCCCATTAAGCCAATGTCCCATTGCGCCCTGAGTTACACCCATCTTCTCAGAGAGTTCTGCCTGGGTCATACCAAGCGCACTTAGTCTGGTTTTAGCCAGTTCGTTCCAGTGTTTTTTCATGACCTAAATAATACACCTTGTGTAGTTTACCTCAATGCACAATATGTACAATTTGTTTGATTGTGTAAACTACATAATGTACATTTGATTCTCCTTAGAGGAGGAACCATGAACAACCTTAGAAAATTAAGGCAATCGCTTCATCTTACTCAGCGTGGCTTGGCTGATGAAATTGGTCAAACGGTTAGTTCTATTGGCCATTACGAATCTGGTAGGCGAACTCCAGATATTAAAACATGCCATCACTTGGTAGAGGCTTTAAGCAAGAGTGGGAAGAAATTTTCTATTGAAGATATTTTCCCCCCAACGTCAGGAGGGTGACATGGCGGATGCAATCACTACCGAAGACCGATTTAAGCCGTTGGATATTGATTATCGCGATCCTCTCGGTGTGATTGTGCATATCACCGACTGGAATCGCGGTAAGCAGCAGGTTTTTTCGCTATGCCGGGCTATCAGCATGTGTGTGCAGCCGGTCTGGAAGTTTCAACAGTATTTCAGGAGGGTTGAGGAGTGAGCAATTTCTTACAACTCGTTGATCGCCCAATAGCCTTTCAGCGGTCGTTCGTTCGTCTTGGCGTTGGTATCACTGGTGCTTTGTTGCTGTCTCAGCTCGTTTACTGGCAAAACCGTATGGAAGGGCAATGGTTTTATAAAACCCAAGCTGATCTCGAGGAAGAGACAGGGCTTACCCGTTACGAGCAGGAAGGCGCTCGTAAAAAACTGGCTTCCTGTGGCGTACTGGAAGAAGCAAAGCGTGGCATCCCAGCGAAATTATATTTCAGAGTAAATCAGGAGCGTTTGGAAGAGCTTCTTGTCGGTAAAAGCCAACATACAGGTGTGGGGAAAACCAACAAACAAGGATGCGGAAATTCCGCAAACAGTGATGCGGAAAACCAGCATGCAGGTGTGGGGAAAACCAACGAGCAGTCATGTGGAAATCCCGCATCCATTCATACAGTAGATTACCAAGAGACTACACAGAAGATTAATACAGAGAATAAACCTCTTGGTGCATCGGCTGAAGCCGACACACCGAAAATGAAATCTTCAACTGACTATTCTCCTGCATTCGAAGAAGCTTGGCAGGCATACCCAAAACGTAGCGGTGGAAATAACAAGCTAAGCGCATTCAAAGCTTGGAACGCACGTATTAAGCAGGGCGTTCAACCAGAGACGATGTTGGCTGGTGTCAAACGCTATGCATCATTCATGGCTTCTGAAGGAAAGATCGGTACCTCATTCGTTAAGCAGGCTGCGACGTTCTTCGGACCGGACAGGCATTTCGATGAAGCATGGTTGGTAGAGACTCCAGCTGTCAAAGCCCCTACTCGACAAGAGCAGTCTCGTTACGAGTGGTACGCAAAGTCTGATGACGGCTCCGCTGAGGTGTTTATCAATCAGTCAGCGATCGATCGCATGAACCGTGGCGGGTACCGCCCATGAAGTTACTCCTCAAGCGTGTGCTGGTGGCCGGATATAACCACGGTGTTCTGCGAGAGGGATTCGTTACGTGGTGCTTTATCAAATTTGATTTACGGAGTGTCTGATGACCCCTGCTGAACTTTCAGAAAAACTATGGGATAACGCCGAGCGCGTCGCTAAATTTCTCCTTCCGAAAGGACATCTGGAGGGGAAAGAGTGGTGTGCAGGCAATACTAACGGTGACTCAGGTAAAAGCCTCAAGGTTAATATCGGTGGTAAAAAGTCATGGGCTGATTTCGCCAGCGGAGACAGTGGTGACCTGCTGGATCTCTGGGTGCTGGTGCGTAACTGTCAGTTGCATGACGCCATGCGAGAAGCGAAAGAGTTTCTTGGTCTGAAAGACGACGACCACCACTTCGAAGCGAAGAAAAAAACGTTCTCTCGTCCGACAAAGAAGGGTGTTAAATCGGCCAGTAAATGCTACGACTACCTTGCTTCGCGTGGCATTACCCGAGAAACAGCCGATCGTTTTAAAGTGACAGACGCGGTGGTCTGGTACCACGAAGAAAACCGCGAGGTGCCTGCAGTGGCATTCCCGTACATTCGGAACGGCGAACTGCTGCAGATAAAACGTATTGGTACCGAACGGCCAAACGGCAAAAAGCTGATCATGGCTGAAGCTGATTGTGAACCATGTCTATTTGGCTGGCAGGCGCTGGATAAAAACACCCGCCTGGTAGTGCTGTGCGAGGGTGAGATTGACTGCATGACCTTCACGCAGCTTGGCTATGATGCCCTGTCTGTTCCATTTGGTGGAGGCAAGGGTGCCAAACAGCAGTGGATTGAATATGAATACCACAATCTCGATCGCTTCCAGGAAATCTGGCTGAGCCTGGACAACGACGATGTAGGTCGTGAAGCTGCAAAAGAAATCGCCAGACGTCTTGGTGAGCATCGTTGCCGCATGGTTGAACTTCCGCACAAAGACATCAACGATTGCCTCATGAACGGCATGGACAGCGATTCCATTCTGGAATACATGGAGCGCGCTAAATTCTTCGATCCCGATGAGCTTTGCTCAGCAGGGGATTTGCTTCAGGAAACAATCGAGGCATTCGAACATCGTGATACCGGACTGTTTACAAGCCCATGGGCTTCGCTGAACAACAACTTTAAGTTCCGTGCCGGTGAGCTGACCCTCGTCAATGGCGTGAATGGGCATGGCAAAACAGAGCTCGTTGGACATATTGCGATTGATGCGATGAGTCAGGGCGTCAGGACTTGTATTGCTTCTCTGGAGCTTAAACCAGGCAAAATGCTTGCCCGACTAACGCGGCAAACCATCTGCACTTCCTCACCGAAGCGTGAAGAAATCATTATGACCAACGAATGGTTTTCTGACCGCCTTTGGGTATTCAAGCTCACTGGAACGGCCAAAGCAGACCGGCTTCTTGAGATTTTTGCTTATGCTCGGCGTCGATATGGCATTGAGCTGTTCGTCATAGATAACCTGGCGAAATGCGGACTGGACGAAGAAGACTACACAGGTCAGAAGGACTTCATCGATACGCTTTGCGACTTCAAAAACGAGCATAACTGTCACGTCCTGCTGGTTACCCATGCCAGAAAAACAAACGACTCCGCTCCAACCGGAAAGATGGACGTAAAAGGCACTGGTGCGCTAACGGATATGCCCGACAACGTGATGGCCGTCTGGCGCAACATTCCCCGCGAGCTGGCGCAGAGAAAAGCTGAACGCATGGGATATGAGAGTCTCGACAAAGATGAACAAGCCGCAATCAATCTTCCCGCTTCAATGATTCGTTTGTTGAAGCAACGAGAAGGGGAAGGATGGATCGGCGATATTGGAGCCAACTTTGACTCTCGCTCTCACCAGTTCTTGGAAGGCGAGAAAAAACCATTTAACTACCTGGTCGGTAAGCCGCAAAGCGAGCTTGATCTCGAATGGGAAGCCAGCAACGTGACGAGGGTTTGAGATATGGAACTGGAAGCATCACTAAAACATTTCAGCCCTCAGGGCATGCACATCAGCGACAGCGTAAATAAGACAGGAGCACAGAACAATGCGTGACATTCAGATGGTTTTAGAGCGCTGGGGCGGCTGGGCAGCAAGTGATAGCTCTGGTGTGGATTACTCTTCCATCGCTGCTGGCTTCAAGGGGCTTCTTCCTCAAACAAGTAAAACTCGTCTTTCATGCACCGATGATGATGCTCTGATTATCGAAGGGTGCTTAGCTCGGCTGCAAAAGCGTAAGCCCTATGAACATTCGCTCTTAGTTGCGCATTATCTCTATGGCATATCGAAGCGGAAAATTGCGAAAGCGCGAAAGAAAGATGAAAAGCTAATACGCATTGAGATTCAGATGGCAGAGGGTTTTATCGATGGTTGTTTGTCTATGCTAGATGTACGTTTAGAGATGGATTCTTAGTATTGATAGACTAAACGGTGTTCGAGGCCGTTTAGTCTTCTTTCGCTGTTCCGGAAGGTATGACTTCAACAGTTTTGCCAATATTGACAATTTTCCTAACGGTTTCCTCACGGTCTTGAATTAGCTCAGCTCTAAATTTCTCACTAACGTGGGGGCTTTTCAATTGTTCGTCGATGCCTTTCAAATCTCTTTCAAGCCTATTCCGTAGGGCTGCTTCAGCTGGTGATTCAAGTCCATGTCGATTAATAACGTACATCATTATATAGGTTGCACCAGCAGATACTAAAGGCGCGAGAGCGTACAAGAAAGGGCGCCACTCACTATTCTGTTCTGGTGCGAGAAGAGGGACTAAAGTCGTCAGAACAGCACCAAGGCCCCCAGTAGTGAGTCCGGAGTTGGTGCTTAAAATATTTTTCTTATCGTCGCTCATTTTTTTGAGTGCCCATGATTGGTTGCATCATCAATAAGATCAACGATTTTCTTGCCATCTTCTTGATCTAAACGAAGAGTGACAGTTTTTTCGAGCGAACGATTTTCACTGTAGAACCTAAGTTCCACAATCCTGGTAGGGAAAACCTTGCGCCACAGCAGCGAGGAGCCAGCATATACAAAGCGATAGAAGGTCGGAAGGCTTATGATTAGCCCCAACCAAAACACGATTTGTAAAAGCTGTTGCTGTATCATTAGTTTCTACCGTTGCTATATCAGTTTCTTCCCCTGCATCACTCGATGTCGAAGTACTTTTTTTATGACGTACTTTTCTGTCTTGCCACGGGCTGAAGTGGTACGGGTTGTTTCTAAAAGGACAGAGAACATGTCTTCACTAGTTACAGTCCCCTCGGCCATTCTTACTTTAGCTAAAAATTCATAGTCTGTAAGTAGTACGGAGTGCTCCTCTTGGTTGTAATCCATCCTCCAGCCTTTCTCGCTGTGGAAATTAACCTGAGTAAACTTAACATTAACTTCTTTTTCTTCAACGGTTTTTGTCAGCAGCGTTCCTCTTGGAAGCGGCTTAATCTCTTCGGTTTGATCGCCTTCAAGCTTCACCAATACTTCGTCATTCCCATCTACGATTTTGAAAACTGGAGACTCTTTTCCTTCAAGCGGACCTTGAACAACAGAGATCAAAGCATCACGAATCACTGGCTCAGTTACAAGTGTGGCAACAGCTGACGGACATTCGATATCTCCGTCCTCAAACTCAAGGACTGCCATATCTGTTCCAGCTCTTTTAGTTACCGAAACAACCTTTTTCGACCCCAGCTGCCTAATCAAAGACAACGCACTGGCGTGTGCAACTGCGCCAACAGTTCCCACTATCCCAATGGTTTTTAGAACATCTATTGCATCAGGTAAAAGTTGCACAACCGTATAGGCAATACCAACTGAACCTTTCTTGAGTGGCGCAGAAACTAAGACCTTAACCGATTTATTGCCATCGTTTAATAAATTATCGGCCTTATTAATTAGTGTCGTCATGGAAAGTATTGATTTTCCGAGATCTTCTGCGTCAATCGCATGTTTCGATAATTCTTTATCATCGGCGTCATAAAACACCTTAAAGGAAGTTGACTTCTCCATGACTTTCCTTGCTAGGCCCGATATCTTTAAGGCTCATAATGGATGGGGTTGGTTATTTAGATACGTAATTTACAGAGAAAAAAATACAAAATCACTAACGCGGTCCGCATTTTATCATTTACTGTGTTAAGAGTAGTCACTTCGACACACAGCTTAATCATCGAAACCCTGCTAGAAATAGTGGGGTTTTGTCGTATCTGGAGGCCAACTATGAAAGATAAAAAATGCTGGTAAGAGTCTCGGCAGATACCAGCATTCTGAAAGAGAAGGTTGATGCTTTACTTGAAGTGCTTCCCGAGCATGTCCCTGACGAGCTTCTCAGCATGATCACGGGCCTGCTTAGTGATATCGTCTTTGTGAACAGTTCGCCCACAATTGGTACAGGTGGAACCTTCAATATCGTCTACGCTCTTGATTTCAACGCCGCTGCGTACAGTCAAATTATGGCCGCAGCCAGGACACTTAAAATTAACCTTACTCATGAATAGCTTCCTTTTCTGATATGGTTACTTTTGGCGATTTAACGATATCAGACAGGATGCAAGGCAACCATAAAAACCACTGATATTGCGTGGGTAGTTTGACTTATGTATCATCTCGCCCCCGGCCATTTATCTCAGTTGGTCCGGGCGTGAGACTCATAATTGCCCGGTCGCTGGTTCAAGCCCAGCAAGGGCCACCAGACCGCCACTAGCTCATCGGGAAGAGCGGCAACTAAATGTTGTAGTACGAGGTTCGAGGCCCCGGTGGCGGACCAATGCCGACTTAGCTCAGTAGGTAGAGCAACTGACTTGTAATCAGTAGGTCACCAGTTCGATTCCGGTAGTCGGCACCATAAATAGATAAGGACTTCCAGATGATGGGATATGCGATTGGCAGCTTCTTCGGAATGATGATGATTTCAACCGCTTATGCATTCATATACACAAGGATTAGCAAAGCTTTATCTCTAAAGATAACTCAAGCTTGGGCTCATAGACCAGCAAGATTTATCATCCTCCTGATTTTCGCCGCCCAAGGAATAGTCTGTTTAGGAATGCACCTCATCAGCTTGTATCTTCTCTACCTTGGGGCGACATTTGAACCATATACTGGTTCCTATGGGTATGAATACACTGGAGAAGATAAAATATCGACAGCATGGATTTTCTTCGGTGCGGCCATGGCAACATGCTTGCTTGCAGACATTCTCAAAGGCATCTTCGTCTTAACGTTCGCTGACTAAGCCGCCTAAAGACACTAAGTGCAACAAATGAAGCTTTTCGGTCTGTGATGATGGGTTATCCTTAGTGGCTGAAAAGCGACCCAGTTTTGAATGGGCGCTGCTTTTCGCAAAATTGCTGTGTGAAAATACTGGCCTTTGGGTTCAGCGCTCATTCAAAAGCATCTCGTCAAAATCCAGTTAACCTCGGGTGGTTTGTTGGATGAGGTGCCTCATTCAGATAGCCTCGCCATCGTGCGGGGCTATTTACTTAATGCACCATGTAGTATTTCTAACGCCACTCCGTTCACGGCAGCTTTATACTCCTCTCGTTAGCTTGAGGAGATGAGTATGCAAGCAGGTTACTACTGGATTCAGCACTGCGGTACGGTACAGGTTGCCTATTACACCAATGATGTTGTTGATGACCTGGAAACGGGCAAGCCCATCACTGGAGTCTGGCATCTGACGCAGGGAGATGACATTTGTCATAACGGAGAAGCTGAGGTTCTCGCGGGCCCAATTTCTCCTCCAATTGGCTTATAAGATTTATTGCACTTCATCCTTTTCGAACTACTCTTCTAAATATCCGATGGAATGGATATGGAAGTGCTTGTACTTAGTGCTTTTTACTAACAGCGTGCATGCTGATAGTCTTTGATTGCCTGCTCTGTGAGTGGGCTTTTTTTTGCTCAAAGATAATCCATTGACCGGATGAATGAATGGCGCGTAAATTATTTCTGTGGTGAATCCCTTCTAAGCGAAGGGGCGTTCCAGTCAACTGCTATCTGCAGGTATGCGCGCGGCTTTGCTGACTGGGGTAGAGTCACCGGGAGGCACCCGGCACCATGACAACAACAATAAAAGATTCTAATTCCTTGAGAGCCTGCCATAAAAAGCAGGCTTTTTTTATGATTTTTTAAACTGCTGCTACGCTTGAAAAGTGAGTCGAAGTTAACTGTCTGATGGTTCTCCTGAACCATTGTGAATCAGCCCGATACTGCCTCACTCTGGCCAGTTAGCAAAACTCACGACTACCTACCTTACTTACTAATAGTCACTCATTAGCCCGCCTTCAAAAGCGGGCTTTTTTTATTTCAGGCTCCGGGAACCATCATCGACATGCCTACTTGTTAAATCGTCCCGAGGGCCTGATCCCTTACACACAGCACCCGCCCATAGCGAGGTGAGAGACGATGAAAATGCCACACAATCCAAACAACTGGCCTGACTGGCTCGAACTCTTCCAGAGCTGGTGGCGTGGAGAAACGCCGCTGGGTGCCGTACTGATGGCTTTCATCATGGCCGCACTTCGAATCGCCTACACGGGAGGTGGCTGGAGAAAAATATTTCTCGAAGGGCTCCTTTGCGGGGCGCTGACCCTGACGGTCGCCTCCGGGCTGGAATATATGGAATGGCCTAAATCGCTGTCGATTGCCATTGGCGGTGGCATTGGCTTTATCGGTGTTGAGCAGTTCCGCCGTTTGCTGCTTGGCATTTTAAACACCCGCCTGGGAGGTGGTAATGCAGCAAAATGATTTACGCTGGCTGGTTGAAGGCCGCAAATATATCGGGCAGATGGAAATCAAAGGCCCGCGCCATAACCCGTTAATTCTCCAGTTCTGGAAGGACATTAAACGAGGCGGTATTAAAGATGACGAAACTCCCTGGTGCGCTGCTTACGTCGGGTCAATGTTCGAACGCGTCGGCATCCGGTCAACCCGGTTCGAATCAGCCAAATCATACCTCAGTTGGGGAGTACAGCGTCGCGAACCAGCTTACGGATGCGTTGTTGTATTCAGTCGCGACGGCGGCGGGCATGTGGGGTTTGTCGTTGGACAGGCGGATAACGGTGATTTGATGGTGCTGGGCGGTAATCAGTCTGATGCCATCAACATTCGCGCCTTTGCCCGTTCCCGCGTCACCGGCTATCGCTGGCCTGTTAACGAACCTCTGGACAACAGGCCATTGCCGGTGATGAATGCGGCCAGTTCGGTAAAAGAATCATGATCCCGTTACTCCCGGCAGCGCTGAAATCCTCCTGGCGGGTGCTGGCGCTACTGCTCATAGCGGGAACCATTGCGATCCTCGCCATCAGGCTGGCGCACAGCCAGGCAGATAACCGCGTTCTGGCATCGGATAACCAGCTGCAGGGGCAGGTTATTGCGACGCAGGCGTTCAACTTCAACCGGTTCAATCAAATCGCTGAGCATGCCAACAGGCTGAACTCATTGATTGACACCGGCACAGAAGAAACCGTCATCAAATACCGGGAGATTCTCCGCCGTGAAAAAACATGTGATCTGCCTGTTCCTGCTGATATCGCTGGTGGGCTGCTCGAATACGCGCACCGTTTACGTGCCAGCGCCCTACACACCGATACCAACAGACCTGATGCAGCCGATGATCGTGCCGCTGCCGCCAACTCAATGACGTACTGCCAGGCGGTGCTGTGGGTTAAGCCGCTGCTGGCAGTCATTGAGAAGGGTAACAATAACTTCGCGGGAATTCGTGAAATCGAGAAAAACAGAGCTTCGCCGTAAGTATCCATAACGTATTGATATATCACCTTAATGATCTTGCCTTCGAAACATATAAGCACATAGTATCTGCAATATCGGTGGTCTATAATCCATATACAGTTATGGTAAAGGACAGTTAATCAACGATTGTCACCTTGCTGGAAGATGGGAAACGTAGATGAACCAGAAGAGGTTAAAATGAAAGTTGACGCTCTTACGCAAAAGGCAGAAGAAGAAATTGCCGCTCTGATAGCAAAAAGAATTTCAGAATTACGAAAAAAAACTGGAAAAGAGGTTTCTGAAATTCAATTTATAGCACGTGAATCGATGGCCGGTCTCGAAGGTTATGAGGTAAAGATTAAACTTATTTAATCTCTTCTTCAGTCACAAGGTCGCTAATGCGGCCTTTTTGATTGCCATTACACAATCAACTGCAGGTGGCTTGATAATGGTTATCTCCACCAGCTGAAATCACACCTACTTGCTCGACATTCATGTGTTACAGTTAAACCGTGGTGAATCCCCCTAAGCGGTGGGGCTAATTAACCTGACGACTCTTCTTTTTGGGGCATCGTGAATTTCTAGAGCAAGCGGGTCAAGGATGGTTAACCAAAAGACTCACCGGGAGGCACCCGGCACCACAATCATTTGTAAGGTAGTAGTCATACAGCGATATTGTTTATACTCTCAGTAAAGGTGGTCAGAAAATTCCTAAAGAACCAGTGTTCTTTCTGTACCGTTTGGTATAGATTTTTCTTTCGCTGCTACCTTTCTAAAGGCATTTGATAATGCTCTCGATACAATAATTATATCGCGCGGACTCCGGTTCGTAATGCAGAGACAACTGCATGACCCAATGACCAGGCAATTTATGCTGGTCATTTTTTTTACCGCCATTTTACAAGCGGCGATGAAGCAACAGCAACTCAAGGACATGAGCGTTACTCCACGAAACGGAGCACACAACATGTGATGGCTTTGTGCACAGCCACTTCCTTTGCGTCCAGGTGTACTTCCCTGGCAAGGCAGAGCCATCCTAGTTGTGGTGAATATCCTGATGGCGTCGCCAAACGATGGCCATGCATGCCGGATAGAAGCATCGGTCACCACCCCAACTATGAGCCACTTGAATCCGCTGGTGGGCTTGATAATGGGAATTCCCTAAAGAGGTCAATCAACTTGGTACCTCCGGAGTGGATTAGGCAACTGATATGCTCAGCAGGCGAATAAGAAAATAGGAGTTAAGCAGGGATGCCTACTACACTCAGTGTTACCGATTTCCTGTGGAGCAACATGATGCTTGAGGGACGGTTGGAAACCATGCACTGCGGAACGCCTTGCTTTGCAGTGTATGGTAAGGAAGGGTTCATAAACGACCTTATAGATTACATCAGGAGCAGTTCTAAGTTGCCGACTGAAATCCGCATTATTGGCGGGCTGGATGTGATGGGGCGAATGAAAATCACCATTACAGGTAAGATCATAGATGAATTGTCCCTAGAAGATTTTCAGTTAATGATTTTAAATAACTGCACCAGCAGCGATTAGCTATTCTCAACCGCCTTCGGGCGGTTTTTTTGCTATCACCATGATATCCAACTTGCTGGTGGGATTGAGAGGTACGCGCGCATAAAAAATGCCCCAGGTGCGGGGCAATTATGAGTTGTATCTTTTGTTATGTTTTTTGTGCTTCTTGCTCTAAGGCTGTGGAACCTTAACATCTTGTTCAAATAATGCAAATTAAATGCTCGTTTAAATGTAAAATAAAGCTCGCCTGCTGGTGGGCTTGATAATGGTTTTACTAATAAGATGTAAAAAAGCTCCCGTAAGGGGGCTAGAGGATTATCAGTATCACTTGCTCTGAAATATTACTTCGAGCAATAGACACGTGCTTCACGAGGGGTATAGATGCCGAAGGTGACAAATCCCAGCAGTCCGTTTACAAAAGTCTGCTGAACCTCAGTACGAACAACTTTATCAGCACCACCGCAAACCTGAGCAGCATCAATTTGCTTGGATTGACCAATGCCGCTGACGAAGAAATGATGTGTCGTGACTTGCTGAGGAGCGAATGTCGTCGCTTTGTTTACTGAGAATGATTGTTGAGCACAGCCAGAAACAGCTGCGGTAACCAGAGCTACCATAATTAACTTTTTCATAAATGACCTTATTGTTTGTTTGATTCGCAAAAATAATGGCATGTATCATTAAGTTATACATATCAGACCAGTAGTTTAGCTTAGTTTTGTGTTACTTCCCAAGTGATTAACTATCAACATCATCCATTGCTGGCGTCAGCTCATCCATTATCGCGAATGAGATGATTAATAAACTCCCAGAGGAAAATTATGCAGGTCACTATTGATGGTGTCCCGTTTGTGCCTGCCTGCGCTTCAGCGTCACGGATTGGCATTGCAATTAGTACCCACAACCGGCCAGACGTTTTAAAGCGCGCATTCGAACAGCACATGCAGCATCTGCCAGTCGGGGCGCTGGTGGTGGTTATCGACGACGGCTCTAAACCTGCCGCAGTAGTGCCTGACGGCGTGCAGCTGCTTCGCCATGAAACATCCCTCGGCATTGTTGCCTCAAAGAATGCCAGCTTAACTGCTCTGATGGATGCCTGGTGCGAGCATCTTTTTTTATGGGATGACGATGCTTATCCCATCGCCGATAACTGGCACCTTCCTTACATCGAATCACCCGAGCCTCATCTGGCTTATCAGTTTCTCGATCTGGCTGGCCGCAATAAGCTGAATGACCTTTCGGTCCTTTACCGGGACGATAAGCATGTTGCATACACCGGGCAGCGCGGCGTGATGCTGTATTACCACCGTAGCGCCATCGAGAAGGTGGGCGGATATGATCCGGTATACGGTCGCGGTATGTATGAACACAGCGACCTTGCCCTGCGCATCCATAACGCCGGAATGACTACGTGGGCTTACGCTGATGTGGCCGGTTCAGAAAAGCTGATTCATTCTCTCGATGAGCATGAGTCCGTGGAGCGTTCGGTACCGAAACCAGACCGACAGGCGCTGGTGGAACGTAACGTGAAGATCCACAACGAACGGCGCGATACCGGGCATACCGGTTACGTTGAATACCGCCAGCAGCGTGACGTAGTTATCACAACGCTGCTCACCAGTCAGCCAGACCCTCAGCGCGGTACCAAACTGACGGCCTCGCCTGACATGCTGGCTAAATGGGCCGCATCACTCCGGCAATGTGGACGTATCGCGCTGGTGGATGAACTGCAGACCGTCCCGGCAGATGTTGAACTTCACCGCGTCCCTGACGTGCAGATGAATGTCTATTTCCGGCGCTGGCTGCATATCTGGCAGCACCTGCGCGATCACCCTGAATACCGGTTCGTTTGGTGTACAGATGGTACCGATGTCGAAATGCTCCGCGCACCGTGGGAAGAAATGCAACCAGGAAAGGTTTATGTCGGATCTGAACCTAAGACATACGCGGACACCTGGGCAAAGCAGAATCATCCTGAGCGAATCTATCAGGAGTTCATCGAAGCGCACCGCAACGATGTGATGCTTAACGCTGGTCTGCTGGGTGGCACCCGCGCTGATGTAATGGCGTTCGCTCACGGCATCATCCGTCTTTACTACCGGATCGAGAGCTATCGTTTCTGGAAGAAAGAACAGGCTGGCGCCGCGGTGGGCGACATGCTGGCGTTCGGCATTGTTGCGAAGTCATTCGCTGACAGGCTGATCACCGGCCCTATGGTTCACACGGTATTCAAAACTGAGGGCATCGGCACAGAGTGCGCCTGGTGGAAACATAAATAAGTGAGGATAGTTATGATGCAAAACAAAGATATTGATGTATCTAAAAAAAATGAACATCCGCAAAAAGCGGTCCAGGATCGGACCGCTTGCATGCAAATCTCTAAAGATGAGATTTTAATCAAAATTAACAGTGTTAATTTTGTCCGTCTGTTAAGGTTTTAATCATAAGTCCAATTTGAGCTAATACATTTTGTGTTGCTGCCTGACCTTCATTCTGAACGTATACACGGTCAATATTGGTTAAAAGTTTCTCAGCAAACCCTGGCATCTCGTCATTTAATGTTCTTGCCAAGACTGCGTAAGCAGCTTGCATAGAATATATGGCGGTTTCGTTATCGGGCAGAGGCATTGTGGTGGAAATTAATTCTTCAAACCTGTAAGTCATTTCATTCCCTTAAAAAGAGGTAATCAGCCATCCCTCTTCATTGAGTGCGCCAGTGTCCCACCACTGACGGGCTGAATGCTTACCTTAACCAGGGTTAATGCAAAGTAACACCCTGATATTCAAACAGTAGCCGCCATCGTGCGGCTTTTTTTATGGAGATTTGCTGGTGGCTGAAAACATAAAGTTTGTGGTGGTCGGTCATCACGCCAGACGGCAGCAGGCTGAGGCGCTGGCCTCGGCTTTAGGCGCACATTTGCTGATTGATGACGGTAACCACGGAGCTAACTGGAATCATCGCCGTGCGCTTGAATGGGCAGCCAGTCAACCATGCCGGGTAGTGGTGCTGGAAGACGACGCGTTGCCGGTAATCGGATTCAACGAAAAGGTTACTGACTGGCTGACGCGCTTCCCTGACGACATGCTGAGCTTTTATCTCGGTACCGGCCGGCCGCCACAGTATCAGAAAGAGATAGCCGGAATGCTGGTGGAAGCAGACAGAGTAAACGCTGATTACCTTGTTCTGAGCAAACTGATTCACGGCGTATGTTACAGCCCTCCTCGGGGCAGACTGGTGCGCATGCTTAACGCATGGAATAAAACGCTGGCAGCTGATTACGCCGTCGGTGAGGCGTTCGGTGGTCGGGTGATTTATCCGTGTTACTCGCTGGTGGATCACGCCGACATGCAGACGGTCGAGCGTCACCCTGACAACGAGCCGAGGACGGAACGCCGCCGCGCATGGAGACTGGCATGAACAAAGAGCCCCGCATATATGGCAGCCGATGGGATAAGGCCCGTTTGCGTTTCCTGCAGCAGCATCCGCTATGTGTGATGTGCGAGCAGCAGGGACGCATAACCCCGGCGACAGTGGTTGACCATATCGAACCTCACAAACTTAAAGATGCGCTTAAGTCAGGTAACCCTCTGGCCATATCGAAGGCACAGCTCCTGTTCTGGAATAAAGAGAACTGGCAGCCACTGTGCAAAGCACATCATGACTCAACGAAACAGAGAATGGAGAAGCGCGGTGCTGTAATAGGGTGTGATGCCAACGGCTACCCACTCGATCCTGCGTCTCACTGGAGTACGTAATGAAAGACCTCATTATTGAATACCGCGACGGTAAGTTTGTTCAGCTGACAATTGATGGCATAGAGATGAAGCGCGTAACGTCTATCCAGTTCTCCCATACCGTAGGCGAGAACGTACCGACACTGACCGTCTCAGGGCATGCATTGCCCGAGTACGGGAAATGCGCTCACAAGCTCGAACAGGTAGACAAACATTCGGCATAGCGCGGCGGCAAGTCGATTACCTATCATGTGAAATCATTTCAAATGCAATGATTTGAAATGAGAATTAATCGCATCAGGGCAGGGGGGGGGGATCAAATCTTCAAAACCTTTGCCCCAAATGACCGCCGCCAAAGTTTGATTTTAACGCTAACCCGATTTTTTTAGTTTTAAGGTGTTGACATATGGCAGATAAACGAACCCGTTCCGACAGTTCGGCGGCAGCGGTTCAGGCCATGAAAAATGCAGCAGTGGACACCATCGATCCTCCGTCCCATGCAGGTTTGGAAAAAAAAGCCGAACCATTCTGGCATGACAATATCAGATCGAAAGCTCTGGACAGCTGGACGCCAGCCGACCTTCTGGCCGCCGTAGAACTGGCAAATAATCAGCTCTATATCACCGTTTTACGCAAGGATTTACGCAAAGAAGAGCGCATTCGCGGAGAAGGGCGAGACGAAGGGATAATCAAAGACCTTCGCAAGCAGATTGTTGAGCTGCAGCGAACTATCCTGGCTCAGCGCCGTGACCTGCAGATCCATTCCCACGCAACCAACGGTGAAAGCCGCGACCAGAAAAAACGCAATCAGAATGATCGTGATGCACGAAATACGAAAAATACGCATCAGGACCAGGACGATAACCTGATCGCCTTTCCCAAGCACGGATAAAAGACTATGACGCGAGGTGAGCGTGTAATAGCGTTCATTGAGCGCTTTTGCATCGTGCCTGAAGGCAAGCTTATCGGCCAGCCAATGCGGTTGGACCCCTTCCAGAAAGAATTCATCCTGGATCTTTACGACAATCCAGCCGGAACTGATATGGCGATCCTTAGTCTTGCCCGAAAAAACGGCAAGACAGGTTTAATTGCCGGAATCCTGCTGGCTCACCTGGTGGGGCCAGAAGCAGTGCAGAACACGCAGATAGTCAGCGGTGCACTCAGTCGGGAACAGGCTGCCATCGTTTTTAACCTCGCGGTGAAGATGGTTAACCTGAACCCCAAACTGCAGGAGATTGTGCACATTACGCCAAGCGGCAAAAAGCTGATTGGTTTGCCCTGTAACGTTGAATACAAGGCCTTATCCGCTGAAGGTAAAACCACGCACGGTCTCTCACCGATTCTGGCGATTCTTGATGAAACAGGGCAGGTAAGGGGGCCGCAGGATGATTTTATCGATGCAATAACTACCGCTCAGGGGGCGCACGAAAACCCGCTGCTGATTGTTATCAGCACCCAGGCGGCAAACGATGCTGACCTGCTGAGTATCTGGATTGATGATGCTGTCAGATCGAAAGATCCGCATATCGTCTGCCACGTTTACGAAGCGCCAAAAGACGCCGATATCAGCAAACGTGAAACCTGGCTGGCCGCGAACCCGGCGCTTGGAACATTCAGGTCAGAAAAAGACATGGCGCGCCAGGCTGAGAAAGCTGGCCGAATGCCAAGCTTCGAAAACACCTTCCGCAACCTCAACCTCAATCAGCGCGTGTCAACCGTATCGCCGTTTATCTCCCGCAGCGTTTGGGAGCTGTGCGGGGAGATGCCTGTTAACACTCCGAGGAAGTGGTATGCGGGGCTGGATCTGTCAGCCAGGAACGACTTAACGGCACTGGTTATCGCTGGTGAAGCAGATGATGGTGTTTGGGATGTTTTCCCCTTCTTCTGGACACCGCAAAAAACTCTTGAAGAGAGAACCAAAACGGACCGCGCGCCCTATGACGTTTGGGTGAGAGAGGGGCTGCTGCGCACCACGCCAGGTGCCTCGGTAGATTACTCATTCGTCGTTGCGGATATCGCTGAAATTATCGGTGATTTCGACCTTACCTCGATGGCTTTCGACCGCTGGCGCATTGACCAGTTCAGGAAAGATGCAGATGCCATTGGCCTGAACCTCCCGCTGGTCGAGTTCGGTCAGGGCTTTAAGGATATGGGGCCAGCTGTAGACACGCTGGAGTCTCTGATGCTTAACGGGCGCGTCAGGCATGGCATGCACCCCGTATTAACGATGTGCGCCGTGAATGCGGTCGTGGTGAAAGATGCTGCTGGCAACCGCAAGCTCGACAAATCCAAAGCAACGGGCCGTATTGATGGCATGGTCGCAATGACAATGTCCGTTGGTGCTGCTAATGGGGAAGTTACCGAACAGGGTGGTGACTTCGATGACTTCATTTTCCGACCGCTGAGCATGTGATGGAAGAACCTAAATACACGATTGACCTGCGCACCAATAACGGCTGGTGGGCAAGGCTGCAGTCCTGGTTTGTCGGCGGGCGTTTAGTCACCCCAAATCAGGGCTCACAAACGGGTCCCGTTTCGGCCCACGGACACTTGGGCGATTCATCCATTAACGATGAACGGATACTGCAAATTTCGACGGTGTGGCGCTGCGTGAGCCTGATTTCAACGCTCACGGCATGCTTACCGCTTGATGTTTTCGAAACCGACCAGAGTGACAACCGTAAAAAAGTGGGTTTGAGCAATCCGCTGGCGCGACTGCTGCGCTACTCACCGAATCAGTACATGACTGCCCAGGAATTCAGGGAGGCCATGACGATGCAGCTCTGTTTCTATGGTAACGCTTATGCGTTGGTGGACCGAAACAGCGCGGGTGACGTGATCAGCCTTCTCCCGCTTCAGTCTGCCAACATGGATGTGAAACTCGTCGGTAAAAAAGTGGTTTATCGCTATCAACGCGACAGCGAATACGCCGACTTTTCGCAGAAAGAGATTTTTCACCTTAAAGGCTTCGGTTTTACCGGGCTGGTCGGACTGTCACCCATCGCTTTTGCCTGTAAATCGGCAGGCGTGGCGGTGGCGATGGAGGATCAGCAACGAGATTTCTTTGCCAATGGCGCTAAGTCTCCGCAAATTCTCTCCACCGGCGAAAAAGTGCTGACTGAACAGCAGCGCTCGCAGGTCGAAGAGAACTTCAAAGAGATCGCCGGCGGCCCGGTAAAAAAACGCCTCTGGATTCTGGAAGCGGGCTTTTCCACATCGGCAATTGGCGTAACGCCACAGGATGCCGAAATGATGGCGTCCCGAAAATTCCAGGTTAGTGAGCTGGCGCGGTTCTTTGGCGTACCGCCTCACCTTGTCGGCGATGTCGAGAAGTCAACGAGCTGGGGATCGGGTATCGAGCAGCAGAATCTCGGCTTCCTGCAGTACACGCTGCAGCCCTATATCTCCCGGTGGGAAAACAGCATTCAGCGATGGCTGATCCCATCGAAAGACGTTGGCCGACTACATGCTGAGCACAATCTTGATGGTCTCCTGAGGGGCGATTCTGCCTCCCGTGCCGCGTTCATGAAGGCAATGGGAGAGTCCGGCCTGCGTACCATCAACGAAATGCGCCGAACAGACAACATGCCGCCATTACCTGGTGGCGATGTAGCGATGCGACAGGCGCAGTATGTGCCGATTACCGACTTAGGAACCAACAAAGAGCCCCGAAATAACGGGGCTTAATTTTTATGGGGGCCGTGATGCCTGAAATCGTAAAAACGCTGTCCTTCGACGAGACAGAAATCAAATTCACCGGTGACGGGAAGCAGGGGATTTTCGAAGGATATGCCTCTGTTTTTAATAACACCGATTCCGATGGCGACATCATTCTGCCCGGGGCGTTCAAAAACGCACTGGCGAACCAGACCCGCAAAGTGGCGATGTTTTTCAACCACAAGACGTGGGAGCTGCCGGTTGGTAAATGGGACAGTCTGGCCGAAGACGAAAAAGGGCTCTACGTTCGCGGTCAACTTACGCCAGGGCACAGCGGTGCCACCGACCTGAAAGCGGCAATGCAGCACGGTACGGTTGAGGGTATGTCGGTTGGCTTTTCGGTTACCAAAGACGATTACACCATCATCCCTACCGGTCGCATTTTTAAGAATATCCTGGCCCTGCGCGAAATCAGCGTCTGCACCTTCCCGGCTAACGAACAGGCTGGCATTGCAGCCATGAAAAGCGTGGATGGCATTGAAACAATCCGTGATGTGGAGAACTGGCTGAGGGATTCAGTCGGCCTCACCAAATCACAGGCAGTTGGGTTAATAGCCCGGTTTAAGTCAGCGATTCGGAGCGAGTCCGAGGGCGACGGAAACGAAGCACAAATCAACGCTCTGCTTCAGAGCATCAAATCTTTCCCTTCTAATTTAGGTAATTAATTATGTCTGAACTCGCTCTCATTCAAAAAGCTATCGAAGAATCCCAGCAGAAAATGTCCCAGCTTTTCGATGCGCAGAAAGCAGAAATCGAAAGCACCGGTCAGGTTTCTAAACAACTGCAGTCCGACCTTGCGAAAGTACAGGAAGAGCTGACCAAATCCGGTACCCGCCTCTTCGATCTCGAGCAGAAACTGGCCTCCGGTGCCGAAAATCCGGGTGAGAAGAAATCCTTCTCCGAACGCGCAGCGGAAGAGCTGCAGAAGTCCTGGAACGGCAGCAAAGGCAGCTTCGACGCGAAAACCTTTAACAAGTCGCTGGGTAGTGATTCTGATTCTGCAGGCAGCCTGATCCAGCCTATGCAGGTTCCAGGCATCATCATGCCGGGCCTGCGCCGTCTGACCATTCGTGATCTGCTGGCGCAGGGCCGCATTTCCAGTAACTCCCTGGAATACGTCCGTGAAGAGGTGTTTACCAATAACGCCGATGTGGTGGCCGAGAAAGCGCTGAAACCTGAATCGGATATTACCTTCAGCAAGCAGACCGCGAACGTGAAGACTATCGCCCACTGGGTGCAGGCGTCACGTCAGGTTATGGAAGATGCGCCAATGCTGCAGTCATACGTCAACAACCGCCTCATGTATGGTCTGGCGCTGAAGGAAGAAGGCCAGCTGCTGAACGGCGACGGTACCGGGGATAACCTGGAAGGTCTGAATAAAGTGGCAACAGCCTATGACACCTCGCTGAATGCCACCGGCGACACCCGCGCTGACATTATCGCTCACGCTATTTACCAGGTGACAGAGTCTGAGTTTAGCGCTTCCGGTATCGTCCTGAACCCGCGCGACTGGCACAACATCGCGCTGCTGAAAGACAACGAAGGCCGCTATATCTTCGGTGGTCCTCAGGCGTTTACCAGCAACATCATGTGGGGTTTGCCAGTTGTTCCGACTAAGGCGCAGGCCGCCGGCACCTTTACGGTGGGCGGTTTTGATATGGCCTCACAGGTGTGGGATCGCATGGATGCCACCGTGGAAGTCAGCCGTGAAGACCGCGACAACTTCGTGAAAAACATGCTGACCATCCTGTGCGAAGAACGCCTGGCGCTGGCGCACTATCGCCCGACGGCAATCATCAAGGGCGCTTTCTCTTCTGGCTCATGATGGAGGGGGCGGGGTGACCCGCCCTTTTAACGTATGGCGATAGATGTTCTGGATGTAATTGGCCTCCGCCTGTTCAAGCAGCAGATTGAGTTTGAGGAAGACGACAGGGACGAGCTGATCACCCTGTACGCTCAGGCCGCTTTTGACTACTGCATACGCTGGTGCGATGAACCAGCATGGAAGGTTGCAGCTGATATTCCTGCAGCCGTTAAGGGCGCCGTTCTCCTTGTCTTTGCTGACATGTTTGAACACCGCACCGCACAAAGCGAAGTACAGCTTTATGAGAACGCTGCAGCCGAACGCATGATGTTAATTCATCGCAACTGGCGCGGTAAATCTGAATCTGAGGAGGGCTCCTGATGGAACCTGGACGATTCAGGCACAGGGTAAAAATTCTCACATTCACGACTTCGCGCGATCCATCTGGTCAGTTGGTTGAATCGTGGAGTGGTGGTAACCCGGTCCCGGCTGAGGTGAAGGGGATCAGCGGCAGAGAGCAGATGTCTGGTGGCGCGGAAACGGCGCAGGCAACCATTCGCGTCTGGATGCGCTTCAGGGCTGAGCTGAACGCCTCTTCTCGTCTGGAAGTGCTCAGCGGCCCGTATAAAGGCCAGGTGCTAAATATCATCGGTCCTCCTGTAGCAAATACGACCGGCACTCGCCTGGAAATTCTTTGCAAAACGGGAGCTGAAAAATGATTGAGACAAGCCTCGATTTTTCCGGGTTGAATGACATCGCAAAGGATCTGGAGGCGCTTAGCCGCGCCGAAAACAACAAGGTTCTGCGTGATGCCACGCGCGCAGGCGCTGAAGTGCTTAAGGAAGAAGTGATCGCACGCGCACCAGTGCGCACCGGGAAACTGAAAAAAAACGTGGTGGTGGTGACCCAAAAAAGCCGCCGCCGCGGGGAAATTTCTTCCGGCGTCCATATTCGTGGTGTTAACCCGCGCACCGGGAACAGCGATAACACGATGAAGGCGAGTAACCCGAGAAACGCCTTTTACTGGCGATTCGTTGAAATGGGAACCGTTAACATGCCACCGCACCCTTTCATTCGTCCCGCGTTCGATGTTCGCCAGGAGCAGGCCACAGAGGTTGCGATCAGGCGTATGAACCAGGCCATAGACGAGGCATTAAGCAAATGACGGAAGACGATCTCTATCCTCTGCTGGAACCGCTGGCCGGAGGACAGGTTTATCCCTACGTTGCGCCGCTCGGCAGTGACGGGAAGCCTTCAGTCTCTACGCCCTGGGTAATTTTCTCGATTATTACCGACGTGGCCGCAGACGTTCTTTGCGGTCAGGCTGAATCTGCCGTTTCTGTGCAGGTTGATGTCTATTCCAGCACCATCATTGAAGCGCGCACGATCAGGAATATGGCGCTTGATGCTCTGCAGGTGCTGAAGCCGGAAAGCATTGTGAAAACGCCGGGCTATGAGCCTGATCTGCGCTATCACCGGGCAACGCTCGAATTTCAGGTAACCGTTTAACCTTACCCACCATAACAGACCGCTCCGGCGGTCTTTTTTTAACTGGAGAAACCATGACCAGTAAGTATGAAGTCACAAAGGGGATGACCTTTGCCGTCTCCGACGCACCCGTAACCGCCGATGATTTTAACGCCTCAGGCTTCCCGGGGGCTGGCATTACCTGGCTGGAAGCTGCCTGTGCAACAAAGGAGATCACCTTCACCGGCGGGCAGAAAGGGGATATCGACGTAACCACGCTTTGCTCAACTGAACAAGAGCAAACCAACGGCCTCGCCGCACCTGCTGAAATGAGCATTACCCGTAACTGGGTTGGCGATGAAGCAGCGCAGGAGGCACTGCAGACCGCTTACGAAAATGACGAACTGCGTGCGCTGCGTGTGGTATTCCCGTCTGGCAACGGTTTCTACGTGCTGGTGGAAGTACGCCAGAGCTCATGGTCTGCCGCAACCTCTTCCGTTGTTGGCGCTACCTATTCTCTGCGTGTACGCGGCAAACCTAAACGCATCTACGCGTCTGGTTCCTGAGCGGCTTCGGCCGCTTTTTTTATCCCTCCGACCATGTAACAAGAGAAAAATGAAATGGCGCAAAAAACATCACAGAATTCATTACGCAACGTGGCGCTTACAGCATCGAAAGCCTATCGCACCAAAGAAGGTATCACTGTCCCTGAATGGGATGGCGCAAGGGTAACGCTGCGTGAACCCTCTGGCGATGCCTGGGTGAAATTCCGGGAGATCGTTAATCCCCAGCTCGCCGAGGGCGAAGAAGCACCGACGCTGACGGAGGCGGAAAAGTTTCTGCGTAACAAAAAGGCAGATGTGGTTCTGTTTATTGACGTTCTGCTGGATGAAAACGGCGAGCGCGTATTCAGCGACGAGGATCAAGATCTGGTATCTAAAATTTATGGTCCCGTACACTCCCGCCTGCTGGCTCAGGCCCTCAACCTCGGCATGAGTCAGGAAGAAGCGGGAAAGCCGTAAAGCAGCCGCTGACCTTCTTCCTGATGTCGCTCGCGCTCCGAATGGGGCGCACTCTCCACGAACTGCGCCAGACTATTACCGCCAGTGAGCTAAAAATGTGGATCGAGTTCGACCGCATTAGCCCTGTGGGAGACTGGCGCGCCGATGCACAGGCGGCGCAGATCTCAGTTGCAATGCTGAACTCTCAGGGCGGGAAGTTCACTATCCCTGATGTGATGCTGAAATGGGGTGAGCAGGAAGGGGGCGCAGAAGTCTCAGAACTCGAAAAATGGATATCCGGTCTTTGACGCCCGCGGCTGCGGGCTTTTTTATGGGTGAAATATGGCAACGCTGCGCGAGCTAATCATCAAAATTTCGGCGAACTCTTCTTCTTTCCAGTCTGAGATCGCCAGAGCGTCCCGCATGGGAACCGATTACTACCGCACCATGGAGCAGGGCGGAAAAAAAGCTGCAGCGGCCACGCGTGAAACTCAGCGGTCTTTGGCTGACCTGAATTCTCAGCTTGCAACCGTGAGATCTTCTGCTGCCGGGCTTGCCGGTGCGTGGGCTGGTGCATTTGCAACGCATCAGCTGATTCAGTTTGCCGATACATGGAACCAGTTGAATGGACGTCTTCGCCTGGCGTCCTCGTCCAGTGAGGATTACGTGCAATCCCAGCGCGTGCTGATGGAGATCAGCCAGCGCACCGGAACATCACTCGAAGCAAACAGCAACCTTTACAGTCGTATTGCTCAGTCACTGCGTGATGCCGGTTACGCTTCCGCTGACGTCGCAAAAGTTACGGAAACCGTTGCAACCTCACTGAAGCTTTCTGGTGCCAGCACCGAAGAGGCGAGCTCTGTTATCACCCAGCTTAGCCAGGCGCTTGGCTCAGGCGTTTTACGAGGTGAAGAATTTAACTCCATCATGGAGAACGGCGGCCGCCTGGCTAAACTGCTGGCTGATGGGCTGGGTACCACTGTCGGTGGCCTGCGTAACATGGCCAACAACGGCGAGCTGACGACCAACAAGATCGTCCCATTACTGACCAACGTCGAGATCCTCCGTAAAGAGTTCGACACCCTTCCTGCATCCATCAGCGGATCTGCACAGAAAGTGCAAAACGCCTTTCTCGCATGGGTTGGCGGGGCGAACGATGCCGTCGGCGCATCATCAACGCTTTCCGGCGTGCTGGATGGTCTGGCGAATAACATCGATGATGTGGCAAACACCGCAGGCATTCTGGTTGGTGTAGGCCTGGCACGTTATTTCGGCAATATGGTTGGCAGCGTCGCGCAGTCAACCCGGGCAGTGCTCGCTAATACGGCCGCAGAGGTTGCGCTGGCGCAGGCTCAGGTTCGCGGCGCTCAGGTTAGCGTTGCTGCTGGCCGTCAGGCTGTTTACCGCGCTCAACAGGCGCGCGCAGCGGCGACGAGTATTGAGGCTCAGATTGTCGCTGAGCGTAATCTTGCTGCAGCTCAGGCATCACTGAATACGGCGCTTGCAGGCAGGTCCTCTGCAGTTAACAACCTCACCAACACAGCCTCGGTAATGTCCCGACTGGGTAGTGGGGTGCTGGGTATTCTCGGAGGATGGCCGGGAGTGATTATCGGTGCTGGCGCTGCGATGTATGGCCTTTATCAGCATACCCAGCAGGTGCACCGTGAGGCGGTAGGTTTTGCCAACAACCTTGACGAGATCAACACCAAGCTCCAGCAGATGTCGGTGCTTGGCCTACGTTCGACCGCAGCCGACGCCCGCACATCTTTACAGGCGCAAAAACAGGACCTGGCTGACCTTGATTCTCAGATCGCGAAGGTGAAAGACAGCCTCAAGGCGGTTGACCAAATCCAGCAGGACTACAACCGCCATCCGACGCTGACCCTGATTAACACCTTCATGGACCAGGCTGACATCACGGCCAAAAACATTGAGCTGACAGATAAGCTGAACCAGCTGGAGTACCAGCGCGAGCAGGCAGCCTCAAAAGTCGAGCAAACGCAGAAGCTGGTAAACAATGCCAGTGACCTGGCTACGCAAAAGGCTATCGAGCAGGCTGGTGCCGTCTCAATCCTGAAAGGTGCGTATGACCTGCTTAACCGCTCAATGTCAGCGACCGCTGGCGCGAAGCCTCCGCAGTATGCCGGGCCCGTCGTTTCACTGGCGAACGCAACGCCTCAACAGCAAACCGCACTGGAGCGCTCACGCCGCGATAATGAACTGGCCAGCCTGAGCGGTTTAGAGAAACTCCATCAGCAGCACGTGTATGAAGCAGAAGACCTGAAGCTGACGGGGGCGCTTTATACCCAGTACATCTACAACAAGGATCAGGCCGCCAAAAAGGATGCGGCAGCAGCTGAGGCCAAAAAGACCTCCACAGCTGCTTCGAATGCGCAGAGTAAAGCCGAGCGTGAAGCGGCCAGTACCGCTGAACAGTATTCCCGTAAGATGGCCGATCTGAGCGTGGCTATTGATGTGCAGCGTGTGCGTGCAACGGAGGGAGAAAAAGCCTCCGATCTTCATGCAGCGTCACATCAGGCAGGCACTAAATGGACAGACGAGCAGCGCAGGGCTATTCAGGCATCGTCTACAGAACTGGCAAAGTGGACCCAAAAGGCTGATGAGAACGTGCGCAAGCAGCGCGAACAGGCTGATGCCCTGAAGGATTTAACTGAAGCGACCAGGAAGTTCAGGGACGAGGCGACGCTGACAACCGAAACCAGAGGAATGAGTGATCGCCAGCGCAGCCGGTTCGATGAAACGCAGCAGATTGACCGTGTTTTTGCCAAAACTGACGGTGGTACCGAAGCCATCGCACAGCGTGCGGCGGCTCTCGATGCACTGGACAAAAAATATAAAGCAATCGCTGCTTCTGAAGCTGACTGGACTGCTGGCGCTGAGAAAGGATTTAAAAACTGGTTTGACACCGCTTCTGATTATTCCTCGCAGACAGCAGACCTTGTGAACAATTCAATGACAGGTCTTATCGGTAATATTTCCGATGCTTTATCGGGTAATAAAGTTGACTGGGAGGATTGGTCGAAATCGGTACTGGCTTCTATGCAAAAAATTATACTCAACGCAATGTTAGTCAATTCGTTGAAGTCTGCTGGGGGCGGCGGCCTGTTTGGTTCTCTTGGTAGTCTTTTTGGTGGGGGAGATGCAACCTCTGTCGGAAGCACACCATCAGGCGCATATACTGGCGCGGCAAGCGGACTGAAATTTGCCAAAGGTGGCGTCTTTGATTCCCCAAATCTTAGCCATTTCAGCAATTCGATCATTTCCGGCCCGACGATGTTCAAATTTGCCAAAGGCGATGGATTGATGGGTGAAGCTGGCCCCGAGGCTGTGATGCCACTAACCAGGACACCAAATGGCACTCTTGGCGTCAGGATGGTCGGTACTACAGCTGCTGGTGGTGGTAGTGAAATCCATATCACCCAGCATATCAATGTTTCTGGTAACGGTGACGCCGCGCTTAATCGTGCCATGCAGGAGGCTGCTGCAAAAGGGGCCGCAGATGGTGCGAAAAAGGCGCGCCAGGACATGCTGAGTGATTTTCAGACCAACGGACAGGCCAGGAGGATGCTTGGCGTTTAACTAAGGAGTGACTATGGCTGTGCTTGAATGGCCTGCAGATGTATGTCCGGCGTCGCTGACGTGGCGGCCGGAAAGTAATACCAAAACCTTTCGCTCCCCGTTTAATGGTGCATCACAGACAGTTCGTTTCCCCGGCACCCGCTGGATCTGTTCCCTGACATTTAGCAACCTTACAGACGATAAATCCAGACGCATCGATGCGCTGGTGGCCTCGCTCGATGGTGAGTATGGCAGGGTGAAAATTCACGACTGGGGCCGGGTGGGTAGAACGCCTGCCGGAAATCCGGTGGTGCAGGACGCAAACCAGACTGGAACACAGCTCAGCAGTAAAGGCTGGACGCCAGACAAGCTCGTGCTGCGCACCGGGGATTACCTTACTGTGAACGACGAGCTGAAGATGGTAACAGCTGACGTGACCAGTACATCAACCGGTACTGCAATCATCCCTATTGCGCCAATGCTACGTACCTCGCCGCCGGTTAACGGAAAAATTGAGGTAGGGAAACCCTACGGCATTTTTAAGCTGAAGGATAACCAGCAGGGCGCGGGTAATCGCGTCCCGGGTATCTTTACCAGCTACACACTGGAGTTTGAGGAGACTTTTTAATGCTGTATTCCCCTTTTTCAGATTCGATGATCACCTGGCTCTCGCGCGACAGGGTTACTGCGGTGCTGGCGGCAAATGTCCAGTTTGAGTCCGGGACCGCTTACGTCCATTCCGGCACCGGCACGCTGGTGCTCGGTGGATATGTCTATTACGGCATGGGAACGCTGGGGGCCATCGATGATGTGAATGAAACTAACACGACCAGCCCGACACAGCTCAGGATGACACTTTCCGGGCTGGATATGTCCCTTTTCGCTAAAACGCTCAACGAACGCTGCGTGGGCAAACCTGCAGAACTCTATCTGGTGGCGATGGATGATAACGGGGTTGTGCAGGTTGCAGACCTGATTTTTAAGGGGCGTATTTCCGGTACCGGGGCGACATCGGGCGAAACCAACGCCCTGCAGTACACCGTCAGTAATATTTTTGAAGACTGGCAGCGACCGTTCCCGGACCGCTATACCGACGAATCCCACCAGGCAGCCCAGCCGGGTGACCGAATATTTCGCTACGTCGCTCAAATGGCAGAGCGTTCAATTTACTGGGGCAGCAAAAAAGATGCGCCAGGGTTTACCTATTCGTGAGGAAGCATGAAGCATCCAGACTGGCATAACAGATTAATCGCCGTAATAAGGGCCGCTGAAAAGCGGCCTTTTTTATGGGGCGAACATGACTGCTGCCTGTTTGCAGCTGACTGTGCCGAAGCGATGACCGGCGATAATTTTGCCAACGGCTGGCGCGGTACGTATGACAGCGAAACGGGCGCGAAAAAGGCGCTGCTGCGTGGTGGTGGCTCTCTTGAGAACGTGCTGGCGAAGTACCTCGACGAGGTGCCTGTGAAGATGGCCCAGCGCGGGGATATTGCTGTTGTTGAAAACAGCGGTACCCGCTGTGCCGGGGTGATTTATGGCGGAGCTGTGTGGGTGCCGGGAGAAGCAGGCCTGGTCTGCCTCAGGATTAAACCACTGAGTACATGGAGGGTTCGCTGATGCCTGCAGCTATTCCTATCATTGCGACTGTTGCCGCTGGCGCAGCTGCAGCTAATGGTGCTTATGCCATCGCAATGGCTATCACCATAGCTGCGCAGGTTGCAACACAAATGCTGACGAAAAAGCCTTCACTCGGTGCCTATCGTGATACATCAGAGAGGAAGCAGGTTCTGCGCGCCGCTGCCAGCCCCAAAACGGTGATTTACGGAAGAACTGTATCAGCCGGTACGCTGTTTTTTTCGGAAGAACAGCCAGGTAACCAGACCGATGGGGAATGGCTTCACCTTGCCATCACTCTGGCTGGACATCCGCTTTCCGGCGTAGGGACCATTTACCTCGGTGATGATGATATTGGCTCATACCCTGATAACGCGACCTGGGAAGTGCATAACGACCGTCAGACCGCCGATCCCTTTATGCTGAAAAACTGCCCGTCATGGAAAACTGACATGATTGGCAAGGGAATTTCGTGGCTTCGTGTGTCCCTGAAGTTTAACGCTGAGAAATTTCCTTCCGGCATCCCAAACATCAAAGTGGAGAAAACGGGGCGCAAAGTCTATGACCCGCGCACCGGCCGCACGGAATACAGCAATAACCTCGCGCTTTGCGTGCTGGATTACTACCGCAATTATTTGAAAGTTCCTGACGCTGATCTGAACTGGGATCAGTTTCAGGAAGCCGCCAACATTTGTGACGAGACGGTAACGAATGGCGACGGTACCACGGAAAAACGTTACACCCTCAACGGTGAATTCGATCTCAGTGAAAACAAGTCCAGCATTCTTGAAGCGATGCTGGCTGCGGGTGCAGCTGAACCAACATACATCGCCGGTAAGCACGGAATTCTGGTTGGCGCGTATTACGGTCCGGCGACAGAAGTGATCACTGAAAGCCAGTTGGCCGGCAATATCGAAATGATGCCGGAAGTGTCTCAGTCTGAACGCGTTAACACCATTAACGGCACGTTTATCGATCCAAAACAGACGTATGCTGAAGCTGATTTCCCGGCGGTATCCGTCAGTGAATGGGTTACCGAAGATGGCGTTGAGATTTCACAGGACCTGAAGCTTCGCTTTGTGACCAGTGAGTTTCAGGCACAGCGACTGGCAGACATCAAGCTGAAGCGCACCCGAATTTCCCGCACGATGAATCTCACGCTGAACCTGAGTGGCTACCGCTACCGTCCAGGTATGTACGTTAAGGTAAACTTTCCGTCGCTCGGTATCGTTAATGTCGAAATGCGCGTTACTGACTGGAAATTCGGCGTACAGAACGGCGTGCAGATCACTCTGAAGCAGGAGACTGCTGACGTCTGGGGGGATGCGATTGGAAAACCGATTGAGCGCCCACCGTTTACGCAGTTGCCCCCGGGAGGCGTGGCGCAGCCGCAGAATCTGAAATACACCGTCGAGGAAATTGGGCAGGTGGTTCAGGGCGTGCTGTCCTGGCAGAACATTGGTCAGTTTGTTTATAACAAGGTGGTGATCCGCAAGGCTGGCCAGATGGTGTTATCTGCTCAGGTACCGGGTTCATTCACCCGCCTGACAGGACTTGTCCAGGCTACCTACACGGCTCATGTCACCGCGGTAAATCAGATGGGCGCGGAGTCGCCGGAGGCATATCTTGAATTCAGCATTCAGGCACCGCCTCCGCCGTCCAGAGTTGATATTGAACAGAGCTATTTTGCCATTACGCTTTACCCGCGCCTCGCTGCAATGACAAACGTATCAACCCAGTTTGACTTCTGGACGTCAGGAGAGACCAGGCTGCCGAATACCAGCACGCCAACGGTAGAAGGTGGGGCCACGCGCGCCGGTGTCGGTACCACCTGGAGCAGCCACGGGCTGAAGAACGGTCACACCTATTACTGGTATGTTCGCACAATAAACGCCTTCGGTACGTCTGCGTTTGTCGAAGTGGCCGCGCTGTGCCAGACAGATACATCGGATCTGATAGATGTCATTGACGAAGCTGTCAGAAATTCCGATGCCATGAAAAACGTCGAGAAGGGCGTTGATACCAACCTTGAAGGCATTCTGCAGAACGCGCTGGCAAACAAAGGCACTGTGGATCGCCAGTTCCAGCAACTGGGTGAAGTTAACGCTGAAATCCTGACTGTCAGAACAACAATCGCCACAGTAGACCAGGCGCTTGCGCAGCTGACGACCAGCGTTAAGTCTCAGTTTGATGGCGTTAATTCACAAATACTTCAGCAGCAGACGGCCATCAGCAATAACACGCAGGCAATCGCATCTCTTGATACGTATGTGCAGTCTCAGGTTGGTGATCTGACAGCAGCGGTAAATCAGAAGATGAACGCGGAGGTGACAAGCAACGGTTCTGCGAAGGCGTCCTATACGCTGAATCTGGGTATTGTCCGAAACGGGGTTAAATACAATACCGGATTTGGGATGTCCATTGAACCTTCCGGAGGCAGTTACAAGTCAACCGTAGTATTCGCTGCGGATCAATTCGGTATCTACTCAGGAAGCGATCCGGGAAATTATCAGGCAGCGTTCTTTGTCTTTAACGGGCAGGTCTTTATCCGTGACGCGATGATCCAGGATGGCAGTATCACGAACGCGAAGATCGGCAGTTACATCCGCTCGACAAATTTTGCCGCCGGTGTGCGTGGCTGGAACATCGACAAAAACGGCGATTGTGAATTCCACGGAAAGCTTTATGCCGACAGCGGTAACTTTGCTTTCAACGGGACCAATAACACGGTCGTTATCAACAATAACGGTATTACCGTCAATATCCCCGGCGGTGGCCGTATCGTCGTTGGCTCATGGTGATTTATGCCTTCAGGACTTTTAATCGATCTGAACGATGGCGGTAAGCCGATGGAGATCACCGCCGGATTACGCTGCCCCACTTATGGCGGGGCGATTTCCGGCGGTATCGGGAAAGTTAATACCGCGACGGTCGAGGGTTACGTTTCGGGTTCGAATGTTATTTTCATTCCCACCCAGACGGTAATCAGCGACGAGGGGATATTCAAACTGGACAGCGTCAGTATTTCCGGCGCGAACGTCACGCAAAACTGGAGCGGAAATTCAAACCCCGGATTACCCAATCCACAGCGCGTGGCGTTCTCCGGCACGCTGTGGCAGATACTGCCGGTGAGCCAGAATTCTAACGTTGGCCTGCTCGTTCAGAACAGCACCGACTTTACGGCGATTACAACGGCGTCGAGGGTCGGGTATTGCATTTATAAAGCCAGGGTAACCGTCGGTACGTCAGGCTGGGTCACTCCGACCATTGCAGGATTCGATCGCAGCAAATATCTGGTCTGCTGTAAGTGGAACAGCCCCTACACGCTGGACTATGACGGAAACCGGCTGCTGTTTCTTAACGACGGATCAAACACGGAAGATCAGCCCATGAGTGGCACTGTTGATGTGGTCATATTCGCAGGTGGCGTTTCACCGGTGGCCGCGAATCCCGGATTCAATATCTATAACGCGGCAGGCCAGTGCACGTTCTCAACGGCGAGAAGGCCATTTGTTTATCTTGGCGTAAATTTTGTGCCATCCACAACAGCACAGACCGTCCCCGGTGGCGGATATGTTCCGGTTGGCCGCTTTGGTCTCAGGGTGCCCAGCTACGGCGGTGGTCGCATTTACCACTATCACTATGGCCTGGTTATGCAGAACGGCACACTGAGGGCAGGGAGGGGGCTGTATGTCGGCTGGTCTGACAGGCAGCTCGCGAACGCCGGGGTTACGCCGATCTCGTTACCCGTAATCCCCGATATGTACGTCTGAACCTTTACAGTCTTAACACCAACCTCGCTCCGGCGGGGTTTTTTATTGCCTCAAAGGAGCATCTATGTCCGCAGGAACACTGACACTGACCAATAACTCAGCAGCAGTCACCGGCAGTGGCACTGCCTTTACCACCGAGCTGGTCGCTGGCGATTTTATTGTTGTAACCGTGGGCGGTATTCCCTACACGCTCGCCATCAAAACCCTGAACAGTAATATCTCCCTGACGCTGGTCAGCAACTTTACCGGACCCACTCAGGCAGGAGCGGCATGGTATGCCGTACCGCGCGTGGCAATGAACCTGGTAACTGCGGCTCTCGTGGCCCAGAGCGCGGAAGCCCTGCGTGGTCTCAATTACGACAAACAAAACTGGCAGAGCATTTTCAGCGGTACAGGAAACGTTACGGTGACCCTGCCAGACGGCAGCAGCTTCACGGGTCCCGCCTGGAACAGCTTTACATCGGAACTCAACAATAAAGCAAATACATCAGATCTTGGGACGGCAGCAAGTAAAGACGCTGGTTTAGCCAATGGGAACGTTATCCAGGTAGGCGGATTTGGTATTGGCGCTGATGCCTCTTTAGCTGCTCAGTTGGTAAGCCTTGCTGATGGTTATCGTGCAGGAATTTATCGTATGCGTGGTGATGGCACCAGTAGTCCTACTGTCGGGGTTCCATCAGGAAGTGGAAATGCCATTATTGGTATGATGTCTGTGCCGGTATATTCAAATGCAGGGTTTGGGTTTGCTTTTAACCAGAACAATATTTGGACTGGGACTTTTGATCCTGCAAACCCTGCTGCAGTGACATGGAAAAAATGGTGGGGTGAAGCAAACACTACGGTCGACACGAACGGTTTCATCAAGCGGGCCTCTCCGGTGGTTAAACTTTATGGCACGGGCCTGGTTGAATGTAATGAGGAGGCGGAGGGTGTAACCGCATCGAGAAAGGGTGAAGGGGTATATCGCGTAACTGGGAGCAGTGGCCTGAATCCTGAGGGATGGACAGTAGAGATCCCCCAGGATATCAACGGCAACTTTCTGTGCTTCGTAAACATCACTACCGCCGAAGATGGCGTGCTGACTGTTTCAGTTTTTCGTCGCCGCTTTGATGTAGAAACAGCGATGATTATTGCCGGTGCCCCGATGGATATTCCGGAAGGCCGATGGATTGATCTTCGCCTGGATATGCCAGAAGAAAGTATCTGGAATCGGCGCCAGAAAGAAGCGATAGATGTGGCATTGCAGGAGCCAGCTTCGTAAAGAAACCGCCGCCTGTCGTATGCAAGAACGGGCGGCGGCTGGTTGCTCAGTGTTCATGTCCGAGCTTCCGTGCAATAGTCTACGTGAACCGCTGGCTGGTGTCTCTTTTGTCAGTGTGCTTGGCTTTCCATTCAGAATAATCTGTAAGTAACCATCTCGAACTTCTGCCGAGCTTTATCGGGGCAGAGAATTCCCCGCTCTTTATGAACTTGTAGAAGTAGCGGGATGAAAATCCTGAGTCGTTTGTCATGTATAGCATGTCGATGAATGAATCATCGTTCAGCCCTGTGCGTCCTTTTTGAGGCATTTCTATTCTCCAGTCTAACGGTCATTATTACTTAGCTTCCTGCTTCTTTGATTTTGTCTGCTATCCACCTTTCCACATCACAGGAAGGCCATCGGGCACTTCTTCCTATCTTTATCGGCCTAGGAAACGTTCCTTTCCGCATCCATTCGTAAATTGTTGTTTTTTTGAAGCCCGTGGCAAAACAAACCTGTTCAATTCTCATTAAAGTGGTGTTCAATTGGTAATCTCCTTTCTCAGTGTTGTGTGTGAATATGGAAAATCAGGAAATTAAAGTCGTTCCCAATAAATGGGTTACTGAGTCGTTATTGATAATCGTTACCGGCCTACGTCCAGGAACGATTGAGCGAGCAAGAAAACAGTCATGGTTGGTCGGAAGAGAATATCTTCATATCGCCCCTGACGGCATACCAAAGGAGAATAGCGAGTGTATGTACAATCTTGAAGCCATTAACCGATGGATAGAAGGGCAAGCTAAACGACAACCGAAATAGGTCGAAGGAGTGAGTCAAAAGAAAACCCGACTCGGTGGCCGGGTTTATGTTAGTCAAGCCTGATACGCCATCTTGTACGCTTCAAAAGCATCTTTGTGGCGAACGGTTCCTGCTTGGCTCTCTGGTAGGTTGGCAAGAATGGAATCGTCGTTACACATTGGAATACCCTTGGCCTTGAGTTCCATTGCTCGTTATGCGTGTTTTGGTTTGCGAGGTGCAATGCCATGAACTATGCCATCGTATAAAATTTTGTTAGCGTAAGGTTGTAATTGAGTACGGATTACCGTGATGATTCTTGGCGCAGTATCCATGCAAACGAATGTGGGGGTACTTTAGGGGGTATGTATGATTATTGAATTTGATAATCTTATTCATTATCAATGAATTGATTTTTAATATTCAATCCTACAGGGGCCATTTACTGCCTTCACCCTTTTTGCTTACACTCTTCCGTTTTACGCTAAATACACGTTTATGCCGATCTCATTCTGTCGATTAAATAATCGGGAAATAAATAGAACGCTAATCAATATTTGTTATTTTTCCAGCCTAAGGTTTTCTTAATCTTTATTTCATCCATTTTTATAATCTGGATTTTTATCATATTTATCCGCTGTATAAGAATATTTTACACTTTTACGACTAAACTTGATTGATACTAATTATCATTAGTGTTTTTGTATGCTTTAATCCTGTCCCACAACGCTATGCGTGGTAAATCACCCTGGTCTATAAAGGATATGTTCATGAATTCTCGCCTGTTGTCATGCTTCTCGCTTGCCTTGTTGTCTTCATCTCTTTTCCTTTCCACACAAGCACTTGCCGCTGATAACAACGAAGGTATCGTTGTTTATAACGCGCAGCATGAAAATCTGGTGAAGGCGTGGGTAGACGGTTTTACCAAAGAAACGGGTATTAAGGTGACGCTGCGTAATGGCGATGACAGCGAGCTGGGTAACCAGCTGGTTCAGGAAGGCACGGCATCACCTGCAGACGTGTTTCTGACGGAAAACTCGCCTTCAATGGTTCTGGTGGATAATGCCAAACTGTTCGCGCCACTGGATGCAGAGACCCTGAAGCAGGTGCCTGCGGAATTTCGTCCTGCGCACGGCCGCTGGATCGGGATTGCTGCGCGTAGCACGGTGTTTGTCTATAACCCGGAAAAATTGAGCGAACAGCAATTGCCAACATCGCTGATGGATCTGGCGAAACCTGAGTGGAAAGGCCGCTGGGCGGCATCGCCGTCAGGCGCGGATTTCCAGGCGATCGTAAGTGCGATGCTGGCCCTGAAAGGCGAGCAGGCCACCCTTGAGTGGCTGAAGGCGATGAAAACCAATTTTGTGGCCTACAAAGGTAACAGCACCGTGATGAAAGCCGTTAACGCCGGCCAGATTGATGGCGGTGTGATTTATCACTACTACCGTTTTGTCGATCAGTCCAAAACGGGTGAAAACAGCAAAAATACCCAACTCTACTACTTCAAACATCAGGATCCGGGTGCCTTTGTCAGTCTTTCCGGCGGTGGCGTACTGGCGTCCAGCAAACACAAAGAACAGGCTCAGGCATTCATCAAGTGGATCACCGGTAAAGAAGGTCAGGAGAGCCTGCGCACCAACAACGCGTTTGAATATGCGGTTGGCGTGAACGCGGCCTCTAACCCGAAGCTGGTTCCGCTGAAAGATCTGGATGCGCCGAAAGTGGAACCTTCAACGCTTAACAGCAAAAAAGTTATCGAGCTGATGACGCAAGCTGGCCTGCTGTGATCCTGAGAGTTAAGTGAACGCCTTATGTCTGGTCTGAGTCTCGACATCGGAAAAAACAGGATGCAGGAGCCTGCCCGCAGGCGACCTGCGCTGCCGATGGTTGCGTTAGCTGTCTTATTTTCATTAATGGCGCTTCTGCCTCTGGGTTTTATCATTGCCATTGGCATTGAGACGGGCTGGGAGACCATTAAGACGCTGGTGTTCCGCCCGCGTGTTGCTGAGCTGCTCAGCAACACGCTGTGGCTGACGGCCTTAGCGGTTCCGCTTTGTATTGTGACCGGCGTGGCGATAGCCTGGCTCACGGAGCGTACCCGGCTGGCCGGGCGGGGAATATGGTCTGCGCTGGCGGTCGCCCCGCTGGCAATCCCCGCGTTTGTACAAAGCTATGCCTGGGTGAGCGTCGTCCCCTCCCTGCACGGTCTCTCCGCGGGAGTATTTCTCTCTGTTTTAGCTTACTACCCGTTTATCTACATGCCGGTTGCCGCAGTACTGCGCCGCCTCGACCCGACGCTTGAAGATGTGGCCGCGTCGCTCGGCACGCCGCCGTGGCGGGTCTTTTTCCGCGTAGTGCTGCCGCAGCTCAAGCTTGCTATCTGCGGCGGGGCGCTGCTGGTCGCGCTGCACCTGCTGGCGGAATACGGCCTGTACGTGATGATCCGCTTTGATACGTTCACCACCGCGATTTATGACCAGTTTCAGTCTACCTTCAGCGGCCCGGCAGCCAATATGCTGGCGGGCGTGCTGGCCTTATGCTGTCTGGCCATCTTAATGCTGGAAGGGGTGACGCGCGGAAAAGCACGCTATGCACGCATCGGCGGCGGGGCAGCACGTGAACAGAAACGCTGGCCGCTGAAGCCGGTCGCGGCCACGCTGGGCCAGCTGTTTTTCCTCACGCTGATCGTGCTGGCGCTGGGCGTACCGTTAATTGTGCTCTGTCGCTGGGTCTGGCTGGGCGGTATTGAGAACTGGATGAGCGCGGACCTCTGGCACTCCCTGCGCAAGACGCTCATGCTCGGCGTGGGTGGGGCACTGCTGACCACGGCCTGCGTGATCCCCATTGCGTGGCTCGGTATCCGTTATCCGCACCGCGTCTTCCGGATGCTGGAAGGGTGTATCTACATCACCAGCTCGCTGCCGGGGATTGTGACCGCTCTCGCGCTGGTAACGGTGACGATTCATTACGCCCGTCCCATTTATCAGACGGAAATTACGCTGTTCCTCGCCTATCTGCTGATGTTTATGCCCCGCGCGCTCATCAACCTGCGGGCCGGTATTGCACAGGCGCCGGTAGAGCTGGAAAACGTGGCGCGTAGCCTTGGCAGCACGCCTGCGAAGGCGCTGTGGAGCGTCACCATGCGGCTGGCCGCGCCGGGTGCCGCCGCGGGCGCTGCGCTTGTTTTCCTCGGCGTCAGCAACGAACTGACCGCCACGCTGCTGCTCTCCCCGCTGGGAACACGCACGCTTTCCACCGGCTTCTGGGCGCTGACCAGTGAGATCGATTATGTTGCCGCCGCGCCGTACGCGATGCTGATGATCCTGATTTCACTCCCGCTGACCGCCATCCTCTACGTGCAGTCGAAAAAAATTGCAGGACTATGACATGCTTGAATTGACGTCCATTTCTAAATCCTTTTCCGGTGTGCAGGTGCTCGACAGCTTAAACCTGAGCGTTGCGCCGGGGAGCCGGACGGCGATAGTCGGGCCGTCCGGGTCAGGGAAAACGACGCTGCTGCGCATTCTTGCCGGCTTTGAAACGCCGGACGCCGGGCGGATAGTGATGCAGGGCCGAACGCTGTTTGACGAAAACAGCTTTGTTCCCGCTCATCTGCGCGGCATTGGCTTTGTTCCCCAGGAGGGCGCGTTATTCCCGCATCTCAGCGTTGCAGACAACATTGCCTGGGGGCTGGACGGCACGCGCCACGAAAAGCGCCAGCGCGTAGAGGCGCTGATGGAGATGGTGTCGCTGGACAGACAGCTCGCGACCCACTGGCCGCATGAGATTTCTGGCGGACAGCAGCAGCGTGTGGCGCTCGCCCGCGCGCTGGCTCAGCGTCCTTCATTGATGCTGCTGGATGAGCCGTTCTCGGCGCTCGATACCGGTCTTCGCGCCATGACCCGCAAAGCGACCGCTGACCTGCTGGCGGAAGCGGGCGTTGCCTCGATTCTGGTGACGCACGATCAAAACGAAGCGTTATCTTTTGCCACCCAGGTGGCAGTAATGCGTTCCGGGCGCTTTACCCAGGTGGGTACCCCGTATGACGTCTACACTCAGCCCGTTGATGAAGAGACCGCGCTGTTTCTGGGCGACGCAGTGATCCTGCCCGCTCAGCTTACCGCCGGCCATGCGGTGTGCGCGCTGGGTGAGATACCCACCAACAATACGCATGCCACCGGGCAGGGCCGCGTCATGATGCGCCCTGAACAACTGCGCGTGACGGCGTGCGCGCCGCATGAA
The DNA here is from genome assembly GCF_041360735.1 of Enterobacter sp. RCC_40. Taxonomy (NCBI): domain Bacteria; kingdom Pseudomonadati; phylum Pseudomonadota; class Gammaproteobacteria; order Enterobacterales; family Enterobacteriaceae; genus Enterobacter; species Enterobacter sp. RCC_40. The sequence goes on from NZ_JBFUPR010000002.1 coordinate 320,016, forward strand.
AGCCCGGTGTCGATAATTGATGTCGATTTTACCGGTCATTTGTCCACGCTCACCCTGGCGTTTGCCGGGCAGCAGGAGCCTGTTGTTCTGAAGACCGTAAGCCAGCCCGGCTGGAATCCGGGGACGGCTGTGCGTATTGATGTTGCGGGAACCGCCCGCGTTTTATCGTTCTCCCGCCGCGCCTGAAAGACCGTCCCGGAAACGGGGCGGTTATGCGCCATGCTATCCCGTCTATACGTCCTCCTGCTTTCCCACGCCTATTAACCGATTTTCTCACGCAGTGACGTGCGTTTACGCTTGCCAACAATCATGTAATGCGTATAGTTCTCATTTGCATTGCACTTGATTACTTTCTAAGGCCCGACAACGGGCCCTTTTTGCGCGCACGTTTAATGAGTTAATTATGAACAACACGAAAAGGCATAAAACGCTGCTGGCTCTCGCCATTGGCGCGGTCACGCACTCCGCCCTGGCGGCGGATGAAAAGAAAGAAGACACCCTGATTGTCCAGTCTGCGCCTGCCAGCGATTTTAAACCCGGCGGCGACCAGCTTGTGCCGGCGTTCCTTGACGGGCAGGTGGCGAACGGTGGACGCATGGGGATGCTGGGGCAGCAGAACGCCATGGACGTGCCGTTTAATATCATCAGCTACACCTCGAAGCTGGTAGAAGATCAGCAGGCGAAAACCATTGCTGATGTGGTCGCTAACGACGCGGGGGTGCAGTACGTGCAGGGCTACGGCAACAGCGCCGAAACCTTCCGTATCCGTGGCCTGAAGTTTGACGGGGATGACATGACCTTCGGCGGCCTGTCCGGCGTTCTGCCGCGTCAGGTGGTGGATGCGCAGATGGTCGACCGCATTGAGATTTTTAAAGGGGCAAACGCCCTGATGAACGGCGCGGCAAGTTCAGGCGTGGGGGGAATGATTAACCTTGAGCCGAAACACGCGGATGAAACGCCGCAGGCAAAAGTGGGCGTCGATTACACCTCCGATTCCCAGTTTGGCACTACGCTGGATGCGGGCCGTCGCTATGGCGACAACGACCAGTTTGGCGCGCGCGTGAACCTCGTCCATCGCGAAGGGGAAAGCGGGGTGCCCAACGATCGCCGCCGCACTACGCTGCTCTCCACCGGCCTCGACTACAAAGGCGACAATTTCCGCACCTCTCTGGATGTGGGGTATCAGAAGAAAACCTTCCATGGCAGCCCGACCAGCGTCAATATCTCCGCCGTGGATTTCGTGCCTGAACCGCCGAAAAACGATCGCAACTTCTCGCAGAAATGGGCCTACAGCAACATCGAAAATGAATTCGGGATGTGGCGCAGCGAGTACGACATTACCGATAACTGGACGGCCTATACCGGCCTCGGCGCACAGCACGCTCACGAAGAAGGGATTTACAGCGCGCCGAAGCTGCTGGATAAAAGCGGTAAGGCGACGGTCAGCCGTCTTGATACCAACCGCATCAGCGATTCCGTCAGCGGGATGGCGGGTATTCGCGGTAACTTTGCTACCGGCTTCGTAACGCATAAAGTCAACGTCGGTTACTCCGCGATGACCAAAAATGAAAAAATCGGCTGGAAAATGTCGTCGGCGGCGGATAACCCAACCACCAATATCTATCACAACACCGGTGTGGATATGCCGGACAGCTCCAGTTTCAACGGCTTAGGCGGAAAATACAGCGATCCGCTCACCAGCGGGCGTACCCGGACGCAGGGCTGGCTGTTGAGTGATACGCTGGGCGTGCTGGACGACAAACTGCTGTTTACCGCCGGGGCGCGTCATCAGAAGGTGGTCATTCGCGGATACAACAAAATTACCGGGCAGGAAAATAAAGCAGACGGCTTCGACGGCAGCCGATGGATGCCTACCTACGGCGTGGTTTACAAGCCGTGGGAGGCGATCTCCCTGTATGCTAACCACACTGAAGCGCTGCAGCCGGGTCAGGCAGCCCCCAACACCGCCACCAACTACGGGCAGAGCACCGGCATCGTTCACTCTAAGCAGAACGAAGTGGGCGTGAAGGCGGATTTTGGTCGCGTGGGCGGCTCCCTGGCGCTATTTGAGATCAAAATGCCGTCGGCGATCCTCAACAGCAACGGTCATTATGGTCTTGATGCCGAGCAGCGTAACCGCGGCGTGGAGCTGAATGTGTTCGGTGAGCCCCTGCTGGGCGTCCGTCTGAACGCCAGCGCTACCTGGCTGCAGGCGGAGCTGACCAAAACCAACAACGGCCTCAACCAGGGTAATGATGCGATTGGCGTTCCGAATTTCTATGCCGTTCTGGGCGCAGAGTATGACATCAAACCGATTGATGGCCTGACCGCTACCGCGCGCGTGAACCACTCCGGCACGCAATACGCGGACCTGGCGAATACCAAAAAGCTGGACAGCTACACTACGCTGGATCTGGGTATGCGTTATCGCTTCGCCGTTAACCACAATCAAAATCAGATGACGGTGCGTGCGGGTATCGACAACGTGACCAATGAAAACTACTGGTCCAGCGTGGATGATTCAGGTACCTACATCACCCAGGGCGAACCGCGTACCTTTAAAGTCTCGGTGGGCTACGCATTCTGAGAACGCCGCTCGTTATCCGGGGCAGGGATGCCCCATTCCCTTGCTACCACCAGCCTGAAGTGTTAAAACGTGCCCCTTCTAAAAAAGAGACAGGGGTAGGGCGTGAAAGACGCGTCATCCGCTTCAGGCACCGGTAGCGCTGAAGCTTCGTCGGAACAGAATCCGACGCTGCAACGTGGTTTGCAAAATCGACATATACAGTTAATTGCCCTCGGTGGGGCTATTGGTACCGGGCTGTTTCTCGGCATCGGTCCGGCCATTCAGATGGCGGGGCCGGCGGTATTGCTGGGCTATGCCCTCGCCGGGATTATCGCCTTCCTGATCATGCGCCAGCTTGGCGAGATGGTCGTCGAAGAGCCTGTGTCAGGCTCGTTCGCGCACTTTGCGTATAAATACTGGGGCCCGTTTGCGGGGTTCCTCTCCGGCTGGAACTACTGGGTGATGTTTGTGCTGGTGGGGATGGCAGAGCTGACCGCCGCTGGCATCTACATGCAGTACTGGCTCCCGGATGTGCCCACCTGGATTTGGGCAGCGGCCTTCTTCATTATCATCAATGCCATCAACCTTGTGAACGTCCGTTTGTACGGTGAAACCGAGTTCTGGTTTGCGCTCATCAAGGTGCTGGCGATTATCGGCATGATCGGTTTTGGCCTGTGGTTGCTGTTCTCGGGTCACGGCGGTGAGCGTGCCACGATCGACAACCTGTGGCAGCATGGGGGGTTCCTGGCGACCGGCTGGAAGGGGCTTATCCTTTCGCTGGCGGTGATCATGTTCTCTTTCGGCGGGCTGGAGCTGATTGGTATCACTGCCGCTGAAGCGCGCGACCCGCATAAAAGCATTCCGAAAGCGGTCAACCAGGTGGTGTACCGTATTCTGCTGTTCTACATTGGTTCGCTGGTGGTATTGCTCGCGCTCTATCCCTGGGTTGAGGTGAAATCAAACAGCAGTCCGTTTGTGATGATTTTCCACGATCTCAACAGCAATGTGGTGGCCTCAGCGTTGAACTTCGTTATTCTGGTGGCGTCACTTTCGGTCTATAACAGCGGCGTCTACTCCAACAGTCGAATGCTGTTTGGCCTCTCCGTGCAGGGGAATGCGCCGAAGTTCTTAACCCGCGTCAGCCGTCGCGGCGTGCCGGTGAATTCTCTGCTGTTGTCCGGTGCGATCACCTCTTTGGTGGTGGTGATCAACTACCTGCTGCCAAAAGAGGCGTTTGGCCTGCTGATGGCGCTGGTGGTTGCCACCCTGCTGCTGAACTGGATCATGATCTGCCTGGCGCACCTGCGTTTTCGTGCCGCGATGCGTCGCAAGGGACGTGAGACGCAGTTTAAAGCGCTGCTTTATCCGGCAGGAAACTATCTCTGCATCGCTTTCCTCGGGTTGATCCTTGTGCTGATGTGCACCATGGACGACATGCGGCTTTCCGCGATGTTGCTCCCGGTGTGGGTCATCTTCCTGTTTGCGGCATTTAAACTTTCCCGCAAGCAATAATGCATGCCGTCCTCTCCCGGTGGGAGAGGGCGAGCTATCCGGTTTCTCATCCCAACGCGATTAACCTCTTTATCGTGACCCCTCTCCCAAATCTCTCCTGATCCACAGGATCTTTATTTTGTAATCGATTACTTTTCATTTGAGGGTATTTGTAATCGATTACTTTTCTAGGGTGAGGCTCATTATGGTGTCAACAACTGAAAGTAGTGGAAAGGTGATAGCGCAGCACCGGCTGCTGGTTCCGCGTCTGTCGCTGATGATGTTTCTGCAGTTTTTTATCTGGGGTAGCTGGTCGGTCACGCTGGGTCTGGTGATGACCCAGCACAACATGTCGTTGCTGATTGGCGATGCGTTCTCCGCCGGGCCCATCGCCTCTATTTTGTCGCCGTTTGTGCTCGGGATGCTGGTGGATCGCTTCTTCGCCTCGCAGAAGGTGATGGCGGTAATGCACCTGGCCGGCGCGGCTATCCTGTGGTTCGTTCCGGGGGCGCTGATCGCTGAAAATGGTGCGCTGCTGATCGGCCTGCTGTTTGGCTACACGCTTTGTTATATGCCGACGCTGGCGTTAACGAACAACATCGCGTTTCACAGCCTGGCAAACGTCGATAAAACCTTCCCGGTGGTGCGCGTGTTCGGCACTATCGGCTGGATTGTCGCGGGGATCTTTATCGGCGTTACCGGCGTGGCCTCCAGCGTCACGATCTTCCAGGTTGCGGCGGCGAGCTCCGTGCTGCTGGCGCTCTACAGCCTGACGTTGCCGCACACGCCCGCCCCGGCAAAAGGGCTGCCGGTCCAGGTTCGCGATCTGTTCTGCGCTGATGCGTTTGCCCTGCTGAAAACCCGCCACTTCCTGGTCTTTTCCGTCTGCGCAATGCTGATTTCCGTGCCGCTTGGCACCTACTACGCTTACACCGCCTCGTATCTGGCGGATGCCGGGATTGCTGATGTCAGCACCGCGATGTCGTTCGGCCAGATGTCAGAGATTGTCTTCATGCTGGTGATCCCGCTGCTTTTCCGCCGTCTGGGCGTGAAAGTCATGCTGCTGGTCGGCATGCTGGCGTGGTTTGTCCGTTACGCGATGTTTGCCATGGGGGTGAGTGAGGAGGGACGTTTCCTGCTCTATCTCGGCATCCTGCTGCACGGTGTGTGCTATGACTTCTTCTTTGTGGTGGGCTTTATCTATACCGATCGCGTGGCGGGCGAAAAGGTGAAAGGCCAGGCGCAGAGCATGATCGTGATGTTCACCTATGGCATCGGCATGCTGCTTGGTTCGCAGATTTCTGGCGCGCTGTATAACCGTCTGGTGGCGGGACAGGCCGTGCCGCAGGCGTGGGTCACCTTCTGGTGGATCCCGGCGGTGGCGGCAGCGGTAATTGCGCTGATTTTCCTTCTCACGTTCAAATATGACGATGACAAGGCGTAACGTTCAGGAGGTGGTATGAGAACGATTAAGGGACCCGGTATTTTCCTGTCGCAGTTTATCAGCGCAGAAGCGCCGTTTAACTCGCTGGATGGGCTGGCAGGCTGGGCAGCAGGTAAGGGCTACAAAGCCGTGCAGATCCCCTGCAATCATCCGCACATTTTTGACGTGGAGAAAGCGGCTGAGAGCCAGGCCTACTGTGACGACATTACCGGCACGCTGGCGGAGCACGGGCTGGCGATCAGCGAGCTGTCGACCCATCTGGAAGGGCAGCTTATTGCGGTGAACCCGGTCTATGGAGACGCGTTTGACCATTTCGCGCCGGCAGGCGTGCGGGGTAACGACGCGGCCCGTCGGGCGTGGGCGACCAGCAAACTGAATCAGGCGGCGGCGGCCTCCGAAAAATTAGGCCTGACAGCACACGCCACTTTTTCTGGATCGCTGGCGTGGCCATTTTTCTACCCGTGGCCGCCGCACAACGCGCAGCGTTTTCAGGACGCTTTCCAGACGCTGGCAACCCGCTGGCGGCCCATTCTGGACACTTTTGATGAGCACGGCGTCGATGTCTGTTATGAGCTGCATCCGGGGGAAGATCTGCATGACGGCGTGACGTTTGAGCGTTTTCTGGCGCTGGTGGACAACCACCCGCGCTGCAATATTCTCTACGATCCCAGCCATATGCTGCTTCAGCAGATGGACTACCTGACGTTTATCGATCTCTACCATGCGCGCATTAAAGCGTTTCACGTCAAAGATGCAGAGTTTCGTCCCAACGGGCGCAGCGGCGTATACGGTGGCTACCAGTCGTGGCTTCATCGTCCGGGTCGCTTCCGGTCGCCGGGCGACGGGCAGATCGACTTCACCGGTATTTTCAGCAAACTGACCCAGTACGACTACGAGGGCTGGGCAGTGCTGGAGTGGGAGTGCTGTCTTAAGGATGGCGATACCGGTGCCCGCGAAGGCAGCGAATTTATCCGTCGTCATATCATTCCGGTATCCGGGCGCGCGTTTGACGATTTCGCCGCGGGAGTCAGCCATGATTAACGTCGGGATCGTCGGCAGCGGCTTTATCGGCCCGGCGCACATTGAGGCGCTGCGGCGTCTCGGCAGTGTGCAGGTGGTCGCCCTGTGCGACAGCTCGCTTTCACAAGCGCAGGAAAAGGCGCGCCAGCTGAATGTGCCCCATGCTTACGGGAACGTTGAGGCGCTGCTCGCCCATCCGGATCTGCACGTGGTGCATAACTGCACGCCAAACCATCTGCACGCAGAGATGAACCGTCAGATTTTGCGGGCGGGTAAGCATGTTTTTTCCGAAAAGCCGCTGTGTATGACCCCGGAGGAGGCCCGCGAGCTGGTGGCACTGGCTGAGCAGGCGGGCGTGGTACACGGCGTCAGCTTTGTCTATCGCCAGTTTGCGATGGTGCGCCAGGCGGCCAGCATGAGGCGCGAGGGCAGTCTCGGTCGGCTGTTTGCCACGCATGGCAGCTATCTGCAGGACTGGATGCTGCTGGAAACCGACTACAACTGGCGGGTGGATGCCGCGCTGGGCGGTGCGTCGCGCGCGGTGGCGGATATTGGCTCCCACTGGTGTGACACGGTGCAGTTTGTGACCGGGCGGCGGATCACTGACGTGATGGCCGATCTCGCCATCGTCTGGCCAACGCGCAAGGCCAGTGCGGCGGGAAACCGGACCTTCACGGATGATCGCAGCGCGAACGATGAAGACAAACCGGTCACCACCGAAGATTTTGGCTCGGTGCTGGTGCGCTTCGACGATGGCAGCAAAGGCAGTTTTAACGTTTCGCAGGTCAGCGCCGGGCGCAAAAATCGGCTGACGTTTGAAATTAACGGCAGCGAACGGTCCGTGGCGTGGGATCAGGAGGTGCCGCAGCAACTCTGGATCGGCCATCGTACGCAGGCAAACCAGATCCTCTCCGACGATCCAAACCTGATGAACCGTGACGTGGCCGAAAGCGCCCATTTTCCCGGCGGACATATCGAAGGCTGGCCCGATGCCTTTAAAAATATGATGGCGCAGTTTTACCGCGCCGTGATGCAGGGGGAGATGCCGGCACAGCCGCTGTTTGCGACGTTCCATGACGGCGCGAACGTCATGTATATCATTGATGCGATAGTGAAAAGCCATCAGCAACAGCGCTGGGTGCGCGTTGCGTATTGACGCGTTGCCCGGTTCGCCGGGCAACGAATTTATGGTAGCCTGCATAAAACGTTAACCGCAGGAAGTGCCGTCGCTATGTCCATTCAGAAAATCGCTCAGCTTGCCGGGGTGTCCGTGGCAACGGTCTCCCGCGTGCTTAACAACAGCGATACCGTGAAAGCGAAAAACCGCGAACGCGTCCTGCAGGCGATCAAAGAGAGTAATTACCAGCCCAACCTGCTGGCGCGCCAGCTGCGGACTGCCCGCAGCTATATGATTCTGGTAATGGTGTCGAACATCGCTAACCCGTTCTGCGCCGAAGTGGTGAAAGGCATTGAAGAGGAAGCCGAAAAGAACGGCTACCGCATTCTGCTGTGCAACTCCGGCTCTGACATTGAACGCTCGCGTTCGGGGCTGAGTTTGCTGTCCGGTAAAATTGTCGACGGCATTATCACCATGGATGCCTTCTCAAAGCTTCCTGAACTGGCCGCCCTGATTGGCACTGCGCCGTGGGTGCAGTGCGCCGAATACGCCGATGCCGGTGCGGTCTCCTGCGTCGGGATTAACGATGTGGACGCCTCGCAGCATGCCGTCAGCCAGCTTGCCGACGGCGGGCGCGGGCGGATCGCGATGATTAACCACGACCTGAGTTATAAATATGCCCGCCTGCGCGAGCGCGGCTATAAGAGCGTTATCCACCTGAAAGATCTGGCTTACCAGGCGGTGGAATACGCCAGCGATCTCAGCTTCAGCGCCGGAATAGCGGCGATGCAAAATCTGCTGAAGGAAAACCCGCCTGACGCGGTCTTTGCCGTTTCCGATACCCTGGCGGCAGGCGCATTGCATGCGATCCAGCAGGCGGGATTACGCGTGCCGGAAGACATTGCGGTAGTCGGGTTTGACGGTACGGAACTGGCGGAGATGATTTCGCTCACCACCATCGAACAGCCGTCGCGGGATATTGGGCGCAAGGCGGTCGATTTGTTGTTGAATAAAATCGATAACCCGGATGCGCCCACGGAAAGAGTGATGATGGACTGGCGCTTTATCTCCCGCGCCAGCGCCTGATTATTTCGCTATTACGCCAGCCAGCGAGCGAATATCGTTTCCGGTCGGAGACTGATGAATACGCAGACCAAATTCATCCACCACCGCGAATATATGGTCGAAAATATCGGCCTGAATCGCCTCATATTCCGCCCAGACGACCGTGTTAGTGAACGCGTATATTTCAACTGGCAGCCCGTTAGCTTCTGGCGCTAACTGGCGAACCATCAGCGTCATATCTTTGCGGATCCGCGGGTGATTACGCAGATATTCATTTAAATAGGCGCGAAAGGTTCCAATATTGGTCATTTTACGCAGGTTCAGCACCGATTCGCCTTCACCGTTTTCCTGATTCCAGAGCGAAATTTCTTCGTGACGCGCCGCCATGTACGGCTTAAGCAGCTTCGCCTGAATCAGCTGCTGCTGCTCCTGCTCGTCAAGGAAGTGGATGCTGGTGGTGTCTATATTCAGGCTACGCTTGATGCGTCGCCCGCCGGAGGCCGACATGCCGCTCCAGTTGATAAAGGCATCAGAGACCAGCGCCCAGGTCGGAATGGTGGTGATGGTATTGTCGAAGTTGCGCACCTTGACGGTGGTCAGGCCAATGTCCGTGACCGTGCCGTTGGCTCCGTATTTTGGCATCTCCAGCCAGTCACCGAGTTTAAGCATGTCATTGGCGGAGAGCTGGATCCCGGCGACAAGCCCGAGGATCGGGTCTTTAAACACCAGCATTAACACCGCAGCCATGGCGCCCAGGCCGCTAATCAGAATGGCTGGCGACTGACCAATCAGCAGCGAGATAATTAAAATCCCCACCAGAATAGCGCTCACCAGTTTTATTCCCTGGAAGATGCCCTTCAGCGGGAGCTGCGAGGCTGTCGCCATCTTTTGCGAAAGATTGAAAATGACGTCCAGCAGCGAGAAGAACGAGAGCAGGGCATACACCATCACCCACAGCCTGGCGCAGGTGGTGAGCATTTCCGCGGCTTCGCTGCCTTTTTGCAGCCACAGTACCGCCTGAACGTTGACAATTATCCCCTGCAGGGTAAAAGCGACGCGGTGAAATAACTTGTTCTGGGTAATGATTTGCAACCATAAATGGCTGCTGGCCTGCGCGCGCTTCTCAAAGGCCCGCAGGACCACTTTGTGCAGAATAAAATGAACGATGAGTGCGGTAAGAAAAATAATACCAAAGATAATCACTAAAGAGGTGGTGTGATTAATTTCAATGCCTAACTCTTCAACCTGAGCAATTAATTCCTGCATAACGTCTCCTGTATTGATGCAGCCCCATAATGGCGGCTGCGGATCTATTATGCAAATTCGTCAGGGTTATTTGACGGCGTGGCAGGTCGTCACCACCGGCAGGCACAGGTGATGGCGAACCCGCAGCGTCGCCAGCGCGAGGATCACCATCAGGCCAGTTTCCACCGCGAGGAAGAGGGTGATCGCCTGGGTGTAATCTCCGTGATGATTTTGCAGACCGTGCAGCAAAATCGCGCCAAAGATGGCCGGACCGAGTCCAAGCGCCGCCTGCTGCAGCGTGCTCAAAATGGCGCTCGCCGCCCCGGCGTCATCAGGCTGAATATCGCGCATGCCAATACGATAAAAACTGTTCACGATCAGCGCCTGACCGTAGCCGACCAGCCCGGTCGCGGGTGCCAGCGTCAGCGCGGTATTGTGCATTCCCCAGAGGCGGAAGGTGACAATCAGCGCCAGCAGGCCCGCTATCTGGATCGCCAGACCGGTGAGCAGAATGGTACTGGTGCTGTAGCGGGCAATCAGACGCGGGGCAAACCACGCTGAAATAAAGTAGGTGACACCCAGGGCGATAAAACTGTTGCCAGACTGCCACGGCGCCATCCCCAGACCAGTTTGCATGGTTAACGCCATGCAGAACATAAAGCCGGACCAGACGCTAAAAAAGAGCAACGCAATCAGCACGCCAAAACGGATACTACGCAACTGCAGCAGGCGCGGCGGGATCAGCGGATGCGCATCGTCCCGCTCTTTTTTGCGGGCGTTGAAGGCCATTAACCCGGCAAGCGGAATAATGGCGATAAGCGCGACCTTGAGCGGCCAGGACCAGTGCCACTGCGGGCCAAGCGCCATCGGGAACAGCAGGCAGCAGAGGATGATCGCCAGCAGGACGGTGCCCGTCCAGTCAATGCTTGATGGCGTGTCGCGGCGGGTTTCCGGCACGTAGCGGCGGCTCATGGCCAGCACCACCAGACAAATCGGCACGTTGATAAAGAAGGCGTTACGCCAGCCGAGGCCGGCAATGTCCGCCGATACCAGCCAGCCTCCGCCCATCTGGCCGACGATAAACGCGATGCCGCCGATGCCGCCAAAGAGGCTGATGGCCTTCGCGTGGGCCGTGCCTTTCAGCGTTACGTGCAGGGTGGCGAGAATTTGCGGCATGATCAGCGCCGCGCCAGCCCCCTGAAGAATACGGGCGCCCAGCAGTTGTTCAATGTTGCCTGCCATTCCGCACAGCAGTGAGGCCAGGCCAAAGCTCGCCACGCCCCACATGAAAAGACGTCGGCGGCCAAGGTTATCCCCCAGCTTGCTGCCGAGGGCAAGGCAGACGGCAAAGGCCACACCGTAAAGGGCCACAATTAATTCCAGCTCGGTGGCCGTAGCGTGCAGCGAATGGGTGATAGCATCCAGCGCCACGTTGGTGATTGAGGTATCAATCAGCGGCAGCATCTGGCCGGTTAACAGCAATATCAGGCCTGCACGGCCCGGTGAAACGACTGACGTATTCATGGTAACTCCATTGCGTCATTCAACAGATGGTCGTAGCATCAACGATCTGATAAACGGGTACCAGTTCTTGCTTATACTGGTACTGGCACTACCATGCAGGGGGATTTATGGCGCTGATGTCTGAACCCGTCGTCTCGCTCAAGGATGACACCCGAAAACAACTTGGTGCGTTTTTACGCGCCCGACGCGAAAGCCTCGATCCGCAGCGGCTCGGCCTGCCGCGCAGCGGTCGACGCCGCACGCCCGGGCTGCGCCGTGAAGAGGTGGCCCTGCTGGCGGACGTCGGGGTGACCTGGTACACCTGGCTTGAGCAGGGCAGGGACGTCAATCCGTCCAGCGCGGTGATGGCCGCCGTGGCAAAAGCGCTGCAATGTACCCCGACCGAAGCGCGCCATCTTTTTGTGCTGGCCGGGCTACCGCCGGGTGAAGCACCGCAGGCCACCTGCTGTGAAGGGATCAGCGAAGGCACGCGCCGCCTGCTTGATACGTTAATGCCGAAACCGGCCAGCATTCAGAAACCCAATTTCGACATCGTGGCGTGGAACGACAGCTTTGGTCATCTGATGGGGGTCGATTTCAATGCGATCCCCCCGGAAGACCGCAACTGTATTTATCTGTTCCTCACCCACCCGGCATGGCGCGCCCGTCTCGGCAGACGTGACGATGTGCTGCCCGTTTTTGTCTCCTATTTCCGGGCGGCGATGGCCGAGCACCGGGGTGACCCGCTGTGGGAAGCCAAACTGGCGCGCTTCTTTGCGGTGTCTGAGGAGTTTAAAAATCTGTGGCATCAGCGCAATGACGTGCGCGGTGTGGAAAACCAGCTCAAGTTGTTTACCCATCCGGAGCTTGGGGAATTTACCCTGCAGCAGATGTACTGGTACTCTGCTCCACGAAACGGTTCCCGGTTGCTGGTGTATCTGCCAGTAGATGAAGCCGGGGAGAGAGCAATGGAATGGCTGACGGAGCAGGCAAAATGAAGGTTACCGGCAAACAGGAGCGGCTGCTACGCCGCGCACTCAACGAGTGGCAACAGGAAGGCACATTAACCGCTGATGACCATCAGCGGCTGGCCGGTACGCTTCAACGCGTGACCATGGACTGGCAGCGGCTGAGCCGCTATGCCTTCTGGACGGCACTCGCCTGCGTCATTATCGCCATCGGCAGCCTGTTTTCGGACAGCGAAATGATGGCGCGCATTATCGAATTCTTCGCTTTTTCCTCCCTTGCCCGCATCGGGCTGCCGGCACTGATGGCCGTGCTGTTTTATTTGTGGGGCTTCAGCCGCCAGCGGCGGGAGACGCAGTGGCATTACAGTACCGAAGCGATTTTGTTCCTCGGAGTCTTGTTTACCGCCATCGCGCTCTGGCAGCTGGGTGAACGGCTGGATAACGGCAGCGGCCACATCGCGCCCCTGTTCCTGGCCGGCTGTGCCGTCTATGGCCTGGTAGGCTTTTTCGGCCGCTCCGGGCTGGTCTGGCTGTTCTTCTTGCTCTCGCTTGGCAACTGGTTTGGCGCGGAGACGGGCTATATGTCCGGCTGGGGCGCTTACTGGCTGGGGATGAACTATCCGGTGCGCTTTATCTTTTTCGGCGGCGCGCTGCTGGCCCTGTGCTGGATCCTGCGCGCTCTGCTGCAGTCCTGTCATCTCTACACCACCAGTAAAGCGATGGGGCTGACGTATCTCTTTGTCGCCCTGTGGATCATGTCGATATTTGGTAATTACGATATCGATAACTGGTACAGCGTGACCCAGGCCTCGTTGCTGCCGTGGGCGCTGCTGTTTGCGGTGGCGGCGGTTCTCTGTATTTACATCAGTCTGAAAACCGACGACGGCATGCTGCGCGGGTTTGGCCTGACGTTCCTCGCCATTAACCTCTATACCCGCTACTTCGAATACTTCTGGGATGGGATGAACAAGGTGGTGTTCTTCCTGATTCTGGCGGCGTCGCTGGCGGTGATAGGGCGGTATGCGGAGCGGATCTGGCATGCCGGGAGTGCGGAGAAGTAAGTTTTGCGCGTGTTGATCGGGAAGACGCAGAAAACGCCGTCTGCGTGAGATGCTGACTCAATGGCGAAACCAGGCAGATGACGCGTGATTGAAAACGGGCCGCAGTTGCGGCCCGTTTGTCTTAGCACTCGGTCACAATCGTGCTCAGCGGCAGGCGAGATTTTGGCAGCGTGGCGTTGAAATCTTCCACGCTGTGGTGTCCAACCGGGACCACCACCAGGCTGGTGAAGCCTTTCTCTTTCAGGCCAAACTCTGCGTCGAGGATGGCTGCGTCAAAACCTTCAATGGGTACGGCATCCAGGCCCAGCGCGGCCACGCCTAACAGGAAGTTACCGACGTTAAGGTAAACCTGTTTCGCCATCCACTGGTCGTCATCTTTCAGATCCACGCGGTGCATGTCGGCGAAATAGCAACGACCTTTGTGATTCGCCGCTTTTGCTTCTGGGGTATTGAAGCGACCGTCGGCCTCTTCCTGATCCACGACGCGCTCAAGCCACGCATCGTCCATGGCGGTTTTCGCGCAGAACACCACCACATGAGAGGCGTCCATCATTTTGCGTTCGTTGAACACGTAAGTGCCTGCCGCAGATTTGGCCACGCGCGCTTTACCTTCCTCAGTGCTGGCAATAATAAAATGCCATGGCTGGGAGTTCGTGCTGGACGGGCTGTACTGCAGCAGGGTTTTGATCTTCTCCGCTTCTTCAGCGGTCAGTTTCTTGCTTGGGTCAAACGCCTTGGTGGAGTGGCGTTTCAGGGCAACGGAAATGATATCCATAACAACTCCTGGTGATAAAGTTCGCCCGCGTGCGGGCGCGAAAAGGAGTGCAGATTACCGTGCGAAGCGGGAAAAGATAAGTGCATTTTGAGCGCTTAATCTGTTCGTCTCAGACGAACAATCAGCGCGGCCTGATCCATTTCTGGTCTTTTTTCGGCAGTTTATCGACGACCAGATTCCAGGAATCGTTGATGAGATCGGCCACCAGTTCCGGCGTAACATCGTCGGTGCCGTAGAGTGAAATCCAGTGCTTTTTATTGAGATGATACCCCGGCTCAACGCCGCGGTAGATCTGCTGGTTTAACAGGGATTTTTCCGGATCGGATTTCAGGCTGACATGCGGTCGCCCGTGAGCAACCGCAACAATCATGAAAATCTTGCCACCCACTTTAAACACATCAAATTCCGGCCCGAACGGCCAGCAGTGTTCGGTGAACGGCAGTTCCAGCGCCACGCGTTTGGCGTGTTCCTGCAGCGATTTACTGTCCATCAATATCCTCGGAGGCGAGTCCACGCCACATGGCTTCAAAGCCCAGCGCTTTAAAATCGACGGCGCGGGACGGATCGCGGGTGGCAAATTCCATGGTGGTTTCGGCAAGCGATAAGAACATGGCATCACCAAAGGTACGAAACTCATCGGACATAAATACCGGACGCACTGCACGACGGCACAGTTCATGCAGTTCCGGGAACATCTCCTGCACGGCCTGCTCCGTTTCGGCGCTGATCTTCTCGCTGACCCCAAGCTGGCGAATGGCGGCGTGAGCGACAGGATTACGGATGCCCCAGTCCACGTAGCTGTTCCAGATATTGCGGGTATGTTCTTTGGGAAGGGTGAGCGTGCGATCAAGCTCCGCCAGCATCGTCTGGCAGAGATCCTGCTTCAGGTGCAGATAGAGGGCATTCAGCAGATCGTCTTTGGTAGCAAAGTAGCGGAACAGTGTGCCTTCAGCGACGCCCGCATTCCGGGCAATTAAGGCCGTTGAGGCGGCAATACCTGACTGTGCAAATGCAGCGGTTGCTGCGTCCAGTAAGGCCTGTTTTTTATCTTCACTCTTCGGACGTGCCACTAAATTGTTCCTCCTGTCAATTGTAAAAACCTTGATTGAAACACGTGCTTTGACAGGCTGCAACGCGCAATGTCAAAGATCGAAAACGTCTTGACGACTTTATCATCATATCTATAATGAGTGCTTACTCACTCATAATCAAGTTCAACCCGCGTAAACCATCGGATGGGGCGCGTTTTCGGGTCAGGATATGAAAAAGCCTCTATTCATCTGCGTGGTGTTCGTCATGATTATTGCTTCAGCTGCGAGTTTACCTTTTGTCCTGAATCCTGGATTTGGCCAGCCACCGCAGGGTGCGCAGCTTACCGAAGTGGAGGCCTCCCCGCAGTATCGCGACGGGAAATTCCACAATACGTTGCCGACACCGGGCTTCACCGGCGAGCAAAATATGCTGGTGGCGTGGTGGCAATTTCTGACCCGCAAAACCGAAAATGCCCGTCCCGCGCAGCCGCTGCCGCTGGTGAAAACCGATCTCGCCAGTCTGCCGCTGGAGCAGGACACGCTGGTCTGGCTCGGTCACTCGTCGTGGTATATGCAGCTGGCGGGTAAACGTATTCTGATTGACCCGGTACTCAGCAACTATGCCGCGCCGTTCTCGTTCCTCAATAAAGCTTTTGCGGGCGAGTATCCCTGGCATGCGCAGAACATGCCGGAGATCGATCTGCTGATCATCTCCCACGATCACTACGATCATCTGGATTACGCCACCATCAGGGCGTTACTGCCGAAGGTGAAACGTGTGGTTACTCCGCTGGGCGTTGGATCTCATCTGCGCTACTGGGGCATGAAGCCGGAAATTATCGACGAGCGCGACTGGAACCAGTCGGTGCGCATCAGTGATGACTTAACGGTGCACGTCCTGCCGGCACGTCACTTCTCCGGACGCGGGATTAAACGCGATCAAACCCTGTGGGGGAGCTTTATGTTCGTCACGCCGGCGCAGAAGGTTTATTACAGCGGAGACTCCGGTTACGGCCCGCATTTCAGGGCCATCGGTGAGCAGTTTGGCGAGGTGGATTTAGCCATTATGGAAAACGGCCAGTACGATCGGGACTGGAAGTACATTCACATGATGCCGGCGGAAACGGCGCAGGCGTCGGCTGACCTTAACGCGAAAGCTGTCGTGCCCGGTCATAACGGACGCTTTGTGCTGGCGAAACACACCTGGAACGATCCGCTGATCCAGCTGGCGCAGGCCAGCAAAGATAAAAATTATCGGCTACTGACGCCGGAGCTGGGTGAACCTGTTCACGTGAGTGATACCACGCAAACCTTTCGTGAGTGGTGGGAATAATGTTTAAGCGAGAAGCAGAGGGGGAGAGCAGTATGACCATTTCCGCTCAAGTCATCGACACCATCGTCGAGTGGATCGACGACAACCTGCACCAGCCATTACGTATCGAAGAGATCGCCCGCCACGCGGGTTACTCGAAATGGCATCTGCAGCGTTTGTTTATGCAGTACAAGGGCGAAAGTCTCGGGCGTTACATTCGCGAACGCAAGCTGCTGCTGGCAGCGCGTGACCTGCGTGAATCGGACGAGCGCGTCTACGATATCTGTTTGCGCTACGGCTTTGATTCGCAGCAGACGTTTACGCGTATCTTTACCCGTACCTTCAACCAGCCGCCTGGCGCGTACCGCAAAGAGAACCACAGCCGGACACACTGAACGTGTCGTTATGCAGAAATCCGACCGGGTAAGGCGCAGCCGCACCCGGTTTTTTTACTTACGATGCCAGTGAAAACCAGCGACGCCAGACGAAACGCAGGATGAAGAATTCGAGGGCGCCAAGCAGTAAAAACCACACGCAGAACAAAATGGTGTACAGCTGGTTAAGATCGACCATGTGGAAGATCGTCATCAGCTTTTTCGCCAGCACCAGCCCAAGCGACGGCGCAGGTAACAGCAGGCAGGAGAGCAGGGCCATCAACAAAATGCCCCCCGCTGTGAGCAGCGATTCTAACGGGTGTTTCATCTTAATGTTAATCGTCAGTTAAAAATGTCATTGTCCGGCATCGCGGAACGTAAAGCAATATAAACCCGGCAGACGTTTTTTGTTAAATCAAATGCACTTTTCTGCGAATAAATAACAGAAAGAGAATAATCTCTCAGAAGCGATTAAATTATTATCGCGTTATGTAAATAAATGTCCTTGTCATGCAAATAATTTTACAAACATATAAGTGCTATATCCAATTAACGTGGCAATAACAATGGCTGCGACAATGTATAACGCCAGGCGGCGTGCGCGATAAATACCAAACATGGTTCCTCCTCGTTTAGCGTTGGTTTAGAAATATTTTGTAAAAATCATCGTATTCGAATAATAGTTATTAGTTTTGAATATCCCGGCAGTAATTATATTGCGGTAGATCAATTTTACCCGCAAGCCTTAAAAATGAATTTATTAAAGCCAGAAAGGAATTCAGGCTTCCGTCCACCGTATATTGAAGGAAAAATACGATGACCAAAAAAAATCTCTCTCAGAACATGCCACCTGCTGGTGGGCAGGCGTATCAGCAGACCGTTGAGCAAGTGCTTGCTAACAAGCAGAGCCAGGCAAGCGGCCTCGACCGTGCTGAAGCGCAGGCACGTCTGCATCAGTATGGCCCTAACGCGTTGCCGGAGAAAAAAGGCAAGCCCGCCTGGCTACGTTTTCTCGCCCATTTTAATGATGTACTGATTTACGTTCTGCTTGCCGCGGCGGTATTAACCGCAGTTATGGGCCACTGGGTCGATACGCTGGTTATCCTCGGTGTGGCGGTAATCAACGCGTTAATTGGCCATATTCAGGAAAGCAATGCGGAAAAATCCCTGAAGAGTATTCGTAATATGCTCTCCAGCGAAGCGCGCGTCATTCGCAATGGTAATCATGAAACGCTACCGACAACTGAAATAGTCCCGGGCGATATTATTGTATTACGCGCGGGGGATCGTATTCCGGCGGATATGCGTTTAATCGAAGCGCATAATTTACGCGTGGAAGAGGCTATTCTGACCGGCGAATCTACCGTGGTGGATAAACACATTAATCCGCTGACCGGTGAATTACCGCTGGGCGACCGCACTAACCTGGTCTTTTCCGGTACGACCGTGAGTGCAGGGGGCGGCATTGGCGTGGTCATTGCCACCGGGCAAGAGACTGAACTTGGCCACATTAACCAGATGATGGCGGGTATTGAAAAGCATCGTACGCCGCTGCTGGTGCAGATGGACAAGCTGGGGAAAGCGATCTTCGCCATTATTCTGGCGATGATGGCGGCACTGTTTGTCTTCAGCCTGGTGTTCCGCGAAATCCCCATGGGCGAGCTGCTGCTCTCTCTGATTAGCCTGGCGGTCGCGTCCGTGCCGGAAGGTCTGCCAGCCATTATTTCTATCATCCTTTCTCTTGGCGTGCAGGCGATGGCACGCAAGCGGGCGATTATCCGCAAGTTGCCAACGGTTGAAACCCTGGGGGCGATGACCGTGGTCTGCTCGGATAAAACCGGCACCCTGACCATGAACGAGATGACGGTGAAAGCCATCATTACTGCCGACAGTTGCTACCGCGTGGACGGTAACAGCTACGAGCCGGTGGGGAACATTTACCTGGAAGGCAGCGACGAGCCGATGCAGATCCAGCCGGGCACCGTGCTGGAGCAGTACCTGCGCACTGTCGATCTCTGTAATGACAGCCAACTGATTCAGGACGAACGCGGTCTGTGGGGCATCACCGGTGGGCCGACCGAAGGGGCGCTGAAGGTGCTGGCGGCGAAGGCGCATCTTGAGCCGGTGATGACCACCCTGATTAACAAGATCCCGTTCGATTCGCAGTACAAGTACATGAGCACCCACTATCAGATTGGTCACGAGGAGCACATCCTGATTACCGGCGCGCCGGACGTGATTTTCGCGCTGTGTAAACAGCAGCAGGCCCGTAACGGCGCTGAAGCGTTCGACCGCGCTTACTGGGAAACCGAGATGGAGCGCTATGCACGTCAGGGGCTGCGTATGGTTGCCGCGGCGTTCAAACCGGCGAACGGTGAGCAGGCGCTGACGCATGACGATCTGAATCACGGGCTGATCTTCCTCGGTATTGCCGCAATGATGGATCCACCGCGTCCTGAAGCGATTGATGCGATTCATGCCTGCCAGCAGGCCGGGATCCGCGTGAAGATGATCACCGGGGATCACCCGCAGACGGCAATGAGCATCGGCCAGATGCTCGGGATCACCAACAGCGAGCAGGCGGTGACGGGCTACCAGCTGGAGAAAATGGACGACGCTGAGCTTGCAGACGCCGCGGTGAAATATGACATTTTCGCCCGTACCAGCCCGGAGCATAAGCTGCGCCTGGTGAAAGCCCTGCAGGACAAGGGTGAGATCGTGGGCATGACCGGCGACGGTGTGAATGACGCTCCGGCGTTGCGCCAGGCGGACGTGGGCATCGCAATGGGCATTAAAGGCACCGAAGTGACCAAAGAGGCGGCGGATATGGTCCTGACCGACGATAACTTCGCCACCATCGCCAGCGCGGTAAAAGAGGGGCGTCGCGTTTACGACAACCTGAAGAAAACCATTCTGTTCATTATGCCGACCAACCTGGCGCAGGGGTTGCTGATTGTTATTGCGCTGCTGGCAGGGAATATTATCCCGCTGACGCCGGTACTGATTTTGTGGATGAACATGGCAACCTCCGCCACGCTCTCCTTTGGCCTGGCCTTTGAAGCCGCTGAGCGCAACATCATGAAGCGTCCGCCGCGTCAGACCGGACAGCACGTGATGGATGCGTACGCCGTATGGCGCGTGGCCTTCGTCGGGACCATGATTGCCATCGCCGCCTTTGCGCTGGAAGCCTGGCTGGCACCGCGCGGCCACAGCGCGGAGTTTATCCGCACCGTGCTGCTACAGATGCTGGTCTGCGCCCAGTGGGTATACATGATTAACTGCCGCAACACTGAAGGGTTCTCCCTGAACCGTGGCCTGCTGGCGAACAAAGGGATTTGGCTGGTCACAGGCGTGTTGTTCCTGCTCCAGGCGGCAATCATCTACCTGCCGTTTATGCAGATGCTTTTCGGCACGGAAGCGCTGCCTCTGCGCTACTGGTTCGTCACGCTGGCGGTAGCCGCGGTGATGTTCTTCGTTGTTGAAATCGAGAAGCGACTGACCCGCAGGTTCCGTAAGGCTGCATAACCTTTTGCCCTCACCTTAACCCTCTCCCGCCGGGAGAGGGGATGCTGACCTCCCTTTCATTGGGCAGAGGGCCGGGGTGAGGGAAACACATCAGAGGTACATCCCCATGAAATTCCCGCTCCTGTTCGTCCTCCTCGCCCTCTTTCAACCCGCGTTTGCTGCTGCCATTCCGGTTCGCGTGGCGGTTGTGGAGCAAACGACCCACGCAGCTGAACGGCACGTGCCTGGCCGCATTGAAGCCATTCATACCGTCGAGATAAAAGCGCGCACGGAAGGCGTGATTACCCAGGTTCATTTTCGCGACGGACAATACGTGAAAAAAGGTGACGTGCTGTTTGAGCTGGACGATGCCGAGCCACGCGCCGCCGTGCGTCTGGCACAGGCGGAGGTAAAGAGCGCGGAAGCCACGCTGCGTCAGGCGCAGCAGCAGCTTTCACGCTTTGAAAGCCTGGGCAACAGCAATGCCATCAGCCGTCACGACGTGGATAACGCGCGCATGCAGCGCGATGTCGCCAGCGCTGCGCTGGAGCAGGCGAAAGCTCGCCTCGAAACCCGTAACGTGACGCTGGCGTACACGCGCATCACATCGCCGATTGATGGCCGCGTGGGGCACAGCCAGTTCCATGCCGGCAGCCTGGTGAACCCGTCAAGCGGCGTGCTGGTGGATGTCGTGCAGCTTGATCCGATCCGTATCGCCTTTGCGCTGGAAGAGGGGGCGTTTGCCACCAAAGCCGGACAACATGCGGATATCAGCGCCCTGAAGCGCGCCTGGCAGGCGCGGATTGACAGCAATGGTCAGCGCCTGAGCGGTGAACTGACCTCCGTGGACAATCGTATCGACCCGCGTACCGCCAGCGTGATGCTGCGCGCCGAATTCGCCAACCCGCGCCATCAGCTGCTGCCGGGCGGCAATGTGAATGTCTACCTGCGTCCGGCAAGCGCGCAGCCGGTGCTGACAGTGCCCGCTGCGGCGGTACAGCAAAACGGCGAGGGATTCTTTGCCTGGGTGGTAAACGCAGAAGGCAAAGCCGAAAAACGCCCGCTGAAGATTGCCGGACAGATTGGCCAGCAGTTTGAGATTTCATCCGGCTTACATCCCGGTGAGCGAGCGATCACCGACGGTGCCCAGCGCGTACAGCCTGGCGCAGCCGTCCAGATACTGAATTAAGGAGCCATCATGCTGACGTTTTTCATCAAACGCCCGCGCTTCGCGATGGTGATTGCGCTGGTGATAACCCTGCTGGGTGCCATCGCGCTGAAGATTATCCCGGTGGAGCAGTACCCGCAGATCACCCCACTGGTGGTGAATGTCTCCGCCAGCTGGCCCGGTGCCAGTTCGGCTGACGTGGCGGAAGCCATTGCCACGCCGCTGGAGACTCAGCTTAACGGCGTGGATCACATGCTCTATATGGAATCCACCAGTTCCGATGAAGGTGCCTACAGCCTGAACATCACATTTGCAGCAGGGACCGATCCGGATCTGGCCGCCATCGACGTGCAAAACCGCGTGGCGCAGGCTGTGGCGCAATTGCCCACCGAGGCGCAGCAAAACGGCGTGCAGGTGCGTAAACGCGCCACCAATCTGATGATGGGGGTAAGCCTTTACTCACCGGACAATACCCACACGCCGCTTTTCGTCAGTAACTACGCCAGCACGCAGGTACGTGAAGCGCTGGCGCGTTTGCCGGGCGTCGGGCAGGTGCAGATGTTTGGCGCGCGCGACTACAGCATGCGTATCTGGCTGCGTCCGGATCGCATGAACGCCCTGAACGTGACCACCGATGACGTGGCTCAGGCGTTACGCGAGCAGAACGTCCAGGGGGCGGCAGGCCAGGTCGGAACGCCGCCGGTGTTTAACGGCCAGCAGCAAACCCTGACGATTAACGGCCTGGGGCGTTTAAATCAGGCTGAGGACTTTGCAGACATCATTATCCGTGCGGGGGAGATGGGCCAGCTGGTGCGCCTGAAAGATGTCGCCACGATTGAACTGGGGTCGCGCAGCTACAGCTCCGGCGCCCAGCTGAACGGGCATGACTCGGCCTATCTTGGCATCTACCCTACGCCGTCCGCCAACGCCCTGCGCGTAGCCGATGCGGTTCGCGCGGAGCTGGCGCGACTTTCTGCACGCTTCCCGGACGATCTGACCTATGAAGTAAAATTCGATACCACCACCTTTGTCGCCGCGACCATCAAGGAGATTGGTGTCTCGCTGGCGCTGACCCTGCTCGCCGTCGTGGTGGTGGTTTCCTTATTTCTGCAGAGCTGGCGTGCGACGCTGATTGTGGCGCTCGCTATTCCAGTGTCGCTGGTCGGCACCTTTGCGGTGCTCTATACCCTCGGTTATTCGGCCAACACGCTCAGCCTGTTCGCCATTATTCTGGCACTCACCATGGTGGTGGATGACGCCATTGTGGTGGTGGAGAGCGTTGAAACGCTGATGGCGGAAGGGCAAAGCCGCACGGCGGCTACCGCACAGGCGCTGCGCCAGATTGCCGGGCCGGTGATTGCCACCACCCTGGTGCTGCTGGCGGTGTTTGTGCCGGTGGCGCTGCTGCCGGGGATCGTGGGGGAGTTGTATCGCCAGTTCGCGGTCACGCTCTCCACCGCCGTCACGCTCTCAAGCCTGGTGGCGCTGACCCTGACGCCAGCGCTCTGTGCACTGTTGCTGCGCCCGCGCCCGAAGAAGCCAGTCGCGGTTTACCGCGTTTTCAACCGCGGACTGGAAACCACGCGCACCGTTTATACCCGCATCGTTAACTGCATTAACCTCCGTCCGTGGCTGGTGCTGCTGGCAACGGCTGGCGCGGCGGGCGTGGTGGTGTTCAGCTTTATGTCGATGCCAAAGGGCTTCCTGCCGCAGGAAGATCAGGGCTACTTCTTCGCCAGCGTGCAACTGCCGGAAGCGGCGTCGCTGGAGCGTACCGAAGCGGTGATGACCACTGCGCGGGAGCTTATCGCCAGACACCCTGCGGTCGAGGATGTGATTCAGGTTTCCGGTTTTAACATTCTCAACGGTACCAGCGCGTCTAACGGCGGGTTTATCTCCATCATGCTGAAGACATGGAGTGAGCGTCCGCCGCTTGATGAGGTGATGGGAACGCTGCAGCGTCAGCTGCTGGCGCTGCCGGAAGCGACCATCATGACCTTCGCCCCGCCGACGTTGCCGGGGTTGGGCAACGCCTCCGGCTTCGACCTGCGTATTCAGGCCCAGGCGGGGCAAAGCCCGGCGGAGCTGGAACGCGTTACCCGCAACGTTCTGATAAAAGCTAACCAGCATCCGCAGCTTAACCGGGTGTTTACCACCTGGAGCAGCAACGTGCCGCAGCTGACGCTGACCGTTGATCGCGAGCGCGCTGCCCGCCTCGACGTGCCGGTCTCGCGCATCTTCAGCAGCCTGCAAACCGCCTTTGGCGGCACGCGGGCCGGGGATTTTAGCGTTAACAACCGCGTCTACCACGTGGTGGTACAGAACGAAATGCAGTGGCGCGAGCGTGCCGGGCAAATCAGCGAATTGTTCGTGCGCAGCAATAACGGTGAGCGGGTGCGTCTGAGTAATCTTGTCACGATTACCCCGACCGTTGGCGCACCGTTCCTGCAGCAGTACAACCAGTTCCCGTCGGTGTCAGTGAGCGGGTCGGCGGCAGACGGCGTGAGCAGCAGCACGGCGATGGCCGTGATGAGCGAGCTTCTGGCGGAAAACCTGCCTGCCGGGTACGACTATGCCTGGAGCGGGATGTCTTATCAGGAGCAGCAGACCGGAAATCAGGCCATCTGGATTGTCCTGGCCGCGGTGGTTATGGCGTGGTTGTTCCTTGTCGCGCAGTATGAGAGCTGGACGCTGCCCGCGAGCGTGATGCTCTCAGTCCTGTTCGCCATCGGGGGCGCGCTGGTGTGGCTGTGGATCGCGGGATACGCCAACGATGTGTATGTGCAGATTGGCCTGGTGCTGTTAATCGCGCTGGCGGCCAAGAACGCGATCCTGATCGTCGAGTTTGCCCGCGCACGGCGTCATGAGGGGATGGCGATTGTCGATGCGGCCCGTGAAGGCGCCTCCCGCCGCTTCCGGGCGGTGATGATGACGGCGGTGTCATTTATTATCGGTGTGCTGCCGATGATGCTGGCGTCCGGGGCAGGGGCGCAGAGCCGCCGCATCATTGGCACCACGGTGTTCAGCGGGATGCTGGTGGCCACCGTGGTCGGCATTCTGTTTATCCCGGCGCTGTTTGTGCTGTTCCAGCGCCTGCGTGAGTGGGGGCATCGCCTTACGGACTCGTCGCCCACAGCTCGCAATGTTTCTGAACCAGAGAAATAAGCGAACCGCCGTCTGCGATAAAATCGCGCATGCGCTGCGCCTCGCTCTTGCCCTGTTTTAACATCAGGGCTATTTCCTTAATCGCGCTCGTCGCGCCGAGCTTCTCGGCCGACGGCGCAACCTGCTCCAGCAGCCACCCAATATCTTCCGCCACGGTTTTGTGCTCGCCAGTCTGCACGTCCGTCAGAATGCCCTCTAATCCATAACGACACGCCTGAAAACGGTTAAAGCGGTACAGCAGAAAATCCTTTTCCTGATGCTTATAGGGCCGCGTGGTCAGCAGCCAGTGAGACGTCGCCTGAATCAACCCGGCGATGTTGATCGCGTGGCCGAGCGTCAGCGGTGTATCCATCACCCGCACCTCGACCGTGCCAAAATGCGGGCTGGGGCGAATATCCCAGTGCAAATCTTTAATGCTGTCGATCATGCTGGTGGCGCTCAGACGACGAAACAACCCTTCGAACTCCTGCCAGTTGTTCACCCACGGCATCTGTCCATTATCCGGAAATCCCGAGAAGATATTGAGTCGCGACGAGGCGAACTTCGTGTCCGTACCCTGCATATAGGGTGAGGACGCCGCCAGAGCAATAAAGTGGGGGACAAAGCGCGACAAACCATGCAGCAGATAAATAGCGTCGTCGCCGGTCCGACACCCGACATGCACGTGCTGGCCGAATACCGTCGCCTGCAAAATCAGATAGCCAAACCGTTCGAGCGTGACGTTATAGCGCTCGTCATCGCACACCTCCTGACGCTGCCACTTCTGGAAAGGGTGCGTCCCACCGCCGCAGATCTGAATATGCTGCTCCGCAGCGGCGCGCAGAATACTTTGCTGCATCACCGAGATTTGTGCGGCGGCCTGATCAATGTTCTGACACACGCCGGTGGCGATTTCGAGCATGCTCTCGGTGATATCGTGCTTCACCTCCCCGCCTTTGATGTCGTCTTTGACGGCAGCGATAAGGGCGGAGGAGTCCTGGCTCAGATCGTACCCCGGCGGGTTAACCACCTGCAGTTCAAGTTCAATACCAAGGGTATAAGGTTCAGAGGAATGGAAATCGGGTAATGGCATGGTGCACTCCGTTGTCGTAGATGAAATGAGTATAGACAACGGGTATGGCTCCCACTTCAGGCGGTGGTATAAAGGGACGTGTGGCGGCTATGCTGAACGCCACGGTACACTGATTAGGGCTTTAGCGACCAGGGGAGTTAACAATGTCTGACTATCCAACCATTGCGCTGATTGGACCCGGTGCAATCGGAACCACTATCGCTGCGGTGCTGCATGAGGCTGGCCGCACGCCGCAACTGTGCGGACGTACCGCACACCCGCAATTACGTTTGCGGCACGATGAGGGTGAAATCGTGGTACCCGGTCCGGTATTAACCGATCCGACGGTCATCGATCGTCCGTACGATCTGGTTTTTATCGCAGTGAAAACGACCCAGAACGCCGACAGCGCGGGATGGCTGAACGCGCTGTGCGATGAAAACACGGTGGTTTGCGCGTTGCAAAACGGCGTCGAGCAAAAGGCCCAGCTGGCACCGTGGGTCAATGGCGCGACGGTACTGCCGTCGGTGGTCTGGTTCCCGGCGCAGCGTGAGCCGGATGCCTCCGTCTGGCTGCGGGCCAGTCCGCGGTTGACGCTGCCGGATGTGCCGCAGGCAAAACGGGTGGCTGATGCGCTGAACGGCACGCGCTGCGCGGTAGACTTGTCGGCAGATTTTCTTACCGTCGCATGGCGCAAGCTGCTGCAAAATGCGGTTGCAGGCCTGATGGTGCTTGCGAATCGTCGTGCCGGGATGTTCTCCCGTGAGGATATCAGCGAGCTGGCGCTGGCGTATTTGCGCGAGGGGCTTGCCGTGGCCCGAGCAGAAGGCGCGGTGCTGCACGATGACGTTGCGCAGGAGATCCTGGCGAATTTCCAGCGCGCACCTGCCGATTTAGGCACGTCTATCCTCGCCGATCGTCAGGCCAACCGTCCCATGGAGTGGGATATCCGCAACGGCGTGATCCAGCGTTATGGTCGTGCTCACGGTATTCCCGTTCCGATTAGCGATGTGCTGGTTCCCCTGCTTGCTGCAGGCAGCGAAGGGCCGGGTTAACGGCCGCTGACTTTTCGTTCGGCAAAATAGTGCGCGGGCGTGGTGCCCATGGCTTTCCTGAACATGGTGATAAACGCATTCACGGATTCATACCCAAGCGTTGTCGCCACGTTCTGGACCGGGACACCGCTTGCCAGCTCCTGCAGGGCAATAATCAACTGCAGCTGCTGACGCCAGCGGCCAAAGCTCAGCCCGGTCTCGCGCGCCATCAAACGTGCAAAGGAGCGCTCGCTCAGCGCCAGCCGTTTCGCCCACGCTTTCAGGGTGCTTCTGTCGTCAGGATGGCTGACCAGCGCGTCGGCCATGGCGCGTATTTTGGGATGGGCTGAAACGGGCAGGCTCAGCTTCTGCTGCGGCATGCTGGCGAGCTCATCAAGCGTCACTCTGGTCAGCCGCGCGGCATGGCTCTCTGGCGGATAATCAACGCGTTCATGCGTCAAACGGTCAACCAGCGCTTTGATTAACGGGGAAATGGCCAGCGTGCAGCATTTCTCCGGCAGCGCGGCGGCACCGGGCTCAATAAACAGATAGTTGAGATGAGCATTCCAGGTCGCTTTGGCGCTGTGTGCGATCCCGCCAGGGATCCAGACGGCACAGTCTGGCGGCACGATCCAGATATCATTTTCCGCATGACAAATCACCGCGCCATACAAAGCAATAATCAGCTGCCCCTTACGGTGGGTGTGCACCGGCACTTCCGCGGCGTACTCCACGAAATCCAGATGTCGGGCTACGGCCGGGCATGCGGTGGCGTCAGGGTCGAAGAGCGTATTGGCAAGTTGAGGTTTCACGTTTCTGGCAACATTTAGGTATTTTTTGACAGAATAGAGTATTTAAGCGGGTTCGCAAGCCAGTAATAATTCTGGCATGAACACATTAAACGCTTTTCATTCTTATTTTTGGCGCACCATACGTGAGCGGTTTTCTCCCGTGCTGCGTAACGATGCCAGCGCGCTGCTCTATTCCGCGAGAAGTTTTGCAGCGGCGATGCTCGCTTACTCCATTGCGCTGTCGATAGGCCTCGAACGTCCATCATGGGCCATTATTACCGTCTATATCGTGTCGCAGACGTCGGTGGGGGCCTCGCTGAGCAGAAGTCTCTATCGTCTGGCCGGCACCGTTGTGGGGGCCTGCGCCACCGTTGCGATCGTACCTGTCTTCGTCAATATGCCGATCCTCTGCAGCGTGATGCTGTCGGGCTGGATCACGTTCTGCCTCTATTTATCTCTGCTGGAGCGCACCCCGCGGGCGTATGCCTTTGTGCTGGCCGGGTACACTGCGAGCCTGATTGGTTTTCCTGCGGTATCCGACCCCGGCGGGATTTTTAATATCGCTATTATCCGTGTGCAGGAGATTGTCATTGGGATCTTCTGCGCGGCGCTGATACATCGTTATGTGTTACCCGCGCGTATCTCCGGCCTGTTCAACAGTAAGTTATCGCAAACCCTGCACGCCGCGCGTGAGCGGGTGGCTGACACCCTCGCAGGCAAACCCGTCGCGGTTTCAGACCCGCTGCATCTGGCGCTGGCGCTGCAGTTTCTGCAGGGTATAAGCCACCATATTCCGTATGATTTTGCCCTGTCTGCTCCGGTGCGGCAGGGCAGAAAGGCTATCCATGACCGACTGGCGCGGCTGGTCATCGTCAACTGTGAATTACGCGATCGCTTACCGGCGACGGTGCCTGCCGGGTTGCAGGTATTGCTCGACGACGTTCAGGCCTGGCTGGGGGATGAAGATGCTGCACGCCATAGCACGGCAGATGCGTTAATAGCACGCAGTGAACAGCTCGCAGAGCGCTACGCTGCAGAGGCCCGGACGATGGACGACGCGCTACAGGCCAGTTTTGTCCGTTATCTGACGCAGGCCATTACGCTGTTGCAGCAGTGCGAACGTCTTTCTGATGCCATCCACCATGCGAAGCCCGCCCACGGACTGACGGCGGGCAGGGCAGTTAAAGGGTATGTTTTTCACCGCGATCCTCTTACTGCCGCCCGCACCGCGCTGGGCGCGTTCGCCATTATCCTGAGCGGCTGCCTGGTCTGGATCTTCTCCGCCTGGCCCGATGGCAGCACGGCGGTCTCTATCCTTGGGGTCTGCTGCACGCTGTTTGGCAGTTTCGACACCCCGGCTCCGCACATAGTGAAATACATTATTGGCTCGTTCTGGGGCGTCTTGATTAGCCTGCTGTACAGCTTTGCGCTGCTTCCGCAGGTGAGCGATTTCCCCGTGCTGGTGGCCGTGCTGGCGCCGGTATATCTGCTGGCCGGGTCGCTTCAGGCACGTCCTCCCACCACGTTTATGGCGATGGGGATCACCCTGACGCTGCCGGTGTTGTGCGAGCTGGGTGCCCACTACAGCGGAGATTTTGCCACGGCGGCCAATTCCGCCATTGCGCTGTTTGCCGCAACCGGCTTTGCTGTTATCAGCATGAGCCTGCTGCAAACCGTGCAGGCCGACGCGGCCATCGCACGTCTGCACACGCTGTGCCAGCGCGATATTCGTCGCAGCGTGAAGGGCAAGCTTCTGCTGGATGAGACGCACTGGTCCAATCTGATGATTGACCGCGCTGCCCTGTTACTGCCGCGCCTGCAGCGCAGCGGACGTGCCTCAGAGCAGGTGCTTAACCCGCTGCTGCGCGCGCTGCGCATCGGCCTTTCGGTGATGCATTTACGCCGCTGCGATATGCCCGCGAGCAGAGAGATCAGCGCGCGTCTGTATCACCTGAACGACACCGACGCCTTGCGTGAACACATCGCCGACCACATCCGCCTCTGTTTGCCTGCCGCAGATGCACAAACGCGCCAGTTTGTCGGCCATCTGGTGGATTTACATTGCGCATTACGGAGGGCAGACGATGGTCAATGATCTGAATATCGGGGGCGTTTTTATCCCGGGACTGCTTGTCACCGCGCTCGCGGCGCTGGCCTGCACGCTGGCACTCATCGCGCTTTTATCGCTCAGCAGGCTCTACCGTCATTTGCCTTTTCGCCCGCTGCTGGACGTTTCAACTTATCTGGTCACCTTTTTCCTGCTGATGCAGGGCCTGACCGCGCTGGGGTTATTTAGATGAAATCATTACTTTCTCTGGTCGGTCGCTATGCGCTGACGTTATGTGCCGTCGCGGCGGCCACACTTCTGGCTTTTATGATGTGGAAACATTATGCGCAAACGCCCTGGACCCGCGACGGCCGTGTACGGGCGGATGTGGTACAGATTGCGCCGGACGTATCCGGGCCGGTAGTCCGCGTGGCCGTCCGGGATAACCAGTGGGTTAACCGGGGCGATGTGCTCTACGCTATCGACCCGCACTGGCTCACGCTGGCGGTGGCCAGCGCGCAGGCTGAGGTGGAATCCAGACGGTATGAGATGGTGATGCGACAGGATGCCGCCAGACGACGCGCTCAGATTAAAGCCGCGATATCCAGCGAGGATTTACAGCAAACGGGCAGCGCCGCGAACGTCGCGGTGGCGAATTATCATGGTGCGCTGGCCGCGCTGGAGCTGGCCGAGCTTAATTTGTCCCACGCCACCGTACGGGCTCCCGTCTCGGGTTATATCACCCATCTGCGGCTTCGCCCGGGGGACTATGCCACCGCGGGGGAGACTAAGGTCGCCATCGTCGATGCGCACAGTTTCTGGGTGGTGGGGTATTTCGAGGAGACCAAACTTCGCCATATTCGCGTTGGGGACACGGCGCATATCGTGTTGATGGGCTATGAACCGGTGATTGCCGGGCATGTTGAGAGCATCGGCCATGGGATCGGTGATAACAACGATGAGACGGGCGGGCTTGGGCTTCCCGACATCGAGCCGACGTTTAGCTGGGTGCGGCTGGCGCAGCGCGTCCCGGTGCGCATACATATTGATGCATTGCCGAAGGGGATTGAGCTGGTAGCCGGGTTGTCGGCGAGCGTGGAGGTGGTGCGTTGAGGGCGACGGGAGTCCCTGTTTATATTGCGGCATAACGGCGATACCAGGGCAAATATCCTGCACCCTGACGCTTATTGGATATACTTCATGTGGCAGGTTGTGCTGTTTCTGGATTTTTCAGCCAGAGCGGAGACACCGCATCGTACATCCTGCAACGGGAACCAATGAAAATGTTCACCATGAAACAGTTATGGAGGTGTGGAAGATGGGATTATTAAGTTTTGTGAAAGAAGCGGGCGAGAAAATCTGGGATGCCGTATCCGGCGGTAGCAAGGAAGATCAGGCCGACAAGCTGAAAAAACATATTGATAGTCTTAACCTGCCTGGTGCCGAAAAGGTCAACATTAATGTCGCGGACGACGGTACGGCGACGGTGACCGGCGACGTGGGCTCCCAGGAAGATAAAGAAAAAATTCTGGTGGCGGTAGGTAACGTCACCGGGATTGGTCAGGTCAATGATAGCGTGACCGTCACCCAAAGCGGGGTGGAAAGCCGCTATTACACGGTGAAATCCGGCGATACCCTGAGCGCCATCTCAAAAGCGATGTATGGCTCTGCCAATGAGTATCAGCGTATTTTTGAAGCCAATAAACCGATGCTGACGCATCCCGACAAAATCTACCCGGGTCAGGTACTGATTATCCCGGCTAAGTAAGCCGTCAATCAGGACGTGTTAGCGATGTTTGTAGGGAGTCTGTGATGGGATTATTAGATCAAATCGGCAGCCTGGCTGGCGGGCAGGGCGGTAAGACGGAGCAACTCCAGGCGATCATGACCTGGATTGAGCAGCAGGGCGGCATTCAGGGGATCCTCGAAAAATTCCGCAATGGCGGCCTGGGCGGCGTTGTCGAGTCGTGGCTTAGCCAGCAGAGTAATCAGTCGGTCAACAGCGAACAGATCACATCGGTGTTTGGATCGCCTGCGCTGCAGGATCTCGGCGCAAAACTGGGCGTGGATTCTCAAACCGCGTCGACGCTGATTGCTGAATACCTGCCTAAAATCGTCGACGGTCTTTCACCGCAGGGCGAAGCCCCGGCCCAGGGCGACCTGATGTCTGCGGGACTTAATCTGCTCAAAGGTAAGTTCCTGAGTTAGTGCAATCCGCAGCGTCATGACGCCGTGTACATACCAGGCCTGTATTCAGGCCTGGTATGTAGTATCAGGCTTAATGGGAAGAGACAAATATCGACGCCTGCTGCACAGGCGGAACGGCGAAATTACGCTGCATGCGTTTTATTTCCTCTGCGGGTGGCAAACCAAACAGCCGTTTGAATTCACGATTAAACTGCGACGGACTTTCATAACCGACGGCGTAGCTCGCGGCGGCGGCGGTAATATGCTGACGCACCATCAACATCCTTGCCTGGTGCAGGCGCACCGATTTCACATACTGCATCGGCGGCATACCGGTTATCGCTTTGAAATGGGTGTGAAACGTCGGCACACTCATTCCGGCCTCCATCGCCAGTTGATTAAGCGTTAACGGCTCAGCGTAGGCGGCATGGATGTGCTGCAGCACTTTGCCAATTTTGCCGAACTGCCCCTGTAAGGCCAGCGCGGCGCGCATGGCCTTGCCCTGGGGCCCCGTCAATACGCGAAAATAGAGCTCTCGCACCCGCGCCGGGCCGAGGATCGCCGCCTCAAGCGGATTGTTCAGTACTTCAAGCAGGCGCAGCACGGCCGTTTTTACCGCGTCGTCCATCGGGCTCGACATCATGCTTTGTGGCGCAGCGGGAGGATGTGGGGCGTGATGCTGCTCAATCTGCAACATCAGTTCAGCGGCAAGCTGAAAATCCAGATGCAGATATATCGCCAGTAAGGGGTGTTCTGCCGACGCGTCGGTTTCCATCACAAACGGCACCGGAACTGACACGGCCAGATAGTGCTGTTCATCATACAGATAGGTCTGCTGACCGAAAAAACCGCGTTTGCTGCCCTGGCAGACAATCACAATCCCCGGATCGTAAAGCACGGGCGTTCGCGCAAGCGGGCGGTCGGCACGCAAAATTCGCACATCAGGCAACGCCGTCAGGTTGTACCCCTCCTGCACCGCCAGTGCTTTTACTAAGGTAATCATACCGGACATCACTGCACCTCATAAAATCAGGCAATAAAAAGAGAAAATACGGCCTAAAAATACGGCAGGGCGGAGAATACCATGCAACCTTCACTGTTCATGGGAGTTATTTATGGCATCTGCAAAAACAATCTTAATCACCGGCGTCAGCAGCGGCTTTGGTCGTGCCCTGGCGGAGGAAGCCCTCGCCGCAGGCCATCGGGTCGTGGGGACCGTGCGCACCCCCGAAGCAAAGCAGGCATTCGAGGCACTCGATACGCAGCGGGCATTCGGCTGCCTGCTTGATGTCACGGATTATGCGCAAATTGATGAAGTGGTTACGCAGAGTGTATCTACCGTCGGCCCGATTGATGTCCTTGTGAACAATGCCGGTTACGGTCACGAAGGCATACTGGAAGAGTCCTCGCTCGCAGACATGCGCCGCCAGTTTGAGGTGAATGTGTTTGGCGCCGTCGCGATGATCAAAGCCGTGCTGCCGGGCATGCGCCAGCGTCGTCACGGCCATATTCTTAATATCACCTCGATGGGCGGTTTCATCACTCTGCCCGGCATCAGCTATTACTGTGGCAGTAAATTTGCGCTCGAAGGCATATCAGATACGCTGAGCAAAGAGCTTGCTCCATTCAACATACATGTCACTGCGGTGGCTCCGGGCTCGTTTCGCACCGACTGGGCAGGACGCTCGATGGTACGCAGCGCGCGCAGCATCCCGGACTATGACGCGTTATTCGATCCTGTCCGCCAGGCTCGTCAGGAAAAAAGTGGTCAGCAACTCGGCGACCCCGTAAAAGCGGCGCGCGCCATGCTGGCTATCATTGAGAGCCAGAACCCGCCGACGCATTTATTGCTTGGCAGTGATGCTTTGAGTTTAGTGCGGGAAAAGCTCGCGCGTTTAGGTGAGGAAATCGATCACTGGGAAGCGTTAACACGTTCAACGGACGGCTGAGCGGTGAACACGGGAACATGATTACAGGCCGGTTTGCCACCGGCCTGTACGGGTCGCGGCGAAAGCCGCGACACTAGGTTGATTGCTGGCGTTCAGGGCAGACGGTACTGCGACGCCATGCCCCGGGGGCCTGGCCATACTGACGCTTAAAGCTGCGGTTGAAGGACTGCTGGGAGTCAAAGCCCAGCGCGATCGCCACGTTCAGGATCGGTTCATCGCTGTGGGTTAAGCGCTCGACCGACTTTTGCAGCTTTTGTGCACGAATATACTCGGCCAGCGGATACCCGGTATGTTCCTTGAAGATCCGCTGGAGATGCCATTTCGAGTAGCCAGCGCGCCTGGAAACAGTGTTAATGTCCAGGCGGCTTTCAAGGTTGTTGTCGATCCAGTCGAGTAGATCATGAATAAATGCGTCAGTGTTCATGGTTTCCCCCACGCCGCGTTTTAAAAAGCATTTTTGTCTGTTGCATTTAAAGATGACTCGCTCTGACATTAAATGCAAGTTTTATTGTTGCATTTAAATCCTTGCCGAAAACACGCCTTTTGTCCCTGAGCCAAATAGCACATAAAGTGTATTAATTATTCTTGCACTAAATCTGACGCCTTCCTACAATCGCCGCGATAGTGTATTCGCAACTGTTACAGTTTTGTGGCGATGAACGACACAAATAGTCTCAAGCCAGTCCGGACAAAGGAAGTGGCGCCGCGTCTCCCGCAGCGTCTTGCCCGGCGGCCACCATTACCGGAATAAAAATAATGAGCCTGCAAAAACCCTGGGTTAACGTTCATCTGACGGCGCTGGGAGCGATGTTCCTCTCCATGCTGCTTGTCGGATGCGATGACGGCGTGGCACAAAATGCCGTCCCACAAGCGCCCGCTGTGAGCGCCGCTGACGTGGTAGTGAAATCCATCAGTCAGTGGGATAGCTTTAACGGCCGGATTGAAGCGGTGGAAAGCGTTCAGCTGCGCCCCCGCGTCTCCGGCTACATTGATAAAGTGAATTACACCGACGGCCAGGAAGTGAAAAAGGGCGAGGTGCTGTTCACTATCGATGACAGAACCTATCGCGCTGCGCTGGAACAGGCGCAGGCCACCTTAACGAGAGCCAAAACGCAGGCCAGCCTGGCGCGCAGTGAGGCTAACCGTACCGATAAACTCGTTAATACCAACGTCGTCTCCCGTGAAGAGTGGGAGCAGCGCCGTTCGGCCGCCGCCCAGGCGCAGGCCGACATTCGCGCCGCGCAGGCTGCTGTTGACGCGGCACAACTTAACCTCGATTTCACCAAAGTGACCGCGCCTATTGATGGACGCGCCAGCCGCGCGCTGATCACCAGCGGTAATCTGGTCACTGCGGGTGACAGTGCCAGCGTCCTCACCACACTGGTCTCCCTGAAAACGGTTTACGTCTACTTTGACGTGGATGAAGCAACCTACCTTCACTATCAAAATCTTGCCCGCAGCGGGCAGGGCGCGTCCAGTAATCACCTGGCACTCCCGGTTGAGATTGGTCTGGTGGGGGAGGAGGGTTATCCCCATCAGGGCAAGGTGGATTTTCTTGATAATCAGTTAACGCCGAGCACCGGCACCATCCGTATGCGCGCGCTGCTGGATAATGCGCAGCGTCAGTTCACGCCAGGACTGTTTGCCCGCGTACGCCTGCCGGGCAGCGCTGAATTCAAAGCCACGCTTGTCGACGATAAAGCGGTGCTGACCGATCAGGATCGCAAATACGTTTATATCGTTGATAAAGAAGGTAAAGCGCAGCGCCGCGATATCACGCCGGGACGTCTGGCCGCCGGTTTACGTATCGTGCAGCAGGGGCTGAACCCTGGCGATAAAGTCATCGTCGACGGTTTACAAAAAGTGTTTATGCCGGGTATGCCGGTTAACGCGAAAACCGTTCCGATGACCGCCAGCGCCGCGCTTAACTGATCCCTTACCCGAGAATCCGACATATGGACTTTTCCCGCTTTTTTATCGACAGGCCGATTTTCGCCGCAGTACTGTCGATTCTGATTTTCATCACAGGATTAATCGCTATCCCGCTGTTGCCGGTGAGCGAATATCCTGACGTCGTACCGCCAAGCGTGCAGGTGCGCGCGGAGTATCCGGGTGCCAACCCGAAAGTGATTGCAGAAACCGTGGCGACGCCGCTGGAAGAAGCCATCAACGGCGTTGAAAACATGATGTACATGAAATCCGTTGCAGGCTCTGACGGCGTACTGGTAACCACCGTGACGTTCCGCCCGGGTACCGACCCGGATCAGGCGCAGGTTCAGGTGCAAAACCGCGTGTCACAGGCCGAGGCGCGTCTGCCAGAAGATGTACGACGTCTGGGTATTACCACCCAGAAACAATCACCGACGCTGACGCTGGTGGTGCATCTGTTTTCGCCGGGCGGCAAGTACGATTCACTGTACATGCGTAACTACGCCACGCTTAAAGTGAAGGACGAACTGGCGCGTCTGCCGGGCGTGGGCCAGATTCAGATTTTTGGCTCTGGCGAATACGCGATGCGCATCTGGCTGGATCCCGACAAGGTGGCAGCCCGCGGGTTGACGGCCTCGGATGTCGTGACGGCGATGCAGGAGCAAAACGTTCAGGTTTCCGCCGGGCAGCTTGGCGCCGAGCCGCTGCCGAAAGAGAGCGATTTCCTGATCTCCATTAACGCCCAGGGGCGTCTGCACACGGAAGAAGAGTTTGGCAATATTATTCTGAAAACGGCGCAAGACGGCTCGCTGGTACGCCTGCGCGACGTGGCGCGTATTGAAATGGGCTCTGGCAGCTATGCGCTGCGTTCCCAGCTCAACAACAAAGACGCGGTCGGGATTGGTATCTTCCAGTCCCCGGGTGCGAACGCCATCGATTTGTCTAACGCCGTGCGCGCGAAAATGAACGAACTGGCCACGCGTTTCCCGGAAGATATGAAATGGGCAGCACCGTACGACCCGACGGTTTTCGTTCGCGATTCCATTCGCGCGGTTGTGCAGACCCTGCTGGAAGCGGTGGTGCTGGTAGTACTGGTGGTGATCCTGTTCCTGCAGACCTGGCGCGCGTCGATTATTCCGCTGATCGCGGTGCCGGTATCGGTTGTGGGGACGTTCAGCATTCTCTACCTGCTTGGCTTCTCACTGAATACCCTGAGTTTGTTCGGGCTGGTGCTGGCTATCGGTATCGTCGTGGATGACGCCATCGTTGTGGTGGAAAACGTCGAGCGAAATATCGAAGAGGGGCTTTCTCCGCTTCAGGCGGCGCATCAGGCGATGCGTGAAGTTTCGGGGCCGATTATCGCGATTGCGCTGGTGCTGTGCGCGGTGTTTGTACCGATGGCGTTCCTCTCCGGGGTAACCGGCCAGTTCTACAAACAGTTTGCGGTGACTATCGCGATTTCGACGGTGATTTCCGCCATCAACTCGCTGACGCTCTCGCCGGCACTGGCAGCGCTGCTGTTAAAACCGCACGGTGCCCCGAAAGACTTCCCGACCCGGCTTATCGATCGTCTGTTCGGTTGGCTGTTCCGTCCGTTTAACCGCTTTTTCCACCGTAGCTCAAACGGTTATCAGGGGCTGGTGGGGAAAACGCTCGGACGTCGTGGCGCGGTGTTTGTTGTTTATGTGCTGCTGCTGTGCGCGGCTGGCGTCATGTTTAAAGCGGTCCCCGGCGGGTTTATACCTACCCAGGATAAGCTGTATTTAATTGGCGGCGTGAAAATGCCAGAAGGTTCTTCACTGGCCCGCACCGATGCGGTGATACGCAAAATGAGCGAAATCGGGATGAATACCGAAGGCGTGGATTATGCGGTCGCTTTTCCTGGGCTTAACGCGCTGCAGTTCACCAACACGCCGAATACCGGGACGGTCTTCTTTGGTCTGAAACCGTTCGATCAGCGTAAACACACGGCCGCGGAAATTAACGCTGAGATCAATGCCAAAATCGCTCAAATTCAGCAGGGCTTTGGTTTCTCCATTTTGCCACCGCCGATTTTAGGGCTGGGGCAGGGGTCGGGTTATTCGCTGTACATCCAGGATCGCGGCGGTCTGGGCTATGGTGCGCTGCAAAACGCGGTGAACACCATGTCCGGTGCGATTATGCAGACGCCGGGGATGCATTTCCCGATCTCAACCTACCAGGCTAACGTTCCGCAGCTGGATGTGCAGGTTGATCGAGATAAGGCGAAAGCGCAGGGCGTGTCGCTGACCGATCTGTTCGGTACGCTGCAAACCTATCTGGGATCGTCTTATGTGAACGATTTTAACCAGTTCGGGCGTACCTGGCGCGTGATGGCGCAGGCCGACGGGCCGTTCCGCGACAGCGTGGAAGACATTGCGAATTTGCGCACCCGTAATAATCAGGGCGAAATGGTGCCGATCGGCAGTATGGTGAATATCAGCACCACCTACGGGCCGGATCCGGTGATCCGTTATAACGGTTATCCGGCGGCGGATCTGATTGGCGATGCCGATCCGCGCATTCTCTCTTCGGCACAGGCGATGACGCAACTGGACGGAATGTCTAAGCAGATCCTGCCGAACGGGATGAATATTGAATGGACGGACCTGAGCTTCCAGCAGGCCACTCAGGGCAACACGGCGCTGATCGTCTTCCCGGTCGCGGTGCTGCTGGCTTTCCTGGTGCTGGCCGCACTGTATGAAAGCTGGACCCTGCCGCTGGCGGTGATCCTGATCGTTCCGATGACGATGCTGTCCGCGCTGTTTGGCGTCTGGCTGACCGGGGGCGATAACAACGTCTTCGTGCAGGTGGGGCTGGTGGTACTCATGGGGCTGGCATGTAAAAACGCGATTCTTATCGTTGAGTTTGCGCGCGAGCTGGAGCTTCAGGGGAAAGGGATTATGGAAGCGGCGCTGGAAGCGTGCCGCCTGCGTTTACGCCCGATTGTGATGACCTCCATCGCCTTTATTGCCGGGACGATTCCGCTGATCCTCGGTCACGGCGCAGGCGCAGAAGTGCGCGGTGTCACCGGGATCACGGTGTTCTCCGGGATGCTGGGCGTGACGCTGTTTGGTCTGTTCCTGACGCCGGTGTTTTACGTGACGCTGCGTAAATTCGTTACGCGCGGCAAACCGGTCAACGACGTTTTACCTGCCTAGGTTTTTACAGGGCACAAAAAAACCGCCTTCTCGTTAAGGCGGTTTTTTTTCGTATCAGGAAGGGCATGGCTACGCTTTTTTATGCAGGCCTTCAATTTCAGGCACCGGATCGCACCCGCTGGTATCGGCTTTTTTGACCTTTTCCAGCGCGCTGGCCACGGTATGTTGAGCCAGAACCTCTAACGAAGCCTGCTCCGCTTCATCGGCGATAGATTTAAAGTACCAGCACGCGTTGGCGCTGACGACGCAGCGAGCCGGTACGCCAGGACGCGACGCCCACAGCTTTTTATCTTCTATGACAGAAACATAGATATCACGCAGGGTGATCTTATCCGCCGGACGACCAAGATGAATAGAACCGTTACGGCCAAGGGTTGAGACGATAATGCCGTCACGCGTAAGCGGAACCATTAACTTGCGGATAAAACTCGGATTTGCTTCCAGTCCGTAGGCCAGAATCGCACTCGTCGAACGTTCACCCGATTGCTCCGCCATCGCTACGCTGAGAACCATCTGCAAAGCTGTCGGGAAGCGGTAATCTAACATTTCATTGTCCTGGGTTGCGGTGAATCTTGTTCTTTTTGGCACCGCAGAGGTGAATAATCAATAAGTAACAATATAACAAATACGGCAATTTTTTTGAAGCAGATAACGCCTGACCTGGCCCGTAAAAAAGCGTTTACGCTTCGCGTCGAATGGCAACAAAAGACCCATCCATACGCTTTACCGATTGTATAAGCATCGTCTATTTCATCATGGCGACTGATAAAAATATTATGAAAAAATGCTGATCGAATCGCCGCTGGTTTTTTGAGCACATAAAGGGAATGACATTATCCTCGCCAGAAGAAACAGGAGTCAGACCTATCCTGTCATTCATACATTAAAAAGCGGGAACGGGTCTGGTTTCTGTTTGAGTTGCCCGGCAATCTCGTTGAGTTTCAAGAGTGCTTGCTTTAACTGGCTGAACTCCGTTCCGCCAATACATAACCTGACGCCGTACTGATCCGACTGTTGACCCACTTCAGTCGAGGCCGGTGCTGTCACTTTGATGCCTGTCGCCAGCGCTGCATTGTAGAACGAGTGCGCGTCATCGCGTGAAAACGGTAACCAGAGATGAAAGCTGGGCAGCCCCGAGCGATAAACGTGCTCCCCTAAAATGTCGATAGCGAGTTGGTAACGACGCCGGGTTTCGTGTTCAATTGCGAGGGTGACGGTTTCTGCTGTGCCATCAATCAGCCATTGCTCCATGATGGAGCTGCTTAGCGGAGAGACCATCATCGCTGTTGCCCTCAGCATGGATTCTGCTCGTGAATACAGCGCCTCCGGTACCAGCAGCCCGCCAATCCGCAATGCTGGATTAAGGATCTTAGATAAGCTATTCACATATAAGGTGATATCGGGGGCTATTTTGGCAATCTGTGGCAATTCTGTCGTGCTCATCAGCCGATAAACATCATCCTCAATAATCTTTATGCCCCTTTCCCGACAAACCCGAACCAGTTCCTGGCGGCGGGCCAGGCTCATAATGCGTGTGGACGGACTTTGTAAGAGCGGCGTGACATAGACAGCACCGCCTTTTTCCGCATTTTCATCGAGGATCTTTTCCAGAACAGAGACATCCATGCCTTCGTCATCCATCGGGATCCCCACTAATGTGAGCTTCAGTAAATGCGACAGCTGAATCAGCCCTGAATAGGTTTGAGCCTCAACGTACAGTCGGCCAAAAGGTTCACAGACCGTAGACAACGCTACAGAGAGCGCATGCTGAGCACCGTTCGTTAAGATGAGATGCTGGTAATCGGCCGGGACACCCAGACGACTGAACCACTGCGCAAGAAGCCGCCGGTGTTCATCATGGCCCGTTGCCGGGGCGTAAGTGTTAAACATATCCATGTCAGGACGCCGGGCGAGGGTGGTGAGTGTCTTACTCAGTGACCGGGAGGTCAGTGCTGCTGGCGGGGTGTTTTGCGACAGGTCGATAAAGGTTCGGCTTCTGGAATTGGCCAGCGCGACAAACATTCCGCTGCCCTTAACGCTTCGAACCAGACCCCGTCTCTCCAGGATCCCATAGGCTTTCGTTACAGTACCCACCGCGATACCGAGCGTATCTGCCAGTTCACGATGCGCCGGAAGGCGCGCGCCGAGCCTCAGCAGGCCTGAAAGAATATCGTCTGACAACGCCTGCACCAGCCGATCGGTAGGGGATGAATTGCCTTCTGCAAGATGGGGTTGCCACGGAGAACGTTCGCGCATGAGATTACCATAAGTGTAATGTGACACTATTTATATTTACTGATAGTGTCACATCTTTTATTCTGGCGCCAGTATTTGAAATAGACGAAATGAGCGAAACGCATGAGTGAACAACGTGTGGATGTCAGTTCTGCCAGACCATTACTGGATAAGAGTGAAACGAAGAAAAAAGAAATCCTTCGTGGCCTGAAAGATGGGTTACCCGTATTACTGGGCGTGATCCCGTTTGCGCTGGTGTTGGGTGCGCAGGCAAGCCATAAGGGGCTCACGCCTCTCGACGTTCCCTTGATGACAGGATTAAATTTTGCCGGCGGGTCTGAATTTGCCGCCATACAAATCTGGACGTCGCCGCCACCTTTTTTACTTATTATGGCCGTAACATTACTGGTAAACAGTCGTCATATTTTAATGGGGGCGACGCTGGTTCCCTTACTTTCTCGTTTTCCAAAACGAAAAGTCTTACCTGCGCTTTTTTTTATGACGGATGAGAGTTGGGCACTCAGTTATAATGACGCGCATTCCAGAAATAACAAAACGGCGCCGCTGTTCAGCATGCCATATTATATGGCGGTCTCTTTATCTTTCTATACGATGTGGGTTTTCTGTACCGCACTCGGTGCGTTAATTGGCCCGGTGCTGGGCGATGTTCACCAGTATGGTTTTGATATGGCCTTTCCGGCGGTCTTTCTTGTGCTGGTCAGGGGAATGTGGAATGGCATTCGTAAAGCCGTGCCCTGGATAATCAGTCTGGTTGTCTCCGTGGCGGTATGTCACTTTATTGCCGGCCTGTGGTACGTCATTGCTGGCCCTTTAGCAGGATTAGCCGTTGCCGCATTTTTAGGGGGAGAGGATGCCTGATTATCAGACCTTCATCGCCATCGTATTAATGGCACTCACCACGTATGCAACGCGTGTGACCGCTTATCTTATATTACGAAACCGGGTGCTTACGCCCAGGGCGATGACGGTACTTAAATCGTCTCCCGGTTGTGTCATGCTGGCTTTCATTGCGCCTTTTTTTGCCTCCGGAAATCCCGCAGATCTGATCGCGTTAGGGTTAACGTTGGTTGTTGCAATGCGCTTTTCAATGCCGGTGACGGTGATCTGCGGCGTGATGTTTGCCTTTATACTTCGCTATTATTTAGGGTAAGTTTCCAGACCTGCCGCGCAACCAGAAACAGAACCGACTTCCCACGTTTCATTCCCCGCCGCTGTGCGCGACGTGGTAATGTTGGCATCGAACAGGTTCTGCGTTGAGGATCCCGCTATGACCACGTTTTATCAACTGACAGCCACCCGTCTGGATGGAGAGCCTGTCGCTATGCTCGACTTCGCTGGCAAGGTGGTGCTGGTCGTGAATACCGCCAGCCAATGTGGCTTCACGCCACAATACGGCGGCCTTGAGGCGCTTTATAAGAAATACGCCGCCCAGGGGCTGGTGGTGCTTGGGTTCCCCTGCAACCAGTTCGGTAAACAGGAGCCCGGCGATGCCGACGACATCGCCAGGACCTGTCACATTCATTACGGTGTGAGCTTCCCGATATTTGAGAAAATCGAGGTCAACGGAGCCGCAGCGCATCCGGTGTTTCGCTATCTGAAAAACGAATTGCCCGGCGTGCTGGGGGGACGAATCAAGTGGAACTTCACCAAGTTCCTGATCGGACGCGACGGTAAACCGCTCAAGCGTTTTGCGCCGATCACCACCCCCGAGAAAATGGAAGCCGCAATCCTTACTGCGCTTGAACGCTAAGTATTGTGGTCATGATGGCCTGAACTTTGAAGAGTATTCATTGCAGGGGGCGTTTATCGCGCATCGCAGACGCCATGACCGCATCTAAAATAGCACTCACGGAAAGATGTCACTCCCTCTCCTCATGCTATATCTCCATAAACATACCCATTAATGAAAGGACGTATGGAGATGCTGAGAGGCAAAAGAGCGGTTATTACGGGTGGGGGCAGGGGATTTGGTCAGGCGCTGTGCGTATGGCTGGCGCGGGAAGGCGTTGAGGTAGAATTTTGCGCGCGGCGGGCTGATGATATTCAACAAACCTGCAGTCTTATCACTGCTGAAGGCGGTATGGCAAAAGGGTATATCTGTGATTTAACCCGGCCTGAATCCGTTTCTGCGTTTTCTTCACTGCTATTAACTTCAGACAAGCCCATAGATATTTTAATTCTCAATGCTGCCCAATGGTTGTCAGGAACGTTAGACGACCAGCCTGATACCGACATTATTAATACCGTCAGTTCCGGCCTGACAGCGTTGATTCTTCTGACGCAGGCTCTGTTGCCTGGGTTAAGACGTTCAGACAGTGCTGATATCGTCTCAATTATCTCTTCCTGCGGGATCCCGAATTTCACGGATTCAATTGCGCACCCCGCTTTTTTCGCCAGCAAACATGGGCTCAGCGGATTTACAACAAAACTCGCACAGCAATTGTCCGAAGAAAATATACGGGTTACCGGACTGTACCCTCCTGATTTCGAACTTACAGGGTTAAATTCGAGTGTCGATAGCCAATGCAGAATGGGAGAGCGGCTCTTGAACGGGCGATCGGTCTGGGAAGCGATTCGTTTTGTGTTGGTTCAACCGCGTAGTTGCCATATAAGTAGCCTCTACTTTCAAGGTCCAACCCGCGAAGACCTGAGTGATAGGGTCTAAATCGGGTGATGTTAAACAGAACAGTCTTCGCACGGAGCAGCATGTTGATACCAAATGAAACAGGCTGCTCTGTGCCCTAAGTGGATGCGTTGAGTCAATATGGGGGTTATGGC
Source organism: Enterobacter sp. RCC_40 (assembly GCF_041360735.1). Lineage (NCBI taxonomy): Bacteria > Pseudomonadati > Pseudomonadota > Gammaproteobacteria > Enterobacterales > Enterobacteriaceae > Enterobacter > Enterobacter sp. RCC_40. The sequence goes on from NZ_JBFUPR010000002.1 coordinate 364,026, forward strand.
AAATCAGGGATTACGACAATTCAGGGATACCGACAGGATACCCGGAAGATGACATTAAAGCGGTGAAATTGCCTCAACAACATGCTGGAAAACGTAAGGGTCAGAAAGTAGCTTAAATTCTTCATCATCCGGGTAAGTGACCGCCACATGATAGTTTTCTCCAGCAAATGCCTTCACTGACTGCAGATCCTGCCAGTAAGTTGCCAGAAAGAAATGCTCCCAACTTCCCTGCGTTTCTCTGCGAACGAACGCGCCTTTGTTCCCCGATATGCTCCTGGAATGCTCTACCCCTGTTTTTTCAAGGTGTTTTGCAAAACCTTCCGCATGTTCAAGCGGAACACATCCATGCCAGGTCCTTACAATCATTAGTGTTCTCTCTTTAGGGATGGTGAGGGTATAACCATATCATCAGAAAGCACCTCATGGTGTGATTAACGAAGAACGCTATCTCGCACTTCGATTTATCGGACATTCTTCACCTTGCTTCAGACTGAATCTCATGACCACGATAAATTTAGGTCACTTCCGTTTTTCGCTCACAGTTGCATCCAGCCGCTGTGTACCGCTAGCGGCAAACATTAGTGCTCTGAGGAGGGAAGCGCTGCAGCGCTCTTTGTTGAGATAGCTCCCTCACTTCGGTTTTCCTTACGCTATGATAAATCATTATATTTTGCTCAAGGGCCATACATGAACATCTCCATCTGCAGACCAGACGAATATGATGATTTGGCTGATATTTTTATCGAAATGGAAACCTACTATAACCAGACGCTTTGCCTGTCCAGGCGTGATATGTCCGTGTATCTGAGGGATAAGATCTTTGCAGCCGACTCCGGTACCGAAGTTCACAAAGTGGTTTGTGATGGAGTTATCGCTGCGTTCTCATGTGTATCAGTAATGTACCCCTCTCCGCGATTTAGTGGGCAAATGTTTATCAAAGAGCTTTTTGTCTCTGCACCTTTCAGAAGGGCTGGAATTGGGAGAGAACTGATGAGTTTTATAGCCAGCCGTGCTAAAGAACGCGGGTGCTTTCAGCTCGACTGGTTATCTGTGACAGCAGACCCACTGGCGCAGACGTTTTATGAGTCTCTCGGTGCTCAGATTATCAGGAGCGTTAACTATCATCGGACTTCAGGCCCATCAATAGATAAGCTTGCCCGTCGTGCCAACTGAAGCATTCAGGCAAAGATACTCCCCGTTGAAAACCATATCATTATGGAAGGTCCGCTTCTCATTCATAGCGGACCTTCTGCTCCGTTAGTTTGGCCGCTTTATGCCAGCAGCGGACGTAGGCTGAATTGAAAGTAGCCATGATGTGTTTTCATTATGACCGGTTACGTTAGAATAGCCTCGTTGAAAACGATAGAGCTGGAGTAAAAATGTTTGCTGATTTTGGTATCGTGAATTTCTGGACGTATCTACTTGGTGCGACACTGATAGTCCTTGCCCCCGGCCCTGAGACCATGTTCGTGATTAAAACAAGCATTACGAGCGGCATCAAACGAGGCTTTGCTGCAATATTTTCCATTCTCATGAGTGACGTACTTCTGGTTCTGCTGGCATGGTGTGGGCTGGCCGCGGTTATAAGCTCAACTCCTGCCTTGTTTAACGCCATCAAATACGCAGGTGCTGCCTATCTTTTCTATCTCGGTGTCCAGACGATACGCGCTATCTTTAAGCCAGCTCTCGAAACGAGTCAGGAAAATAAATCTTCAGCTGATGCTAAGGAGATCATCGGGCGCGGAATGCTGGTTACTCTACTGAATCCAAAGACGCTGCTGTTCTATATCTCTTTCTTCGCCCAGTTCATCAATGTTCAGGCTGAACACTCCTGGATGGCGTTTATCATTCTTGCTGCAGTAATGTTCGCAATTACTCTCGTTTATTTCGGTTTCCTCGTTTTCTGCGGCTCTTATCTGCTCAGCCGTCTGAAAGGCAACCGTAGGTTATCAACCATTGGAAACGCGCTGGTAGGTATGTTCTTCATTGGATTTGCAGCGCGACTCGCAAGCGCAACTTCCTGACAAGACAGCTAAACCGCCTCACGGCGGTTTTTTTTTACGTTCTTACGCTGGATGGGACGGCCGCTCTTCGCTCACAGCGGACTTTATGCTCGGTGAGTTCGCCCGCTCTGTGCCAGGAGCGGACCTCCGTTACTATTCTGAAGAGGAAGCACAGAAATATTTAGGTCTGTTGTGTAATAATTACGATATATAATAAAAACTTCTCTATTTCAGAATCCAAGAGTATGGGCATACGCAAGGATGCAATTATGAAATCCAAGAGTGCGTTAGTTTTAGAAGAACTCAGATCCAAATTACGTACTGCATCTGTGGCACAAGTCGGTGGTTTCCGCCCTACAGCAGACCCAATTACATCCTGGTTTTTAAAAGGAGTCGCTCTTCCAGGTGAAGGGTTGCCAGTTTGGAAGGGGCAGCCGATGTTTCCGCTTCTCCAGATTCGCGTAGATGAGCTTCCCGTGATTCCTGAACAACTGAAGGGGATCGCGCTCTTAGTGCTTTATCATAATATGGAAAGCCATCCATTTGATAAACCTCATGGCGAGGGGTGGCTAATACGAGAATACGCCACCCTTGATGGGCTTGAGTTATTGCCTGCAATTAACACTCCATATCGAGCATTTCCGGTTCGGTGGGTGAGTGTCAATGATGATGCTCCAGGATGGGAGGACGCTTGGGATATTATTGACTTGTCTCACGTAAACGATGATGAGGATGCAAGTGATAGATTCTATGATGGTTTTAACCGGTACAGGGGAACCAAGGTTGGAGGATATCCAATGGAGATACAACATGGTGTGGGGATTCAAGATTTTGTCTTTCAAGTGGGGTCAGAAGAAAAAGTAAACTGGATGTGGGCGGACAATGGTATCGGCTACTTTCACAAATCCCCAGAGGGGCTTTGGACGTTTTCATGTCAGTTTTACTAGAAACTCAACGTCCTCTCATCGCTCAAAGCGGACTTTCCGTTCCCACCTGCCTTTTGCCTTGAACTCCTTCCTGCCGTATTTCCCTCAGCCTTCCATACGATTAGACAGCCCGGATCCGACATTGGTATTTTTCGGATCTTAGAAGCAGAAGAGAGGTTAAGGTCTTTTGCCTGACGATCACTGATGTGAAAGCCAGGAGAACCATCTTCTGCATTTCAGCCAACGCAACCCGGCTGTGATCTTGAGATCTGACTTGGCCTTCCAGATCTCGGGAAAGGAGAAGAAAGATTGTTGCAATGGACGCTTAAAATAAGCGAATTGTTGCTCTCATCTGATAAGTCATCCTGACGGCGAATCTACCCACATCATTTTCACCCTGAACATCCGTGCGATCCATCTGCCCCTCGATCTGGATTTCAGTGGGTGGAGCGCGACGGAGATCGTCAGAGTCGGAAAGCATCATCCTGTGCCCCGTCCGGCTGACCCGGAGTTCGTTCGCGCAGCGTGAAAACGCTGATCCTGACTTTATGGAGTCGTGCAGCGAGGTGGCCAGCGACGAAAGACGATTTAACCTGTGAATACGATCCGGTGTTATTGTGAGAGATAAACGGTTGAACTCGGGAACGCAAAGTCAGCATTCCTGCTATGGACGATACTGATGATTTTCATAAACACTTTTTGCTGCACCGCCAGCCACTCGCTCCATACCGTTGTATACGTGAAGCAGTACACCATAATATTCAGCGAAGAATCGCCAAAATTATTAAAGTTGACCAGCAGTGTCTGACTTTGATCGATATCCGGGTCTTGAGCCAGAAACGTGTGAATATCATTCACGATATCGGCAATTTTCTCAGCATCCTCATAACGTAAACCAACCGTGGTCTCGATGCGCCGGTTCAGCATTCGCCCCGGATTCTCGACCGTGATATCAGCAAAAACGGAGTTGGGTATATACATTGGCCGGTTTTCAAACGTCATTACTTTGGTTAAGCGCCACCCAATTTCAGCCACGACACCCTCAATATTCCGGTCCGGTGAACGGATCCAGTCACCAATGTTAAATGGTCGGTCAAAATAGAGCATGATGCCGGCAAAAAAATTACTCAGTATGTCCTTACCTGCCATCCCGACGGCAATCCCACCGATACCACCAAAGGCGAGCAGGCCGGAGAAACTCATTCCGAAATGCTGACCAAAAATCAGCATGGCTATCAGAGTAACGGTTATCTTCAGCACCCGGGTGATAACCCGCGAGTCTGTCACATCATGTCCTTTATTAATCTGGCGGATTTCAAAATAATCAATAACCAGAAACAGTTTTCTCAGGAACAAAAGAGCGATCAGCGTGATACCGAATAAATTCACCGCCGTTCGTGAGAGGTATCTGATGTGCAAATCAGCAATTCCGTCATACAAATAATCTGTGCCAAGAAGTATAATTCCTGACCATAAAGCAAAACCCAGCAGGTGCTCAGTAAAACGGTACCGAATATTCCGGAAGTTCACTCCCCGGCAGGTGATAACCCCCAGGACAGGAATAGCGAAGATCATGAAAATTATCCCCACTGAATTATGAATAAACAGTTCACCGGACATCGTCGACTCCTTTCGTATTCGCAACCGTTAAATTTTACGCTTTTCAGTTCAGGGAACACAACCGGATAAATTTTCTTTCTTGCGTTTTATATCTGTCTCCCTGAAAAAGGGATTTATAGCGCGTCCAGATCGGGGAACGCAGAAGAACGGTCCCGACAGACAGGCTCTGACTGATATTCTGCGGCCGTCCTGATGCCGCTGTTCCCTGAAACCAGGCGGCAGCGGACATCAGTACGGAGAATAAAGCGGAGCCATTCGGGACCGGGATGCTGTTCACCTCATCACGAACGATACAGCGCGTGCCGGAAACAAGATTTCGTCAGGCATGATACTGGCGACCTGTAATTCGCGGCTTTTTTGGCGCGGAATACCGGGTACATACTGCGCTGGTCAGCGAGAGACATTAAGGATGCTGAAGATTGGCTTTCGCCGTAAACAACCGTTAATTTCGCATTCAGATATATATAACAATATTCACAGGCCACACCCGGAAATGAATTGAAAAACGCATGATCTTTAACGGTATTAGTTACCAGCATTAAAAAACGGTGACTTAATGTCCGGTTTTATTTACAGGAGTCTGTCTTATGTAACTTAAATGTTACTCCTGTTTTCTGGGAGGGGGCGTTACATATGAAGTAATAAAGGTTTAACTGTACCCGGTAGCTGTAAATAAGAAATTCACATTTTTTAATCCTTCAGGAGCTAATATGACTGACAAACATATATTTTCAGCGCAGGATTGTGATCATGGTATATATTTGCTTGAGAAAAGCATGAGTTTTATGTGGGCTGCTGCACTCCGGTCTGTCACGTTACTGGGTGTGGCCGAACATCTTACCAGTGGGCCTAAATCATGCGATGAACTGGCCGATATGCTGAAACTTGACGCCCAGGCACTTCTGCGGGTAATGCGGATCCTTGCCTCCGGCGCTGTGTTTAAGGAATTCCCGGAAGGTTATTTTTCCCTTACCCCTGCGGCCCACTTTCTCTGTAAGGACCACAGCCATTCACTGCGGTCTGCGATACTGATGCTCACGGATAAAACATTCTGGGAGCCTGCAGGTCATCTTGACAGGGCGCTTAAGGGGGAAGATGTCTTTAGCAGTCTTTTCGGGATGCCGTTCTATGACTACTGGACTAAGGAAAAGCACTCCCGTGGTGAGTATGATTTTCATGCTGGTATGTCATCGATGTCGACAGTGGAAAACGAAATTATTGCTGACGCCTATGATTTCCCGCACGGAGCAACGGTCGCGGACATTGCTGGAGGATATGGAAATCTGCTTTTACGGGTGTTACGTAAGGACAGCTCATTGCGTGGTATTTTGTTCGATCAGTCAGATATTCTGAGTAAAAACGTGCTTCATCAGCTCAAGGACGATACCCGTTGGGACACGGTCTCAGGTAGTTTTTTTGAAAAATGCCCTACTGCAGATATCTATATGCTGAAGTATATCCTCATGGACTGGTCAGATGAAAAGGCCTGCCAGATCCTGTCGAGTTGTCGTCGGGCCATGCGAGCTGATTCGAAATTATTAATTATAGAACCCGTTATAAAGGATAAAGATAATGAGGATGGCCGGTATGAAATTGACATGCTTCTTCTGGCAAGCTTTGACGGCGGGCAGGCCCGTACAGAACAGGCGCTGGGGAAAATGCTGGATGGCGCAGACCTGAAAATCAGTAACATTATTCATACACACAGTTATTTATCCATAGTGGAGGCAGTAATCAGGTAAACCTGTATCTTGATTCAGGTTTTCTCGTTTCTTAACGTCGACCTCTACGGAAGAAATTGTTTTTTTTAGCACAGCCCCATTTCATATGGTTTTTATCCAAAAATTCAGAAAGTTAACGAGAAATGGGGCAACTAAGGTTGATACAAGACATTAAATCTCCTTTTCGTCATCGGTCAGAAGATGACCGCCATTTTGACAATACAATCTCTTCATAGGTAGTGCGGTATCTTCATCGGACTGGAAACGGTTACGCCAACAAACGGCCAGAACAGCAGGGTGGAAATGCCAGATCTGCGGTGGAAAGGGACCACGATGGCCTGTGGAGTGCAATGAAATCTGGCATTACGACGATGACAGGCAGTGTCGACCCTCACCGGGCTCATCGCGTTATGCCTTTCATGCCATGAAGTCAAACACATGGGGTTCAGCGAGCTCTGGGGTAAAAAGAACGAAGTGGTGGCTCATCTGGCTCTCGTCAACGGGCGGTCCCTTCAGGGCGCATTTGACAATATGAATGAGGCCTTTGACGTGTGGCGGGAACGCTCTCGTCATGCCTGGCAACTGGATATCTCGTGGCTCGAAACGCAGGGGATTACACTCGAGGATGAGACAGCAGCAGAGGGCGACAACATCCCTGCTGAGAATCAGCTTTCGCTGGAGCTTGAGGTTCCGCCTGTCGCGACGGAGAGCACTGCAGTGCCCGCCGTCGGTGAACAAGAGAGCATCTCCGGCGATGAGAGGCCAATCCAGAAGGACAAACCTGTATCCCGCTCATCCTCCGTAGGGTCAACGTTCTGGTCAGTCTGCCAGCGGGTGTTCTACCAGGTGAAAAAGGTGATACGGGAGCAGTGGTGATTAAACCTGTGGCGACGCATTCCCGGTGAGAGAGCCGAATGAAAATGCATCACTTTTTTCAGGACGTAATTTCGATCTGACTGGCGATGAGCGCATCCACTTTACTCTGTACCGGCGTCAGCAGATCGACATCGGTCTTCCGGTACATGCAGGGAGACGATAACGCTATAGCGCGCTTCAGAGCGTGTCGAGTCTTCCACCAGCGCTGACTGTAGGGTTAGCGGTTTGGTTGTTGGCAAGGGAAGGGCAATGTTGTCGCATGAGATATGCCATTGATGTTCACGGGTGGGAATGTGCGTCCGCTCTGTGCCAGAAGCGGACCTTTCCTGAAACGCCATTCAATCTTTTAGCAAGCTCATTTCTTCAGATAGCCATTGTCTTAGGATGCTTATTTTAAAAGAATCCTGATTATCTGGACGGTAGACTAAATCGTACCCCCGTTCAGCCTTAAGCTTGTACCGTGGAAACGGAACAACAAGCCTTCCAGCAGCTACATCATCTGCAATCAGAAGACTGCGTCCGAGAGCAACACCTTCGCCACGTATAGCAGCCTCAGTCGCCATGCTGCCAAGAGTCCATAAGGGCCCCTGATGGCAACTGAAATTTTTTACTCCGGCCATCTCAAACCATGCCTGCCAGTTCGCCTGCATTCTGTACTCATGAAGAAGAACGCAGTTTAAAAGTTCCTTAATCTCGGTCAGACCATTATGTTTTTCAAGAAAACCTGGACTACAGACAGGGGTGACTGTTTCATCAAACATACGCTCAGACGAAACATTTTGATAATTGCCAAGGCCGTAACGAATTGCAGCATCTACCTGACCATCATTAAGATCCACATTAATGTCAGTAACATCCAGTTGAATATCAAATTCTGGATATCTCTGCCTGAACCGGCTGAGACGCGGTGCTAACCACTTACTGGCAAATGACACCGTTGTACTTATACGTAAACTCTTTATCAGGTTTCTTCCACGCAGACGTTCAGACTCCTTCATTAAATCACTCAAAAGACGGGTAACCACATGGTGAAATTCACCCCCTTGCTCCGTCAGAATTATCTGCCGTGTCAGCCTGAAAAATAGCTTAAAACCCAGATGCTCTTCGAGCTTTCGGATTTGCCGGCTTATCGCGCCATGCGTAACGTGCAACTCCGCTGCCGCCAGCGTCATGCTTGAGAGGCGGGCTGTGGCTTCAAAAGCGCGCAGAGTCTGCAATGGGGGAAGGCGATCGAATATCATACACGTGATAATAATTCACGCGTGTTGTGAGAACAAATAATTTGTCAGGTCAGAGTCCGAAAATCAAAATTAACATAAAGAACATTACTATTTTCATAGCGATACCGGAGGAATAATGGAAAGTTTGTTTGTTTACGGGACTCTCGGTCCTGGCCGGCCTAACGCTCATATTCTTGAAAATATTGGGGGAACATGGCAGGAGGGCCACGTGGGAGGATCTCTTCTCGCCAAAGGTTGGGGAGCAGAAATGGGTTATCCGGGAATTGTGCTGGATGATTCAGGAAATCGTGTGCAGGGCTTTCTTTTCACGTCAGAGAATTTACTTAATCACTGGCACATACTCGATGAGTTCGAAGGTTATGAGTATGAACGTGTTCCGGTAGAGGTAACCATATCTACCGGTCAGACAGTGCAATCATGTATCTATATGCTCAAAGCATAAACCAGAAGACCCGCTGCAAACGGATTACACAATGGCCTGGGCACCTTAAATAAATTGGTCTGATGGAGAATCAAGTGACAGTACAACGAAAACAGATTGACACATATGCCACACTGGCCATGACGTCACTGTGTATAGTTTGGGGAATTCAGCAGGTCGCAATTAAAGGAGTAGCCGATGAAATATCTCCAGTTCTACAGGTAGCAATCAGAAGTGGAGCTGCTGCGGGCTTTATAGGTTTATTGATTATTTTTAAAAAAACGCCTCTAAGAAACTTTGCTAATTGCTTAGTTCCCGGGGGAGCAGTGGGCATACTTTTTGGTTTGCAATTCCTGTTTGTTGCTGAAGGCCTGCGATATACATCGGCATCGCACATGTCAGTATTCCTTTATACAGCACCTATTTTTGCTGCCATGGGACTACAGTTTTTTAGGCCCGATGAACGACTGTGTGCGCCACAATGGTTAGGGATAGCAATTACATTTACAGGCATTTGTGTCGCGTTTCTGTCAGGTAAGGATCCAGTTGGTAGCTCCAGTCAGGTTCTGGCAGGAGACATAATGGGGATACTTGCAGGACTATCATGGGGGGCCACTACCATAATTGTCAGATGCTCTTCTCTTAGTGAGTCTCCAGCCTCACATACACTCTTCTGTCAACTTGCAGGAGGTTTTTTACTTTTATCAGCATATTCATACTCTTCCGGTCAGAATCACTTTGACCCTGGTACCGTCGGGATTATTAGTTTAATCTTCCAAAGCGCAATAGTTGCCTTTGCAAGTTATTTAGCCTGGTTCAGTTTAATGCGCAAATACATGGTATCGCAGCTCGGTGTTCTCTCATTCATGACGCCTGTATTTGGGGTCATTACGGCAGTATTTATTTTGAGAGAACAACTACGGTCAGGTTTTATTTTAGGGACGATGCTAATCCTGAGTGGCATAAGTATTGTTAGTGGCTGGTCCTGGTTCAAGTCGAGATTTTTAACTGTATCCGTTAACAAATAAAGATGACTGTCGGCCGGTTACAGATAATATAATATGACGATGTCAGCAAGCCAATTCATATATTGCTATCTTAACTACCCATCATGCTAAAACGCTTTTCAGGTTCTAATGCAGAGAATAAATCATTCTTAACTCATCATGCACAATTCTCTGGCCTCAACAATGTCCGCTTTTCGCTCGTAGCGGACCTTGCGGCTCGTATGCCGGTCCGCTTTGTGCAGAAAAGTAAATTCAGCTGTATTCAATAATATCAAACCCTTCATCAGCCGTTGGCTCTGCGAAAAAGCGCGTTATGGTTTCAAATTCTTGATCTGAGGCTGTAAATTCATGCATTCCTTCTGCATTACGGGCGCGCAAGCGGGATTTACATACTTCATCAGTAACTTTCAGGTAATGCAGCCTGTTACTGGCACCTGACTCCTTAATGATGCTCATCATCCATTCACGATTGGTTTGTGTGTTTGCCGGAAAATCCAGAACTACGGATAGACCCGCTTTGAGTAGCGACACCAGATGAGGCTTCATAGCGTTTCTGAGTTTTGAAGAATACTGCACATAATCAGCTATGGATTGCATTTCATTGGCAAAGAGGGTAGCCAGCCAATAATCTTCACTGACAATTATGGTGCCGGGTAATGCACCTAACTTTGCTGACAATGTGGATTTGCCTGATGCAATTTTCCCACATAACAAGTGCAAAGTGGGTTTTTCTGACGTTGTTACTGAAGCGATATCCATTATTTACCTCACTGGATTGTTACCGGTAAGGCCCGCCTTACCGGCGGGAAAATGGCGAACGTTATCCCACCTGAGTCAGACAGGTGATAATAATCATTGAATGGAATAGGACAGAGTGTGTTTTCATTGTCATTCAAGTTAACAGGGCCTGAATGCAAAATCAGCAATTTTTTCCCTTATACATTGAATGTCCACTCCAGTGAGTTTGGCCGCTTCGTGCCAGAAGCGGACATCTAACAAGGCGCTGAAATGAATAACACCAGCTGGCTCATCTTCGCTTACGTAGCGCATTAAGCAGCGTCTGCGTTGCATCAGAAGACGCTCCAGATGACGAACAAACCAGCCCAAATTCCCGGTGTATAGCAGGCGTCAAAGGTGCCACGCACAGGTTGCGCAGCGTCTCCGGCAGGGCTGATTCAGGTACAAGGGCGACGCCCATCTCTTCCCCGACCAGCTTACAGGCGCTAATCCAGTCGCGTACTGTTACGCGTATATCGGAAAGTTGCAAACCAGCCATTTCCATCAGGCTTTTTCCATTAACGACACATCCGCCTGTCGCCAGAATAAAGGGCTGGTCTGCCAGCGCCTTTAGCGTTATGCCATAAGCCCTGGCATGATGTGCCAGCTGATGTTTCGCTGGTATTACCGCGACCCATGCATCCTGTCCTAATATAACCTGTGCACGCCCGGGGCCGGGATTCATGACCACCCCAAGTTCTACGGTATCGGCGGCAAGCCACTCCTCGACTTCCTCGTCCGAACCTTCCAGGACAACGATTTCAATACCCGGATGCAGGCGCTTAACGTCGCGCAGAAGCCCTGGCAACAATGTGGACGTCACTGAGGGAAAACTGGCCAGGCGAATGCGCCCTCGGTGTAAGTCTCGGCTCTTATCAGCCAGTATGCGGATGGCATTCAGCTGCAAAAGCATGTTTCGTGCATTTTCAATAACCTGCTCACCCAGCGCGGTAATGCCGATATACCGTCGCTCACGCGTAAATACCGGGAATCCAAGCGAAGCTTCGAGCTGGGCGATGGCCTGGCTGGCACCTGACTGAGTCATTCCTATCTCTTCTGCGGCGCGCGAGATGTTGCCGGCATCCGCGACGGCCACCAGCAGGCGCCAGTGTAAAAGATTCATCATGATTATCAGTAGCTCAGCTAATAGTTAAATTCTATATCATTAATTTTACAGTGAAATACGCGTCAAATACAGTGAGTTCAGAATTGCTTCGAATTTCTCGATGGCTTTACACATTTAACGGAGACAACATGAAACTCTATTACGCCCCGGATACCTGTTCGTTATCACCGCACATTGTGCTGCGCGAACTGGAAATTGAATTTGAACTGGTGAAGGTTAACAACAAAAGCAAGCTTACTGCTGATGGTCGCGACTTCCGCACCATTAACCCTAAAGGTTATGTCGCTGCACTTGAATTGGATAATGGGCAGATACTCACTGAGGGGCCAGCCATAGTGCAGTACCTCGCCGATCTTAAACCAGAATATGGCCTGGCACCGCGCGCGGACAGTTGGGCTCGGGTGCGTCTGCAGGAATGGCTTAACTTTATCACTAGTGAAATACACGCTGGCTCGGCACCGCTGTTCAACCCCGCGCTGCCTGAGGACATCAAAGCGATTTTTCAGGATAAGCTCTTCCGACAGTTCGATTTACTCCAGGCGAGGCTCGACGAAAACACCTATCTGACTGGCTCATCCTTCAGCGTAGCGGATGCCTACCTTTTTACTGTACTGGGTTGGTGTAAATTCTTCTCAATCCAACTGGAACGCTGGCCAGCGCTACCGGCGTACATGGAAAAAATAAATGCCCGACCTGCTGTACAGGCTGCATTACTGGCTGAAGCGTCTCAGTAGGGGAGGTAATCGCTTATTGCTGGACACAGCATGTTGAGTGTCTGCAAAGAGGTCGTCTGCCCTTTGTTCAACGTGGACCTGAAGTTGCGCGTAGCGTTCTGCTCTTTAGCATGAGCAGATGCTGAAACCCATTCCCGGCGGGATTCACTGCTGCTTTCATTTCATTATGGACTCAACGCCGCGCGACTTTTTGCCTTCATCTATGCCTCAAGTCAGACCTTGCGGCTCTTATATCAGGCCGCTTTATGCCCTAAGCGGACGTTATGCCTGGCCACTCGTTTGTCGTGAGGAAACGTTAAGGCTCAAAATAATGTACTGTTTCAGATATAAAATTATACCGTCGGGACAGTACCGCCATCGATCACATATTCCGTACCGGTAATAGTGGCAGCACAGGATGACGCGAGGAAGACGATGAGGTTCGCCACTTCGATGGGCTTTGAAGGACGGCCCAGCGGAATTCCACCGAGTGCATTCATGATGATCTGCTTACCGCCCTCGTAGTCCGTTCCTGCCTGCTGAGCAAGTCGTTCCGCCATCGCGACCGATGCTTCGGTTTCTACCCAGCCAGGCGCCACACGCACCACCCGAATCCCCTTAGGGGACACTTCTTTCGACAGGCTTTTGCTGTACGCCGACAGTGCCGCTTTGGCCGCCGCATATCCGGTGGTTGATTCCGGTAACGGCAGTTCACGCTGAATAGAGGTGACGTGGATGATCACCCCATCCTGTTGCGCCAACATCCCTGGCAACAACGCGCGATCTAAGCGTACCGCAGGCAACAGATTAAGATTGAGCTCCTGTTGCCATTCCTCTTCCCCAAGGGCTGCAAACCCACCGCCGGGAGCGGTAGAACCGCCTGCTACGTGGATGATGATATCGACGCCGCCCAGGTGTTTCTGAACGGCGTCCACGACTAAATTACATCCCTGGATGGTGGTCAGATCCGCCGCCACGAAAGCGTCTGCGGTAGATTCTGCGGGCTCGTGACGCGCGGTGGTTAGCACCGTTGCCCCTTGCTGTTTTAAAAGGTGGACAACTGCTTTGCCGATCCCTTTGGTACCTGCGGTAACCAGAACACGTCTGCCCTGTAAATCAAGATCCATCAGCATCAGATTATCTCCAGAGCCGCAATCTTGTCGCCAGCGAGGCCGAAAGTAAGTGTAAGCATCACGGGGCTGCCGGGAAAATTACCGACAACGTTCGTGGTGACTATTACTCGATCGCCTTGCGTGAGAACTTCAATGGGGTGAACGCTATAGTCGAACGCAGCCCGCGCCGCGCGTTGCCACGCCTCGATTGCCGCGTGCCCCCGATGGGTTTTACCTTCATCGAACACGACGGCATTGAGGGTAAAACAGCGCTTAACGCTGGCAATATCGGCACCAGTGCCGATCGCAAAATAGGTTGAAATAGCTTGCGGTAGAGATAATGACATGGCCCTTACTCCCGTTATTTACAGTACGGGAATTTTTAACATAGACTGTAAAATTGACAAGTACGCACAAAAAAGTGAGCAACTGAATTATGAGTAAGTTATATAGCCCGGAATCTGCCGCAAGCGGCGTGGAACAAGTTCTGCGAATGCTGGAAGGTCGCTGGAAACTCATTATTCTGTTTCATCTTTTTGACGGAAAGGTGCAACGCTATTCTGATTTTGAAAAACTGATCCCCGAAATTTCGCAGAAGATGCTGGCACAACAGCTGCGACAGCTGGAGGCCGACGGCATTGTGTCACGTAGGGTATATCCCCAGGTTCCGCCGAAAGTCGAATATCGGCTCACTGAGTGGGGGCAGGCGCTGTGTCCGGCTCTCGATGCGATGCTGAAATGGGCAGAAAAACGCGAGGTTTAGGTGCTCGGGTACATTTTTGTTTATGATCGAAAATTGTTGATGTTCATTCCTTGCTGATAGCAGACCTTGCGGCTCTTATTTTGGTCCGCTTTGTGCCGGGAGTGGACATTATTTTTCTCGACTTATTCTAAATTCAATGCAAGGTACTATTATTGAATATATCGTCTGGGTTAAATTATGAACACAACCAATCCCATAATGGGCAATATTATGAAAAGGAGGAATATTGGTATATGGCCTCATCCCTGCTCATAGGCTGTTATGCGGACGTACAACGCATTGAGTGGAGTAGGGAACATGATAAAGAGCGAAGTATGAAAATCGAAATCTACTAATCCTCGTAGTACCGAAGATTGCCGGCATACTATAGACTCTGGCACCCGCAGCGTTTCATATTCTAAAAGTCCTTAAGAAAGCTAAACAAGGCGTCCTGATTCTGTGAACCCTTTGAGCTTATGGAGCATATTTGCATTAATTAATCAAGCTTAGCTGATTATATAATAAACAAGATCCACACTATTTTCTATATTTAAATGAAACGGATAAAAACCGAGCCGGTTTAGGTGCTATGAAATGTTATTAACTCTTAAAAAAATTTGTTATGATAATTTTAGATTTGTTTTAAGTGGGGCGTTTTTTATAATTTCAGTATCCATTGTTGTTATTGTTAATTTTATTGGTGCGCGTTATAATTTGGTCATTAATCGCACCTTGGTTTTTGCCTTTCTGTTATTAACACTTCTTAGCATTGATAGCAAAATATTAAAAAACCTTATTGGCTTTATAGCTTTAACATTAATCGCTGCTGATTTATCTCTTCAGATGTATGCCTGGAATCACTTCAATGCTAAATTTGACTATGGTTTTGCATTAAGTGTAATAAATACTACAGGTAGCGAAGCGTTTTCAATGTTAGCCGTTTATTGGAGAAGTTGTGCAATTTTTATGGGGTTGCTGTGTTTATTTGTTTTAACTATCAACTGTAGCACAAGTACCCTGCTGTTAAAGTATAGGCGATACCCTGCAATATTATTCGTGCTTTTGCTAACTGGCTATACTGTACAGGGTATACTGCATCAATTACGAAAAAGCAATGTTGATAGCCTTGCTCAACGTGTTGTCAATTCAACTCCGCTGAGCACGGCTACAGTCTTTATGCAAGCCATCTCTGATATGAGTATTGCCTCCAGTATTAATAATAATACACCTGACTATTCAATATCACTATCAGATACCGGAATTGATAATTATGTAATTATTATTGGGGAGTCTGAGCGCAGTGCAAATATGAGCATATATGGATATGAGCGAAGCACGACTCCTGAACTGGAAGCAGAAAGGAAAAATCTTCTGTTGTTCCAGCATGCCATTAGCCCCGCGCCAGTGACCATTATGGCTGTGCCACTTGCGCTCACTGCTGATTCAGTACAGGAAGCAGATCCCGCTAAGTACAGTGACAATATTATTAGTATAGCGAACAAAGCCGGGTACGATACGTACTGGTTTAGCCACCAGGGAAAAGGGGGCGCATATAATAATGTGATTACAGGTATCGCTATGAAAACCAAACACCATCAGTGGATTGAGCAGGGGTTCGATGACTCTTTGCTCCCAGAACTTGAATCAACGCTGAAAACATCTGGTAAGAAATTAATTGTGCTACATCTTTATGGTAGCCACGAACCAGCCTGCGCGCGCTTCCCAAAAGATGCTTCCGTCTTTAAAGATGGAAATAAAGATGATGATTGCTATGATAACTCTGTGCGCTTCACGGATTATGTTATGGGGAAAGTTTTTAGCCAACTTTCAAATACACGCTCTTCTGTATTTTACTTTTCTGACCATGCCTTAATACGCGATCCTTCACGTTCAGTGGTATATTACCATGCGGGGGCTAATCCACCCCGGGAAGCGTTATCTGTCCCAACTTTCATTTGGTATAGCCCTAAAGTTGAAAGAAAGAATAAGTTGATCGGAAACTACGATACGCCATGGTCTACCGATGATGCGAATACCCTTTCCGAATTATGGCTCGGAATACATCGGGTTGAAAATGATATCGTTAGCTTGCAAAAGTGGCTACAGGACTATCAAAAACCGATTGTAATTAAGGATACAACGGGTAAGAAATTTAATTGGACGGATATAAAGTAGTTGAAGCTATGATTTTTAGTTAAAAATTATTCTGCCGATTGACTGAAAATACATGACTATGGGAGCCAGGCCTGAAGAGGTACTGGCTCGTACTCTCAATATTCATGACCAGCTCTCCATTGATTGATTTATACACTATGCTCTGAGTCAATCTTCACCGGGTGTGATAAAAATTGCGACATCCGCACCTCATTCCCCGCGGCTGTCAGGGCAATGTAAATGAGCCTTCCATGACAATAACGCTTTTTCCTCCTACCCGAACTGACGGGCTTTCTGCAGTGCCGTCATAACCTGAAAATAATATGCTGGCGCGCCCCATATCAACGCCCTGGCTTACGCGAAGAGAGAGCTCTTTTTTATTGCGAAGCTGAGCCAGCAGGGCTGTTACTGCGCCAGTCGCGCTGCCTGTTGCCGGATCTTCGGTCATGCGTGGCGTAAACATCCGGGCCTGCAAATCACACGGGTCTTCAGGATCCGTTTCCAGCGTATAGGCGTAAATGGACACCGCACCGTCGAGGGGCAAAATAGCCCGGAAACCCTGCAAATTGGGTACGCAACAGCGAAGCGCATTTCGGGTCGCGAGTTCGGCAATCAAGAAAGGCAGGCCAACAGAGGCGACGACAGGCATATGCATTTCAGTGCGTATATCACTGGCTTCAAGAGAGAGGCAGGCCGCCACGTTTTCTGGACTGACTTCTGAGTGGCAGGATAAAGCTTGCGGAACAAGAAGCTCTGCACCCGTGACCTTTGCATTTTCTCTGATAATCCTGACAGGTACCCGCCCGGCGGCTTCTTCGAATATCAGCGTTTCAGGTAGCGATTCGCCATTCAGTTCAGCCTGATACGCCAGGACAAAAGCAGTCCCAATATTGGGATGACCAGCGAAAGGGATTTCACGCGTCGGGGTAAAAATCCGTACCCAAGCCGTATGTGATGGCTCTTCAGGAGGTAAAACAAACGTTGTTTCACTGTAGCCAAATTCTAACGCGAGCAGCTGCATTTGCTCAGTGGTCAATCCCTCGGCATCCAGAACGACAGCTACCGGGTTACCGCAAAACGGTTTATCAGTAAACACATCTGCAATCACATAACGTCTTCTCACCAGGACCTCAACTTCCATGCCTTAAAATGAATTTATACTCAACGAGTTTGTCGTTTTAATATACGCTCACGTGAAAACATAACCCACTGGCATTTACCTGTATGCGTATTTTTCACCTTAACGACGGAAGGTGATGTTTACCTGATTTTGTTCATCCACTCCGTTAAGGTGAGTGAATACAAAAGGCTCGGCGGTGCGTCTTTAATATCATGTATATCTCTGACATATCTCAGTCCCGTTTTTTCAAGAACGTTCTGTGATGCCAGATGGTTAGCTCTGACAACGGCTGAGATCTCGGTGAGTTGCATATCATCAAAACCATACCTTACCGCGCGTGTAGCAAATTCTGTCGCCAGGCCTTTTTCCCAGGCATCTGTCGATAACCGATATCCAAGATTGTTAATCACACAATCGCCATAGCTACGGATGCTCAGACCACCAAATCCGATGATTTTTTCAGGGGATTCGAGAAGCGATATGGCGAAGCTACCAAAGCTGTGAGTTTGCCAGTGGGCGAGCCAGCGATTGAGAACCGTTTTTGCATGATCAATATCCGGGTAGGGGCCTGCGGGGTTAAACGTGTTCGTCGCCGGATCACCATAAATTCTGAAGAGATCGGCTACGTCTGATGCCATTACCGGGCGAAGGCACAATCGAGTTGTTTCAATTCGCAAACAGACCTCCTGATATGTGTTGACGGGAATATGTCTTTCATTAATTGATGCTCTCTGATTTAAGCATATATGTGTTTTGACGTAATTCGACAGATCCGATTGTGTGCTGTCGTGGCGAAACGCTCACGACGAATACCCTGGTGTGTTAACCAATGGGAACAGGTCAGCCTCACCAGATATCAGTTTGCGATGGACAGAAAACGGACAAAAAAAGACCCGCAGTACGCGGGTCTGTATAAATGCTGAAAAGGGTAATCAGAACGACCAGCGCAGGTTAGCGTTGACTGAATTGATGCGGGTGTCTTGACCGAGTTGCCCCTGATAACCGACATCCAGCGTCGCAGCGCGCGACAGCTGTACGCTGACGCCGATATCGCCCACCATCACGTCCTCATCAACGGCCTGGCCCTGGGTGATGAACGCGTCACTGCCGGCAAATGCCATACGCGATGAAGTGTTTTTATCCCCGTAGGCGTGCTGCCAGCCCAACGAACCATACAGGTTAACGTTTTTCGGCAGCTCGGTGACACCGCGCATCCCGAGCGTGGAGTAGAAGGTGTTCATCGTTTCATTACGCACGCTCAGCGCGGCGGCACCGCCATCTTCCCTGAAACTGTCGGTATGCAGTCGAATCCAGGACAGGTTGATAAACGGTTCAACATTCATCGCCGGCTGGCCAAAACGGTAGCCCGCCTCGGTAAACGCCAGCAGCGAGTTGGCGTCGTAATCTGACTTCAGGCGGTCCGAGAAACCACTGAAATCAACGTTGCGCTCGCCTTCAATCTTGTGCCAGGTGTAACCCAGCGCGCCGCGCAGTGAGAACGCATTCTGTTGCCCTGCGGCATACAGGCCAAGGTGATAGTTATCGGTATCCGTGGATGAACGACGGCTATCGACGTCGTAATCACCACGGCTATAGCCGAAGTACCCCCCGACACGTACGTTATGGTCAGCCAACGTGCGATCCGCGCCCAGCAGGAAGCCGGTGGTGTTGCCGTCCAGCTTGCCTGCGTTACCGTTGCCGCTCGTTCTGCTCCAGGAACTGAAGGTCTGGCCCCATACGCCGTTATTTTGTTGCTCCGGCTGTTGTACCAGCGACATCGCTAACGGCGGTATCGGCAGACTGTCATTATCGAACGCGCGCTGCATGCGCTGGTTCAGTACGTTGAACAGCTGAGTGCTGCCGGCGATCAGGTTAGACTGTACCGACGGGTAAACTTCACCTGACAGCTGGTTGAACGCCTCGCGCGCTTGCGGTGCGCTGAGTACCAGCAGAGAGTTATACAGCGCCAGGGAAGGGCCGTTTTGTGTCAGCGTGGAAAGCGCGCCGGCGGTATTCCACTGGTTGCTGGTGTTGGCCACCGTCTGGAAAATACCCGGTTTACCACTTCCTGGATTTTCTCCACCCGGATTTTCACCCCCTGGGTTCTCGCCGCCTGGATTCTCACCACCCGGATTTTCACCCCCAGGGTTCTCACCACCCGGGTTTTCACCCCCCGGGTTTTCACCCCCAGGATTCTCTCCGCCGGTCTCTTTCTGCGCGATGGTGAGATCGACAGCGTCGGTGCTCTGTTTCAGTGCCACGTCCAGGAAGGCGGATTTGGAGATGGCCCCGGCGAACTGGCCGTCAATTCCCCCGTCGGAGGTTAGAATGCGATAGCTTTGGCCCGTTTTGTAGCTGGTCTGCGGATCCAGCGCGGTAACCTGTACTTTAGCCTGATCGCTGATGGTCGTTTTGCCAGACACCAGTAACTGATCGCTGCGGCCGTCACCGGCGATATCAACGTCATAGAACGATTCACCCACAAAGTTCAGGTAGCGTTTCAGCGTCAGCGTGCCGATAGTACCATCACCGGGCGAGATATGGCCGCCGGAGAGGATCTCTGTCTGGCCCAGCGTGCCGTCACCGCCCAGCGTGCCGCCGGCTTTGATCGACGCGGCGCTGCTGTAACCTTGTCCGTTACTGACCTCCGATCCCGCCGTCGCGTTGAGGATCAGCGTGCCGCCGTTCTCGGCGCTAAGCGTCTGCACATCAAAAATATCGTCTTCGGGTTGGGTGTTGATATTGCTGGCAATAATGACTTTTCCACCGCGCGCGGTGACGTTCGCCTTGAGCCCTGAAAGATCGCCGTTCAGCGTGGTCTGGCCGGAGGTATTGATCACTTCACCTTCGCCGCTCATCTTGTTGCTGAAAACGTAATTTCCGTCGGTATGGTTGAAGTAGACATAGCTGCCGAATAACCCACCCCGAAGGCTGATTGCCGTCTTCGCATCAAGAGTGCCCGCGCCGCCCGCCGCGCCGAGCGTCGGCTCCGTTAAACCGGTACCGGAGTCCATATTGCCGCGGCTGCCGATTATCAGCGCGCCCCGGTTCGAGCCAGAGCCCGTCATCCCCACTACCAGCTCATTACCGCCTGCGGAAAATGCACCGCCGTCCATGACCGACAGTACGCCATTGCCGTAATCGCCAACGCTAACGCTGCTGGCACTGGTAAAACGCGAGCCCTCGCCCGCGATAACCAGCTCGGCGGTTTTACGTGCGCCAGAGACGCCCGCCACCTGAATGTTGCCCACGTTAACCGCTCCGCCGTTGAGTACGTCCAGATCGCCATAAAGCGTGAGCGTACGGCCAACATTCCATTGCGAACCGGATCCCGTGACGGTGGCTTTCGGGCTCAGCTTGTCGGTTTCATCTGGGCCGGAACCATTGCCGATACGGGCATCGTAGGTAGTGTTGAGCGTCGCACCGTTTTCAATCGCCAGCGTGGAGCGGGCACCCAGGTCAGTGCCAACGCTGAGAAAATTACTGACGACGCGTGAACCGGCGCCCGTAGCGATAAGGTGGCTGTCGTAGCCACGGGTGGTACCGACCACGATCTCCTTCGCGCTGGCCAGCGCACCGTCTTCGACTCGCAGGGTGCCCAGGCCAAGATTCAGGCCACCACGCAGAATGTACTGATCGTTAACCGCGTTCAGCTCAGCGTTTGGTCCGCGGACCGTGACCGCGCTTTCATAAATTTGGCCGTTGAACAGTCGACCGATATTGATGTTATAGGCAGTGATTTTGCCATTATCGATCAGCAGGTTCCCACGTTGGTTACGGCCGACGTAAACATCGCCGGTGTAACCTAAAGATTCGGTAACACGCGCGTCGCCGTCAAAAATGGCATCCGCTGCGCGAGCGAAATCGGCAGGGGAGAGCATCAACAGCGGTGCGGAAAATAGAGCGAGGTAAAGTCTGGAAAGCGGTGTCTTAACCGCTAAATAATGCGATGTAGAGTTATTCACGGGCTATCTCCGTACTCATTAGCATGATGTCTGGAAAATCGTTTTTATATGAAACTCAAATGTGTCGGGAAATTTAAAAGGCGTTATTATTTGTACGCCTTTTGGTATTGAGGAAATTATTTATGCGTGACAACCGGCGTACAGGTCGGCGCGCTTAGCGTCGGCGCAGATCCTAAAATTCCAGGCATCATCATTGATGAGCAATCGAAAATTCGCCCTTTTTCTGTCGTGGCGCGATAAGAAAGTTTTTGGCCGCCCAACGCATCCGGCTGGGCACCATTCACGTTGGTCACCGTTATTTCGTCCGACGAGCCCAGCCCCAGCATTTTAGCGGTTTCCGCCTGCAGCAGTGGAATAGCCTGATCGGTTTTCAGGGTGGAACAACCGGCTAGCATCAACGTAACGGTTAAAGCGATTAGTGGTCTTTTCATAAATTATCCTTTATATCCAACCAGTTAAAATCACTGATTGTATTTATGTTTTCTATTACCCAAATCAGCGGGTAATATATTTCTCTTTCCTAATTGAAAAAACCCTCCTAAAGTAGGGTGGGTCGATAATAATTCATCTGTACTCTCAGATACGCGAAGGTGAAAGGAGATTCCTTTGGGGCAGAATTATGCGTTGGTCGTTGATGATCATCCATTGGTAGCAAGCGGCATCGCCAATTTTCTGATTACACATTGCCGGTTCAAACAGGCGTATGTTGTGACGAATGAAGAAGATTGCTACCGTCATATTAGGGAAAATGGCCCGCCACGTTTACTGGTAATCGATTTTTGGCTATCTTCCGGTACGGCATTGAAATTACTCAAAGAAGTGAAACAACTTTACCCTCAGGTGCGCCTCCTGGTCGTCAGTGGGGATGAAAATAACGATATCTGGCAGAAAGTGCATACGGCCGGAGGACACGGTTTCGTATTGAAAAGCGAACCTCCTGAATTATTCTCACGGGCCGTTTTTGCCCTGGCGGATAATCTGACATGGTTTCCTTGTGCAAACGAATGTGCCGTTAAGACGAATAATGAGCAGTTAAGTAAATTTAACTTAACGCCGCGGCAAATTGATGTTTTGAATATGATTATGCGCGGCCTGCCAAATAAAAGAATTGCCGCCCAGCTTTCTATTTCTGAGCCCACGGTAAAAGAACACATCAGCAATATTCTGAAAAAGATAGGCGTTAACAGTCGGGTGGAAGCCATCACGCTACTGCATGGCAAACGGGAGCCGTCGGAATGAGGTTTTTCCAGGGTTCACAGAACGATGGCATCTCTCCCCCCGCGCAAATTCGCCTGCTGAATAATACGTTTCTGCGGCTGGTATTCAGCTTTAGCGCTGTGCCTTTTGTCGGCATTCCTTTCGCTATCTGGATCCATTTGCTGGGGGACGATCTGGGTCCAACCATCACCTGGATAATAATTTACTTGCTCTGTGCTGTGGCGATCCGAATAGTGCATCGGCGCTATCAGCAAGAGGTTAAAGAAAATGATGATGAGGCCGTCCTGCGCCGCTGGCTTCCGCGCATTAATAAGGTGGCCTTTTTTCACGGGCTGGGGATTTCATCACTCTATTTAATTACCCCGCAGACGCAGAATTTTGACTTTTTCCTGCTCCTTAATATCAGCATTGCCGCTATTGTCGCTGCCAATGCGACGCATCTGACGCCGGTCATCAGCACCTTCACACGGTTTTTCTTTGCCTCCTGGGGGGTTCTGACTCTCGGTATCATCCTGCGACTGGATGACCTGATGTTCATCGTGCTGATGCTGAACCTGCTGTACGGCTTCGCAATCTACCGCCATGCGTTAACGTCCCACGCGTTCTTTATTCAGCAAGCACTGCTGGAAGAGCAAAGCTCACGCCTGGCGGAGCAGTTCCGGCAGGCCAAAGAAGAAGCGGAACAGGCGTTGCTCGATAAAAATCAGTTCCTGACGACCGCCAGCCACGATCTGCGCCAGCCGGTGCATGCCATGGGCTTTTTGATCGAAGCCATTATCCACAGAAACCAGGACGACAGCCTGACGCCGCAGCTGCTTGACCTGCAACAGAGCGTTCGTTCGGTGCACCTGATGTTCAATTCCCTGCTCGATCTCAGCAAAATTGAATCTGGCAATGTGATGACCGCCCCTACACGCGTGGACATCGGCACGCTTCTCGACTCGGTGATCACCCTGTTTCGCGAAGAGGCCAACAGTCGCGCACTGCGGCTGCGAACCTGGCGGCCCAAACGTCGCCTCTTCGTGATGGGGGACCCGCTGCTGGTGCGTCAGTCCTTGATTAACCTGATACAAAATGCCCTTCGCTATACGCAACAGGGCGGTGTGCTGGTTGCCATCCGTCCGCGCGGTGTCGAGTGTCTGGTGGAAGTATGGGACACCGGGGTGGGGATTGCCGACGACGAAAAAAGCAAAATCTTCTCGCCTTACTACCGCCCCGAGCTGGCATGGAAGATCGACAGCGCAGGGCTCGGGCTGGGCCTGGCGGTGGTTGCCCGCTGTGCCAAGCTGATGAACGTGAAGTATGGAATGCACTCCATTGAAGGCAAAGGTTCACGCTTCTGGATGCGCTTTACTCAATACACGGGTGACGTGAAAGCGGTGGATCCACTGCCCGCCGGTGACAACATCGCTTCCCCAGTACGCTATGCGCCACTGCATGGCTCCTGCCTGGTCGTTGACGACGATCCGCTGGTGACGTCCGCCTGGGAGAGCCTGATGAGCCTCTGGGGGATTAACGTGCGCTGCGCGGCCTCGGCCGAAGACGCTTTTGCCATCATTGACGACGGTTTCACGCCATTTGCTGTACTGTGCGACCAGCGCCTGCGATCCGGCGAAAGCGGGTTCGACATCCTGAAAGCACTTTTCGAACGTCTGCCCGACATGAGCGGCGCGATGGTCAGCGGGGAGTTTAACTCGCCGGTTCTGCTGGAAGCGGAGCAGGAAGGCTACCTGGTGTTGCGTAAGCCGCTGGAGCCCGCCAAACTGCATGCGCTACTGACACAGTGGTCTGCAGGCTCGGGCTAAAACGAAAGTACAATTTGACTGCAACACAATTCTGGAAATACTATACTGTATATAAATACAGTATGAGAGGTGCATAATGGCTGTTGAAACAAAATATGTTGTCGTACGAAAAGGTGAAGAGAAAATGACATTTGCCAGTAAAAAAGAGGCTGACGCTCACGACAAACTGCTCGACATGGCAGAAGCGTTCACCGACTGGCTGTTGCAAAGCGGAATGCAGATGGATGAAACGCAGGCTGAAAATCTTGGGCTGTATTTCGCCGAGCAGAAAGAGGCCGTGCAGCATATTCTGCGTACCAGCAAGCTTCCCGATCTCAATGCCGCCACTGCCACAGATAACCCCGAGCCAGATGCGGCTGGCAGTAAAAAAATCAGAGCCGTTAAAGCTGCCTGATCGCCAGAGTGCATCATCGATTCTGATGCCCCGAGTCAGGGGGGCATCAGGGCGTGTTGAGTGCCGCCCCGTTATCTGACAGGGGCGGGACGAATACATATTATTGAGAGTTCAGCGCGAGAAGTCGTCGGGAAGCACTCATCCCATCACGATCAGAAGCTGTACGTCACTTTCAAACTTCCCGTGGGCGACGTTTTTCGTTGAACAATGGGGCTATTGCCTGCATCTCCCGTCAACTGCGTAACACCTGTTGCGACAGCTACGCTCCAGTCCGGGGTGAGCTTGTGGGTCCAGTCCACATTCAGCGAGTAAGCATAAATACCGGATCCAGCATCATGTCGGGAAAACCCCGATGCTGCTGACTGTGCGGCATTCACTCCGTAGTAAGTCTGCATGTATTTGCTGGATCCCCAACTGGTGGTCAGGGCCAGCGTCAGGGAATTTTTCGGTGATGTATAAAGCGGGCTGATAATCCCGAAGTGCAGGGCCTCACCGTTGTTTCTTTCAGAAACCGGCACTTCAGCCTGCAATTGCACACTCAGCCAGTCGGTCACCTTATACCCCAGTCCGGGCACAATGATGGCCGAGCCTTTGACGTCACCCATACCCCGCAAGTCGTCACTGCCGGAGCTTATTGAATCGCTGTTCACGTCACGATCCTTGCGACCAGCGCGGTAGCTCAGCGCAGCGTTGTACTCCAGTTTACCGACACTGTTACCGTAACCGATACCCCGCGTGGTGCTGATAAAGACGCCATTTGCCATGGAGTAATCAAGCACTAATGCTGTAGTGGCGCGGCTTTTATCCGAACCAGAATAGCGTGGCGCCATACCCACACCTCCCCCCAGGGTCAATACGTTACCCTGGTTCTGTTCTGCCGCCAGTGTCGGGGTGGTCAGAAACGCCAGAACGACTCCCGGCACTATTTTTTTCAGGCTGCGAGGCGGGAGCAAAGGAGGAAACTGATGACGCAGTGCGATGTTTCTCATTAAAGAAGTCCTTGTGGATTCAAATGATGACGATACAAGCGGTTATTCACGCCAGTTTTCTCAGTTTGAATACGCACCCTAAGGTTCTTATGAGCCGAAAATGAAGAAACGCTGAAGCAAGTACCGCTGCAGTAAACCTGATAGATTTATCGAAACCGTTTTTTTCTTAAGACGTTCTTCATTCACTGTTGATACCGTAACCAATGTGAAAATTCTACTAATCGAAGACGACCTGGATCTGGGCAATGGCGTGCGGATCGCCCTTGCAGATCAAGGATTTGATGTCATATGGGTTCGCCGCAAAGAGGATGCGCTGCATCAGCTTGATGCCTGCGTGCCAGAACTGATATTGCTCGACCTGGGACTGCCCGATGGCGATGGCATGGGCCTGATGACCTGCTTGCGGCAGCAGTTCAAGGGGATCCCTGTCATCATCCTGACTGCCCGAGGCACGCTACAGGATCGCCTGTGCGGGCTGGATGCCGGTGCAGACGATTACCTTGTTAAACCTTTTATTCTCGCCGAGTTGTTGGCCAGGGTAAGAGCGCTTGCGCGCCGCAGTTACGGTTTTCAGAATGAGGCAATAGAAATCAGAGGGTTATCTCTGCATGTGCCAACGCGTCGCGTGACGGTGAGTGCCCGTCACGTGGAGTTGACGGCAAGTGAATACGCGCTGCTTGAAACGTTAATGTTGCGCGCTGACCGCGTGCTTACACGACGATTTCTGGAAGAAAGAATCTTCGGCACCAAAGAAAATCTGAGTAATGCTCTCGACGTGCATATGGGGAATTTGCGTCGAAAAATCGGGGACGGTTATGTGCGAACGGTGAGAGGGGTGGGGTATGTCATTGATACTGTACCGATCTACAAAGGCGGTGATTGATGCGAAATATCTGGCGCACCCTGAGACTCCCCACGCTCGTACGGCGAATCATCATCGCCCAGATGCTGCTGCTGACCTTGCTGTGGTGTCTTTTTTTGACTTTTGTTTTGTGGGAGGACTTGCGTAGCCCCCCGATATTAACGGGCAGTAAGACCTACGAAACCCTTTTTACGCTGGTGGACAGTATGGACGATCGCCCGCAGGAACGTACCGATGTGCTGAACACGTTCAGTAAGGCGTTGCGGGAAGGATATGGCGGAGGTGAAGATCCCGAACTGTCAATCAGCCTCATTATTCGCAAACATAACGAGATAATTTATTCATCTGATGGCGCACCAACAGGGGTCGTAAACACCCAATTTGGGGAATTACAGCGCATTGAGAGTGAGGGGCGCACCTGGACCAGCCGTACGCTAAAATCCGGGAACTCCGATGTGGAGGTGACACTTGTGACGCCTGCAGGAGGCTGGAACTTCTTTATCTACCTGAACTCGCGTGGCTATTACATATTGCCGCTACTGGTATGCATTCCTTTTCTTTTATTTCCCGCGTGGCTGTCAATTCGTATTGCAATGCGACCCTGGAGCAAGGTCGTAAATGAAATATCCTTGCGAACGCCAGACGATCTCTCTCCATTAAAAGCCATGCCAAAACACAGGGAGCTTCGTCAAATGGTGGACGCGATAAACGTGTTTCTTGCCAGGGTGCGCGAAAGCGCGGAAAGGGAACGGATTTTCATTGCTGATGCCGCTCACGAGCTGCGTACTCCTCTGGCTGCAATGCGAATCAACGTGGAGGCGCTGCAGTCGTATGTAAGCAATGAAACTCAACAGGAATTACTGGCGGGGATTGTTCGCAGCAACAGCCGGGCTGCCCGACTCGTCAATCAATTATTGCTGATGATGCACAGTGAAGCACGTATTGATGTCGTTATGCAGCCAGTGCCGCTGACGACGCTCATTCAGGAGCGAATGGCAGCACTGGAACCGCTGGCTACGGAGCGCAGGATAGAGCTTGAATTCGTCTCTGATGATGAAATCTGGATCACAGGCATCAGGGAGCGCCTGATGTCGCTGATTGACAATTTGATTGAGAACGCAGTCAAGTACAGCCCTGAGGGTGGACGGGTTGAAGTAGAGATACGATCGCGGGATAAAGCCACGCAGCTTCGTGTCTCAGATGCCGGGCCCGGTATTCGGCCTGAATTGAGGGAGCGTGTGTTCGACCGATTTTTTCGCGACCCCAACCAGATGCAAAGCGGGAGTGGACTGGGGCTAGCCATCGTCAACGCGGTTGCGCAGCAACACAACAGCAGCGTAGGCCTGTGTACGTCTGCAGAAGGCGGGCTGCTGGTCACTGTCGATTTCCCAACTCAGATAGCCGAAGATGCGTAGCAAAGGCCAGAAGCAGACAAATCAGAAAAACGACCTGGCGTTTTATTCGCAGAGAATAGGGGGGCTCTGTTTGCATCAACGTTATTTTAAAGGCCTGTTTTATCGAGCCATCTGGACACACGCTGGGCCAGTTCATCCGGTTTTTCCAGAGGAATAAGATGTCCACAACCGTCAACATAATCCACACAGGTTCCGGTTAGCCTGGCGAGTTCTTCTGCCTCCTCTGTTGAACGCAGCCGATCATGTTTCGCTGCAATAACGTAGGTCGGGCATGAAATGGGTTTTAACGTTATTCGCTCGCGGTTTAGCCCTGACTGGACTCTGAATACATCGGCTCCCAGCCTTTTTCCCATATTACGGATTTTCTCAATAATGGCCGTATTACTGGCGAGATCAGCATGAAGGGATTTTCTAATGGCCGTTGTGCTCAGCCCACTAAATTCTCTGGAGGAATTGATATTCGCTGCAGCAACACGGGTATTTATCTGTTCTGCCGAATCCTCTCTGAGAGACGTGGCAATGAGGATCATCGCCGCTGTCCGTTCCGGAAAAGCCTCATAAATAGCTCTGGCAACATAACCACCTAGCGAAAAGCCGGCCAGCACAAAACGCTCCGGTAGTTTCTGGACTATGTTAGCGGCTATGTCCTGGATTGTGGTTGCCTGGCCCAGGCTCGCAGGTATAAAGAGCCTGCGCTCGGGAAATGCGGTGATAAAATCGTCCCACAATGTTTCATCAAGCATAAATCCCGGGATAAGTACCACAGGAAGGTTCTCTGCATTCATCGGCAAGCCTCATTTCCTGGCCGCAGTGCCATTGCCAGGGTTTCTGAATCTGTAAACATAGCCTATTGCAGTTGATGAAGACATTGTCGTCTCGTCGAGGTCTGCCGTTTGTTCGTAGCAGACCTTGCGGCGCTTAAGCCGATCCGGTTCGTGCCTGGGGTGATTTGGGGACACACGGTGGCACTACTTTTTAGCCACAATCCGCATTTCCACCAGCGCATTTTCTGGAATGAACGCTGATACGCCTATGGCGGTCCATGCCGGGTAGGGTGCCTTTACATATTCATCTTTCACTTTAGAAAAAACGTCTATATGTTTTTTAAGATCAATATGAAAAGTGGTCATCTCAAGAATATTTTCATACCCTAAGCCTGCGGCTTTCAAATAAACACCAAGCTTATAAAACGCATCATGGAATTGTTCTTCCGGATGCTGACTTATCGGTTTGTCCTTCCGTGCCGCGGTAACACCAGAGAGATACACCGTGCCATCTGCTTCGATGACAGGCGAGAAGTGCCAGTCATCGAAATAGTGTTGGAATTCTTCAGGGACTATCGATTTTTTCATGATTTTTTCTCAGGTTGACGCATGAGTACCTGCTGCGGGTAAACGGCACGCTGGGGAGGAACATGAGCAAGGATGTCCACGCCTCAGTTAGTTGATTGTCTGTTACGTTACTTGATAGACGCGCCGCTCGCAGCAGAAAATAAACCGGAGGCCTGCCGGATAAGTCGGATGCTTAGCGCGGCACCCGTGGCCAGGCATATCGCCATCGCCAGAAGGGCGACGATAAAGGCATGCGTAATATTTGCACCGCTTCTGCCGGTGTCCAGCATGCTGTAAAAAATGCCACCGATGACGGCGACGCTCAGCGCAGTGCTGATTTGGAGTGTCGAGCTGGTTACCCCGGCAATCATGCCTGAAAACGCCGGTGCAACGCGGCCTGTCACCATCCGGACCAGCGTCGGCATCGCCAGTCCCTGGCCGAGGCCGGTGATAAAAAGCAATACAGCGAGCGGCAGCATGGCCGGTGCGCTACCCATCATGGTATGGGCAATCAACCCTGCCAGGCCTGCTAACCCCAACGTCTCGCATCCCATCCCGATTGCGCTCAGGTAATTGCCGACAAAACGCCTCAGATAAGGTGTTAGCAACGGACCGATCAGAAAACCCACGCCAAAAGGCAGAAAAAGCAGGCCCGCAGTCAGGGCATTTAACTGCAACGCATCTTGTAGATAAACGGAGAACAAAAGAAAGAAGGCCCCGATAGAATAAAACAGCAAAACGATCGCCAGCCCCTGGCCCAGCCCCGGTGCGCGTAACACGACCGGATCAAGCAGAGGCGAACCGCCGTTCTGGCTAAGGCGACGCTCATAACGCCATAACAGCGACGCCAGCAGCGGGACAGCCAGAAATGACAGCCATGTCCACCAGGGCCATCCCGCTTCACGGCCTTCAATTAACGGCACAATCAGCGCACTCAACGTGGCGGTCGCCAGTAACATGCCGACCGGGTCCAGTCGTTGTGCGGATGGCGCACGCGTCTCTTTCAGCAGTGGCAACCCGAAGAGAATGACCAGCAGCGCCACCGGCAAGTTAACGAGAAAAATAGCCCGCCATCCCAGGTGAAACAGATCCGCTGAGATCAGGATACCGCCCACTACCTGCCCGATAACCGAGGCGAGGCCAAATACAGCGCCATAGATACTCAACGCGAACGGCTTTTCCGCTTCCGGAAAAATGGCCTGTACGGAAGCCAGTGCCTGAGGTGCCATAATCGCGGCCGTAGTACCCTGTAACACGCGTCCACTAATCAGTACCCATGGTGACCAGGCTAAACCGCACAGCAGCGATGCCGCCGCAAAACCGATAAGCCCTATAAAAAACATCTTCCCACGACCATAAATATCACCCAGACGACCGCCGGTAATTAAGGTTACGGCATACACGGCTGCATAGGACGAAATGACCAGCTGTTCAGCAGAGGAAGAGGCGCTCAGCTCGTCCTGAATAGCAGGCAGCGCAACATTGACGATAAAAAAATCGAGTGGGGGCAAAAATGCGCCAACCAGCAGGATGACAAACATTGCCCAGCGACGCGGCTCGGCTTGCGGGAGGATAGGGGTCGACATGGAACACTCCACAGGTAACGGTTATGTGCAGAGATTGAGAGGCAGGGCGTTAGCGCATGCCACCGGAGGCAAGAATCACCTCACCGGTGATCCATCCCGCATCGTCTGATGCGAGAAATGAGACGATTGGCGCAACATCCTGCACCTGACCGATGCGGCCGAGTGGGGTCTGCTTTTCATTCCATGTCTGGAAGTCCGAGTTCATCGCGCCTGCACTATGACTGCCTTCCGTTTCGATAAGGCCAGGGTTGACCGCGTTGACGCGAATTCCCCGGGGGCCGAGTTCTCGTGACAGTACCCCGGTAATAGCATCGATCGCCCCTTTGGTGCCGCTGTAGATGGCACTCTCGGCGATAAAGACGCGGGTGACGAACGAACTGATGTTAATGATGCTGCTGCCTTTATTCAGATGCGGCGCAGCAGCGCCGGACATTAACAGCGGGCCCAGAACATTGATGTCGAATTGTCTGCGGTAGAGTGCCTCTGTGCTCTCTTCAATGCGGGCGAACTCATAAATGCCGGCGTTGTTCACCACAATGTCCAGCCGCCCGAAAATGTCGATGGCCGCGTTAACCAGCGCCTCAACCTCAGCCTGACGGGTGACATCCGCCGCGACCGCTACCGCCTGCCCACCGGCAGCCTGTATATCGGCAACGACGTTATCTGCACTACTTTTGCCTGACGCGTAATTGACAATAACCTTCGCGCCGTCAGCCGCCAGTTGACGGGCAATCCCGGCTCCGATGCCTTTGGAACCACCGGTTACAATCGCCACTTTGTCTTTTAATTTGTACATGTCATTCATTTCCTGACTGGGGGGGTGAGGACGCTATAGTGATATCGACAAAGTTGTTTTGGAACTGCCACTTTTGTATATTCAATGTTCATTTTTGTACGGTGAGACACTGGCATGGAATGGGGCGACGTCCGGGTATTTCTTGCAGTTATGCGTAAGGGCTCTTTCGGCGAGGCGGCACGAAGCCTGGGTGTGAGCCATCCGACGATTGGTCGCCGGATAAAGGCGCTTGAGGAAGAGGCGCAGCAAGCGCTATTTCGCCGGACACAGGAGGGTCTGGTTCTGACCGACGCCGGCGACAGGGTGCTGAAGCTGGCAGAAGCGATGGAAAACTCCGCGCTGGCGATGGAGCGGCGTCTCGCCGGTAATCACGAACGTCTTGAAGGGATATTGCGGATCTCTTCAGCAGAGTGGTTTGCCAACTATGTTCTCGCACCGGTCCTGGAGGAACTGACGCGCCGCCATCCGGCGATTGTGCCGGAGCTTATCGCAAGCTACCGCTTACTTAACCTGTCGCGGCGTGATGCCGACATTGCGTTTCGCATCGTTCCCTTTACCGAACCGGATATTGTCCAGCGCCGCCTGATGCGCATCCCCTATGCGCTATATGGAACGCCGGAAATCGCCGATATCGCCCGACACGATCCGGCCGCAGTGGGGCTTATTCTGATGAACACGGCACAATCCCACTTCTCTGACGTCGCCTGGCTGCTCGACAGGTTCCCCCAGTCACGACGTGTGTTCACCAGTACCAGCCGGGCCGTACAGGCACAGATGTGCCAGCGTGGAATGGGCATCGCCGTGTTACCGCGCCCGCTTGGTGATGCCATCACCGGCTTAGCGGCTATCAGCATGCCGGAGCCACCGCCGTCCAAAGATATATGGGTAGGATATCACTCTGACCTCCGGCATATGGATCGCCTGCGGGTTATGCTGGATATCGCCGATGCGATGCTTGCCGATCCCGCGGCGCCGTCAACGTGAGCGACGGTTTACGCAGCCATTAAGCGTTCACCTCAAAGCGTTCCCGATAGAGAGAAACCAGCCAGTCTACAAAAATCCGGACACGGGGAGACAGCTGTCGGTGCTGTGGATAGATAGCCGAAAGTTGCATGGCCGGGCTTTTCCAGTCGCTTAACACTTCCTCTAGCAGGCCATCCCGAAGGGCATCGTCCACATGATAACGTGGAAGCTGAACCAGCCCACATCCACGCAACGCGCAAATAACGTAATTCTCTGCGTCATTCACTGTCATCCAGCCTTTGGTCGGATAGCTTTTCTCTTTACCGTTAACAATGAGTTCCAGAGGGTAGTTCTTACCCCGGCTGGTGGAAAAGAAATTGACGCTCTGGTGAGAAAGCAGATCGTCAGGGGTCATCGGTCGGCCGTGCTTACGAAGATAGTCCGGACTGGCGCAGATAACCTGAGGCATCTGGGCTAAAGGCCGGGCAATTAATGATGAATCAAAGAGCTTGCCCGCGCGTACGGCGCAGTCAACACCTTCCCGAATCAGATCGACCAGACGATCCCCACTGCTGATAACCAGCCTGATGGCGGGATAGCGGGCGTGAAACTCGTCAATACGGGGCAGTACAATGCGGGTCGCATGGGCCCCGTGAAGATTCACGCGCAAAATCCCCTGTGGTCTTACGCCGGAATGACGCAGGGAAGACTCCGCATCGTCCAGTTCAGAAAGAATATGTACGCAGCGTTCATAAAATGCCTCGCCATCCAGCGAGGCCCGCACGTGTCTGGTCGTCCGCTCCAGCAGACGACACTCCAGGTTTTTCTCCAGGCTTTTTATTGCATTGCTGGCCGTCGCTCTGGGGATCCCTAGCTGATCCGCGGCCTGACTGAAGCTTTGAAGCTCTACAATGCGGGTGAAGAGCAGCATGGTATCAAATTTATCCATCACGGATCCTGAAGGCGATTATTAACGATAATGGAATTATGTTATCAAATATCACCCATTTATCTCTCCCGCTAAAACATTAATATCTCCATTCAGACCCCCTTTCACTGAAACCGGAGAGAACGATGGACAAAGTCAATAAAACTGCCCTTGTTACGGGCGGTTCCCGTGGTATCGGCCGCGCCATTGCTGAGCGTCTCGCGCGGGACGGTTTTACCACTATCGTGAATTACGCAGGTAATACCGAGGCGGCAGAGCAAACCGTGCAGAGCATCGTCGCTAAAGGTGGCCGTGCGACGGCGATTCAGGCTGATGTTGCCAGCGAAGCGCACGTCAGCCACTTGTTCCAGCAAGCGAAAGCGGTTACCGGCAGGCTGGATGTGGTGGTGCACAGCGCGGGGATCATGCCAATGGCGAAGATTACCCCTGCCGGTCTTCACGATTTTGATCGTGTCATTCATACCAACCTGCGTGGCGCATTTCTGGTGCTGGCAAATGCTGCTGAAACCGTGAGTGAAGGCGGCAGAATCATTGCCCTTTCGACGAGCGTGATCGCCAAATCCTTCCCGGCTTATGGTCCCTATATCGCCTCAAAAGCAGGCGTGGAAGGGCTTGTACACGTGCTGGCAAACGAACTGCGGGGCAGAAATATCACCGTTAATGCCGTTGCTCCGGGCCCCACCGGGACTGAGCTCTTCTTTAACGGTAAGAGCGAAGAGCAGGTTGCGGCCGTTGCAAAACTGGCCCCGCTCGAGCGCATCGGTACCCCAGAAGAGATCGCCAGCGCAGTAGCGATGATCGCCGGTCCGGACGGGAGCTGGATCAACTCGCAGGTTATTCGTGTAAACGGTGGCTTCGCCTAATCCCCCCGACAGGCGGATGCATACGCTTCCGGGGTAAATGAGCGATGAGGCCTGCACGGTCATGCCGCGCAGGCAATAGTCAATATCGTCAATACACCTGCGGGAAACGTCCCTTCCGGGTTGATATTGATCCGACTGATGAGAGTGCGGCGGTGGTCAATGCCATTGCCGAGCGCATCCGCCAGCAATTTTTACAGCTGGCCTGCCGATAAGATATTTGGATTTAAAGAGTATGAAGAAAATGACCTCCCAGAACTTTTCCTGGGATGATTTGAAAACTGTTATGGCTATAGGTGAGCACGGTAATCTGTCACGCGCCGCAGATGCTCTGGGCATCAATCATTCCACCTTGTTTCGTCGGTTGGGGGCCATTGAGACGTCGCTGGCATTAGCCCTCTTTCTGCGTCGCCGTACCCACTACGTTCCGACAAAAGCCGGAACCGCGCTGATCGCCCTGGGACACCGCATTGAAGAGGATATCCACTATGTTCTACAGAACATTGAAGAGGATGAATGCGGTTTTTCGGGGGAGATAAGGGTGACCACGTCGGATGCCCTTTTGCAGGATTACCTTAACCCGCTGATCGCGTCATTTAGCCGGGTAAATCCCCACATTACCTTTCAGGTCTCGACAGGAAATGAATCCGTCAATTTGTTCGATGGCGGGGCGGATATCGCGTTTCGAGCCACCAGAGACATTCCGGAGCATCTTTCCGGCCGCAAGGTGGGATCGGCGTTCTGGGCAGTGTATGGTTTACGTGAACAATGGGAAAAAAAGCAAGTCAATGCTATGGCGCTCACGGAGCATCGCTGGGTCTCCTTCCATTACGCAATGTCTAAGTTAAACGCCTTTCTGTGGATTGAAAAAAATATTCCCGAGAAAAATATCACCTTTCGCGGCGACTCCGTTCTCAGTGTTGCGTCGGCAATCTCAAGCGGGATTGGGATCGGTTTGTTACCCTGCATGCATGGCAATCAGATAGATAAACTGGCTCAGATTAGCCCCATCGTGGAGGGACTGGGTGAAGACATTTGGCTGCTCGCGCATCCTGATGTGAGGAAATCAGCAAAAATAAGGGAATTTATGAATCACTGTTCCCACTATTTAGCAGAAAACAGAAAGAGAATATTCGGACAGACATGTTAATTCCTTTTTTTATATAAAATTCATTAATATTTCACAGCGTTCATTTTTGCAATAAGCCCTTTGCAAAAATGAACGGACAAAAGAATATTTCGTTTTGTATAGTTTTCCCGAGTTCACGAATCAGGTCCTTAATACACTGATAAATTTAAACAAACATCGCGGAAATTATTATGACGATTAAAGCAACACCTGCAGCAGCCAAAAATCTGTTAAGCCCGGAAAACCATGCGCTGATCCTGCTGGATCACCAGAGCCAGATGGCGTTCAATGTGAAAAATATTGATATCGGCCTGCTGAGACAAAATACCGCAGTCCTCGCGGAAACAGGTAAGGGGTTTAATATTCCGACCCTTGTTTCGACGATTTCACGCCATGATTTTGCGGGCCCGGTATTTCCTGAAGTTTCAGCGGTTTTCCCGGATGACGCGTCGTATGTTAACCGATCCACCTCCAACGCATGGGAAGATGGTAATTTTGTTGATGCCGTCAACAAACTGGAGCGCGACCGCCTGGTGTTTGCAGGTCTGTGGACCTCGGTCTGTCTGAATGGTCCGGTTCAGTCTGCCATTGAGCAAGGTTTTGACGTCTATATCGTCACAGACGCCAGCGGTGACATGAGTGCAGAAGCTCATGAACGCGCTGTGCAACGCATGATTCAGGCTGGCGCAAAGCCGATTACTGCCCTGACTTACCTGCTTGAACTGCAACGTGACTGGGCACGTCATGAAACCTACGAACTGACCACTTCGATCAGCCAGAAACATGGCGGAGCATTCGGTATTGGCATCCAGTATTGTGCAGATATGGTTCACGCCTAAGATAACTCGCCATACGATTTTTTTTGCTGGGGGAGTGGAATGACCGTATGGCCGGTATGCGGGCAGGATGCAGTATTCCTGCCCGCATGATTTTTCTGAGTACTGTTCACTTCTCTTCGTTCCCCCTCGCTCGCCGTTTCGGCTGCCTGTCTTACCCCGAATTCTTTTGAAAACCATTCCGAACAAACATGGCATCCAGCATTGAGTAAAAAATGAGTGATGAAATTGACACCCAACCTACCAACTGGTAGGTTGGTTTTCGTTCGCTTTCCAGCCAACCGGATCCGGGCCTGAGAACGTTATTTTTTTACCTAAGCGATAAGTGAGATCGGTAATGGAGAAAAAGCATGAGTTAGCGGCAGGGCCATCCATTCAGGGAGATGGCATTGCGGAAACAACGACAGCGACCGAGGTTTTTTCCGGCCCCGGCATGAGTATCAACCTGCGTTTTTGCCTGATGAAAGAGGTTGCGGCGTATAAGGCGCAGCAGGGTCAGGCAATTGCCGACCCTGAACAGGAACGGGACGTGCTTGAAAGAGCCTTTGCTGTCGCCCACGCGTCAGGGCTGGAAAGAGAGAGCGTCAGGTCTTTCATTCAACTGCAGATGGACATTGCGAAGGCTATCCAGCATTTCCATTGTGCCGACTGGCTCATGGAAGAAGACACACCGAGGACACCGATGCCGCTCTCTGCGGTGAGAGCAAAAATTGCCCATGCCGATGAATCAACGCTTCGCAGTATCGCCCGGAAATTAAAAACGGAGGGCGGCTTTTCCGGAGCTGATAAAGCGGCATTCATGCGAGAAATTCAGCATGAAAAAGTACGTGACAGAGATAAAGAGCGGCTCTGGGCTACAGTTAAAAAAATCCTGCGTCATTCATCCTGTGGCGCGTCTTAATGGGCGAGTTATCACGCCAGCAGCGAAAGACGTGCTTAATGTTTTCAGGAATACGTTCTCGCGTATTTGATTGTGTATTCACTGTGTGAGCAAAAATATGACGAACACTTCACTTTCCACCGGCCAAAAAATAGTCCGCCTGTGCCTGGTCGCGATTATTCCCCTTGTCTTGATAGCGCTGTTTCTCTGGTCAGGCGGCTGGCTGACGCCGAATCGTCTGACGTCTGACAAACTGGTTTCGGTATTGCAGAAATCGGGTGGGGAACATCCCGGTTTTCGCCGCAATCACGCGAAGGGCGTGTGCGTAGTGGGGGATTTTATCTCTAATGGCCAGGTCAGTTCGTTATCGCGAGCAGCGCTATTTGCCCCTGGCGAAACGCCAGTTACGGGCCGTTTCGCCATCGCAGGGGGTAACCCAAAAGCGCCGGATTATGCCGTTCCCGTGCGCAGCATGGCGCTGCAATTCAGGCAGAGCAACGGCGAGCAGTGGCGAACAGGCATGAACGCGATGCCACGCTTTCCGGTCTCTACCGTTGAAGACTTCTATGCGCTGCAAAACCTGACTCTGCCCGATCCGGTAACCGGTAAACCCAACCCCGATAAGCTTAAGGCGTTTGTGATCGCGCATCCTCAGATGCAACCCTACCTCGCCTGGGCAAAGCAGTATGTACCTTCATCCAGTTGGGCAAGCGATCGTTTTAATAGCCTGAATGCATTTCGCTTTATTGATAAAGCGGGTAAAGAGCATCTGGTCCGCTGGAGTATGGTGCCGCATATTGGCTCTCAGCCGATGAGCGAGGCGGATAAAAATGATAAAGATTTTCTGCAACACGATCTTGAAGAGCGTCTGAAGCAAGGGCCGCTGAAATGGGATCTGATGATTACCGTCGCTAAATCGGGCGATCCGGGCAACGATGCAAGCCAGGTCTGGCCTGAAGATCGGCAAACCATCAATGCCGGCATCCTCGTGCTGACGCGTGCAACACCGCAGCAAAACGGTCCGTGCAATGACATCAACTACGATCCGCTGATTTTGCCCGATGGCATTGCCCCTTCGGACGATCCTTTACTGAATGCGCGCTCGGCGGCCTATGCCAAATCCTACAATGCGCGTACCCGTGAACAGTCCCAACAGTCAGGAGCTGGCTTATGAAACAGGTTGCTTATTTCCATCCGGCGTTGCGCATTCTGCACTGGTTCATGGCAGCGGCTATCGTGGCAATGCTGTTTATCGGCATTGCGATGGTTTCAACCATTTCGTCGAAGCATGCCCTGCTGGTGGCGATCCACAAACCGCTGGGGCTGATGATTCTGGTTCTGGTGGTGGTCAGGCTATGGCTGAGGTTTTATACCTCCGTCCCTTCGCTACCGGCTTCCATACCGGCCTGGCAGCGCCTGATAGCGCATCTCTCACACTGGGCGTTATACATCATGATGTTCCTTCAGCCCCTGATTGGCTGGGCGATGCAGTCAGCGGCGGGGTACCCCATCACCCTCGGCGGCGGGGTTGTTTTGCCACCCATTGTTCCGGTGAATAACGACTGGTTTGCCATTCTGCGCCCTTTGCACTCTCTGGTTGCGCTGATGCTATTTGCTACCGTGATGCTGCATTTGGCGGCCGCGCTTTTTCATGCGTTAGTGCTGCGTGATGGCGTCTTTGACAGTATGGCGGGGACCGGCAGACGGCGGCAGTAAAGGCGGCCTGTCGGTAGGTTTTCGCTCTGCTCTCTGATATCTTATTGATCTGTATACTGACAATGGGTTACGGCTATGTCCACCGAACGTTCACAGAAAGCAAACGACATTATATTTTTCACCCGACAATTGCTTACCACCGGTGGCTACCGAAGCTTCAGTTTTGCCGACCTTTCTGAAAAGGTGAATATTCGCAAGGCGAGTATTCACCACCATTTTTCAAGCAAGGCGGAGCTGGTAAGGGTCGTCGTGAGCGAGTATCGCCAGGAGGCCCGCGCCGGAATGCAGGCATTAAGCCATCAACTAAATAATCCGGTTGCCGAACTTCAGGCCTATGCCGATTATTGGGCCAAATGCATCCAGGACGGTTCTGCGCCATTTTGTATCTGCGCGATGCTTGCCGCCGAACTGCCGACGTTGCCGCCCGAAGTCGCTTCGGAAGTGACGGGACATTTCGCCGATCTCTCTGGCTGGCTGACGGAGTTGCTCCAGAGAGGAGAAAGGGAAAAATGCTTTACTGTCCGGTCAACCCACGCCAGCGAGGCGGGGCAGTTAATGGCAACGGTACATGGTGCCATGTTAGCCGCACGCGCGTTTAACGACGCGAAAGTATTTCAGCAAATCGTCCAGCCGGTGATCGACAATATTCTTGTATCGGATTGATCGCTCGATAGCACGACATTGCCCTTTTAACCTGCTTATAAGGGCGCAATGTGCACCTCTCCTGAGGGTATTCCGTACCAATAATTGACCACTCCGCACAAATTCTGACCGTTTAAGACGCAACGGGGGATTAGAAACGACAATTTTTTCAAATTCCGCCTTCGTCCAATTTTAATAACCTGCTCTGTCTCATATTATCATGGTGTAAAAGGGAGACAGGGACACGTCTGAAGGCTAATCTTTGTTAATGACGATACGGCAAGCAACAACGTCGGGATGGCTGTCATGGACCGTTAAACGAGAGTATAACGGGACCGTTTCGTCCTGGAGTCTTATCTGGTTGGCTGGTAACAATTTGTGTCAGAATAGACGACAAGACATACCTATTTCCTTATTGGAGTCATCGCGCATGAGAATGGCAATCACCCTACTTTTCTTGATTATTTCGACCTGTTCCTGGGGAAAGGAACTCCCTAAGCTTGAAGGGAAACCCGTGTTAACCATCTCCGGGAAAATCGAGAACAGTAATCAAAATGGCGCTGCAGTCTTTGATATCGCTGGCCTGGAAAAAATCGGCCTCGTTACGATGCGTACCCGTAACCCATGGTATAATGACCAGACAAGCTTTGAGGGTATTCCCATGAAAAAACTCATGGAACTGGTCGGCGCCAAAGGCACTGTTCTGAGTGTAACCGCGCTCAATGATTATACGACTGAAATTCCCATTGAAGACTTCACAAAATATAACGTGATCCTTGCAATAAAAATGAACGGCCAATATATGCGCGTTCGCGACAAGGGCCCTCTGTTTATTGTCTATCCTTATGAAAGTAACAAAGAGTTGGATAACCAGGTCTATTACTCGAGATCAGCATGGCAGATTAGCAAAATGGTCGTAGAGTAATAATCTGGAGAAATGCATGAACAGGATCCTGGTAGGCATTATATTTTTCCTATTCATTACAACCGGGTATATTTCATTTCTTTTGCATGAGCGGCAGGAGGATTTGCAAAAACTCAACCATTATAAGGACTCTTGGTCTGTGTCTCAGATGGTTTCAGAATACTACAGGCTGGAGTCGTGGATCAGCCGTTATTCTGACAATAATCCTGATATCACCATGGACGATCTCCGCATGCGGCTGGAGATCATGCTTAGCCAGCGTGAGTTACTGAAAGAAGGCGATTTAGGGAAATATGTAAAGTCGAATAAAAACCATAATGCACTGGCAAAAAACCTGCATGAAACGCTTGATTACCTTGATCATCATCTGGAAGGGATGAGTCGCGCTCAACTTGCTGATTATCTTGAGAAAATGTATGCGCTTGATTCCGCCCTTAGCCAGTTTTCATCCAGTGCACTCTCCAATGATGTTAACTCCAT
Source organism: Enterobacter sp. RCC_40 (assembly GCF_041360735.1). Taxonomy (NCBI): domain Bacteria; kingdom Pseudomonadati; phylum Pseudomonadota; class Gammaproteobacteria; order Enterobacterales; family Enterobacteriaceae; genus Enterobacter; species Enterobacter sp. RCC_40. The sequence continues at coordinate 405,326 of NZ_JBFUPR010000002.1, forward strand.
CAACGAGACAAACCAGAATATACAAAACCTGTATCGTATCTATTCAGGCCTTTCGGTTCTGCTGATTATTTTAAGTGCGATATTGGGTGTTTTAAACGTCTGCCAGAACAGGAAGATACTTAAAACTCACCGACAGGTTACCAGCCTGGCAAATGAACTTCAGAAATCGAAGGAAATACTCCAGCAACAGAATAAAAAACTGGCGTATGACGTTTACCATGACTCGTTGACGGGGCTTAAAAACAGGCTTTATTTCTGGGATGATCTTATTAATAACATCTCGATAGCGAGCCGCATACACAGGCCAGTCACGGTCATGTTGTTTGATCTCGATCGCTTTAAAGAAGTCAATGACAGCTTTGGTCACGATGCCGGCGATCTGTTATTGCGTGAGGTTGCGCACCGGTTATCCTCCATGAGCAACGAAACAAATACATTCTATCGCCTCGGGGGCGACGAGTTTGCATTATTGTCTCATGAGCTGACGGAAGAAAGTGCCGTTAATCTGGCCATGGAAATCTGTGAGTGCATTAAAAAGCCTTACATAATAGGTAACTCTAACGTCACCATTGGTACCTGCGTCGGTATTGTTGTTTCAGAGTTAGAACGACGTTCAGATTACCTTTATAAGTTTGCCGATCTGGCTCTGTATGAAGCTAAACGTGCAGGCTTAAACATGATCAAAGTGTTTCGCCGCATTATGCTGCAAAAGCTCGAGGAAAGCAGAACCCTGGAGCGTGATTTATCAGTGGCAGTCGCAAATAAAGAGTTGGTCGTTTACTATCAGCCGATTGTTGATTCGTACACCACTGAAATATATGGCTATGAAGCCCTTCTGCGCTGGAATCATCCCGTTAAGGGCATCATTGCGCCGGATGATTTTATTTCGGTAGCAGAGAAAACGGGATTCATCCATGAGATAGGCAAAGCCGCGCTTGAAATCGCCTGCAAGGAAGCGACGACATGGAAGGTGCCGGCAAGGATCTCTGTCAACGTGTCTCCGGTGCAGTTAAGCAGTATGAATTTTGTCGATACAGTACGCGCAGTGCTGGCTGAAACGGGGTTGCCCGCGACCCGACTCGAACTGGAAGTGACGGAATCTTCGCTGTTTACCGACAGTGAAACCCCCATCGAAATCCTTATGGCACTCAGAGTGCTGGGCATAAAAATCTCTATTGATGATTTTGGTACGGGCTATTCCTCCCTTTCAAGATTGATTCAGTTAGGCTTTGATAAAATAAAAATCGATAAATCGTTTGTGCGAACAATATCCACGGATGAAGAAACTCAGACCATCGCAAAATTAATGGTCGGCATGGCGAAATGCCTGGATATGGTAATTATTGCTGAAGGCGTTGAAACCAATGATCAACTGTTATGCCTTCAACGTTTAGGGTGTGATTTGGCACAAGGATATCTCTTTGGAAAGCCCGCGCCCTTTATCAGTCAATCAATCAAAGCGGGTGAAACACTTGTTTAATCCTGCGGTGACGCTCCCTGGTCAACACGTGTGCCTGGCGCCTGGAAGAGAAGAGAGGGCGATATGCAGGCGCAACGGCTGATGGGGGAGGGGTATGAACCGTACGTTGAGCAACAGGGTGACAGACTGACCTACTCTTTGCCGGTCGATTCCGGATTTGTCAGTTTTAACTTCACGTTTGATCTTCGCCAGACCGATCTGGATGTCCTGCTGTCGAGCGATTACAGGCGAGCCGTCCTCGAGATCACGGCCCACACTTTGCTCCAGCATTCGACACTGAAGGGGAATGACCGTTTCACTCAGAAAGACTTCGACAACCTGGTCGCAGTCACACTCCACGCATCGCTGGCGCTTTTGCACATATTCATTTCGCGCGTGAGCCGTGAGCACAATATTGCCATTGACCATTATGTCGAAGAAATACTCCACCGACGAACGCGCCGCGACTGAACAGGCCCGAAGCCTGATCAATGTGTTCCTGATACTCCCCTCAACGCAAACATGACTGCCCCTCAACAGAAGCAGCCTGCATCTGCAATTTGCCGCAGCACGGTCGCGTTATTCGGCAAAGTTCAACAGCGCGTTACCCTCCAGACGATAGCGTACCCATTCGTTTTGAGGTAATGCGCCAATGCTGAGGTAAAAATCAATCGCGGGCTGGTTCCAGTCCAGTACGCTCCATTCAAGGCGTCCGCAGCGCCGTTCCACGGCGTACTGCGCAATTTTCCTCAGCATCGCTTTTCCCGCGCCCTTGCCGCGATAATCGGGGGAAATATACAAATCTTCCATGTAAATACCGTTACGTCCTAGCCATGTGGAATAGCTGGTGAAGAACACGGCGTATCCGGCGATTGTCCCTTCTATCTCGCAGATTAATGCTTCGGTATGGCTGCCGTCGCCAAAGAGTGTTTCGCGAATCTCATCCGGTGTGGTGACCACTTCTTGCGGGGCTTTTTCGTAAACCGCCAGCTCATAAATCATATCGTAAATAGCGGAGGCATCTTCCGGGCGGGCCTGGCGAAGGCTGATACTCATATGTTTTCCTGTCTTTTTTGCAAGGCATCGTTATTGATGGCGTTAAGCATAGGGGGTATTGTCAGAAGAATTAAGTGCAATGAAATCACCCTATGATGAATATTATGCATCCAGCGCTGCGACGTCTTGATTTAAACCTGCTGCTCATTTTTGACGCCATTTATCGGCACTGTTCCGTTCGCCTCGCCGCGGATGAACTGGCGATGAGCACCTCTGCGTTGAGCCACGCGCTGTCCCGGCTGCGTATTGCGCTCAATGACCCGCTATTTTACCGGGAAGGCCACCGGATGTGCCCAAGCGTGTATGCTACCCAGCTCGCACCGTCTATTGCATCAGCACTGAAATTTCTCAATCAGGAGCTGACTGTTCAACCGGCGTTCGTGGCTTGCGAAAGCACGGAGCGGATCCAGATTGCGATCACGGACTTTACCGCGTTGTGCATTTTCCCGACGTTGATGCAGAGACTGCAGCAGGAAGCGCCTGGCTTGCGCTTTGATTTACGCTATTTGCCACACAGCCCGGCGCTGAACGAACTGTTGGCAGGAGAAGTGGATCTGGCGCTGGGATTCAGTACACCCGACGATATCCGCCACAATGAACTGGACGAGATAAACTGGTTTGAGGATGAGTATGTTGTCATCAGCAATACCCGCCGAACACAGCTGACGCTGGAAGATTATCTTGCCGCACGGCATCTGGTGATAACCCCCTGGAACGAAAAGCAGGGGGTACTGGATTTACGGCTTGAGCAGTTGGGGTATACGCGGCAGATAGCGCTTAAGACGCCATCCATGCTGAGTGCCCCGTTTATCGTTGCGGAAAGTGACCTGCTAATGGCCATTCCCCGTTTTGCTGCTGAGAAGCTGAAACATGCTGCCAGTATTCAGATTTTTTCATTGCCGTTCACCATAAGCCCGTTTGAAGTAAAGATTTACTCGCATAAACGCAGTGGCCAAAGAGGGGCAACCAAATGGCTGAAGACGACACTTCACATGCTGGCGGACGAGTTGCCGCAAAACATTTATGGCCATGAAACTGACAGTCGAATTTGAATGAGGGTAAATGCCATGCTTCTGGAACAGTTGAAAACGCTGGAACGCACGCTTCATGGCAGCAGGCGCAACGATCGTGAATGGCTTGAACAGATACTTCACGACCAGTTCAGGGAAATGACACGATCAGGTATGTTGATCGATCGTTCGCAGACAATAGAGGCACTTTCTGCCGAAACAGTTATCCCGACCATTCTCAGCAGCGATTATCAGCTCATCCAAATACGAGAGGATGTCGCAGTATTGCACTACAGGACATTCAATGCGGACGGTACTCGCCCGACTTTGCGTTCTTCGTGTTGGGAGCGGGCCGGGAGCGGGCAATGGAAACTGGTATTCCATCAGGGGACACCTGATGCGGAGAGAGGATAGGGTCCCAGGAGCGCACCGCAGAAAACGATATCTGGATCTCAAGTGGGGAGAGTTAAGCCAGCCGACGGAGTGGCCTGAAATAGCGGCATTACTCCGCACTCATTTTAAGTTTATGGGGTCGCTTATCGCTCGTAGCAAACCTTGCGGCTCTTATGTCGGTCCGCTTTGTGCCAGATATAGTCATTCACTCCCTGAGAGTTACACTTTTAAGTGACTCAGGGTATGCGCTTATTGATTACGAATATTGTGCCAGAATCATGTGATTTGATGATTGCCGCTTTGCTTTCGAGCCAGTAAGTGCTCCACGTTCGCTAACGAATACTCAGGGCATGCAGAAAAACTGCTGACTATATTTCTTTCGAAGAGCGTGGAATGCATACCAATCCCCGATAAAAAGGAGTTGGTGATGGCTGCGAAAGATCAGTTTGCTGCTCATGTTGGTTTGGACTGGGCGGATAAAAAACACGATGTCTGCGTTCAGTTTAAAAACGGTGATCGCATATTTCATGTGATTGAACATACGCCTGAGGCACTTGATATCTGGCTCAATGAGTTACACCAGAGGGCGAAAGGCAGGATTGCTATTGCCGTTGAGCTGAAGAAAGGCCCGGTGGTGTATGCACTCCAGAAGTACCCATTTGTCACTGTTTTTCCAGTACACGCGTTGTCACTGGCCCGCTACCGACAGGCTTTCTGGCCCAGTGGTGCGAAAGATGATCCGCAGGATGCTGAGCTGGCATTAGACCTGATGCTACGTTATCCCCACAAGATAAAAGCCATTGAAGCCGACAATCCGGATATCCGATTACTCCAGCAATTAGTAGAGCAGCGCCGACTGCTGGTTGAAGACAAGCGTCGCTTTGTTAATCGGCTCATCAATACGCTTAAGCAGTATTACCCCCAGCCCCTGGAATGGTTCTCCCATCGGGGCAGCTCACTGTTCTGCAAGCTAATCATTCGCAGGCCGAGTCTGCAACAACTCAAACGGGCTCGCAGCGATACTGTCCGTCATTTTATGAATGCTAAAGGTGGTCCTGCTGTTGCTTATACCGAACAGCGGGTTGCAAGTATTGCCAGCGCTATTCCCCTGACCACTGATAAAACTGTCATCGAGGCAAATGCATTGATGGCAACAGCACTTGCATCCCAAATCAAACTGGCAGGCGACCTAATCAGAACCTACAACGAACGTATTGAATCCTTATTCGATACGCTTCCGGATGCAAAACTGTTCAAATCACTCCCTGGAATGGGGTCGTGTATGGGCCCTCGGATGCTTGCCGCACTGGGTGATAACCGCGACCGCTTCAACAGCGCATAAGAAATTCAAAACTACGCTGGCATCGCACCAGTAACCGAGCGAAGTGGTCAAAAATCCTAGGTACACTGGCGTTGACAGTGCGCAAAGTTCGTCCGACAGACATTCGTGGAATGGACTGCGAAGACGGTTAACTCAACGTACAGGGCCAGACTTTATTACCAGGGGCAGCGAGAAAAAGGGAAATCTCATCAGTCAGCAATCCGGCTCTGGCGTTTAAATGGATAAGGATCATTTACCGCTGCTGGAAGACCAGAACCTGGTACGACGAAGCGAAATATTTGCTGGCGTTGGAAGCGCGAAAGTCGCCCTTACTGAAGCCATAAAAAGCTTGTCGAATGTCTCAGGGCGTGAAGCGGACATTACATATGCCACCTAAATATATACACTTAACACCATCAATGGGTTTAAAAATAAAGAAAATCACTCTATTGCCGATAACATTTATAATTTAAATCTAGAATTGGATGATAAATAAATGTCGACATTGAACACTGAAACTAAAATCAAGATAACTGAATTAATAATGGTCTTTATTGCAACTCTCCCAATGGGAATAGCAAATATTTTGATAACAAAAAGTCAAAACGATGAAAGACTTGCTTTCGAGAGACAAAACGCGCAAAGTATTCTCTCTGTTCAAAATAAAGAGTTATTCATAAAAAGTGCAGAGCAAGGTTTGAATTCACAGAAGCTAGATATTGATTTTTTAAGAACAAGCTATGAAGAATGCCAAAAAGATGGAGAGTTGTCAATTGGGAAAATAAAATCTTATGCTGATGCTTACTATTCTTCTTCAGAAAAGAAAAATATCATGATTGCAAAGGTTCAAACAAACTGCTTATCAAAAAACAATAATAAATCAGTTGATAGCCAAGATAAGCCGAATTACAGCATTGAGCATTACAAGAGTCTTGGGTTCAACTATTTGCAAAATAAAAAATTTCTGGAGGCAGCAGAGTCATTCTCTCAGGCAACTCAAATGACACCCGTAGATGCTTCTTTGTGGAATCAAAAAGCTTATGCACATTTTAGATCAGGAAATTATACTGATGCAATGAATAGTATTTCTATTGCGCTTAGGATTGGTAGTGATAATGATAAAGTAAGAAAATACATGGCCATTAATGCTGCTAAAATATTATGTGCGAAAGGAGATGTAAATGATGGGAGAAATTACATACAACAATCAATAAATGCCATTCCGGATTTATTGCCAATGGTTAAAAAAGATTTAGAACTGGGGAGTGTTTGTAAAATTGATCTCAGTAAATAAAAATGTTCTAATTGCTTTAAAATAAAGCATTTGTTTTGCTTATTTGTGAAAGTGGATGTAAGTAAAGTCCGCTTCTCGCTCAAAACGGCCATATCAAATGGATGCATGACAGGTTTGGCTGGCATCAAGAAGCGGGCGTTTGAGCATTTGCCCATGTAAACGGTGTCCCTTCAGAGCGCATTTGACTATGTGGATGAGGCCTTTGACGTGTGGCGAACGCTCTCGTCATGCCTGGCAACTGGATATCTCGTGGCTCGAACATAGGGGATTAAACGCCAGGATGAGACAGCAGCAGAGGGCAATAACATCCCTGCTGAGGATCAGCTTTCGCTGGAGCTTGAGGTTTCGCCTGTCGCGACGGAGAGCACTGCAGTGCCCGCCGTCGGGGAACAAGCAAGCATTTCCGGCGATGTGAGGCAAATCCAGAAGGACAACCCTGTATCCCGCTCATCGTCCGTAGGGTCAACGTTCTGGTCAGTCTGCCAGAGAGTGTTCTGCCAGGTGAAAAAGGTGATTCGGGATCAGTGGTGATTGAACTTGTGGCGACGCATTCCCGGTGAGAGAGCCGGATGAGTTCAGAGCCGGATGAAAACGCACCACTGTTTTCAGGACGAAATTTCGATCTGACTGGCGATGAGCGCATCCACTTTAAGCTGTACCGGCGTCAGCAGATCGACACCTATCTCCGGTACATGCAGGAAGACGATGAGGCTGTAGCGCGCTTCAGAATCATAGCGGTTCAGAGCTCGTCGTGTTTTCCACCAGCCCTGGCCCGGGGAAACGGCGAGGTACCCACAGTTAGCCAGCTCTGCCGCAGTGCCTCGCCAGATATCCTGATGCAAAGACCCTTTATGACGCTGTCGGTGCCCCAGGAGCCAGTTTTTGTCGTTTCCCGACGCAGCTAAAACAGCTTCGCTCGTCTCTGCTGCAGCGTTGATTCGTGTCCGAAATGCTTCCAGCCTCTCCGTCGGACGTTTCATGGCAAATCGTAAACGGTGTGAAGGATAGCTGAATTTAGACACTGTTACCTTGGGCTGACGACCAAAGCAGAGTCACGCGCATTTTCATCGGCGTGACCTGTAGGGTAAGCGGTTTGGTTTAGCTGCGAGAAGGACTAATCTTACGCATGATATATGTCATTGGTGTTTGCATGCGAGAATGGGTGTCTGCTTAGGGTAAGAATCGGACAGTAAAAATATCATTTCGTATCGGTCAATTATTAAAAACCAAAATGTATTTTGAAATAAATTAAGGTGATGATATTTTACTGTCATCATATGTTAGTGTTGGAATTTGACTTAAGGGGTAGGAATGTTCATTAAGTTATCAGGATGTTTTCATGCTGTAGGAAATGGCACTTTTTTTACATCAAAAATAAGAGGGGAAGATGGCAGTGAATTCAACTGGGGTTATGATTGTGGCTCTACCAGTCAAAATGTCATAAATAATATAATCAATTCCTCTTGTGTTGAGTTCTCAGACGGTGAGAGTATAGACATGATGGTTATTTCTCATTTTGACGATGACCATGTTAATGGATTGATAGCTTTATTAAGAAAGCATACAATAAAAAGATTAGTGCTTCCCTATAGTGATTGGACTCAGGCTGTTAGGGAAATATCAATAGATGGAATCCGTGGAGTATCACCTTCTGTTGCACTTTTTCAGTTAAACCCGGCGCTGTGGTTAAATAATAACAACCTTTCAAATCGTGTGGAAAAAATAATTTTAGTACAAGGCAATGGTGGACCTGGGAATCCTGATGAACCTAAAATTTCTGACAATCCTCTGATTAATCTTGTTGACCCTTTGATACTCAGGGATGATTCCGATGGTCTAGACGTTTCAGAACAAGAAAGACACATAAATGATGCCAGGGATAATGTGTTTTTTGATTTAGGCAGTCCAATCGATACCAGTGAGGTAAAATTATCGAAAATTAACCACACACAACCTATTTGTGCACTCAATGGTTTTTTTGAGTTTGTATTTTATAATGCTGAAAGGACATTTAAAAAACTCAATCTTGTGTATGAGAAAAATGATGAGTTTTATGCCAGCCAATCTCATATTAAACTTACTGATGCTAAAAAGGATATTCAGCAAACTATTGAGAGTATTAACCTGCACCGAGGTATCAGCTCTAGTATTGATGTAAAATGGCGGGAAAAGTTAAAAAGTTGCTACCAAAAGCATTTTGGTAACACTAGTAAAGCCCAGAACAATATTTCTTTATGTATGTATGCATCACCTAAAATTACCCCAAGTGGTCACAGTTTTATCTTCTGTCAAGATCATGATAGTTATCAACTTCATTCTTCCGGATTAATATTTACTGGGGATATTAATCTAACAACCCCTGTTCTGGATGATTTTGAGTTACATCTGGGAATTGAGCGATGGATGAATTGTGGATTGTTTCAGATCCCTCATCATGGTTCTGCCAGTTGCTGGGAGAAAGGACATTCCAAAAGGATCAAACCTGCTTATTTTGTTCAATGTGCAAGCCCTACATTAAAACATCCCAGTCAGTTTGTATTAGATGATTTGAATGGTGAAAAAAGCATTGTTTATAACGCATCTCGACAAAATTCAGTGCATTTCACATACGATTCCTGGTTGCGTATGTAAGAACAAAATATCGCGAATTGTTAGACAGAAAATTTTTATGGTAATGTTATTGTGTAACGTTACCCGTCTATAATTTAAAGCAGGCTCTGCTCCTTGCTTATTGCAATCCCTTATCCAATTTGTATCAGGAGTAGCTTGTTAAGCTTACTGAATTTTTATTTTAAAAAGATGGGTTCAAATAATTGGTACTTTAGGAGATCTCATGGCAATCTTGTTTTGCAATATTGGATGGATGAAACATTACAACGGTATTGATGGTGACTCAATCGAGCGAGGAGGTGAATACAACCAACATTCCACAGGTCATGAAGTCTGTAACTTCAGCAACAATGCTGGCTTTTTATACGGTTATGTACAACCTACTGGCCAAATTAAAATAGATAGGTTGGGAGCCAGTAAAAAAGATGACTATGTAAGTGGCGTATCTGTTGCGTGGACAGCAGGACCTAAAACCGGGGGACAACTGTTATCGGTTGGTATCAGGATGCAACTGTTTTTCGTGATGCTCAGAAGATTGTAAAACCGAATGCGATTCAAAAAAAGAATGGTGTCATAACATTTCGAATTAAGGCTCCCTCTAGTAAGGCGATATTACTTCCAGTCGAACAGCGAGAATTAATGATTCCACGACGCATAAAGGGTGGAATAGGGCAAAGTAACGTTTGGTTCGCAGATAAAGAGGAAAGTCAAGAGATTGTGAACCGCGTTAAATCGCTTATCATTAACGGGGCTTTTCCCGTTTTTCCTGATGTCGATCAAACCAGCTCTTTTCTTGAGGGTAACCCGCGTCTCGTTGCACATTTGCGACGAGAGCGAAACCCTGCAGTTGTTAAAAGCAAGAAAGAAGCTGTTCTCCTTGCCACAGGAAAACTCTGCTGCGAGGCGTGTGGTTTCGATTTCAAAGAGGTATATGGAGCAATTGGCAGCGGATTTTGTAAAGTGCATCACCTTCAGCCGTTGTCCAAAGCTGATGGTGTAGTGAATACAGAACTGACTGATCTGGCAATTGTTTGCTCAAATTGTCACCGTATGATTCATCGAACCGACCCTATGCTTTCTATTTCAAGATTGGTGAAACATCTTCAGTGCAAGCATTGACAATCTGGCGAACCTATACTTATGGTCTGCGTTAAAACTTGTTAAGTATTGCTAACATCTACGATCTGCTCGGTTGAACGATCGTTGTGCATACTTACAGTTGTTACGTCAGCTACGCGCTTAAAGCGACCATATCTAATGGATGTAGGATTTATTATCCACATTTAGGGCGACAATAAGGGGGCTACGTGAATGGCTGGTCCCTGCACGGAAAATTCGTACAACTGTCTGCCTTAACCCTGCAGGCCATTAAAATGTTAAAGACAGCTAATGCGGTAAGGAATTTACCGTCCTCCGTTCAGTGAAACAGCGGTCAGCCCACCTCTGGGGGCCTGATGGCTGAACGGTCGCGGCCCAAAGATGCACACGCCAGTGAAGCGCTGGTAGGTAATACATACTCTGAATTAATGGAAACTGGCGTTACGCATTGGGTCGCTTGGGAACATTCAGGAAGGGGAGTCCATTAAGCACTTGCTCATGGCCATGCAACTTCCCACTCTTGCGCTAATGGCGGGCAGCTTTCATGCCGCTTTCGTCTTACCTGATACGCATGCATCTTTCCCTGAATATCTGACCCATGAAATCCCCTCTATCACGTAGCTTCTGCATTTCCTTGTTGAAATCGAATCCACCCTCGGCAGGGGATGTCCGACGTTCGGCAGGAACTTTACTGGTCCGCATGGCTGTCACGATGAAATGCTGAAGAGTTACCTGCTTCATGACCTGAGCTTCGTCAGGCCGAAGATAGGGAAGCAAACCGAAAACCTGATGTTCGAAGTTTTTCTGTTCTTCTTTGATTTGATCGTCGGGCACGCGCTTTGTCGGACGGCTGTCTTCATACATCAGTTCATACAGGGAGACGTTATTGGGATAGCCCCGATCTGCCCGAAATACAATCTCTGCAGCCAGTGAGGCGCTTTCCTGAAGCTTGAGACAATGCAGCTCTGTTGCCCGGCGTCTGGCTTCCGCAAGCTGCGTATCTTCCACCTCCTGCTTTTTCACATTCAGCATAAAGAAAGCAGATAAGACATTCCCCATCCCGGTCGCAAAGGTAATCAGCAGGGTAAAGATAATGCCCTGAAGCAGTCTTTTTCTGGAAAATTCCTCGTTCATTCTTTCTCTTCCTTAGCCCGTCAGGCCTTTCGACATAAGTAGCACCTATCCCGTTGCCCCCGAAGTTTGCGTGTTGTTACTATCAGGGAAAGGCATCAGCGTTGCATGCTAACGCAACAGCGAAGGTGATGAGCACTGCCATATTTTGCGGCTGAACGTGATGATTCATTACTACACATGATCCACATATCCTTAAGTCAGAGTTGCTATGAGTGCATTCAGCCCATACGCGCTGGCGCTTCATCTAAGTCAGGTTTCCACAGGTGGTACTGTGCATACGTACAGATTCGCTTTATGATAGACTTATCTGTCGAGACTGAAGTGGGAAACGGGATACTGTCTGAATGAGTAAAACCAATAAATTAAAGATCATTGATCTGTTTTGTGGCGCTGGCGGCTTGTCCTGCGGCTTCATGAAAGGGAAGAATGGCGCTCGTTTTGAAAGCGTTCTGGCTCTGGACAATGATAAGGCGGCCATCAGAACGTACAACGCCAACTTTGGCGAGCATGGCATCGTCGCCAACATAGAAGAGTGGATCACGGAAAATACCGTGCCTGAAGCGGATATTGTTATCGGTGGGCCGCCGTGTCAGGGGTTCAGTTTACTCAATAAAAACCGGGAAGGGGACCATCGACGCGCGCTCTGGGAACCGTACATGGACATCATTGAGCGATCAGGCGCTTCTGTCTTTGTGATGGAAAATGTCCCGGGTCTGTTAACCAGTGATGAATTCCAGGATATCCGTGAACGTGCGGAGAGTATGGGCTTTTTGCTTCTCAACCCCTCTGTGCTGAATACGGCAGACTATGGTGCCCCCCAGACGCGCAAGCGTGCCATTGCGATCGGCATTAAGAAAGACCGTTTTGTGCTGGGGGGCATCCCTGCTTTCCCGCCTGCGCCGTCGCACCGGCATCCCGATAAAGCCGGAGATCTGCCAGCCTGGCTGACGGTCAGAGAATTGATCGGTGATTTACCGGAGCCGGTTGGTACAGAAGTACGCGATCTGCCTCCGCCTTTAGATCTGCATTTTGGGCGAAACCCGACAGCACTGTCTCAGGAGCGTTATCGCGCTGTGCCGGTCGGCGGGAACCGTTTCGACTTACAAAAGAACAGACCCGATATTACGCCTGCCTGCTGGATCAAAAAAACGTCCGGCGGTACGGATTTGTTTGGCCGGTTGTGGTGGGAACGTCCTTCCGTAACGATCCGCACCGAGTTCTTCAAACCCGAGAAAGGGCGTTATCTGCATCCGGAATCACACCGCCCAATTACGCACCGGGAAGCGGCGCGCCTGATGAGTTTCCCGGATGATTTTGTTTTCCTTGGGTCAAAAACCGAGATCGCGCGTCAGATTGGAAACGCGGTTCCGCCCGTGTTTGCACAAAAGATTGCGACCTATGTGCTTACTTTAATGGAATATCAGATTCAACATGGCGAGAAGATCGAAGAAGAGCGAACCGGAAACGCTGCGTAAGCAGCTCCTGGCGTTAATTACCGATTTTGAACACAAGCTCGCAGAGGACTCCCTGCGGGAACAGGTTCTTTCTCTCATCCCGGCCAATCATCTGCTGCGGGATCTCGGCAGCTCTCTGATGCATGAGGAGGGCTGTAATTCGGCACGCGACCGCATTCTGGCATATCTCCTCAAATATCCTCGCGTCATCATTCATGGGGACGAACTGATGGTGGTGGCCGGGATAAGTGAATATGCGCGTCGGATAAGAGAGCTCCGGGTTCAGTTTGGCTGGTCCGTCTTAAGCGGTACCACGCTTAAGGAAATGATTGAACAGGATGAGATAACGCTGGAAGAACTTCAGGCCCGCACAATGACCGTCCTCAAAACGGATGTCTATGCACTGATGGCGACGGAGCAGGACAGGGAGGCCGCCCTGCGATGGAATGAGGCCAATGTTCTGCGGCGAAGTAAGCTTTCGACGAAAGACAAAATTCTCTCCTATCTGCGTAAGAACGTTGGTCGCCCGGTAACTGGCGAAGAGTTACGTTATCTTGCAAACGACAGTAAGGAATGGGCCCGCCGTACACGCGAGCTGCGAACCGAAGAGGGCTGGCCAATTGCCACCAGGAACTCAGGCCGACCGGAGCTTGAAGTGGGAGCCTATCTGCTCGAGGAAGATCGTCAGGCGGAGGTTCATGACCGGAAAATCCCTGACCCGGTGCGCGTAGCTGTCCTCGAGCGCGATCATCACGCCTGCCGGAACTGTGGCTGGTCGCACGCCCGTAAAACAGCAAATGACCCCCGAACGTTCCTTGAACTGCATCATATTGAGCATCATGCTGACGGCGGTGAAAATACGCTGGATAACTTAATTACGCTCTGTAATGTCTGCCATGATGACGTTCACCGCCGTAAAGTGTCGGGGGATGCGCTTTTACACCTATTGAAGGGAGCCTGACATTCGCGGGTGTTAGCGTAATTTGTTACGGGCAGGTCATTCATTTGCGTAGCTGGAGTAACGTGCTTGCCGGATTTTGCTATTCAATCCCCGGGGGCCTGCAATCAGTCGCTCGCGACTTTCAATAGTGCTCTGATTGCAGGTTGTTCCTCGGTCCCTCATCTTCGCAATTCAGAGTAAACGAAAGGCTGATATGTGCAGGGTTACTACCCAGGTCATTCATAACGTAAAGCTCCGGAGCTATCTCCCATATCGTGGCCGGCCGCCATCAGTTGTTTGCACCGCAGGCCCTTCTCGGAGACGTCGACGGTTCGGTTGAAGATCAGCTGATGGCAGTGGGAACATTACTGCTGCGCACGCTGTTGAGACCCGACGTAAGTAGCGTCGAAGCCATGGTCATGGCCGACAAGACGAATCAAAAGTCGTTAAGCAAACTCCATTATGAAGCCGGGCCCGCTCATGTCATCGCTCAAATCGAAGCCCTTCTACGTCAGTTGCACGCGAAGGGGCTGCTGAAGGTTCCCGATCCTCTTCAGTCCGCTCGCTTGTTTGCCGCGCCTTTCAAAGGCTCCGACCTTCTAATTATCGCATGCTTCGATGAGGCCAGAGCAGGGGACAACAACGAAATCGAATCATATTGTCGATCGGCCATCGGCATGTTCATCGCTGCGCACGGTGGCACCCAGGAGGCGATAACGCGGCTGTGATCTTGCCCGATATTCCCGCTCACGTCTTGGTCGCAGCGTAAAGCCAAGGTGTGATGCATCTTCGCGTCTTAAAGCCACCTAAATGTCCGGGATGGCCGCCCCGCGCTCATAAGGGACAACCATCCTCAAATCTCCCATATTGCAGGAGATTTGAGGATGAACACTTACCGTGGAACAAAGACCGTATCGTCGGCCAAAAAGACCACTTCAGATATCTCATATCTGGAGGATCCGAATCCGGCTGGAACTGAAAGGTAAGACGCGCGATTTGGCTCTGTTGAATATGGCTTTGGACAGAAAGTGCTGTGATCCGGTAAAACTCAAAGTATCTGATGTTGCATATGGTAGCTCTGTTTCAAGCAGAGCAATGGACCGTGGGTTCAGAAATCATCATCGACGGCGGCGTTTCAATCTAAGCCACCAAAATAAGATTTACAATTCATCAAGCCCGCCACCTTTTATGGCGGCGGGCTGGTATTTTACCCGGAGGTTGAGATGTCTACCCATGACCTGACACAGATTAGCCACCCACTTCATAACCATCATACAATTTTTACGATGGTTTAACTCTCTGCTTGAATGTGACCAGCTCAGTCTGAGCACCTTAGACACCCAAAACCACTGAGCAGGCTCAGACCAGATTTTAGGCTTTGAGATAAGAATGTCACCCGGAGTGAAGAGTGGTGAAGAGTCACGCTCTAAACGAACACCGCTTAAGCTATTGAAATTTATTACACAAATAGCAAAGGTGAATAGGGTGAATACTTTTCTACAAAATGATTTTTCTATGGTATGTGTTCAACGTTCTGCTCAGAAGAATGATCTCATCCAAATTACTTGTGTATGGGAAGGATTTTTTGTTAAATTTACAATAAAAACATATAATTAAGTTGTTTTCATTAATCATGTGCTGGGTAAAGCTATGTCGTTGATTTTTAAGTATAGAAAGCTATATGACTCTGAAACTATGGAGTTGGATAAATACACGCTAGATATATTGATGAATAATCGAATATTTTTTTCAAAGGCAGAAAATTTTAATGATCCGTATGACTTTTTACCCACAATTAATTTAGCTCCTGAGAAAATCGAACGATATTGCAATGAAGTATTACCGATTGAAGTTGGAGAAGGTTTTAAGAAGGCTATAGCTTCCACTTCTGAGCAAGCAATTGAAAAGCTGTTTATTGAAAAATTTAGAGATGATTTCGCAGTATTTTGTGCTACGAGAGATCATAAGAATTTTTTAATGTGGTCTCATTACGGTGATAATCATAAAGGAATATGTATCGCATTAAAAACACATAAAAATATCGAAAATAATGACGTGTTGCATGTGGAAACAGACCAGTTTAAAAAAGTCAGAGCTAGGAGTAATGAGACATGCTTTCCATTGTTTCCGGTACGGTATAGTAATGTGCGACCACCACAATTCGATTTTGTAGAAAATGTTATTGATAAAAAAGTGCCTGATTTCATATTGACCAAGTCAAAAGTTTGGGAGTATGAGGATGAAGTTCGTGCAGTTATGTTGATCACTAATACGGATACCCAGTTGGTAAAATTAAAGAAAAACCAAATTGCTGAAGTATTTATTGGAAGTCAAGTACCGCAAGAAATAAAAGATAAGTTAATTGAAAAGCTTAAAGGTAAAGGCATTATTATTAACGAAATGAGGTTGTCTCCAACTACGTATGATTTAAGAACGATCGAGATAATAACAAGGTTAGATTGTGAAGGCATTTTGAAACTAATTGAGTATGGTGTCGAAGACACCTAACAAATAATTTAAGAGTGATTCAGCAATCTTGGCATTTTTGGTTTGGGGTGATTTGAGTGTTATAGTAATCAAATTGAGTTTCGTAGTTTCGTAGTTTCGTGCTTCACACCTTAATTGGGCGTTAATGTCCGCTTTTCGCTCAAAGCGGACCTTCCGTTCCCAGCAGCCTTTATCCTTGAACTCCTTCCTGCCGTATCTCCTTCGCCCTTCCATACGAATAATCAACTCAGATCCGACTTTAGCTTTTTTCGGATCTGCACAGAAAAAGTGAGAAAATCACATATCCATGGCCTATGCAGATGCCATGAATCTGCATAGGTGTAACATGCGCAAATCCTTAACATCTGCAAAAGTTCAGGAGAAAATCATGCGAACCGTATTGATGCTTAAAAACGGCAATAACCGTGCTATTCGTCTGCCCCACGATCTGGATTTTGAGAGGGTAGCGAGCTGGAGATCGTTCGGGGTGGGGACAACGCCATTCTGCGTCCCGTCCGGCCGACCTTGGGCCCGTTCGCCAGCCTGGAAAAGGCTGAGGCTGCATTAAAAATGTACCTTTGCCAGGCTGGGTGTATTTCCTTTATCAACAAGATGCACAGAAAATATTTATACCAAAGGCTTTTTTACTTTCACACCTGAAGAAATTTCAACAAACTGAATCAGTTGCTGGAGTACGTTCCAGATCTCTTCCTGCCGTGCTGAAAGAATGGTCCACCCCAGGATATCCCCTTTTTGAAGAGCTTCGCCCGGTTTCTTCATAAATTCAAAAGACTGAATATAACTGGTCAGGTTTTTTGGTAGGATTTTGCCTCTCCCATTTAGCACTGTAGCACTTTGTTCCGCCTTAAAGAAAAACGAAACAGCTTTCCTGCCCTGGAAAACCGACTCTGCTTTTGGTTCAGCACATTGAGAAATATCTATCAGATGTTCAAACATACTATTTCCGGTTGCAAGCTCATACAGTAACGGAATTGTACGCCCCCCGAGCCTTCCGTTAACTTCTACTATTGCAGGGCCGGAATTAGTGTAAATCATTTCGATATGAAAAATACCGTTATCGAGCCCAATTTTACGCAGTGCTGACATTGCCAGTTCAAAACATGCTTGCTCCTCGGCCTTATTAAGAGAAGAAGGCATAACACTCCCCAGTTCAATGACATTATCTCTCGCACAACGAATTCTGCTTGTTACCATAAATGGATAATAATCATTACCTTTGCGTCCAATCTCTACGGAAATCAGAGGTCCTGTAAGATATTTCTCTACCAGAAAACCACGATTAAAAAAATCGGTATAGGAAGAGGGTAATTCGCGGATTTCTTCCTCAATATCATTAATAAGGGTGTTGATCTGTGTACGCTCCTTAATAATGTATGCTAGGCGGCTTGAAGCTGATGTAACAGGTTTGACAATTACCGGCAATTCAACTGACGCCAGAACAGAAGGAAGTTCATTATAATCATTTTCATGGATCACCCAAGGGGCATTTTTATCTGTTCCTTTAAGGATTTGGCGTGATATTAATTTATTTTTAGTTGCCTTAACCGCATCCACACTGCTGAATGGAACTTTGATATGCTCGGCTGCACAGGCGGCAGCTTCTAATGAAAAATCATCGATACAGATAAGTGCGTCAACCGGCTGACTGACATTTAAAACTTCAACAGCATCTTTGACAATCTCTGGTGTATGTGTATTAGGCAGTTCAATAACATTATGGAGACGACGAAGAACATCGTCCGTTCTGGGGGAATCCCAGTCCCGTATATAAGCGAGGTTACGAAAGTAACTGACTTTGTAATTCTTTTTCAGTAACTTATCTAATAGCTCAATGCCACTGAATTCAGAGCTATTGATAACTACAATATGTTTCATGATTAACCTCAATAATAGAAAAATGGTACTTGATGATAGTCATTTGAAATTGTGATGAAGGTATTTTTTAGAAATTCCCGTATTCACATTCCCTGACACCTGGCGTTCGAATGGTTAAGTCCACGATAGTTTCATCACGCCCTGATAAAATATATAAACACTGAAACTCATCAGTGTCATAACTGAAAGATAGCGGATAGCAATTTCTACCGGCTGGCCATTTGCTTCATTTTTTAAAAAAATACCTGAACAAAGCCAGAAGACTGATGCGGTTAACAATACCAAAGTAAAGCACATTAAAGTTTCATAGTATAAGTACAGATCATCAGTGATTTTTACCGGAAAAATTACTGTTCCAAAAATAAACGATTTAGGATTAAGAAAAGTTGTGAAAAATATTTTTTTTGAATTAATAATTAGCTTCATTGAGTTTTGTGTACGCCCTGAAAACCATAACTTTAGCGAAAGCACAAAAAGATACAACGAGCATATCAATCGAGAGACGACATCTATCCACACATTAGAACTAAAAAAAAATCCTGCAGCAACAGACCACAGAGTAATACTCATGATATAACCACACCATTCTGATACCACCAAAGATGGTGCCTTATTGAAACCGTTGTTATACCCGGAATTTAAAATCAAGATATTTGTCGGCCCAGGTATGAATAGTAACGAAGCACAGGATAAGAAAAATAAGCTATGCATATTTTCTCCAGTCTTTTAATGACACTGCAATCAGAATAAAACCTATTGTCGCGGCAAAAGCAATGACCATAAATATTGATCCAGAGCTGATATTATCAACAAACCACCCTGTTGTAGCCGGATTGATTGCAGCCCCCAGACCGGTTAGCATTTGCAATGAAAAAAGACCTGCTTTGTTCGTATTTGTCTTTAGAGAATCAAGCATCAGGTACTGGGCCGGGTTAAGAAGGACTTCTCCCAGTGAGAAGAATATCATGCCTACAATCCACTGTGTTAAACGCTCCCCAGCGCCTGCGAAAATCAGCACGCCAATAATTACGCCACAACTACCAATAAAGGAACTTAAACCAATATTATCTTTAGACACTTTTGAACCTAAAGGAATCTGAAATAAAATAACAAAAAGTGCATTTGTTACCATCAGCCACGTAATAATTTGGTAAGTCGTTTCCCGGTCAAATTTTACAGTGAGCACTTGTGTTATACTTGATGAAAATCGGCCATAACAAAAAGAATAAATAAACCCAGCAAGAATAATCAAACATAAAGTAGTATTAGAGTGATTTTTATGGCTTCTCTCAACCGAAGCGGACTGAATATCTTCTTTTATTCGCCCGTCCACAATTATTCCCACTGTGTATAAAATGAATGATGTAGCGATCAAAACTCCTATCGCTCCGGAGATCCAGAACACTATTCGACCATCAAGGCTTGATAAAAGACCTCCCAGTAAAGGTCCAATAATCCATCCAATATTTATCATTGTGTAATTTATCGAAAATAACCGAGATTTGTTAATTTCATCAGCTTCTGAAATCGCAAGCTTAAGAACTATGCTGTATAAAGAATATGCAATATTTAACAATGCATAAAATAATATTATCAAAACTGGATTCTTGAACTCAGACATGGCAATATTACTGGCACTGAATATCAGCATAGCTAGGATAATACTGTTTTTGTAGTTCAGAACCTTTATCACCTTCCCACAGAAAGGTGAGCAGAACAGCCCTAGCATTATACCAGCTGTAATAATATAACCGGTTTCATCAATTCCCAGCCCTCTTTGTACATGCAAAAATACAACAAGAAAAGGTAATGTTATCCCCCTAGCTACAGTCAGGATTAACGAGGTGAAAAAAAGGCAGCGGTATGGATTATTCAACCTGCTGATTCCGATAATATAGAGTAGGTTTGTTTTCATTTGCGTAAAGTTCAGATATCACTAGTTTTAATGCCCAATAGAGGACGTTTCGATAACGATTTCCTTGATTCTTACTCTTTCAGGAGAGTTAACAAGCCAGAGCATCAATGAGGAAATATCCCCAGGTTGGAGTATAGAATCTCTGTCTCTCAGACATCCCCCGTTAATAGCCATCGGAGTGTTGATCCATCCTGGACATAAAACTGTAAAACGAATTTTATTAAGCGCAGGATCTGACGATAAGGCTGACATATAAAGCTGTAACCCTGCTTTAGAGGCCCCATAAATACCCTTATCAGCGAAGCCTATTTTTCCCGCTCTTGAGGAAAGGCAGATCACCAACGGTGCATTCGCTCTCAAAAGCAATGGCAGCAAGTCATTTATGACAAAAACAGGTCCCAGCAGATTACTGTTAATTACATCATGTATTTCGTTTTCTGTTGCCCCTGTGGTTTTATTACAGGTGATCCCTGCTGCAAGTATCAGCAAATCCAAATAGCCGAACTCTGCTATTCGGTCACGGATATGCCTGACATCATCTGTAGCCTGAATGTCGGCACAGATAGTATGGAGCTTGTTTTTGTACTGCTCCAATCTGGCGACAAGCCTCCCCAGTTTGTGACGGTCACGACCTACCGCAATGACCCGGAATCCGTTCTCCAGCAAGTCATCAACACTTTTCTGCCCGACTCCCCCCGTCGCACCGATAACCAGTGCGACGCGGTCTGCGGAAGTATTCTGGGTGTTAGTCGTTCTGGTGAAGAACGGCATTTACTCCTCCCCATACACTGCTGTCAGTAGTCAGCACTTCAACACTACCAGTCATACTGTTACGTCGGAACAGGAGATTGTTTTTGCCTGACAAATTGCGAGCATAATCGACGGAACCGTCCGGCAGCGTCACTTTCGTACCTGACGTTACATATAACCCGGCCTCCACAATGCAGGAATCTCCCAGAGAGATCCCTATCCCTGCATTAGCCCCCAGTAATGAGTCTTTACCTATCTGATTTTTCTGTTTACCGCCGCCAGAGAGGGTTCCCATGATTGAGGCTCCTGCGCCGACATCACTTCCATCACCGACGGTAACCCCCGGAGTGATCCTTCCCTCAACCATGCATTTTCCTAAAGTACCTGCATTAAAGTTGATAAAACCTTCATGCATTACAGTCGTTCCCTGGGATATGTAGGCTCCCAGACGAACGCGGTCAGCATCAGCTATACGCACGCCTGAAGGAACCACGTAGTCAACCATCCTTGGAAATTTATCAACACTGAATACGGTAAGTTGATGATCATCATCCGCAATAAGGTGACGTAAACGTTGTACATATTCCGGGAAAACCGGGCCGGCACTCGTCCAGGCTACATTCGGAAGGTGCTGAAAAATTCCGTCCAGATTTATTTCGTTCGGTTTGTATTCACGGGATGAAAGAAGATGCAAACGGAGATATGCATCTTCTGTTGACGTGATATCCTTTGATATGTCTGTCTCAATTTCAAAGGATTCGCATCGTATAATTTTGTATTTAACGGCAAGGCAGGAACGCTTATTCATATCTCCGGTTGGATAATAAGCGTCAATCGTCTTACCACTGTTGATATCTATGTATCGATTTCCCGTTCTCTTAATGCTATACGTAATCATTTTTTGGCCTCTGAGATTGTTCTGACCACAGTACCTTTTTGTATATCAAAGTGTTTTCCATTGCCAGCAATCATTTTGTTAACCAGAACTGAAACATCGCCCCCCGTTTTATCGGAATTCACCTGATTATACCGAGAGTTTACATCTATAAAGCGCATTACAAATGCGCGACGTGATAACTGAATACCCGGTAAAAAACGATTGCTTTTGTGGAATACGTCTTTATCGAATGCAATTGCATCGCCGGGAGCAAGGCGATAACGTACCGATTCGCTGTCGAATAAGTTACGAGCAAACCCTGAAATGTAAAGAGATTCACTGAAAAGGTGTGGGATCTTTTCCTGAATAAATGGATAAAGCTCTTTAAATTTTTTTTGTTCCTCAGTTCTGAATCTCGGTCCAAGCACGGTTTTAAATATTGCAGGTATTTTATACTTCCCCTCAGTCAGCGATTTGGTTACTTTTGATTGTAATTTGTAAAACTCATGGCCAGAGAATGCCTGTGTGGAAAGGAGACTCATCCCACCATCCTGCTTTTCCGGATCAACATCATCAAGAGCAATCCAAATAGAGAAAGCCCTGTCTTCCGGGTAGATATATTTGAAACTGGTTACACCGATATGCCAGTCAAAACCAACAGAGTTACTGTCCGTTTCAAAAATTATCCCATCAGTAAATACACAGTCCTGATAACCTAGTTTTTTAACAAGTTCAGAAAATTTTTCCGTACGTATAAAAGACAGGATTTTTTCATCTTCTATCGCGACATTATATGTATTTCTTTTGAATGAATCAAAGGCACTATTGCTTTTCGTCTGATTGTTAATATCACGAAGATACTCTACCATTTCTTTTGAGATCAACTCCCTAACATCCGTAAATCCATGCTGAAGATAATAATCAGCATCAACACGGGTATTATTTCCAAATAAAGAAACTGTTGTTAAATCGTTATTTTTCATAATTAACTCCATGTATGTTAGTTCGAAAGCATCCCGACTAGGTCGGATTTGTTTAAATTAAGAGCATTCAGATAGTTATGATAATAATCAAGGCCATCTGTATTCACCTTCAGGGCCTGTAGCATTTGAGTAATCTGGTTGACATAGTCCCGAGTGACCATAAAATTTTCGCCAGATATTTCAGCAAACCAACCCATCGTTAATAACCCAGGATAGTCCTCCTGAATCAT
Organism: Enterobacter sp. RCC_40; assembly: GCF_041360735.1. Classification (NCBI taxonomy): domain Bacteria; kingdom Pseudomonadati; phylum Pseudomonadota; class Gammaproteobacteria; order Enterobacterales; family Enterobacteriaceae; genus Enterobacter; species Enterobacter sp. RCC_40. The sequence goes on from NZ_JBFUPR010000002.1 coordinate 428,233, forward strand.
ACGGCCTGTTTTAAGAGAATTGAGTGATTTTTCTGACAATGAGCGATAGATACTTTTTGTGCTCTTTGCCATTTCGAGGAAAGTAGGTTGCTGAGGAAGCCCATATTGTTCAGTCAACATAGTGGTAAAAAGCCGCGTCTCAGCCCCGTAAGAACGAGCGAGTGCAACACGCTCATGATCAAGTGCATCAATCAGACCGGCATTTTCCTCATGAACACCATCACTATAATGAAGGTATTGAGTTCCTGAAGCTGTCTTTGTGAGATTTGTTTTATCCAGGGCGACAGCAAGATGAATAATGTAACCCAGTGGATCAAACTGCAAATCCAAAGGTCTTACTTGTTCAAACTGATGTTGATTATCAGGTACGGACGGTCCGGAGAACAACTGAATGACACAATTCATAGCTTCATCAGGTTTTTCACTGAGTGTAGCGACTCGAGTGACGTTTTTCCTTTTAAACTCGATGATGTTATCAATACACCTGGTTCCGTAGAAACTGTCTTCCACCATCAGCAAATGCAATTTATTCAACCGCGAGCTTTTACGCCATTTGTCCATAAGGCAGAGTTGTCCACCCTGGCCTGCCCGAACAAACGTTATAGTAGCTCCCGGATTTATTGGGCAAGCTTCAAGATATTCAATCAGCATCTTACGTAATAATGGAATATCCGGTACAGTAACAATAACTGCAACTGCACTTTGCATCAGATATCTGATGTCGTGATTTATCGCATGGACGTTCTGAGAAGGAAATATTGTTTCATTTACTTCCCCTGTCATGATGTTCTCACATCTGAATGACTTTTTCCCTGAGTTTTGCTGAAACAGATGATTTCCGTAGTGCATCAAAACCAGATGGGGGTCAAGGTTTGTTTCATTTCTTCTCAGGAACATGTCTACCGCAAGTGTCGACCCCACATGGCCGCCACCAATAATAATTACGTTTTCCATCATACAACCCTGTATGTAGTATTGCCTTAGTTTCGAATGGATATCATGGTGTTACCAGAAAATGAATCAACGACTTTCTGTGACACGACATAGGAACGTAATAAAAGGCGCTGGATATTGTCTGACGTAAAAATATCACGACCATGAACAGCATAATTATTAGGAATGATTAAAGCTTCCCCTTTCTGAATACTGTGACCATTTTCGCGTCCTGCCTGAAGCGCAATTGTAGCCAATTTGTCCAGTAATTCATCAGCCTGCTTGTACAAGGTCTCACTTAGACCAAGTGCTGGTTTAATGTTAGAGAAGTTAAGTTTAATCTTGATTCTCCCATTTAGTTCCTGTTCTATAACTTTCATTTTCCTTATTTCTTCATTGGGCCACAATAATTTACTACCGGCACGCATTTCAAATATTTCACTTTGTAGAATAGATAATTCTTCATTCGTAAAATATTCCACCAACTGTGCAGAAGTGGCCAGAAGGGTTTTAGGTATGTCGCCATTCGCTATATGAGGTACCAGTACCAGATACTCGGGTCTGCACCTGTCTGATGCAAAACATAGATCATTATGCATCGAGAGCAATTCAGAACTACTACTCAACTCTCTGGAAGTCAGGGTAGGGCGAATATCAGTTACGTAACTTTGATTATAATCAGAGTATGCAACACATCTGCCAATTGACTCACCCAATATCAGAAGGAGAATTTTACTTAATTCGATATTTTCAAATTCAGGCAGATTTCGGATAAGCAAAGGGGCATGAAAGTCGAAGGCTTTCGCTATTCTTCCACCTGTAAGATTATCCTTTATCTCTTTAATTCTGGAAAGATAACGACTCTGAATTTGACCGGGGCATTCACTGTGAATACCTCGCACCACCAACGACAGTTCATCTTTTTCATTTTCATTTAAAGATATAGCTGAATAATTAAAAACATCCATATTGAACTCACATTTGATTATCTGGATAACACTCAGATTAAAAATGGTTATTGACATTATTTTCAAATAGCTAATTGTAAGTAAATATTAATAAAATAAGTAATTAACTATTCTTAAAAAGAATAAGTGATTTTAGGTTCATGAACATTATTATCTATAAGCAGAAAATTCTTTAATGTCAGGATGAGAATATTTTCATATTGAAATTTTTCCTTTTCACTGTCTTTTTATCTCCCTCAACCCATCTGGTAGCAGCACTTCATTGAATTGTCAAAATAGTTAAGGATTAATATAAAATGTAAAAAATGTGTAAATAAACGACGGTTTTTTGTAAGTCACCGTCTCTCCTATGACGTACTACAGGGATTGCGAATGGGAGGGCGGTCCGGATTCTGCCCCTGCTCCCGCGCGGCCCACCAGATGCGCTGTTTTCAGCAAGCGGGCAGCGTTTTGTTTCGGCAGAAATGTTTACTCTCAGGGGATACCAATGCCGGTAACTGGGGGAGAAGAGAAAACGGAGAGTGGGTTCTCTTTGACTGAGAAAGGTTTGGCACGGGCAGTCCGGCTATCGACCTCGCCCCGCTGGTAAAGGGGATGGGCTCCAGGCAAAGCATTTTATAGCTTGCGGAGCGTTACAGCGTTCATTATCTGCATATGCCTGCCCGACAGCTAGCGACGGAAATAACCCTTGCTAAAGCATGGATTGTGTCAGAGGTGGTGTCCCTGCTCTATGACCGGAACAACACAGATTTTGAGCTGTACCTGAACTGGTACAGAGAAAGGCTTCCCGGCTGGCTGGACGAGGCTATCTCAGTACTTTAACCCTTCGTCTGCATGGGTTTTTATATTATTAAGGCCGAAATACTGGCTCACAGACCAGCTGAATTTCGGCCCTTAAGCTCTGGCCTTAGTGCGCCGTGATATACGGCTCCTTGACGAACTCCGCCAGCAGCCAGACCATATCATGTAGCAGACCGGTCAGCTCTTTTGCCACGTTTGCAGGCAATGTTCCACCCATTACCGCCTGCGTTAACGCCAGCGCATAGTCCACCTGGAGCGACGTATCCTGCCAGCAGTCCGGAACGCAGGAGACAATCTTCTCTCCTGCAATCAGCTGTTCGACCAGATAAGGCGGGAGGGCAGAATCACAACGCGCGCGAAGGCGTTTAAGGACTGCCAGCAAACGCGTACACAGTGTTGCATGGGTGACCGCATCGTCGGTTTCTACCAGCACGCTTACATACGCGGTGCAGGCATCGGCCAGTTCGAAGAGATCTGCAGATTCAGGCAGTTGTAGATGAATCAGATGGTGTATAGCGCTTTCTTCAGAGAGCGCGTAAGACAGGGAAGGGACAGTTGTCATGTGATTTTCCATTTTAAAAAAACTCCAGACCATCCAATAAGTTCCTACGCTCATGGGTGGTAGCGCTGACGGAGGTAGGAATACCGCACACGACAAAAACGGCCAACCTTTCGGTTGCTCCGCCAGCGCGACCGTAGTGTAACGGGATGAGCGCTGCCGCGACAAAATAATTGTCGTATCGTGATATGCGGGTTCCTACGCCCGGTTGCGGATGTGCCGCAACGCAGGCACTTTACAGCCGGGAGGAGAGTAAGAAAAGCAGTAACCCTGAATTACACAGGGTTACTTACAGGTTTGCGAGGCGGCTTCCAGAAAGGCCTTAGCGGGCGCAAGCAACGCCGCGCCATTACCCTTCACTCAGCATCGCCAGAAACCGTTTCACCGTCCGCGAACGTTCAAAACGCCGCCAGCACAGCGCGATATCGGTATAAAGCTCCGGTGATGTCAGCGCATGGTAGGTCACATTGGGGGGCGAAATGGCGGCCATCGACTTCGGCACCAGGGCGAACCCGCCGCCAGCGGACACCATGCTCAGGGAAGAGGAAAGTTGCGAAGACTGCAGCGTGTGCTGCACGTCAATTCCGGCCCGCTCGCAGCAGCCGTAAACGCGATCGTACAGCCCTGGCGCGACCTCCTGCGGGAACAAAACGACCGGCGTATCACGAAGCTGGTCCAGCGCCAGCGATCCACACTTCGCCAGTGGATGGTCGCGATGCAGCGCCACAACCATCGGCTCACGGTCGAGAATTTTTAGCTCAAACGCTTTGCTGCTCTCACACGGCAGACGCACAAACGCGATATCCAGCTCACCCTCCGCCAGCATCGCCGTCAGCGAAGACATATTGGCTTCTACCTGGTGCACTCTCACCGCCATGTTCTGCAGCTGATACTGGCGAATAAGGGTGAAGATTTTGGGGTGAAAGGCGTCTGAACTGGTGATCCCAATCGACAGACTGCCGTTCAGCCCGCGGGCAATGCCCCGGGCTTTCTCCAGCGCGGCGTCGCTCAGCGCCAGGATCTTACAGGCGTCCTCATAGAAGGCTTCTCCCGCTTCAGTCAGCTCCACGCCTCGCGTCAGGCGTCTGAATAACGGCGTGCCCACTTCTTCCTCGAGCCGTTTAATCTGCTGACTCAGAGGAGGCTGTGAAATACCCAGCGCTTTGGCCGCTTTGGTGAAGTGTCGCTCACGTGCAACGGCGACAAAATACCGCAGATAACGAAGTTCCATATCAAAAACGTCTCAAACCAGCATGGATTCTATATTGGAACTCTATGCTGAATCGGGTCAACATTTATTTAACCTTTCTAAATAAAGTTGAAGAGGACGAGCATGATGGTGCATTCATCTGCATGCGACTGTGAGGCCAGTTTGTGCGAGACCCTGCGTGGGTTTTCTGCCCAGCATCCTGACAGCGTGATCTATCAGACATCGCTAATGAGCGCCCTGTTAAGCGGCGTGTACGAGGGGGATACCACTATCGCCGATCTGCTTGCGCACGGCGATTTTGGTCTGGGTACGTTCAACGAGCTGGATGGCGAAATGATTGCCTTCAGCAGCCAGGTGTATCAGCTGCGCGCCGACGGGAGTGCCCGTGCCGCGAAGCCGGAGCAAAAAACACCGTTTGCGGTGATGACCTGGTTCCAGCCGCAGTATCGCAAAACCTTCGATGCGCCGGTCAGCCGTCAGCAGATCCATGACGTGATCGACCAGCAAATCCCCTCCGATAACCTGTTCTGTGCGTTACGCATCGACGGTAATTTCCGCCACGCCCACACCCGTACCGTTCCGCGTCAAAAGCCGCCATACCGCGCCATGACCGACGTGCTGGACGACCAGCCGGTGTTCCGCTTTAACCAGCGAGAAGGGGTACTGGTCGGGTTCCGCACGCCGCAGCATATGCAGGGCATTAACGTCGCGGGATATCACGAACATTTTATCACCGACGATCGTCAGGGCGGCGGGCACCTGCTCGACTACCAGCTGGAGAGCGGCGTGCTGACCTTCGGTGAAATTCACAAACTGATGATCGACCTGCCTGCCGACAGCGCATTTTTACAGGCCAACCTTCACCCCAGCAACCTTGATGCTGCAATCCGTTCCGTCGAAAACTAACAGGAGAACCACCGTGAACAGTGATAAACAGGCACGTCAGTGGGCGCATGGCGCCGATATGGTCGTAGGCCAGCTGGAAGCGCAGGGCGTGAAGCAGGTTTTCGGTATTCCGGGTGCAAAAATCGACAAAGTGTTTGATTCCTTGCTCGATTCCTCCATCGAAATCATTCCCGTGCGCCACGAAGCGAACGCGGCGTTTATGGCCGCAGCGGTAGGGCGCCTCACCGGCAAGGCCGGTGTTGCGCTGGTCACCTCCGGACCGGGCTGCTCGAACCTGATCACCGGGATTGCCACCGCCAACAGTGAGGGCGATCCGGTGGTCGCGCTGGGCGGTGCCGTGAAGCGGGCAGATAAAGCGAAGCTGGTGCATCAGAGCATGGACACGGTCGCCATGTTCAGCCCGGTGACGAAGTACGCCGTAGAGGTGAGTTCACCGGATGCGATTGCCGAAGTGGTCTCGAACGCGTTTCGCGCCGCCGAGCACGGCAGGCCTGGGGGCGCGTTCGTCAGCCTGCCGCAGGATATTGTAGACCAGCCCGCCACGGGCGCGATTTTGCCGGGCAGCAGTACTGCCAAAATGGGGCCAGCACCGGAGTCCGCCATTAACGATGTGGCGAAGCTTATCGAAAAAGCCAAGAATCCGGTCATTTTACTGGGCCTGATGGCCAGCCAGCCTGCCAACAGCGCCGCGCTGCGTAAGCTGCTGGAGAAAAGCCGCATCCCGGTCACCAGTACCTATCAGGCGGCCGGGGCGGTGAATCAGGAACATTTCACCCGCTTTGCCGGACGTGTCGGCCTCTTTAACAACCAGGCAGGCGACAGATTGCTGCATCTGGCGGATCTGATTATCTGCATCGGTTACAGCCCGGTGGAATACGAACCGTCCATGTGGAACAGCGGCGACGCCACGCTGGTGCATATCGATGTGCTGCCCGCCTATGAAGAACGCAATTATGTGCCTGACCTCGAGCTGGTGGGGGACATCGCCGAAACGCTGAACCTGCTCGCGAGCCGGATCGCCCACAAGCTGGAGCTCAGCGCGCGCGCGTCAGAAATCCTGGTCGATCGTCAGCATCAACGGGATCTGCTCGATCGCCGTGGCGCCTCGCTTAATCAGTTTGCCCTGCATCCGCTGCGCATCGTGCGGGCCATGCAGGACATCGTCAATAACGACGTTACGCTTACCGTTGATATGGGGAGCTTCCACATCTGGATCGCCCGCTATCTCTATAGCTTCCGCGCACGTCAGGTCATGATCTCTAACGGTCAGCAGACCATGGGCGTTGCACTGCCGTGGGCGATTGGTGCGTGGCTGGTCAATCCTGGCCGCAAGGTGGTCTCGGTGTCCGGTGACGGCGGCTTCCTGCAGTCGAGCATGGAGCTGGAAACCGCCGTGCGTCTTAACGCCAATGTGCTGCACATCATCTGGGTAGACAACGCCTACAACATGGTGGCGATCCAGGAAGAGAAAAAATACCAGCGCCTTTCCGGCGTAGAGTTCGGCCCGGTCGATTTCAAAGTCTATGCCGATGCCTTTGGGGCGAAAGGCTTTGCCGTCGAGAGCGCGGATGCGCTGGAGCCTACGCTGCGTGCCGCAATGGATGTTGACGGCCCGGCTGTGGTCGCCATTCCCGTTGACTATAGCGATAACCCGCTGCTGATGGGCCAGCTCCATCTCAGCCAGATTTTGTGAATCAATATAAGGACAGAGAAATGCAAAAAGTTGCTCTCGTAACAGGCTCAGGCCAGGGGATTGGTAAAGCGATTGCGCTTCGCCTGGTGAAAGACGGTTTTGCCGTCGCCATCGCGGATTACAACGAAGAGACGGCAAAAGCCGTTGCCGATGAGATCACTCGCAATGGGGGGAAGGCCGTCGCCGTGAAGGTGGATGTCTCCAGCCGCGAGCAGGTGTTTGCAGCGGTGGAAAAAGCCCGCACTGCGCTGGGCGGTTTCAACGTGATCGTCAACAATGCCGGGATCGCGCCTTCCACGCCAATTGAGTCGATCACCCCGGAAATTGTCGACAAAGTTTACAACATCAACGTCAAAGGGGTTATCTGGGGTATCCAGGCTGCCATTGACGCCTTCCGTAAAGAAGGGCACGGCGGCAAGATCATCAACGCCTGTTCCCAGGCAGGCCATACCGGGAACCCTGAACTGGCGGTCTACAGTTCCAGTAAGTTTGCGGTACGCGGGTTAACCCAGACGGCGGCACGTGACCTTGCGCCATTAGGGATCACCGTTAACGCTTACTGCCCGGGCATCGTCAAAACGCCGATGTGGGCGGAAATTGACCGCCAGGTCTCCGAAGCGGCGGGTAAACCGCTCGGCTACGGCACTGAAACGTTTGCCAAACGCATTACGCTTGGCAGATTGTCCGAACCCGAAGATGTGGCCGCCTGCGTCTCTTATCTCGCCGGGCCAGATTCCGACTACATGACCGGTCAGTCCCTGTTGATTGACGGTGGTATGGTGTTCAACTAAATACTAATAAGCTCTGACATGAGTTTTCCCCTGCCCCCGTGCAGGGGCTTTTTTTTGTCTCCTCAGCCATTGTGGATTACACTGCGCGCTGCAAAACTTTAGTCTTAGAGATCTGACAGGCGGTAACAGCGATGAACGGTACAATCACAACGTGGTTTAAAGATAAAGGCTTTGGATTTATCAAAGATGAAAACGGTGACAACCGCTATTTTCATGTGATTAAGGTCGCCAACCCTGATCTGATTAAGAAAGACGCAGCGGTGACCTTCGAGCCCACAACCAACAACAAAGGCCTTTCCGCCTATGCGGTGAAGGTGATCCCGGAAAGCAAACACCTCTATATCGCAGGCGAGCGCGTGAAGCTCACCTCGATCAAATCGTTTGTGGTGTTCAGCGAAGAAGAGCCAGCAGATACCGGCATCGATAAAGAGAACGCGGTACTGTCCGTGGGGCTGCTGATGAACAACATCAAACCCAAGTCTGATAAAAAACCGGGTGAAATGCGCACGGTGAAGAAGCTGGCTATCACCACCTTCCAGAATACGACGATGATCTTCACGGAAGATGAGATCGACATCGACGCTACGGTGAAGCTGCTGAAATAATGCTTTGCCGGGTAGGGCGACGTCTTACCCGGCGTACCGCTGTCATCCTGGCGTGCAAACGCCACTCCCTCCCGTTTTCCCGAGCAGGCGATACGCCGCGTCTCTTTTCGTCCGCTTTTTAACCTGCTATAACAAAACCCTTATCCTTCCGGGAGTCAACGCCGTGCCCGAGCTTAATCAACATGGTCAAACTGTTAACGATATCGTCCCCGACTGGAAATGCGCCCGTGCGTTAACCCGCACTCCGCTCGTCGGTCAGTATTGTCGTCTGGAGCCGCTGGATGCCGAACGCCACGCCGCGGATTTGTATGAGGCCTATGCGCTGGGGGACGACAGCGACTGGACGTGGCTTGTCAGCACCCAGCCCGTGAGCGTTGAAGACACCGCAGAATGGGTCCTTGGCAAAGTACTGGATGATGAGCTGGTGCCGTACGCCGTCATCGATTTACGTACCGGGCAAGCGGTGGGGCTGGTGAGTTATATGGCAATAGAGCGCATGCAAGGGTCGGTGGAGATCGGCCACGTCACCTGGTCACGCAAGATGAAAGGCTCCCGCCTCGGCACGGAAACCGTATGGCTGTTGCTCAGGAATGCATTCGAACATGGCTATCGTCGGCTGGAGTGGAAGTGCGATTCAATGAACACTGCCTCGCGTAATGCGGCGGAAAGGCTGGGGTTTGTCTGGGAAGGCCGACTGCGTCAGAAACTGGTGCGCAAAGGGCGCAACCGCGACAGCGACATGCTGTCAATCATTGATGGCGAATGGCCACAGCGGGATGCCGAACTCCGCGCCTGGCTGGCTGAAGCGAATTTTGACGGGGAAGGGCGGCAGCGTAAAAAGCTGGAGGCGTTTCGTCTGTAAAATATGCCCCTCACCCGTTGGGAGAGGGGCTGCTTAGCAAACTGCGTTACAGGCGAACCGGTGCACCGTTGGCGACATAATATGCCGCGGTACTCTTCGCCAGCGGCTCGCGTCCGCGAATGGCATCGGCAATTTTCTCGCCAATCATGATGGTGGTGGCGTTCAGGTTGCCGGTGATGATCTGCGGCATAATGGACGCATCCACCACGCGTAATCCCTCCAGCCCATGAACGCGACCTTCGCCGTCGACCACGGCCATTTCGTCATACCCCATCTTACAGGTGCCGCACGGGTGGAAGGCGGTTTCAGCGTGGTTACGCACAAACTCGTCCAGCTGTTCGTCGGTCTGGCACTCAATGCCCGGGCTGATTTCCCGTCCACGGTATTTATCCAGCGCCGGCTGGTGCATGATCTCACGGGTGATGCGGATCGCATCGCGAAACTCCTGCCAGTCCTGTTCGTGGGACATATAGTTGAACAGGATCGCCGGATGCTGATGCGGATCGCGTGATTTAATCCGTACATGCCCGCGGCTTGGTGAGCGCATGGAGCCAACGTGGCACTGGAAACCGTGCTCTTTGACCGCGTTCGACCCGTTGTAGTTAATGGCGACCGGCAGGAAGTGGTACTGAATATTCGGCCATTCAAACTCTTCGCGGCTGCGGATAAACCCGCCCGCTTCGAAGTGGTTGCTCGCTCCCACGCCGGTGCCGCCAAACAGCCACTCCGCGCCAATCTTCGGCTGGTTCCACCACTGCAGGGCAGGGTAGAGAGAGACCGGCTCTTTGCACTCGTACTGCAGGTACATCTCTAAGTGATCCTGCAGGTTTTCACCCACACCCGGGAGGTCATGTACCAGCGGGATGTCAAACTGCTTCAGCAGTTCCGCGTTACCCACGCCGGAGCGCTGCAGGATCTGCGGAGAGGCAATCGCCCCGGCGCACAGCAGCACCTCTTTGCTGGCCGTCGCTTTTGACGGAATCGTGCTCTCGCCTTCCAGCCACTCGACGCCTGTCGCGCGTTTGCCGTCAAAAATAATGTGATCGGTCATGGCATGGGTGCGAATGGTCAGATTCGGGCGTGATTTCGCCTGATCCAGATAGCCGCGTGCGGTACTGGCGCGACGGCCCTGCGGCGTCACGGTTCTGTCCATCGGGCCGAAGCCTTCCTGCTGATAGCCGTTAAGGTCGTCAGTACGCGGGTAGCCCGCCTGCACACCGGCTTCTACCATCGCTTCAAACAGCGGGTTTACGCCGGGTTTAGAGGTGGTCACGCTCACCGGGCCGTCGCCGCCGTGGTAGTCGTTTGGCCCCACGTCACGGGTCTCTGCCTTACGGTAGTAGGGTAGGCAGTTGAGATAGCTCCAGTGTTCCAGACCCGGCTCAGTTGCCCAGTTGTCCAGATCCATCGCGTTACCGCGGATGTAGCACATACCGTTGATCAGGGATGAGCCGCCCAGCCCTTTGCCGCGACCGCACTCCATACGGCGGTTGTTCATGTGCGGCTCGGGCTCGGTTTCATACGCCCAGTTGTAACGCTTGCCCTGCAAGGGAAACGCCAGCGCGGCAGGCATCTGGGTGCGGAAGTCAAAACGGTAATCCGGGCCGCCCGCTTCTAGCAGCAGAACGGTGGTATTGGGATCTTCCGTCAGTCGTGTTGCCAGTACGTTGCCGGCAGAGCCGGCACCAATAATGATGTAGTCAAATTGCAAAAAAACCTCCCGGTTAAAATATGGACTGGAATTTACCCATCTCAACCTGGATGGACTTCACCTGGGTATAACTCTGGAGCGTCATTACGCCGTTCTCGCGGCCAATGCCGGAGTGTTTGTAGCCACCAACTGGCATCTCTGCCGCGGATTCACCCCAGGTGTTGATCCAGCAGATACCCGCTTCAAGCTGGTGGATCGCGCTGTGCGCGCGGTTCAGGTGGGCAGTCACGATGCCCGCCGCCAGACCGTAATCGGTGTCGTTGGCGCGACGAATCACCTCTTTGTCGGTTTCGTACGTGAGGATGGACATCACCGGCCCGAAGATCTCTTCGCGCACGATGGTCATCTCATCGGTGCAGTCGGTGAACACGGTGGGAGCCACCCACGCGCCGTTGTCAAAGCCTTCGCCTTTCAGCACATCGCCACCGCACAGCACACGCGCGCCTTCCTCTTTGCCTTTGGCGATATAGCGCAGCACGTTTTCGCGGTGCGGGAAGCTCACCAGTGGACCAAAGTTGGTGCGTTCATCGAACAGATCGCCCGCGCGAATACGTGCCACGCGCTCAACAATTTTCTGCTCAAACGCGGCTTTGAATTTCGCCGGCACGAACACGCGGGTGCCGTTGGTGCATACCTGGCCGGAGCTGAAGAAGTTGGCCATCATGGCGATGTCCGCCGCGAGATCCAGGTCGGCATCGTCGAAAATAACCAGCGGGGATTTCCCGCCCAGCTCCATCGTCACCTCTTTCAGGGACGAGGCCGCCGAATTGGCCATCACTTTTTTGCCGCTGGCAACGCCGCCGGTGAAGGAGACTTTGGCGATGCCCGGGTGCTCGGTCAGGAACTGACCGGTTTCTGCGCCCACGCCCGGCAGAACGTTAAACACGCCGTCCGGCAGACCCGCTTCGGTGTAGATCTCGGCAAGCTTCAGGGCGGTGAGGGGTGTCACTTCGCTCGGTTTGAAGATCATCGCGTTACCTGCGGCCAGCGCTGGCGCGGATTTCCACAGGGCGATCTGGATCGGGTAGTTCCACGCGCCAATGCCCGCGACCACGCCCAGCGGTTCACGACGGGTATAGACAAATGAGGTATCGCGCAAGGGGATCTGGCTGCCTTCCAGCGCCGGGATCAGCCCTGCGTAGTACTCCAGCACGTCCGCGCCGGTGACGATATCAACGGTGCTGGTTTCTGAGTACGCTTTGCCGGTGTCGAGGGTTTCCAGCTTCGCCAGCTCGTCGTTACGCTCACGAAGAATGTCTACCGCACGGCGCAGAATGCGCGAGCGCTCCATGGCGGTCATCGCCGCCCAGATTTTTTGCCCGCGCTGTGCGCTTTCTACGGCGCGATCGACATCCTCGCGCCCGGCGGCCTGAACGGTCGCCAGGACTTCACCGTTGGCCGGGTTGATGGTCTCGAAGGTGCGACCGCTGGTGGCCGATGTATAACCACCATTGATATAAAGCTGCTGTTCTGCCATTCGGGACATAAATTCTCCTCGGTTAATCGGTCGGTAAATGCTGGCTAATAAAGTGGCTGGTGAGCGACTGGGCCAGGGTTTTATCCAGCGGTTTGCCACTCAGCGCGGCGCGCAGCCACAGCCCGTCAATCAGCGCCGCGAGCCCGTAACCCGCCTCCTGCGCCTGTTCGCGCGGCAGCTCGCGGCGGAACTCATACACCAGGTTCGACAGCAGACGGCGGCTGCTCACCTGCTGCAGACGGTAGAGCATTGGCTGATGCATGCTGCTCGCCCAGAAGGCCAGCCAGGCTTTCATTGCCGCGCCGCTGATCTGGGTTTCATCAAAATTGCCGCCGACAATCGCCTGCAGACGCTGCTCAGCGCTGCCGTGCGGTAAGGCATGCAAACGGTTCAATACCGCGTCGCGCAGCTGGCCGGTGATGTCGCGCATGGTCGCTTCCAGCAGGCCATTTTTGTCCTTGAAATAGTGACTGATGATCCCCGTGGAAACGCCCGCCCGACGGGCGATCTGCGCGATGGTCGCGTCATGCATTCCCACTTCATTTATTGCTTCCAGCGTGGCGTCGATCAGTTGCCTGCGCCGGATTGGCTGCATCCCCACTTTGGGCATTTTTGCCACTCCATTCATCAGCGTTGGTTAACCATTAAAGCGGTTTTTGATTGGACGTTCAATATAAAATGTGTCTTAATTGTTGCGGTTTTGGATTTCAATAGTTACAAAAACAGTGGGGATACTGGATGACAGATCTTTCGCAAGACAGAGAAAAGGACAAAATCAATCCGGTTGTTTTTTATACATCCGCAGGACTGATTTTGTTGTTTTCCCTGATGACGATCTTCTTTAGCGATTTTTCTGCCGAGTGGATTGGGCGCACCCTTAACTGGGTGTCGAAGACCTTCGGCTGGTACTACTTGCTGGCGGCGACGCTCTATATCGTCTTCGTCGTCTGCATCGCCTGCTCGCGCTTTGGCTCGGTAAAGCTCGGGCCGGAACAGTCAAAACCCGAGTTCAGCCTGCTGAGCTGGGCCGCGATGCTGTTTGCCGCGGGCATTGGTATTGACCTGATGTTCTTCTCCGTGGCGGAACCGGTCACGCAATATATGCAGCCACCGGAAGGGGCGGGGCAGACGATGGAGGCCGCGCGACAGGCAATGGTCTGGACATTGTTCCACTACGGCTTAACCGGCTGGTCGATGTATGCCCTGATGGGTATGGCGCTTGGATACTTTAGCTATCGTTATAATTTACCCCTCACGATCCGCTCCGCGCTCTATCCGATTTTCGGTAAAAAAATTAACGGACCGATTGGACACACCGTGGATATCGCGGCGGTGATTGGCACCATCTTTGGGATCGCCACCACGCTCGGTATCGGCGTGGTGCAGCTCAACTACGGTCTGAGCGTGCTGTTTGATATCCCGGATTCCATGGCGGCCAAAGCGGCGCTGATCGCGCTGTCGGTGATTATCGCCACCATTTCGGTTACCTCCGGCGTGGACAAGGGCATTCGCGTGCTTTCTGAGCTGAACGTCGCGCTGGCGCTGGGGCTGATCCTGTTCGTGCTGTTTATGGGCGATACGTCATTCCTGCTCAATGCGTTAGTGCTGAACGTGGGTGATTACGTGAACCGCTTTATGGGTATGACGTTGAACAGCTTCGCCTTTGACCGCCCGGTCGAGTGGATGAACAACTGGACGCTGTTCTTCTGGGCGTGGTGGGTCGCGTGGTCGCCGTTTGTTGGCCTGTTCCTGGCGCGTATTTCGCGTGGACGCACCATTCGTCAGTTTGTGATGGGCACGCTGATTATCCCGTTCACCTTTACGCTGCTGTGGCTGTCGGTGTTCGGCAACAGCGCGCTGCACGAGATCATTCACGGCAATGCGACGTTTGCGCAGGAAGCGATGGTGCATCCGGAGCGAGGGTTCTACAGCCTGCTGGCGCAGTATCCGGCGTTTACCTTTAGCGCCTCTGTTGCGACCATTACCGGCCTGCTGTTTTACGTCACCTCGGCGGATTCCGGCGCGCTGGTGCTGGGGAACTTTACCTCGAAGCTCAAGGACATTAACAGCGATGCCCCTAACTGGCTGCGCATCTTCTGGTCTGTCGCCATTGGCCTGCTGACTCTGGGCATGCTGATGACCAACGGTATTTCTGCCCTGCAGAACACCACGGTGATCATGGGTCTGCCGTTCAGTTTCGTGATCTTCTTCGTGATGGCCGGGCTGTATAAATCTCTCAAGGTGGAAGATTACCGCCGCGTCAGCGCCAGCCGCGACACCGCGCCACGCCCGATGGGTGCGCAGGACAGACTGAGCTGGAAAAAGCGGTTATCACGTCTGATGAACTATCCGGGCACGCGCTACACCAAACAGATGATGGAAACGGTCTGCTTCCCGGCGATGGAAGAGGTGGCGCAGGAGCTGAAGCTGCGTGGTGCGTATGTTGAACTGAAAAACCTGCCGCCGGACGACGGTGAGACTCTGGGACACCTGGGTCTGCTGGTGCATATGGGCGACGAACAAAACTTTGTCTACCAGATTTGGCCACAGCAGTATTCGGTGCCCGGGTTTACCTATCGCGCACGCAGCGGGAAATCAACGTATTACCGCCTTGAGACGTTCCTGCTGGAAGGGAGCCAGGGGAATGACCTGATGGATTACAGTAAGGAACAGGTAATTACGGACATACTGGATCAGTATGAGCGACACCTGAACTTTATTCACCTCCATCGCGAGGCGCCGGGGAATAGCGTGATGTTCCCGGATGTTTGAGCACTGAATTGAAGTAAAACCGCGGGGCCAGTTCTGGCCCCGTTCTACGACTGCTTATCCTTTACGACTCAGTAGCACTGCTATTTGCCCATTCTTTTTTTATATTTATCTGCCTTATCTGTTTTTATCAGTCTTTCCTTAAGCACAAATGCATTAATTCAAAAAGCGATTTACGATAATACTGCTGGTTTTTATAAGGAGATAAAAATGACGATCCCAGCTTACGTGTGGCTTAAAGGCGATGGCGGTGTTGATATTAACGGTTCTCCTGCGGAGCAATAACGGTGACCCGATGAGGACTTTCACCGGTTTTTTCCTTTTTTGCGTACAAATAGTATTTTGGTTTTTTGTTTGCGGCCTGGTATGGGCAGCCTTTTTTCCTCTGGACAACGTTCAACGTCTGGCAAACGTGTTTAGTATTTACGGCATAGAGGGTGTGCATGATTTTGCTTCGATTCTTGCTCTGTCCGTCTCGGCCATTGGTGCCACTGGGATAACAGTCATTTGCATGAGGTTTTTGTTCAGTAAGAAGTAACACCCAGCCTTATCTGCGCTGCACCTGGGGCAAGGATTGAAAAGACTGCAGTCTGGCGTATTGTTCAACGCCGTGATGATGACTTGCGCGAAGCGGCGGGAAAAGGCGGAAGCAGTGTGATCTGCGTGTTGCCGTCACGCAGCCAAAACAGCGTGAAGGCATCATCTTGCGAAAACCCCGCCAGCGGGCGGGTCAGCGCCAGCGTCAGGGTATTCTCGTCGAGCGCCGTGACGCGGGCACAATCAAAGCCCATCATCGCGTTAACCTGTGAAAACAGCGCCTTAAACAGGCTCTCTTTGGCGCTAAACGTCAGCGTCAGCGCCTGCGCAAATGGCAGGCCGGTGTGGCGCAGCAGCGAGTCTTCTGCGGGGCCAATAATCCCGTCTTTGATCTCCACCGCTTCGTCATCAGCGAGGATAATTTCCCCGTCGATACCCGTTAGCCCGTGCGGCGTTACAACGGCCAGCGCACGACTGGCCGTATGGCTGATGCTGCCCGTCATGCCGTCAGGCCACAGCGGCTCGCCGCTGCTGCCGATAGCCGGTATGGCCGTAGAGCCATATTCCTGCAGGGCGTGGGCGGCGGCGAGGCGTCCGGCCAGGTGTTCAGCTTTACGTTTGGGGGCAGCGTGAGCAAGCGCGTTGTGGTGAGGAAGCCAGAGGAGGTCTGCGTCGGTAAAGGTGGTGGGATCGAAGGTAATTTGGTGGACCGTGGTTCCGGCAAGACGAAATGTGGAGTGGGTGGTGCGCATGTTTTCTCGTCCTGACGTTGAGGAATAGTGCGGCCTGATGCCTTCACCCCGATCCTCTCCTGCCGGGAGAGGGAGACATTCAGCCCCTCTCCCGGCAGGAGAGGGGAGACACAGCCTGCCTTAGAAGTGCGTGTTCACGCTCATAAACCAGGTTCGGCCCGGCTCATTATAGGTGTATGCACCCGCGCCGTACATATAGGCACCGGTTGTGGCGTTGCCGGTGGTCTGGGCATTACCCGCGCGCCACTGGCGTTTATCAAAGACGTTATCCACGCCGCCGGTCAGGCTGACGTTTTTGGTCACGTCCCAGGTCGCACTCAGGCCAACGATGCTGTACGGGCTGACTTCGTCTTTCTCAGATCCGGTCACCGGCTGGCCTTTGTAGTTGTACTTCTTCGGCTGCTGCTTGCCGTACCAGGTGAAGGTCGACTGCAGCGACACATCCTGATGTACCTGCCAGCTCAGGGTTGAGTTCAGCGTGTACTCCGGGATGATCGACAGACGGTCGCCGGTCTCCTTGTTCTTGCTTTGCAGCATATAGGTGATGTTGTTGGTCCAGTTGATCGTGTCGCTGACCGGCACGTTCAGGGAGCCTTCCAGACCTTCAACCACCGCTTTAGGTACGTTTTCCCACTGGTAAATATCGGTGGTCACTTTACTGGTAGAGGTCTGGCCGACTGGCGCATACCCCGCTTCAATCTTGTTGCGGTAGTCATTACGGAACCAGGTCACGCCCGCCAGCCAGCCGTCGTGTTTCCACTCCAGACCAATCTCTTTGTTAATGCTGGTTTCGGCTTTCAGGTCGTCGTTACCCATCATGTAGCAACCCACGCCGTCGGAACTGGCGTAGCAGCCCTGGCCTTTGCTGTACAACAGATAGTTCGGGTTGGTCTGGTACAGGCTCGGCGCTTTATAGGCGCGGGCGATACCCATCTTCAGCGTAAAGTCGTCACCCAGGCCTTGCGACAGGTTCAGGGACGGGCTCCAGTTGTTACCGACGATCGTATGGTGATCGAAGCGCAGCGCCGGGGTCAGCATGGTGCTGTCCGTCAGCTCCATGTTGTTTTCGGCGAACAGGGAGAAGATCTCCGCCGAGGTATACGGGCTACGATCGTTGCTGAGCCCCGGAATGGTCCCGCCCTGCTGGGTTTGCGAGAAGGAGGTCGAGTCCTTCATGCGCTGCTGGTTCCACTCGGTGCCCAGCGTCAGGTTCTGGTTGACGAGGAAATCAATCGGCAGGTTGATTTCGCTGTGCAGCATCACATCAGCCAGGTCGGTGTCGGTGAATTTATTGCTGTTGAACAATCCTTCCGTACCGCCCGCCAGGCCTTCGCCGAGACGCGAATTGCGGGTGTGCTCGTACTGCGCCCAGTTGCTGGTGGTAATCCCATTATCCCAGCCGCCGTTCCAGGTCACCGCAAAGTTCTGGCGATAGATACGGTTAGTCTCTTTACCGTAGTTTTTCTTCACCAGACCGCTGGAGCTGTTGTCGTTATTGGTGTTCTGGGTATCACCCGCGTAGAGGTTGTTCTGGCGGCTGTAGCCCGCTTCAAACTCCAGGGACTGCATGGGCGCGAAGTCCCAGCGGACCACGCCGTTAATGTCTTTGTTCTCGACCCCTTCACGGCCTGCAGGCAGGGTGTCGGCATAGGTACCGGTACGATCGGACTGGTGACCCTGGTTGATGTCCCACGCATCGGCCTGGGTTTTGTCCAGGTTACCAAACATGCGGAAGCTGAAGTCGCCGCCCAGCGGGCCGCTCAGGCTGAAGTTGGTGCGCTTAGTGGAACCCTCATCCTTATGTTCTGGAGCATTCAGGTAGGTGTTCCAGGAGCCATGCCACTGGTTGTCGAATTTTTTGGTGATGATGTTCACCACGCCGCCTGCCGCACCGTTACCGTAGCGAGCTGCGGCCGGGCCGCGAATGACCTCAATGCGTTCAATCATCTCTGGCGGTACCCAGCCGGTGTCACCGCGGGTATCTCGCTCGCCGCGCCAGCCCAGACGGATGGAGTTGCGGCTGGTGACCGGCTTGCCGTCAATCAGGATCAGGGTGTTTTCCGGACCCATACCACGAATATCAATCTGACGGTTATTGCCGCGCTGTCCGCTGGTGGAGTTCCCGGTCAGGTTAACGCCAGGCATGGTGCGGATGATTTCGGCCACGTCACGTGCGGGCGGGTTTTTACGGATTTCATCGGCGGTGATGGTCGATACCCCTGGTGCCTGCAGGTTCTGCTCTGCGGCGGTGATCACCATGGTGTCTTCGTGCTGCGCGTTGGCGGTGTTGTCGTCTGCCAGCGCTGGCATCGCAACGCCGTAAATCCCTAAGTTGACCAGCAAGGCCAGGGAGTGAATCTTCTTATTCATTGTACGTCCTGCTTTTCGCGCCGCATCCCCGGGCTCCATTCCCGAAAGGGAGAGGAGGCGGCATGGTGTCACCCGCAGTTTGCGTAAGCAGCCCCGTCCTCGAGCGCACACAACGCGTGGCATGGTTGTTTTATGAGCGCGCTTCCCACAGCGCGGCCACTACGCTATTGCAAATGCAAATAGTTATCAATAATATTATTAATAAAATTTGTCCTGAAACAAAAAAGACTGATAAACATGAGGTTATACGGGTGACGGGGTTAAAAACGGGAAGTGAAGCCTGGTGGCAGTCGAAAAACGGACCCGAATGGACCCGCGAGAAGGGGCACTATCGCGTCACTTTCTGGTGGCGTGATCCGGCAGGAACGCAAAAGACCTCGCCGCTAAAACGCGTCTGGCTCTACATCACCGGCGTGACCGATCACCATCAAAGTGCCCGTCCGCAATCCCTCGAGCGTATTCCTGATACTGACGTCTGGCAGTGGCAGGGTGCGTTCACCCCGCAATGGCGTGGCAGCTACTGTTTTATCCCTTCAGTGAACGAAGATGATTTTGCCGACGCGGTCTTCCACGGCGAGCAACCCGATCGTTTGGCGCTGCGTGAAGGCTGGCGAAAGTTGCTCCCCGCGGCAATGGCCGATCCGTTAAATCCGCAAAGCTGGCGCGGCGGACGCGGGCATCCCGTCTCGGCGCTCGAAATGCCCGAGGCCCCGGTTCAGCCCGGCTGGAACACGCCCGCAACGCCCGGCAACGCGCCCGTCTGCTTTGAATGGGAAAGCGTGCGTCTGAATAACCGCCGCCGGGTGTGGGTTTTCACCACCGGTGAAGACAGCCCGGAGCGGCCGCTTGGCGTACTGCTCGACGGCCAGTTCTGGGCCGAAAGCATGCCCGTGTGGTCTCCGCTAACCGCGCTGACAAACGCGGGCAAATTGCCGCCTGCCGTCTACGTCTTAATCGATGTGATCGACATGGCGCATCGCAATCACGAGTTGCCCTGCAACCCGGATTTCTGGCAGGCGGTGCAGGAGGAACTTCTCCCGCGGGTGAACAGCCGCACTCCGTTCAGCGACCGCGCCGACCGAACGGTAGTCGCGGGTCAAAGCTTTGGCGGCCTCTCTTCACTTTATGCCGGGCTTAACTGGCCCGAGCGCTTTGGCTGCGTATTAAGCCAGTCCGGCTCCTACTGGTGGCCGCACCGTGGCGGTCAGCAGGACGGGTTGCTCATCGAACAACTTAAAGCGGGCGACCTCACCGCGCGCGGGCTGCGTATCGTTCTTGAGGCCGGACGCAATGAGCCGCTCATCTTCCGCGCGAATCAGGCGATCTACTCCGAACTGCACCCGCAGCAACCGGTTATCTGGCGTCAGGTTGACGGCGGACACGACGCGCTTTGCTGGCGCGGTGGGCTGACGCAGGGGCTGATGACCCTCTGGCAGCCGCTTATTCACTAACGGAGTCTGTATGGAATTCAGCAACCCTTTCGATAATCCGCAGGGTCAGTTTGCGATTTTGCGTAACGACCAGGGACAGTACAGTCTGTGGCCGCAGCAGTGCCAGCTGCCGGCGGGCTGGCGCGTGGTCTGTGAAGCGCAGTCTCAGGAAGCCTGTCAGCAGTGGCTCGCCGACCACTGGCAAACCCTGCAACCGTCTTATTTTGCGGGAGAGAAAGCATGAACCGTCTTCCCCTTGTCGCCGCCCAGCCGGGTATCTGGATGGCGGAGCAGCTTTCCTCCCTGCCAAACGCCTGGAGCGTGGCGCACTACACCGAGCTGAAGGGCAATATTGACGCACCGCTGCTGGCAAAAGCCATTGTTGTAGGAATGAGGCAGGCCGACACCCTGCGCATGCGTTTTGTGCAAGAGAATGGCGAGGTTTGGCAGTGGGTGGATGATGCTATGTCACTGCCTGAACCGTCCGTGGTTTGCGCCGAATCCCATGACGCGGCGATGGCCCTGATGGCGGCGGATTTAAACCAGAACCTGCGGGTGGACAGCGGTCAGCCGCTGGCGTTCCATCAGCTGATTCAGGTAGGTGAAGGGCACTGGTACTGGTATCAGCGATATCATCATCTGGTGGTGGATGGCTTCAGTTTTCCGGCGATTACCCGCCAGATCGCCGCCATTTATCTCGCATGGCAAAACGGCGAGCCCACGCCCGCGTCGCCGTTTACTCCTTTCGCCGAGGTGGTGGAGGAGTACCAGCGCTATCGCGACAGCGAAGCGTATCAGCGCGACGGGGCGTTCTGGGCGGAGCAGCGTAAGCAGCTTCCTTCCCCGGTCTCGCTGTCGTCGGCACCGCTGCCGGGCCGTGCGGTGACCACCGATATTCTGCGTCTGAAGGTGACGGCTGACCGCCGTGCCTTTACCCGGCTTGCTCAGGCGGCGGGGCCGGTTCAGCGTACCGATCTGGCGCTTGCGCTGGTGGCGCTGTGGATCGGGCGTCTGACCGGACGGCTGGACTACGCCGCCGGGTTTATCTTTATGCGCCGAATGGGGTCGGCGGCCTTAACGGCAACCGGTCCGGTACTGAACGTGCTGCCGCTGGCGGTGAACATCGCCCCGCACGAAAGCCTGCCTGCGCTGGCGCATCGTCTGGCACACCAGCTGAAAAAAATGCGTCGCCATCAGCGTTATGACGCCGAGCAGATCGTGCGCGACAGCGGACGTGCCGCGGGTGATGACGCGCTGTTTGGCCCGGTACTGAACGTCAAGGTGTTTGATTATCAGCTGGATATGGATGGCGTGGACGCCATCACCCATACGCTGGCCACTGGCCCGGTCAATGACCTTGAACTGGCGCTGTTCCCGGACGAGCAGGGCGGCCTGAGTATTGAGATCCTTGCCAATAAGCAGCGCTACGATGAAGCGACGCTAACGCGCCACGTTGCACGCCTGAACGCCATGCTGATGCAGTTTGCTGCCAACCCGGATTTGCGCTGCGGCGAAGCAGAAACCGTTTCAGAGCAGGAATACCAGCAGCTGGCGCGTATCAATGATACCGGGCTGGCGCTACCGTCAACCACGCTGGCTCAGTTGGTGGCAGACCAGGCGGATAAAACGCCGGATGCCCCCGCGCTTGCTGATGCGCACATCGAACTGAATTACCGCCAGATGCGCGAGCAGGTGGTGGCTCTTGCGACATTACTGCGGGAACGCGGCGTTAAGCCTGGCGACAGCGTGGCGGTAGCCCTGCCGCGCTCGGTGTTTCTTACCCTGGCGCTGCACGGCATCGTGGAGGCGGGCGCCGCGTGGTTGCCGCTGGATACCGGTTACCCGGACGATCGTCTGCGCATGATGCTGGAGGACGCGAAACCGTCCCTGCTGATCGCCTCTGACGATCAGCTTTCGCGCTTTCGCGATCTGCCGGTCCCTGTATTTAGTTACAACACACTATTACCTCCTGCGGGCAGTGAACCGCTGCGGCTGGCAAAGCCGGCGCACACGGCGTACATCATCTTTACCTCAGGCTCAACGGGGCGGCCAAAAGGCGTGATGGTAGGGCATACCGCCATCGTTAACCGCCTGATGTGGATGCAGGATCACTATCCGCTGGACGCGCATGACGTGGTGGCGCAAAAGACGCCGTGCAGTTTTGACGTCTCGGTCTGGGAGTTCTGGTGGCCCTTTATCGCCGGCGCGAAGCTGGTGATGGCCGAGCCGGACGCGCACCGCGATCCGCAGGCGATGCAGAACTTCTTCGCGCATTATGGCGTGACCACGACACACTTTGTACCGTCGATGCTGGCGGCGTTCGTTGCCTCGCTGACGCCGGAAAATGCCGACTGCTGTCAGACACTGAAGCAGGTGTTCTGCAGCGGGGAAGCGCTGCCGACAGAACTGTGTCGGGAGTGGGAGCACCTTACTCATGTCCCGTTGCATAACCTTTATGGTCCAACGGAAGCGGCGGTGGACGTGAGCTGGTATCCGGCGTCGGGTCCGGAACTGGCGGCGGTGGCGGGCAACAGCGTGCCGATTGGCTTCCCGGTGTGGAATACGGGGCTGCGCATTCTGGATGCGATGATGCGTCCGGTGCCGTTCGGCGTGGCCGGTGACCTCTATCTTACCGGGACCCAGCTTGCGCAGGGGTATCTCGGTCGTCCGGACCTGACCGCCAGCCGCTTCATTGCCGATCCCTTTGCACCTGGCGAGCGGATGTACCGCACCGGTGACGTGGCGCGCTGGCTGGATAACGGCGCGGTGGAATATCTGGGCCGCAGTGACGATCAGCTGAAAATTCGTGGTCAGCGTATCGAACTTGGCGAAATCGATCGTGCGATGCTTTCGCTGCCTGACGTGGCGCAGGC
This sequence comes from Enterobacter sp. RCC_40, assembly GCF_041360735.1. Taxonomy (NCBI): domain Bacteria; kingdom Pseudomonadati; phylum Pseudomonadota; class Gammaproteobacteria; order Enterobacterales; family Enterobacteriaceae; genus Enterobacter; species Enterobacter sp. RCC_40. Next base: position 451,480 of record NZ_JBFUPR010000002.1, read on the forward strand.
CGTAGCGCACGCGTGCGTCTTTAATCAGGCGGCGGCAACCGGGGGCGATGCCCGACAGCTGGTAGGGTATGTCGTCTCCGGGTCCGGCTTGCCGCTGGACCGCGATGCGCTGCTGCACTCGCTTAAAGCTCAATTGCCGCCCCATATGGTGCCGGTGGTGCTGCTGCAAATCAGCGCGCTGCCGCTCTCTGCCAACGGAAAGCTTGACCGTAAGGCGCTTCCGTTGCCGGAATTGACCCGCAAGACGTCCGGGCGGGCGCCAGAAACAGACGCTGAAGTGGCCGTCGCGCAGGCATTTTCTGCCCTGCTCGGCTGTGAGGTGAACGACATCGAGGCCGATTTCTTCGCCCTCGGCGGTCATTCCCTGCTGGCGATGCGCCTGGCCGCGCAGCTCAGCCGTACGTTTGCCCGCAGGGTCACGCCGGGGCAGATTATGGTGACCTCAACGGTCAGCATGCTCAGCGCGTTGCTGGATTCATCGATGAATGACGAACAGGCACAGCGTCTGGGCTACGAGACCCTTTTGCCGCTGCGTGAAAGCAACGGTCCGACGCTGTTCTGTTTCCATCCGGCATCCGGCTTTGCCTGGCAGTTTAGCGTGCTGGCGCGCTATCTCAGACCGCGCTGGTCAATCACCGGCATTCAGTCGCCGCGTCCGGAAGGGCCGATGCAGCAGTGCGCTACGCTGGACGAGGTGATCGAACATCATCTGCAGACGCTGCGCGCGCAACAGCCGCAGGGGCCGTATTATCTGTTCGGCTACTCGCTTGGCGGCACGCTGGCGCAGGGCATTGCGGCCCGTCTGCGCGAGCAGGGTGACGCGGTGGCGTTTCTCGGCTTGCTGGATACCTGGCCGCCGGAAACCCAGAACTGGGCAGAGAAAGAGGCCAATGGTCTCGATCCGGACGTACTGGCAGAAATCGAACGCGAGCGCCAGGCGTTTATCGCCGCGCAGCAGGGGCAAGGCTCTGGCGAGCTCTTTAACGCCATCGAAGGGAATTACGCCGATGCCGTCCGCCTCCTGACAACGGCGCACAGTTCACGGTTCGACGGTAAAGCGACGTTGTTTGTTGCCGGGCGCACGCAAACGCTGGATCCGCAGCAGGCCTGGGCGCCGTGGGTGGGGGAACTGGAGGTTTACAGCCAGGATTGCGCCCACGTGGATATCATTTCACCGCAGGCGTTTGAGACGATAGGACCGGTGCTGAAGGCGATATTGGGGTAGCGGTTTCCCCTCACTCTCACCCTCTTTTCCAGGAGAGGGTGAGGGCATCAGACTGCACGCTTGCCCAACGGCACCACCAGCGGCGTACCGGCCACGGGATCGTCGATAATCATGCAGCGCATGCCGTAGATCTGCGCGATCAGATCCGGCGTCACAATCTCTTTTGGCGCACCCTGCGCCACAATTTCGCCGTCGCGCAACGCAATCAAATGTGTGGCATAGCGGCATGCCTGATTTAAATCATGCAGCACGGCCGCCAGCGTATAGCCCTGCGTGCGGTTCAACTCGCTCAACAACTCCAGCAGATCGATCTGATGGCTGATATCCAGCCACGTGGTTGGCTCGTCCAGCAGCATGATGGCGGTTTCCTGCGCCAGCACCATCGCAATCCACGCCCGCTGGCGCTGCCCGCCGGAGAGCGTATCCACGCTTTGCCGGGCCAGATCGGTAATGCCCGTCGCCTGCATCGCCCGCTTCACCGCCTCATCATCCTCTTTACGCCAGCGAGTAAACAGCGGCTGATGCGGATAGCGCCCGCGTGAGACCAGTTCCTGCACCGTGATATCCCCAGGCGTGGTGGCGTTTTGCGCCAGCAGGCCGATACGGCGCGCCACCTCTTTGCTGGCAAAGCGCTGGATCTGCTCGCCGTCGAGATACACGCAGCCCTCAACCGGCGTCATCAGGCGGCTGAGGGTGCGCAGCAGGGTCGATTTACCGCAGCCGTTCGGGCCGATAATCGCCGTAAAATGGCCGTCCGGGATAGCCACCGTCAGGTCACGGGCAATGATTTTTTTGCCATAGCCGAGGGTTAAGTGTTCGCCGCGTAAGCGGGTTGTGCTGTTTGTCATTTCTTGCGTGACTCCTGAACTAACAAGACGATGAGGTAAATCCCGCCGAGGCTGACGGTCACGACGCCTACCGGAAGTTGATAAGGCATAAATAACCGCTGGGCGCAGAGGTCGGCGGCCAGCAGTAACGCTGCGCCACACAGCGCCGCCTGGGTTAATCCCCAGCGCGCCGTGCCGCTGATGCGCCGGGCAATGTGCGGTGCAACCAGCGCGATAAACGAGATCGGCCCGGCGATGGCGGTGGCGGCAGCGGTCAGTAACACTGCCACCAGCATCAGCATCAGGCGCGAGCGCTCAACGCCCACACCCAGCGCGCAGGCGCTGTCATCACCCATCTCCAGCAGGCGCATCCGGCGTACCAGCAACACCGCGCCAATAAACATCACCAGGATCAGCGGGGCAGCGGGCCAGGTTTTGCCCCACGTCAGGCCATTGAGTGAACCGGCATACCACAACCCGGCAGAGAGCGCGGTGTCGAGCGAAGCCTGCAGCAATAGCCAGGTGTTGAAAGCCATTAACATGGCGCGAATGCCGATACCGATAATGATCAGGCGGAAGGTGTCGATACCGTTGCGCCAGGCCAGCGCCCAGATAATGAGCGCGGTGACTATCCCGCCGGTCATCGCGGTGAACGTGATGGCCGTCAGGTGCTGACCAAACAGCACCATCGCCACCAGCACGCCGCTCCAGGCGCCGGTGTTCAGCCCCATTACGTCCGGACTGCCAAGCGGGTTGCGCATCAACGACTGAAAAATGGCACCGCTGACGCCGAGCGCCGCGCCCACCAGAATCGCCATCGCCACGCGCGGCAGTCGCCACTCGGTGACCACCAGGGTGACATTGCGCGGCGCACTGCCAAGCAGCGCGTTAAAAACCTGCGCGAAATCGAGCGTGACCGCGCCGCTGCGCAGGCTCCAGACCGCCAGCATCAGAATGACGACGGCCAGCAACGACACGCTGGTGACTAAACGTCGGGACGGGGCCATCATGCGCCACCTCCGCGTTTACGTCGCACGAGGAAGATCAGCACCGGTGCACCGATAAACGCGCTTACCACCGAGACGCGCAGTTCACCAGGCACCAGCAGGCGACCCACAACATCCGCCAACAGCAGCAGGGCAGGGGTAGCAAGCAGCGTGACCGGCAGCGACCAACGGTGATCGGCACCCACCAGCCAGCGTGCCATGTGGGGCATCATCAGGCCGATAAACGCTATTGGGCCGACTACCGCAGTTGCGCTGCCGCACAGTACGGTGATCGCGATAAGACCCGTTAGCTGCGTGCGCGCCACGCGGTTGCCGAGCGCGGTTGCGGTATCGCTCCCGAGGCTCAGGCTGTTGAGCGCCCGGCTTAAACACAGCGCGACGGCGGCGGCGATGACGACCGGGATCACCACCACTTTTAAGGTTGCCAGGGTGCGGATATCCAGCGAACCGGCCTGCCAGAAGCGCAGCTGGTCGTAAACATCCGGGTTAAGCAGGGCGATGCCGTTGGATAACCCTTCCAGCACGGCGGCGAGCGCCACGCCCGCCAGCGTCAGGCGTACCGGACTCAGCTGTCCGCCACCCTGGCTACCGGTAAACGCCACCACCAGCGACGCCGCCAGCGCGCCGCAGAAGGCCATCACCAGTTGTTCAGACGGAGAGGTAAAACCGAAGAGCGCCGCGCCAAGCACAATCGCAAAGCTGGCACCGCTGTTTACCCCAAGAATGCCGGGGTCGGCCAGCGGGTTACGGGTGAGCGTTTGCATTAAGGCACCGGCAAGACCCAGCGCCCCCCCGGCCAGCAGTCCGGCAAGGGTACGGGGAAGGCGGGCATCGAGCACGATGGTGCAGTCGGCGCTCTGACAGCTGCCAGTGAGCGCATCGACAATAACGGACGCGGGCAGCGGCTTCGCGCCGACCAGCAAACTGAGTGCAATCGCAAGGATTAACAGTAGCAATAACACGGGCACGGCAACGGCGCGCACCGCGGAAGAGGAAAACGACATAGCAACATCCATGATTTGATAATGATAGTGATTATCGTTATCTATCTTATTTGGCTATGTTAGCATGTGCGCCAATGGAATTGGTAGAAATACACTCAAGGCCTTGTCATGAATCAAAAATCCTGGCTGCTCAACCTCAGCCTGCTGAAGACGCACCCCGCATACCGCGCTGTCTTTATCGCCCGTTTTATCTCCATCCTCTCCCTCGGCCTGCTTGGCGTTGCCGTGCCGGTGCAGATCCAGTCCATGACCCACTCCAGCTGGCTGGTGGGGCTTTCGGTCACCTTAACCGGTGGGGCAATGTTTATCGGCCTGATGGTGGGCGGCGTGCTAGCGGACCGGTATGAGCGTAAAAAACTGATCCTGCTGGCACGCGGCACGTGCGGCGTAGGCTTTATCGGGCTGTGCCTGAACGCCATGTTGCCGGAGCCGTCACTGATTGCCATTTACGCCCTCGGTCTGTGGGACGGTTTTTTTGCGTCACTCGGCGTCACGGCGCTGCTGGCAGCCACGCCCGCGCTGGTCGGGCGCGAAAACCTGATGCAGGCGGGGGCAATCACCATGCTGACCGTGCGCCTCGGGTCGGTAATTTCACCGATGGTCGGTGGCCTGCTGCTGGCGACCGGCAACGTGGCGTGGAACTATGGGCTGGCGGCAGCGGGCACCTTTATCACTACGCTCACGCTCCTGCGTTTGCCGCGCCTGCCGCCTCCGCCACAGCCGCGCGAACATCCGCTGACATCACTGATGGCCGCGATCCGTTTTCTGTTCAGCAATCCGTTGATAGGTGGCATTGCGCTGCTCGGCGGTCTGCTGACGATGGCCAGCGCCGTACGCGTGCTTTACCCGGCGCTGGCGGGCGTGTGGCAGATGAGCGCGTCGGAAATCGGCGTGCTGTACGCGGCTATTCCGCTCGGCGCGGCATGCGGCGCGTTGACCAGCGGTAACCTGGCGCAGAGTGCGCGTCCCGGGCTGATCATGCTGTTGGCTACCCTGGCGTCGTTTATTGCGATTGGTTTCTTCAGCCTGATGCCGGTATGGGCGCTGGGCGTAATGTGCCTGGTGATTTTTGGCTGGTTAAGCGCCATCAGTTCATTGCTGCAGTACACCCTGATCCAGACCCAGACGCCGGAAGGGATGCTGGGGCGTATCAACGGTTTGTGGACCGCACAGAACGTGACGGGCGATGCCATTGGCGCGGCTATCCTCGGCGGGCTGGGGGCGATAATGACCCCGGTGGCTTCAGCGAGCAGCAGCGGCTTTGTCCTGGCTATGCTGGGGGTGATATTGCTGGTGGTCCTGGTTGAGCTGCGTCGGTTCAGGCAGGAGGTTGTGTTGAACGACAGTGCGGCCTGACGCGTTCACACCGGCCCTCTCACCGAGAGGGCCGGGTTAGCCTCTTACCTGAACTGTGCGTCTAAACGCTGCAGTACCCGCATTGCACTGTAATAATCCAGGCGGAACGTCTCTGTTCCCAGTGCCCAGACGCGCTTGTTCTGCACGGCTGGAAGTTGCGCCAGCAGCGGATTGGCGTAAATCGCATCCACATCTTTCTGATCACCGGCAAACAGGAACAGCCCTTCGCCGTTCAGCCCGGTTGCCAGATTTTCCCCGCCTAACTGAATAATATCGTGACGTTGACCCTGGCTTTTTGAGGTGTGCAATCCGGCAGGCAGTTCAGCCAGCGTAAAGCCCAGTTGCTGTAATAACTGGCCCTGAGCGGATTCCGTCGTCCACAGGTTTGCCGAGTGTGCGGCGGCGGTGTAGACGATGGCGTTCACCGGCTGCGGCGGTAATGTCATCTGCTGTTTCACCTGGGCAAGCTGCTTATCAAACGCGGCGATGCGCTCGGCGGCCTGTTTTTCCTGACCCGTGATTGTGCCGAGCTGTTTTAGCAGCGCCTGCCAGCTTTTGTCGTCGTAGTTAATAACAAGCGTCGGCGCGATAGCTGAAAGCTGGTCATACAACGCCAGCGCCGAATCCCCGCCGGTGGCGCTGATCAAAATCAGGTCTGGCATCTGGGCGGCCACCGCTTCGGCGCTCGGCTCGCCAATGTACAGACGCGCAAGCTGACGCTGTTTCGCAATATCGCCCCACTGGCGCAGGAATCCCTGCGCATCCGCCACGCGGTTGTTGGGCGTGGTGGCGCCGCTGGCAATAACCGGCGCGTCAATCGCCAGCAGGGAGCCGGTCAGGGTCACGCTGGTGGAGACGATGCGCGTCGGTTTGTGCTCAAGCGTATGCACGCCGCGGCTGTCTGTCACCTGACGCGGCCAGTCGGCGGCAAGCGCTGAGGTAAGTCCTAAAACAAAAAGTCCGATGAAAAGCAGGGGATTACGGCAGACGGCAAGACATTTCACAACGTGGCATCCTGTTTCTGTTGAGGTTAATGCTTCTCATTTTCATGTCTGCGACGACGGGATGCAAGCGTTACCCGAAGAAGATGTTTGCTCTGCGGTTGACAGCGACGCGAGGTGAGATTAGGTTAGCGAGCGTAAATATAAATGATAATCATTATTACTGCCTTTATCATTTTAGGAGGATGAAATGGATACGTCCCTGGCTGAGGAAGTTCAGCACACCGCCAGCACGCTGCAATCAGACAGCTTTTTCTTTATGTCGCCTTACCGCAGTTTTACCACGTCCGGCTGTTTTTCCCGCTTCTCTGAATCCGCCGTCGGGGGTGACGATCCGGCAGGACAGTTTCAGCAGAAATTAGCCCAGGTTTTCCGCAACGCAAAAGCCAGCGGCATTGCCCATCCTGTGATGGTGGGTGCCATTCCGTTTGATACCCGCAAGCCGTCGTCTCTGTTTATTCCGCAACGCTGGCAGACCTTTTCTCGCCCGGCGCGTCAGCAGTCCGCCCGCTATGTTGCCGGCTCACAGGCGCTGAAGGTGGAAAAACGCACCGAGATCCCGCCGCAGCCGGTATTTGAAGAGATGGTCGCCCGCGCGGCTGCCCTCACCGCCACGCCGCAGGTGAACAAAGTGGTGCTGTCGCGCCTGATTGATATCGTCACCGACAAACCGATTGATAGCGGTGCGCTCATGGAGCGGCTGATCGCCCAGAACCCGGCCAGCTACAACTTCCACGTACCGCTGGAAGACGGTGGCGTGCTGCTCGGCGCAAGCCCGGAACTGCTGCTGCGTAAAGAAGGGGCGCATTTTAGCTCTCTGCCGCTGGCAGGCTCCGCGCGTCGTCAGCCGGATGACGTGCTGGATCGCGAGGCGGGCAACAAGCTGCTGGCGTCCGAAAAAGATCGTCACGAGCATGACCTGGTGACCCAGGCGATGAAAGCCATTCTCAAACCGCGCAGCCATCACCTCAGCATGCCGTCCTCCCCACAGTTGATCACCACCCCCACGCTCTGGCATCTGGCCACGCCGGTGGAAGGTGAGGCGCGTGAAAACGAAAACGCGCTGACGCTGGCCTGCCTGCTGCACCCGACGCCAGCCCTGAGCGGTTTCCCGCATCAGGCTGCTAAGGCGTTGATCGCCGGGCTGGAGCCCTTCGATCGCGAGCTGTTCGGCGGCATCGTCGGCTGGTGTGACAGTGAAGGCAATGGCGAATGGGTGGTCACCATCCGCTGCGCTCGTCTGCAGCAGAATACCGTTCGCCTGTTTGCCGGCGCGGGCATTGTCCCGGCCTCTTCACCCGTGGGCGAGTGGCGTGAAACCGGCGTAAAACTCTCCACCATGCTCAATGTTTTTGGTTTGCACTAAGGAACACTCATGACCCTTCCCTTTACCCGTTGGCCCGAGGATTTTGCCCGGCGCTACCGTGAAAAAGGCTACTGGCAGGATCTGCCGCTGACCCACATCCTGACAGATCAGGCGAATAACGATGCGGTGGCGATCGTCGACGGTGACCGTCGCATAACGTACCGCGAGTTTAACCAGGCCGTGAATAACCTGGCATCGCGGCTGCAGGCGTTGGGGCTTCATCGCGGTGAAACGGCGCTGGTGCAGCTTGGCAACGTGTGCGAGTTTTACATAACCTTTTTCGCCCTGCTGCAGGTGGGCGTGGCGCCGGTCAATGCGCTCTTTAGCCATCAGCGCTCGGAGCTGAACGCCTACGCCGCGCAGATCAAACCTGCACTGCTGATAGCCGATCGCGAGCACGCCCTGTTTGCAGGGGATGACTTCCTCAATACTTTTGTCGATGAGCACCGTTCGGTGCGCGTCGTGCTGCTGCGCGGCGACAAGGGTGAACATGCGCTGGACGCGGCGATTGCGCATCCGGCAGAAAATTTCATTCCGAACCCGACTCCTGCCGACGAAGTGGCGTTCTTCCAGCTCTCGGGCGGGAGTACCGGCACGCCGAAGCTGATCCCGCGTACGCATAACGACTATGACTACAGCATCCGTCGCAGCAATGCGATCTGCGGGATTACCGCGGACACGCGTTATCTGAATGCGCTGCCAGCGGCCCATAACTACGCCATGAGCTCGCCCGGCTCGTTAGGCGTCTTTACGGCGGGGGGCTGCGTGGTACTGGCAAACGATCCGAGCGCCACAATCTGCTTCCCGCTGATAGAAAAACATCAGATCACGGTTACCTCGCTGGTGCCCCCGGCGGTCAGCCTGTGGCTGCAGGCGATTGCCGACGGTGCAGGGAATGCCCCGCTCTCATCGCTGACGCTGCTGCAGGTCGGTGGGGCGCGCCTGTCCGCGACGCTCGCGGCGCGTATTCCGGCAGAAATTGGCTGCCAGCTGCAGCAGGTGTTTGGTATGGCGGAAGGGCTGGTGAACTACACCGCGCTCGATGATACGCCGGAACGCATTATCAATACGCAGGGGCGCCCGATGTGCCCGGATGACGAAGTGTGGGTGGCGGACGAGCACGGTAATCCGCTCCCGCGCGGTGAAGTCGGGCGTCTGATGACCCGCGGGCCGTATACCTTCCGCGGCTATTTCAACAGTCCGGAGCACAACGCCAGCGCCTTTGATGCAGACGGCTTTTACTGCTCCGGCGATCTGATCGCCATTGACGAACAGGGCTACATCACCGTTCAGGGACGGGAGAAAGATCAGATCAACCGTGGCGGCGAAAAGATTGCCGCAGAAGAGATTGAAAACCTGCTGCTGCGCCACGACGCGGTGATCCACGCGGCCCTGGTGAGCATGGAGGACAGCCTGCTGGGTGAAAAGAGCTGCGCGTATCTGGTGGTGAAAGAGCCACTGCGTGCGGTGGAGGTGCGCCGCTTCCTGCGTGAGCAGGGCGTTGCAGAATTTAAACTGCCGGACCGCGTGGAGAGCGTTGATGCGCTTCCGTTAACGCCCGTCGGCAAAGTCGATAAGAAACAGTTGCGCCTGTGGCTCGCTGAACGCGCCCGGGGCTAAGGAACAGAGTATGGCCATTCCACAATTAACCGCTTATGCGCTGCCGACGGCCGCAGATCTGCCAGACAACAAAGTGAACTGGGCGTTTGAGCCAGAACGTGCCGCGCTGTTGATCCATGATATGCAGGAGTATTTCCTGAACTTCTGGGGCGAAAACAGCCCGATGATGGCCCAGGTGGTCGCGAATATCGCCAGACTTCGCGATTACTGCAAGCAACACAATATTCCGGTTTACTACACCGCGCAGCCGAAAGCGCAAAGCGATGAAGACCGCGCCCTGCTGAACGATATGTGGGGACCGGGGCTGACCCGCTCACCAGAGCAGCAGCGCATTGTGTCTCAGCTGACGCCGGATGAAGCCGATACGGTACTGGTGAAGTGGCGCTACAGCGCGTTCCACCGCTCGCCGCTGGAGTTGATGCTGAAAGAGACGGGGCGCAACCAGCTGCTGATCACCGGGGTTTACGCCCATATTGGCTGCATGACGACCGCTACAGACGCCTTTATGCGGGATATCAAACCGTTCTTTATCGCCGATGCGCTGGCCGATTTTACCCGCGATGAGCACCTGATGTCCCTGAACTACGTCGCAGGGCGCGCCGGCCGGGTGGTCATGACGGACGACCTGCTGCCGTCCATTCCGGCCACGAAAGCGGCGCTGCGTGACATCATCCTGCCGCTGCTGGATGAATCAGATGAGCCGATGGATGACGAAAACCTGATCGACTACGGTCTGGACTCGGTGCGCATGATGGCGCTGGCCGCCCGCTGGCGCAAAGTGCACGGCGATATCGACTTTGTGATGCTGGCGAAAAATCCCACCCTCGACGCCTGGTGGGCGCTGCTCTCCCGCGAGGTGAAGTGATGGCGGGGTTCGATTTTACCGGCAAAACCGTCTGGGTAACGGGCGCGGGTAAGGGCATCGGTTACGCGACGGCGCGGGCGTTTGTTGAAGCGGGCGCGCAGGTCACCGGATTCGACCTGGCCTTCCCGCAGGAAGCGTATCCCTTTGCCACCGAAACGCTGGACATCGCGGATGCCGCACAGGTTCGCGAGGTATGCGGGCGTGCGCTGGCAAGGGTTGAGCGTCTGGACGTGCTGGTGAACGCGGCGGGAATTCTGCGTATGGGCGCGACCGACCAGATTGCGCAGGAGGACTGGCAGCAGACCTTCGCGGTTAATGTCGGCGGGGCATTTAACCTGTTCCAGCAGACGATGGGCCAGTTCCGTCGCCAGCAAAGCGGGGCGATTGTCACCGTGGCGTCTGACGCGGCCCACACGCCGCGTATCGGAATGAGCGCCTACGGTGCGTCGAAAGCGGCGCTAAAAAGCCTGGCGCTGACCGTCGGGCTTGAGCTGGCGGGCAGTGGCGTGCGCTGTAATCTGGTGTCGCCCGGGTCAACGGATACCGATATGCAGCGCACCCTGTGGAAAAGCGACGATGCTGAGCAGCAGCGTATTCGCGGCTTTGGCGAGCAGTTCAAGCTCGGTATTCCGCTGGGCAAAATCGCCCGTCCGCAGGAGATTGCCAGCACGGTGCTGTTCCTCGCCTCCGATGCTGCCAGCCATATCACGTTGCAGGATATCGTGGTGGACGGCGGCTCCACGCTGGGGGCGTAGATGATCTGGAAACGTCACTTATCGCGTGAAGAAATGAACGCCACCAGTCTGAACTCCATGGTGGCGCATCTGGGCATCGTCTATACCCGCATCGGTGACGATACGCTTGAGGCCGAAATGCCCGTGGATGCGCGTACCCATCAGCCGTTCGGTCTGCTGCACGGCGGGGCGTCGGCGGCGCTGGCGGAAACGCTGGGGTCGATGGCCGGGTTTCTGATGACCCGCGACGGACAAAGCGTGGTGGGAACGGAACTGAACGCAACGCACCATCGCGCGGTATCGCATGGGAAGGTGCGCGGAGTGTGTCAGCCGTTGCATCTTGGGCGAACCAGCCAGAGCTGGGAGATTGTGGTGTTCGACGAGCAGGGACGGCGGTGCTGTACCTGCCGGTTGAGTACCCAAATTTTGGGCTAGCGTTGCACGGTCAACATCCCTCTCCCCGCTGGGGAGAGGGATAAGGCTTACAGCATCGAAATCACCCGCTTCAACAAGCGTATTCTCGGCGCAATCGACGCTTTATCCAGCCACTCCGCCGGGCTGTGGAACCCGGCACCGATCGGCCCCAGCCCGTCCAGGGTCGGAATGCCCAGCGCGGCGGTGTGGTTGGCATCACTGCCACCACCGACCGCCTGCCAGGTAATGGCTATTCCTTCCGCCTGACCTGCCGCTTCAACCTGCTGCATCAGCGCCTGCGTGGCTTTACTCGCTGCCATCGCCGGTTTGTGGTTCACGCGCGTCAGCGAGGTCGTGACGCCCTCTAAAAAGCCTTTTTCACACAATGCCTCCAGCGCCTGGTTCACCCGGCTGTACTCATCGTTTTCCCAGAAACGCACGTCCAGCTCGGCAGCGGCTTTATCGGCCACCACGTTTGCCGCACTGCCGCCGTGGATCACCCCAACGTTGAGCGTGGTGCCACGTTCCTGGTCGGTCAGGGCATTAATGGCAATAATGCTGTTTGCCAGGGCGGTTATCGCCGAGCGGCCTTTCTCCGGTTCGTTACCCGCGTGTGCCGCCACGCCGCTGAACGTCAGGTGATAGCCCGCCATCCCTTTGCGAGCCTTCACCAGCGAACCGTCGGCGCGCGCGGCTTCGCATACCAGCACGCAGCGGGCGCGTTTTGCCAGTTCGCCAATCCATTCGTGTGAATAGACGGAACCGGTCTCCTCGTCGGGATTCATGGCGATCGCAATGGCCAGACGATCGTGGTCGGCTGCGTCCAGCTCACGCATCGCCCACAAGATATTCAGCAAGCCGCTTTTCATATCCGATACGCCAGGGCCATAAAGACGGGTGGCGTCCTCGCTCAGCGGACGCTCGGCGACGGTGCCGGGGGCAAATACCGTATCAAGATGGCCGACCAGCAGAACGTCGAACTGTGCCGCCTGTGGCTTATTACTGACGAATACGCCCGGGCCAACCTTGTCGCCCAGATTGACCCGTTCGGTGTGCCAGCCTTCGCGCTGCCAGAGCGTTTCAATAATGCCAGCCACGGTTTCGACGCCTGCTACAGTACGGGTGCCGCAGTCCACGTTCACCAGGGTTTTCAGCTCTTCAATATAATGGTCAAGATTCATAATAACGTCCTGTTCAGAGAATAATGCGCATCAGCAGCATGGCTAAGAAGGCGTTGATGACCGAAATGGCAATCATCAGCGGAATACGTTTAGCGCGGGTGCCGATCACACCCAGAATGCGGCCGAGATACTGCACCTGTGAGCCCATCAGATAGATAGCAGGTGCCAGAATCGCCAGGTGCTCGCCGGTAATAATGCCTTTATCAAACAGGCCGATCGCCACGCCGATCCCACCGCCCATCGACATCCAGCCGCCAATCAGCACGGCAGCCGCTTCACCCGGCAGGCCAAACAGGCCCATCAGCGGGGAGAAGATCATCCCCAGCCCTTTCAGTGCCCCGGTAATTTCCAGCGCCTTGATGATGATAAAAGCCATGACCACGTTGGGCAGGGTGCTGCCGGTGGCAATACTCCAGCCCTTGCGTGCGCCTTCGACAAACACATCGGTAATCACGGGATGAGATTGTGGGGCACTCATACGGTCTCTCCTTGTGTCGGTTGTTGCTCAGGGGCATCTTTGCCGATGACGGTCAGGATCAGGCGCAGCAGATTCGCGCCGACAATCTTCATGATGAACATCACGGCGATGCAGGCACCAATGGAGGTTGGTACCGCGGCCGTCCCGTCAACGGCGACCAGGGTAAAGAGGATGGCACCAGAGGAGAAAAAGTTGGTGATCATCGCCCCGGCGGAGAACTGGAACATGGCGAAAACGTCTTTCTCTTTTTCGCTAATCTGCCCTTCATCGGACAGGTTGCGGGTGAGGGATGCACCCACATCGGTGCTCTGCAGGCTGCCAATCAGCGCCAGCCCGGTGGTACCGGGAATGCCCAGCAGCGGGCGCAGCAGCGGCGTTAACAGCTTACGTGCCGCACGCAGCGCACCATAGTGCTCCAGCACGTTGATCATCCCGAGGGCAAACATCACGGCTGGAATTAAACCGAGCGCAAAGAGAAACCCGTCCATTGCGCCACTGCCGCCGGTACCGCGAAAGGCGCTGGTGGCGGTGGTCAGGGTGCCGTCTTCAAGGCTGGCCTTGCTGACCACCTTGCCAAACGCACCGTTGAGGGTGGTGAAATCAAACACGCCGTACCACTCTTTTCCGCCCAGCAGGCCAGAGAAGAAAACGGCTGCGAATGCCAGCGCAACGTACGCGCCGGGCCCGACCTTGAGATCCTGAGGTACTGAACTGTTCATATCCTTTTCCTTGTATGCACGCGATTGCGCAGGGTCATTCTGGCGAGGTTTTGAGCAAAAAAAATGATACAAATCATTTCGTAAGGCGGTGTCGGGACGAAAAAGGCAAAAGTGTGACCCGTGGCGGCAGGGGTGTTTCAGCGGAAGGTGATCGGCTTAACAATGTGGTGTAAATGTCTGGTTTGACCACGCATTATTGCGTTTCAAAGTTGTTAAATTTTGAGCGTTGTTCTAGAAACAAAATGTAACATCTCACTGTTTCACAACAACGGACAACAACTATGAACAACTCAGGGAAATACCTTACGTGGGCAGGGCTCTCCGTTGTGGGAGCATTTGCCCTGGGCTATATCGCCCTCAACCGGGGGGAACAGATCAACGCGCTGTGGATCGTTGTCGCCTCGGTCTGTATTTATCTGATCGCGTACCGTTTTTATGGCCGCTATATCGCGAAGACGGTGTTAGGGGTCGACGGCACGCGCATGACGCCTGCGGTTCGTCATAACGACGGTCTGGACTATGTGCCTACCGACAAGAAAGTGCTGTTCGGTCACCATTTTGCGGCGATTGCCGGCGCGGGCCCGCTGGTGGGGCCAGTCCTGGCGGCGCAGATGGGTTACCTGCCGGGGATGATCTGGATCCTCGCGGGCGTCGTGTTGGCCGGTGCGGTGCAGGACTTTATGGTGCTGTTCGTCTCCACCCGCCGCGACGGACGTTCGCTTGGTGAGCTGGTGAAAGAGGAGATGGGAGCCACGGCCGGGGTGATCGCCCTGATCGCGACCTTTATGATCATGGTGATCATCCTCGCGGTGCTGGCGATGATCGTGGTGAAAGCGCTGACCCACAGTCCGTGGGGAACCTATACCGTGGCCTTTACCATTCCGCTGGCGCTGTTTATGGGGATCTACATTCGCTACCTGCGTCCGGGACGCATTGGTGAAGTGTCGGTCATCGGCCTGGTCTTTCTGGTGTTTGCCATTATCTCCGGCGGCTGGGTGGCTGAGAGCCCGACGTGGGCGCCGTTCTTCGATTTCACCGGCGTACAGCTGACGTGGATGCTGGTAGGGTACGGATTTGTGGCGGCGGTGCTGCCGGTGTGGCTGCTGCTGGCCCCGCGCGATTACCTCTCCACCTTCCTGAAAATTGGCACGATTGTGGGGCTGGCAATCGGCATTTTGATTATGCGCCCGACGCTGACCATGCCTGCGCTGACCAAATTTATTGATGGCACCGGCCCGGTCTGGACCGGCAACCTGTTCCCGTTCCTGTTTATCACCATCGCCTGTGGCGCGGTGTCTGGTTTCCACGCGCTGATTGCCTCCGGTACCACGCCGAAAATGCTCGCCAATGAGAATCAGGCCTGCCTGATTGGCTACGGCGGCATGCTGATGGAATCGTTCGTGGCGATAATGGCGCTGGTCTCGGCCTGTATTATCGACCCGGGCGTTTACTTCGCGATGAACAGCCCAATGGCGCTGCTGGCACCGGCCGGCACCGTTGACGTGGTGGCCTCTGCCGCGCAGGTGGTAAGCGGCTGGGGCTTTGCCATTACCCCAGACACGTTGACCCATATCGCCAGTGAAGTGGGCGAGCAGTCAATTATTTCCCGTGCGGGGGGCGCGCCAACGCTGGCGGTGGGCATGGCGTATATTCTGCACGGCGCGCTGGGCGGGCTGATGGACGTGTCGTTCTGGTATCACTTCGCCATTCTGTTTGAAGCGCTGTTTATTCTGACGGCGGTGGATGCGGGAACGCGTGCGGCACGCTTTATGCTGCAGGATCTGCTGGGGGTGATCTCACCGAACCTGAAACGTACCGATTCATTACCGGCGAACCTGCTGGCAACGGCGCTGTGCGTACTGGCGTGGGGATATTTCCTCCATCAGGGCGTCGTCGATCCGCTGGGAGGGATTAACACCCTGTGGCCGCTGTTTGGTATTGCCAACCAGATGCTGGCGGGCATGGCGCTGATGCTCTGTGCGGTAGTGCTGTTCAAAATGAAGCGTCAGCGTTATGCGTGGGTGGCGTTACTGCCAACCGCATGGCTGCTGATTTGTACCCTGACGGCAGGCTGGCAGAAAGCCTTCAGCCCGGACAACAAGGTGGGCTTCCTGGCTATCGCCAACAAGTTCCAGGCGATGATCGACAGCGGTAAGATCCCGGCGCAATATACGGAATCACAGCTGTCGCAGCTGGTGTTTAACAACCGTCTGGACGCCGGGCTGACCATCTTCTTTATGGTGGTGGTTGTGGTGCTGGCGTTGTATTCTCTGAAGACTGCACTGGCGGCGCTGAAAGAAGACAAGCCGACGGCAAAAGAGACACCGTATGAGCCAATGCCTGAGAACCTGGAAGAGATTGTGACCCAGGCGAAAGGGGCGCATTAATCGCTCAACCTCACCCTCTCCCCGCCGGGGAGAGGGGATAAAAGACGAGACATCCACTATGTTCGACACCCTCTCCAAAGCAGGAAAATACCTGGGCCAGGCCGCCAAAATGATGATCGGCGTTCCGGATTACGACAACTACGTCGAGCATATGCGCGTCAACCACCCTGACCAGACGCCAATGACCTATGAAGCTTTCTTCCGCGACCGCCAGGACGCCCGTTACGGCGGCAAGGGCGGCGCGAAGTGCTGTTAACCCTCTTTCGGTAAACAAAGGCTAATCTGCTTTTGTTTACATTCAACATGCGATCAGGCGTTTAACCCGCCATCGACATCCAGTCCCGTGCCGGATATTTGTCCGGCGGCAGGACTGGCCAGGAAGGTGACCGCGGCGGCGATGTCTTCCGGCTGGCCGTAATGTCCCACCGCAATCATCTGGCGCTGAGATTCAGCCTGTTCTCCATCCTCCGGGTTCATATCGCTGTTTGTCGGGCCAGGATGCACAAGGTTCACGGTAATGCCGCGCGGGCCGAGATCGCGAGCCAGACCCCGGGTAAGGGAGTTGAGTGCAGATTTGGTCATCGAATAGACGGCAATACCGGGCATCGCCACACGGTTTGCCAGACAACTGCCGATGTTGATAATGCGCCCGCCGTCAGACATATGCACCAGCGCTTCCTGAATGGCGATCACCACGCCCCGGATATTGACGTTAATCAGGGCGTCAATATCCGCCAGCGTCATGGACTCCAGCGGACCGCCGCGTGCGATCCCGGCGTTGTTGACCAGAATATCCAGCCCGCCCAGGGAGCGTGCCGCATGGGTAACCGCATCCTGAATGGCCTGTGCGCTGGCGCTGTCGGCCTGAATCGCCTCGCTGTGGCGCCCAAGCGCCTTTATCTCTTCGGCGACCGCCTGGGCTTTGTCGGCGGATTTTTCATACGTAATAACCACATCGGCACCGGCGCGTGCCAGTGAAAGTGCGATGGCACGACCCAACCCACGGCTGGCGCCGGTAACCAGCGCCTTCTTACCTGTTAAATCGATCTGCATGATGACCTCGTTGCGAGAGTGATGAGAATCATCATTAGGTATAGTCGGTCGGAACGATTAACGGCTGAAGGATTCCACTTTCTCAAACGCGGCGCGCAGAACCGCAGGGGTGAGCGCGACCGGCAAATAGTGGATAGATTCCACCGGGCGCAGCGTATGGGCAATGACCTTGTCCAGCTCGTCGCGGTTGTTGATATCCACCTCCAGTTCGCGAAGCGTGGTGGGCAGGGTAAAGCGCTGATAGGCCGCCACCAGCTCGGCCAGCACGTCATCCTGGCCGAGCAGCGCACTTTGCACCAGGATGCCATAGGCCACTTTGGTACCGTGCAGGTATTTTTCCGTTTGCGGCAAAACGGTTAAACCGTTGTGCACCGCATGCGCGGCCGCCACGCGGGTATAGCGCTCGCCCAGACCGCCCACCATTCCGCCCCCGGCAATAATGGCATCCACAACGTCCCTGAACGCCTGCGTCGCTTCGCCACGCTGCTGGTCGGCCAGCGCCTCTTCGCTACGGGAAAGCAGCACGTCGCGGATCGCCAGCGCGCCGTTGATACCCAGGCGTACGGTCAGGGGCAGGTTTTCGGGTTGAGGGGCCAGGACCACCGCTTCATACCACTTCGCCAGCGTATCGCCGATGCCTGCCAGCAGGTACTCCGCTGGGGCATTGAGGATAATGTGCGGTTCCACCAGCACCAGGAAGTTAGCATCGTCGAACACCTCAAACTGCAGCGCCTGACCGGCATCGTTATACCAGACGGAGAGCGGCGTCCAGGCGGCGCAGGTGGCGGCGATGGTGGGAATAGCCACCACCGGCACGCCGAGACGGCGCGCCACCGCTTTGGCGGTATCAAGCAGTGCGCCACCGCCGACACCAATCACCACGCTGGCGTTATTGCCAGACGCCGTCACCAGATCGGTGACGTCACGTTCGCTGCAGTGCCCTTTAAAGCGCAGATGTTTCGCCCCCGGTGTGTGAAAGCTTTCCGGCAGGAAAGGGCGCGCGCCTTCAATGGCGCGTTCGCCATAAATCCACACCGCGCGGGAGAGCTGTTCCGGCGTAAAGAATTCATTCAGGTGCGCAAGGCTTCCCGGATGCGAGAAATAGTTCGCCGGGCCTGGCACGACGCGGATATCGGTGTTGCTCATGTGTTGTCCTTTTTTTAGCAAGCGCTAACCCGATGTTATGTCTGGACATCCGGATGGCTAATAATATTTCGCTTTATCTTATGCCTTTTCCGTCGTTGTCAGTCAACCGGAGCTGTGAAAAATTCGATAAATCACAATATGAAAGAAGGATTTAACGCGGATGGTTTCCAGTCGCCTTGAGATGCGCGGTATCAGCCTGGCCTTTTCCGGCTTTCAGGCGTTGTCGCGCGTGGATTTGACGTTAATGGGCGGCTCCGTGCATGCGCTGACCGGCGCAAACGGCGCGGGGAAATCGACGCTGATGGCGGTGCTGTGCGGCACTTACGATCGCTACGAAGGTGAGATCTGCATTAATAACCAGCCGGTGACGATCCGCGAGCCGCTTGATGCCAAACGGCTGGGTATCCACCTGGTGCAGCAGGAAGTGGACGTCGCGCTGATACCAGGGCTGAGCATTGCCGAAAACATCATGCTCGATCAGCTCGCACAGCCGGGGCATCGCTATCGCTGGCGCGCAATCCGCCAGCAGGCGAAACAGGCGCTGGCGCAGCTGGGTATCGCTCTGGATGTGCGACGCATCGTCGACACCTGCACGCTGGCAGAAAAGCAGCAGATTTTGCTGGCGCGGGCGCTCTCACACCACTGCCGTTTTCTGATTCTGGATGAACCGACCGCGCCGCTGGATAGCCATGAAAGCGAACGGCTTTTCGCCGTAGTGAGACGTCTGCAAAAGCAGGGGATTGGCGTGGTGTTTATCTCTCACCGTATTCACGAACTGAACGCTATTTGCGACACCTTAACCGTGCTGCGCGACGGCAAGCTGATTGAATCCGGCCCGATGGCGAACCTCAGCGGTGACGCAATCGTTGAGAAGATGCTTGGCCATGAGCTTAACGATATCTATCCGCCGGCCCGTCCTGCGCACAGTGACGAGACGTTACTGCGCGTGGAAGGGCTGCACGATAACGCGCTGTTGAAAGATATCTCCCTGCACCTGCGAAAAGGCGAAATTCTGGGCATTGCCGGGCTGGCGGGAGCGGGCAAAACGGAACTCTGCAAGGCGCTGTTTGGGGCCAGCAAAAGCCGTGTAGCGCGTGGTGAGCTAAATCATCAGCCCTGGCAGCCGCGCGATCCGGCGGATTCGGTATTGCGCGGTCTGGCGCTGGTACCGGAGGAGCGGCGCAAAGAGGGCATTTTTATTGATGAACCGGTGAGCATGAACCTGGCGGTCACCGCGGATAACAGCTTCTCGCGCTGGAGCCTGTTCAGCCACCGTCAGGCGTGGCGCTGGGCGGAAGAGGTGATTGCCCGCGTCGGCGTGCGTGCGCGTGGGCCGGGGCAGGTGCTGCGTCGTCTGTCGGGGGGCAACCAGCAGAAGATTGCCATCGGCAAGTGGCTGCGCAACGACGCCAGCGTGTTGATTTTCGATGAGCCGACCAAAGGCGTCGATGTCAAAGCGAAAACCGATCTGTTCCAGTTAATTGACGGCCTGGCGCGCGAGGGCAAAGGGGTGATTTACGCCTCCGGTGAATTCGCTGAACTGGTGGGGCTGTGCGATCGCATTTGCGTGCTGTGGGACGGACGTATCGTGGCGGAAATCGCCGGGGCCGAGGCCCACGAAGAGACACTACTTTATTATTCAACCGGAGGAACGGCGTCGTGAGCAAGGCCCTTTCAGTAACGGCGGCGGCGTCTGGCCGTCAGCAAATTTTTGATTTTCTCTACAAGTGGGGCATGTTGCTGACCGTGGTGGCGCTGGTGGTCATCTTTGGCCTGGCGTCGGACAACTTCCTCGATCCGAACAACATTATCAATATCCTGCGCTCCATTGCCATCGTGACGGTGATTGCTATCGGGGTGTCAATTTCGCTGACCATCGGCGGGTTTGACCTGTCGGTTGGTTCAACGGCATCGCTGGCTAACGCGCTGGTGGTGTCACTGTTCGTCTGGTACGGCTTCGGCACCACCGAATCGATACTGATTACCCTGGCGCTCTGTACCCTGGTTGGCCTGTTTAACGCGTTTCTGATTGTCATCCTGCGGATCCCGGACATGCTTGCCACGCTTGCCAGCCTGTTTGTTATCCAGGGCGTGGCGATGACCTACAGCTACGGCGGGTCAATTACCGAAAACATGGTGCTGCCGAGCGGCGACATGGCTGAAGGGACCATTCCGGCGGCATTCAGCCTGCTGGGACAGGTGCCGACTATCGTGATCATCATGCTGGTGGTGACGATCCTCGCACAGCTGGGGCTGTCACTGACCACCCACGGACGACGCATGTATGCCATCGGCGGTAATCCGGAGGCGGCGCGTCTCTCTGGTATTCGCACCACGCGCTACAAGGTGGCGGCCTACGTGATTGCCTCTCTGCTCGCCGGACTAGGCGGCATTTTACTGGCCTCGCGGATTGGCTCGTCACAGGTGAATGCGGGCGGCGGCTATCTGATGGATGCGGTTGCGGCGGCGTGGATTGGCTTCTCGCTCGCCGGGTCCGGAAAACCGAACGCGCTGGGTACGCTCGTCGGGGCAGTCATTCTTGGCGTGCTGTCGAACGGTCTGGTGATGCTTTCCGTACCCTATTACGCGATGGACATTATAAAAGGGCTGGTGCTCGCCGTGGCGCTGGCGATTACCTACATACAAAAACGCTAACGATTGATCACAACACAACGGGAAAACAGAATGAAAAAAATCACCCTCTCTCTGGTGGCATTAGGGTTACTGACGTCGCTGCCAGGCCTTGCGGCAACCCCCGCACCGCTTCCGCCCGCCATTGCAAATCATGACGGCCCTATCCGCATTGCGGTGATCCGTAACCTCGGCTCTGACGACAACACCACGCAGTTTGTCGCCGGTGCCATTCAGGAAGGCAAAAAGCTCGGCTTTAAGGTCAGCACCTTTTTGAGCAATGGCGACGATGCCAAATTCCAGGACTTCGTCAATCAGGCGATCAGCCAGAAATATGACGGGATTATCCTCTCTCAGGGGCGCGACCCCTATGCGACCGCGCTGGTGAAAAAAGCCGTCGATGCCGGTATTAAAGTGTCGGTGTTTGATACCGCCGTTCAGGGCGACATTCCCGGGGTGACCGTGACCCAGCAGGATGATGCTTCCCTGACCCATCTCTCCTTCGGCCAGCTGGCGAAAGATTTCAACGGCAAAGCCAACATCGTGAAGCTGTGGGTTGCCGGTTTCCCGCCGATGGAACGTCGTCAGGCAGCCTATAAAGCGCTGCAGAAGCAGTATCCGGACATTAAAGAGCTGGAGTCTATCGGTGCCGTTTCGTCTGACGTGCAGGGAGATACCGCGAATAAAGTGGGCGCTATTCTGGCGAAATACCCGAAAGGCAAAATTGACGCCATCTGGGGAACCTGGGATGCCTTCAGCCAGGGGGCCTACAAAGCCCTGAAAGAGAACGGCCGCACCGAAATCAAACTCTACAGCATCGATATCTCAAACCAGGATCTTCAGCTGATGCGCGAGCCAGGTAGCCCGTGGAAAGTGAGCGTGGCGGTGGATCCGAAGCTGATTGGTGCAACCAACATACGTCTGATTGCCAACAAGATTGCCGGTGAAACCACACCCGCCACGTATGATTTCAAAGCGGCGGCGATCCCGCAGGCGCTGCTGACCGCACAGCCAGGCGCGGTGAACGTGGCGTCGCTGGGGAAAATCATTCCAGGCTGGGGTCAGACCGAAGATTTTATCGCCCCGTGGTTTGCGACGCTTGAAGCGAAACATCAATGAGTGTGCTTCCCACGCCTGAATACAGCCGCAATATGCGGCTGATTGGCCATAGCGATCAGGGCGGTCGCCCGGACGGCGTGCAGCTGATGGTGCATCGCGGTTTCGCGTACATCGGGCATATGGTCTCGCAGGGCTTTTCCATTGTGGACGTGCGCGACCCTAAACATCCCAAACCGGCAGGCTATATGCCCGCGCCGCCCGGCACCTGGAACGTTCATCTTCAGGCGCACGACGATCTCCTGCTGGTCATTAACGCGCGAGACTTGTTCGCGGATGCCCGTTTCGCTGACGAAAAGGTCTACTACACCCGTCAGGTAGGAGAAACCGTACGCGACGTGCAGGACAAAGGCTGGAGCGCCGGGTTGCGGGTGTTTGATATCTCCACCCCTGACAAACCGCGTGAGATCGGCTTTTTATCCCTGAGCGGCATCGGCATTCACCGTATCTGGTACGTCGGCGGGCGCTGGGCGTATGTTTCGGCGCTGATTGACGGCTTTACCGACTATATTTTCCTGACGATCGACCTGGCCGACCCGCAAAAGCCTGAGGTGGCCGGGCGCTGGTGGCTGCCGGGGATGAACCAGGCCGACGGTGAGCAACCCAATTGGCCGGAAGGCAAACGCTACGCGCTGCACCACGCGATTATCGCCGGGGATACCGCTTACGGGAGCTGGCGCGACGGGGGACTGACGCTGCTGGACGTGAAGGATCGCACGCAGCCGAAGCTGATTAGCCATCGCAACTGGAGCCCGCCGTTTGGAGGTGGCACGCACACCGCGCTGCCATTGCCGGATCGTGACCTGCTGGTGGTGCTGGATGAAGCGGTACTGGATAACCAGGAGGACGGTGAGAAGTTCATCTGGCTGTTTGATATTCGCGAGCCGTCGAACCCGGTAAGTATTTCCACATTCCCGCAGCCGCAGGAGCGGGATTATGTGGCGAAAGGGGCGCATTTTGGTCCACACAACCTGCACGAGAACCGGCCGGGAAGCTTTGTCAGCTCAACGCTGATTTTTGCGACCTGGCAGAATGCGGGCGTGCGCGCGTTTGATATTTCCAATCCTTACCGTCCGGTTGAAACCGGTGCGCTGGTGCCGGCGGCGCCTGAGAGGATGATGGATACGCGGCCGAATCGACCGCAGGTAATCCAGTCATGCGATGTGTTTGTCGATGCGCAGGGCATTATCTACAGCACGGATTATAACGGTGGATTGTCGGTGATTGAGTATCTGGGGTAACGGCGCGCTGGTGTCTTTCTGACGGCCCTCTTCATCGGGAGAGGGCCGAGGCGTTTAACTGTACTGACGCACCCGCGCCACCAGATCTTCGGCGGTGTCGATACGGTCGGCAATCACAATCAGCGCCTTGCCAAGCGTAATCGCGTGGCGCAGGCATTCGTGGCGCATTGCTTCATCCTGAATGGTCTCGATATCCGCCACGTGCGACAGACCGACACTGCGGCGAATCAGCTCCGTGCCGCAGAATCCGATCGCGTCTTTCCATACCTTTTTCAGGAATTCAGAGGCGTAGCCCGGTGCAGCAAGTGCCGCATCGCGCGTTTTCTCACTGGCCAGGATCTGGAAGCGCTCCGCGAAGGTGTTCCACAGCGTCTGAATGTCGGCCAGACGCTGTTCACGGGCCGCGGCGGCATCGCGAATACCCAGATGCCCCGGCAGGCCGCAGAAATTGAGCAGCAGGTTGCCGATGGCGGTGCCGACGTCAAAACCGATGGGGCCGAAGTAGCCGAACTCTGCGTCGATGGCTTTCAGACTGCCGTCTGCCACGAAAATCGAGCCACTATGAATATCGCCATGCAGCAGGGCTTCAGCGTGTGAGAAGAAGCGGTGCTTCAGCGAGGCCACGGCAATTTTTAACTGAGCGTCATCGTGCAGGGCGGCAACGTCTTTTTCCAGTTCAGCAGGGTAGTTGTTACGTTCGTGGACCTGATACGGATCGTTGAAGAACAGATCTTCGGTGATCTCGCACATCTCCGGATTAAGGAATTTCGCGACCTGCGCTTTCTTTTCATGCGGGTGCAGGTAAAAGTCGCTGGTATGGAACAGCGTGTGCGCGAGGTATTCACCCAACTGACGCGCCGCCTGCGGGTAGTAGGTGTTTTTGATCAGCTCCCCGCGCCAGATGGCATGGCTGGAGAGATCTTCCATCACCATCACCGCCAGTTCGGGGTCGAAGTGGTGGATTTTCACCGTGTGCTGCGGGCTGTGCTGGTAGTGTTCGACCAGCGTTTGCGCCTCCAGGCGGGCGCGATCCAGGGTCAGTGGCCAGGATTCGCCGACGCAGCGCACATACGGCAGCGCCTGCTTAACAACGATGCGGCTTACGCCCTCGGTATCGTAAATTTTGAACACCAGATTGAGGTTACCGTCGCCCACTTCCTGCGCCTCCACCAGCGATGAGGGATCATCAAGGCCGCCGAACTGCTTTGCATACTCCACGGCATCCTGGGCGGTAAAGGTACGGTATTGCGACATTGCCTGTTCCTCACTGGTTTAGCTAATAAAGACATTTAGACGTCTATACATCTGGATTTCATCCTGACACAATGTGCTACAACAACGCAACAGGGAATTAACGACATGCAGACATTACAGACGACCAGCCTGCGAGTGGCGGAGAATCAGTTATTTATTCTCGATCAGCAGGCGCTTCCTCAGGAGAAACGCTGGCTTGACGCCTCGACGGTAGAGGCGCTGGTCGGCCATATTCACGCCCTGCGCGTACGCGGGGCACCGCTGATTGGTCTCTCTGCAAGCCTGCTGCTGGCCCTTCTGGCGGAAAACGGCAAAAGCCGTGATGAACTGGCTGTGGCGCTGGAGACCCTGCGGGCATCCCGCCCGACGGCGGTGAACCTGATGAACAACCTCGACCGCATGAAGCTGGCTCTCTGGCAGGAGGATTTTGTGCCTGCGCTGGCGGCGGAAGCGCTGCGTCTGATTGATGAAGACAAGCAGCTGTGCGAGGCCATCGCGAATGCCGGCAGTACGCTGGTGAAACCCGGCAGCCGTCTGTTGACCCACTGCAATACCGGCGGGCTGGCGACGGCAGGGGTTGGCACCGCGCTCGGCGTGATTGCCCGCGCGCATCAGGAAGGACGCGTCAGCACCGTCTGGGTGGATGAAACCCGCCCCCTGTTGCAGGGTGGAAGACTGACCGCATGGGAACTCGGTGAGTTGGGCGTGCCGTATCAGCTGATCGCCGATTCCATGGCCGCCAGCCTGATGGCAAAAGGGCTGGTTGACGCGGTGTGGGTGGGCGCAGACCGTATTGCGGCCAACGGCGACGTGGCGAATAAAATTGGCACCTATTCTCTGGCGGTTCTGGCAACGTTCCACGGTATTCCGTTCTATGTCGCCGCCCCGCATACCACGCTTGACCCGGCGTGCCCGAACGGTGAGGCAATCCCCATTGAACAACGTGCGGCCAGCGAAGTGACGGGCGTGGCCGGGAGCTTTGGCGCGGTGCAGTGGGCTCCTGAAAACGCGCAGGTCTACAACCCGGCCTTTGACGTCACGCCAGCGGCATTGATAAGCGGTTGGGTGCTGGATACGGGCATCGTCACGCCGGAAGAGGTGGCAAAAGGGAAATTCGCCTGAGGACGACTATCCTTTAAGGGGGTCCCTTTAGGAGGACAGTCACGTGACGCTTGATCCTGATACAGACTTAAAACTGGAACGCGTGGTGGATGCCCCGCGCGATCTGCTGTGGCTCTGCTGGACGACACCCGAGCACATCAAAAACTTCTTCATTCCGGTTCCGCACAAAGTGACCGAGTGTGACCTTGACCTGCGCGTTGGCGGGCGGTTTAACACGGTGTTTGAGGTAGACGGGCAACGGATGGATAACCGGGGTGTGTTTCTCGAAATCGATCCCGGCAGGAAGCTGGTCTTTACCGACGGTTATACGGAAGGCTGGAAGCCCGCTGAAAAGCCGTTTATGACGGCCATTCTACTGCTGGATGATGTGGGGGAGGGCAAAACGCGTTATACCGCCATTGCTCGCCATCCAACGGCGGAAATCCGCGAGCAGCATGAACAGATGGGCTTCCACGAAGGGTGGGGCATTGTGCTGGACCAGCTGGTGGCGTATACGAAGGGATTGAAACATTGACGTTTTTTCGCCCCCTCTCCCTGGAGGGAGAGGGGGAAAAATCATGCCAGACGCGGATACGCATCCGCAATCGCATCGCCGGTGAACTGCGCAATCCACCCCTCGGGGTTATCAAAAATACGAATGGCGGTAAAGTTCGGCTCTGAGCCCATATCAAACCAGTGCGGCGTTCCGGCAGGCACGGAAATCAGGTCGTTTTTCTCACACAATACCTGACACACCTCGTCGCCAATGTGCAGGCAAAACAGCCCCGCACCCTCAACAAAGAAACGCACTTCATCTTCCCCGTGGGTATGCTCGTTCAGGAACTTAGCGCGCAGCGCCTCTTTTTGAGGGTTGTCGGCACGCAGGCTGATGACATCCCAGCTCTGATAACCTTTCTCTGCCACTAACGTGTCGATCGCATGCTGATAAGCCGCGATAACCGCATCGGGGGCAGGATCGCGGCCTAAGTCGCGGTCTGCGGCCCAGCGTTCAAAACGAACCCCTCTGGCGTTGAGCTGTTGGGCGATGTCGGCAGCGTCGGTGCTGTGCCAGCGAGGTTGACTGGGGTCTTTATCGGAATAAATGGTCAATGCGCTCATGAAGGGATCTGCTCCGGGTTAATCTCGTCGAACTGGTGTACCTGATGGTGATGGCTTGCACCGTCATCATCGCCGCGAATCAGTTGCAGGGTGCGAAAACCTGCCTGCTCAGCGGCGTCCAGCTCCTGATGTATATCCGACAGGAACAGGATCTGCGACGGGGGGATACCCGTTTGTGCCGCAATGTTCTGGTAAGACTGGACGTCGCGCTTGGCACCGATGTGGGTATCAAAATAGCCGCTGAACAGATGAGTAATATCACCTTCGTCGCTGTAGCCAAATAACAGTTTCTGCGCCGCGACGGAGCCTGAGGAATAAACATAGAGATCAATACCCTGCGCTTTCCATTTTTCCAGCGCAGGCAGTACGTCCGGGTAGAGGTGGCCGGTAAAATCGCCGTTAACGTAGCCGTCGTGCCAGATGATCCCCTGTAGCGCCTTCAACGCGGTTGACTTGCGGTCTTCATCCATAAACGTAAAAAGTATGTCGATAAGGTCGCTTACGCTGGCGTGCGGGTGGTTAATTTCATCACGCAGGTTGTCCAGAATCGATTTGACCGGCTCGGCGTACTGCTGCGCGGACACAAAGGCCGCCAGACGCTCACGCGCGTAGGGGAACAAAACATCATGGACAAAACGGATATCGCTGGTGGTCCCTTCAATATCCGTCACAATCGCGCGAATCATACTCTCTCCCAGTGTCGTAAACGCATTTCGCATTCAAATAAGAATTCCAGTCCTTCCAGATGACGGCGGGCCTCGGCCACATCGCGTCCCCAGCAGGTTAAGCCATGACCGCGCAGAAGAAAACCATAATTAAACGGGTGCGCCTGAGCGTATTCGGCAATGCGCACGGCGAGTGCGTCGATATCCTGGTCGTTATCAAACACCGGGATGGCGACCGTATCCAGATGCGTGCTCTGCCCGGAGAGGGATTTTTGCATCTCAAAGCCGGTGATCTTCAGTTCGGGCTCTTTGACCAGCCGCGACAAGACCGTGGCATTGACGGTATGGACGTGCAGAACCGCGTTGGCTTCGGGAAACAGACGATAGATGAGCGTGTGAAGCCCGGTTTCAGCCGACGGCGTGCGGCCAGACGGTGCACGGTTGGTCGCAATCTCCACCTGCAGAAAATCGTCGGTGGTCAGGCTGCCTTTATCTTTACCGGATTCACTGAGCCAGCACAGATGCGCATCCTGACGCACGGACATGTTGCCGCCGGTCGCGGGAGCCCAGCCTTTTGCGCCGATCCAGCGGCAGGCGTCGACCAGGTGTGTGAGTTGCAGGTTGTCGGTCATCTTCCTTTTTCCCTCTCGGTCAGGAATATTCATATTGTTTAGACGTCTAAGCGTCTTGATTGCCAAAGACTAACATCGTGTTATAGTGTCAGCAACATAAGTATTACATGCAGGCACAACACAATGAGCAATAACGCATTGATTCCTCAGAGTAAACTTCCCAGTCTTGGTACCACCATCTTTACGCAAATGAGCGCACTGGCCCAGCAGCACAACGCCATTAATCTCTCGCAAGGGTTCCCTGATTTTGATGGCCCGCGTTATTTGCAGGAACGTCTGGCGTACCACGTTGCGCAGGGGGCGAACCAGTATGCACCGATGACGGGCGTGCAGGCTCTGCGGGACGCCATTGCAGACAAAACGGCTGAGCTGTATGGCTATAAGCCAGACGCTACCAGCGACATCACGGTGACGGCAGGGGCGACCGAAGCGTTGTATGCCGCAATTACCGCGCTGGTGCGCACGGGTGATGAGGTGATCTGCTTTGACCCGAGTTATGACAGCTACGCGCCGGCGGTTGAACTCTCCGGCGGCGTGGTGAAACGCATCGCGCTACAGCCACCGCATTTCCGTCCGGACTGGCAGGCGTTTGCTGCCTTGCTGAGCGACAAAACCCGTCTGGTTATTATCAATACTCCGCACAACCCGTCGGCGACCGCATGGCAGAAAGCCGATTTCGCAAAGCTTTGGCAGGCGATTGCCGGGCGTGAAATTTACGTGCTGAGCGATGAAGTGTATGAGCACATCTGTTTTGCGCAGGAAGGGCATGCCAGCGTGCTGGCCCATCCGCAGCTTCGCGAGCGTGCCGTGGCGGTATCGTCATTTGGTAAAACCTATCACATGACCGGCTGGAAGGTGGGGTACTGCGTGGCTCCTGCGGCCATCAGCGCTGAGTTGCGTAAAGTGCATCAGTACCTGACGTTTGCCGTAAACACGCCAGCCCAGCTGGCCCTGGCTGATATGCTGCGCGCCGAACCGGAGCACTACCGCGACCTGCCGGCATTCTACCGTCAGCGTCGGGATCTGTTTGTGAATGCGCTAAGCCAGAGCCGTCTGGAGATTTTACCCTGCGAAGGGACCTACTTCCTGCTGGCGGACTACAGCGCGATTTCGGATCGGGATGACGTGAGTTTTTGCCAGTGGCTGACAAAAGAGGTGGGCGTTGCTGCCATTCCGCTGTCCGTATTTTGCGCCGACCCGTTCCCGCATAAGCTGATCCGGCTCTGTTTTGCGAAACAGGAATCGACGCTTCTCGCGGCGGCGGAGCGGCTGAATACACTCTGAGCGTGTCATCCCTCTTGCGTTAGAATAACGGCGGTCTGCCCATAATAAGTGAGAGGAATATCAGTCAAAATAACGCGAAAGCGCGTTATAAAATATAAGTCAGGATTATGTATTAACAAAGAGAACGGGCTGTGAGCGACACAGCCCGTCGCTGTTATTTTTCTGTTACTTCGTTAATAAATTTCGCGAATGCCGTACTGTTCAATGCCGAACGATTATAAATCATAAAAATGTCAAGCGAGGGAAGGGTGAACGGTGCAGTGATTTTTTTGAGTCTTAGCACTTCACTGTATTTATCAAATAAAATTTCGGGTACGTAACCAATTAAATGAGAGGCACTTATCATCGAAATAATAGTAAATACAGAGTCACAGCGAAAACCGATTGTCTTTTCCGCATGCACTTTTTCTGCCATCGATTGATAGGTTTTAACGCCCGGCTCATCACTGAGGAATATCGTAAACTTCTCTTCCTGAAGCTCTTCCATGGTGGCCACCTCTTTCATCCGCGGATGATCCTGGCTGCAGACCAGCAGGACGGAATAAGATGCATATGGCACACAAATCATTGAACGGTTGCTAACCGGGGCCATTGAGAAAATTAAGTCTGCCTTACGGTATGCCAGCAGATCTTCTGCGGAGTCAGCAGAGAGCAGCATGTCATGCAGTTCAATCTCGTAATTGTGCTCTCGCATCAATAATTTAAGCGGGCCCAGCAGGTTTTCTGTGGTCAGGATTTGCGGGCTGTACACCACAAAATTCTTTTTTAGCGTTGAGCCATGCATGATGTTAATCGTCTGCTCAAGCTGGTTGAGGTTTTGCTCAAGATGATGGTGCAGGTTCACGCCTACCGTGGTGGGCGTAATCCCTTTCCCGGAACGAATGAACAGGGGATCGTTGAGCTGATTACGCAACCTTTGCAGCGACTGGCTGACCGCCGAGGGCGTAATATAGAGCGTTTCTGCTGCTTTGCTGATGCTTAAGTGCTGATAAATACACTCGAAAATTACCAGCAGATTAAGATCAAATTTTTTCAGATCGTAGAGATTAGCCATGTTTCATCCTGAGTGGACTGCGTTGCGTTAACACATCACTGATAACTATAGAAGGAAGTTAATCATTTACCATCCATGCAATTAACTTACTTAATTAGAGTTGTATGTTGACTTAATATATCACGATGGCAGATTTATAAAATAGAGCTTCAATGAATATTAAGATATTTTTATCTCTAAAACTGCGAGGCTGTTTGCATTAAAATAGTCTCAATTATATATAGACAAATAATTATCATTCATTTTTATTAATCCTCGCCGGCGCGTCTTACGTTCTGCGCGATAAACCGTGTTCGATGAAACCTATCACAGCCATAGATACGATTGGCGCTCATGTGCATTGCCCTCGCGCTGTGCGGGTGTTGTAATCAAGGCGCTGTTACGGCCTTGATATGAGGTATGTAGAGCGCAACGCAACGCCAGCAATTGCTGGCACTGAAAGTTCCTGTGGAAAGTTCAGGTATCAGGGCCGCCCACCAGGGCGGCCTTTTTACTTTTGGCTTTTCGTTAATTCAGTTCATCACGTTGTCTTGTTCGGGTTGTTAGGTATGGCTGATTGATTTGATAAAGCAAACGCATTAGCCCACCCGGCGAAAGTTGGTTACCTTACATCTCAACGAAAACACGGAGGAAGTACAGATGTCTTTGATTAATACCAAAATTAAACCTTTCAAAAACCAGGCGTTCAAAAACGGTGAATTCATCGAAGTGACCGAGAAAGATACCGAAGGCCGCTGGAGCGTCTTCTTCTTCTATCCGGCTGACTTCACCTTCGTTTGCCCCACCGAACTGGGTGACGTTGCAGACCATTACGACGAACTGCAGAAGCTGGGCGTAGACGTTTACTCTGTTTCTACCGACACCCACTTCACCCACAAAGCATGGCACAGCAGCTCTGAAACCATCGCGAAAATCAAATACGCGATGATCGGCGACCCGACTGGCGCCCTGACCCGTAACTTCGACAACATGCGTGAAGATGAAGGCCTGGCTGACCGTGCTACCTTCGTTGTTGACCCGCAGGGCATTATCCAGGCAATCGAAGTTACCGCTGAAGGTATCGGCCGTGATGCTTCTGACCTGCTGCGTAAAGTGAAAGCGGCACAGTACGTTGCTTCTCACCCAGGTGAAGTTTGCCCGGCGAAATGGAAAGAAGGCGAAGCGACTCTGGCACCGTCTTTAGACCTGGTTGGCAAAATCTAAGTTTCCCGCCGTCTTTCGCGCAGAGCATCGCCTGCTCTGACGCGACAGGCTCCGGAAATGACAGTCGTAATGGGCGCGCCCGCGCCCATTTTATTCCAGCACCATGATGCAAGTTGCATTCAGGCCGCCCGAATAAGGCAGCTTGCATGATGACGTTTTTAGAGAGGGAAGAACAATGCTCGACACCAATATGAAAACCCAGCTCAAGGCCTACCTTGAGAAACTGACCAAACCTGTTGAGCTGATTGCCACGCTGGACGACAGCGCTAAATCGGCAGAGATCAAGGAACTGCTGGCAGAGATCGCCGAACTGTCACCGAACGTGACCTTCAAAGAAGATAACGGTCTGGCGGTGCGCAAGCCCTCCTTCCTGATCACCAATCCGGGTTCTGACCAGGGGCCGCGTTTTGCCGGTTCTCCACTGGGCCACGAATTTACCTCGCTGGTGCTGGCACTGCTGTGGACTGGTGGTCATCCGTCAAAAGAGGCGCAGGCGCTGCTCGAGCAGATCCGCGATATTGACGGCGATTTTGAGTTTGAAACCTATTACTCACTCTCCTGCCATAACTGCCCGGACGTGGTGCAGGCGCTGAACCTGATGTCGGTGCTGAACCCGCGCATTAAGCACACGGCGATTGACGGCGGTACGTTCCAGAACGAAATCACCGATCGTAACGTCATGGGCGTTCCGGCGGTCTTTATGAACGGTCAGGAGTTTGGCCAGGGCCGTATGACGCTGACCGAAATCGTTGCCAAAGTGGACACGGGTGCCGAAAAACGTGCGGCAGAAGCGCTGAACAAACGTGACGCGTATGATGTTCTGATTGTCGGCTCCGGCCCGGCGGGCGCGGCGGCGGCGGTTTACTCCGCCCGTAAAGGCATTCGTACCGGCCTGATGGGCGAACGCTTCGGTGGCCAGGTGCTCGACACCGTGGATATCGAAAACTACATCTCTGTGCCGAAGACCGAAGGCCAGAAACTGGCTGGCGCACTGAAGGCGCACGTCAGCGATTATGAAGTGGATGTGATCGACAGCCAGAGCGCCAGCAAGCTGGTTCCGGCCGCGGTTGAAGGGGGGTTACACCAGATTGAAACCGCCTCCGGCGCGGTGCTGAAAGCGCGCAGCATTATCATTGCCACCGGCGCCAAATGGCGCAACATGAACGTCCCAGGTGAAGATCATTATCGCACCAAAGGCGTCACCTACTGCCCGCACTGCGACGGCCCGCTGTTTAAAGGTAAACGCGTGGCGGTGATCGGCGGCGGTAACTCCGGTGTGGAAGCGGCGATTGACCTGGCGGGTATCGTTGAACACGTCACCCTGCTGGAGTTCGCCCCAGAGATGAAAGCGGACCAGGTGCTGCAGGACAAAGTGCGTAGCCTGAAAAACGTCGATATCGTGCTGAATGCGCAGACCACGGAAGTGAAAGGTGACGGCAGCAAAGTGACCGGTCTGGAATACCGCGACCGCGTGAGCGGTGACGTGCATAGCGTGGCGCTGGCGGGGATCTTCGTACAGATTGGTCTGTTGCCAAACACCACCTGGCTGGACGGCGCGATTGAGCGCAACCGCATGGGCGAAATTATTATCGATGCGAAATGCGAAACCAGCGTGAAAGGGGTGTTCGCGGCAGGGGACTGCACCACGGTTCCGTACAAACAGATCATCATTGCCACCGGTGAAGGGGCGAAAGCGTCTCTGAGCTCGTTCGATTATCTGATTCGCACCAAAACGGCATAAAAAGAAAGCAAGACTACACCTGCAACAGCAAGAGGCCACCGAAAGGTGGCCTCTTTTTTTTACCTGACGACCATCACTGGAATGTGGGTGTGGCGGATCACGCTCGACGCGTTAGAGCCCAGCAGGTGGGTGGTAATGGAAGGATTACGGGAACCGATCACCACGACGTCTGCTTTCAGTTCATTGGCCAGTTCATTAACGGCATCCCGCACGCTACCGAACCTGACGTGAGTTTTGATACGTGAAGGGTCGATGCTGAAATGCCCGACCATGGTTTGTAGACGATTTTCAGCTTCGTGCTGAAGATGCTCTTCGAAGCGACGTACATCGGCGGCAAAGCGGTGCAGACTCAGGCTGGCTGAACCCGGTAACACGTGTAAAAGATGGATGATCCCGTCCTGCTGCGCCAGGAACTCCGCGTGGCGTACGGCCTTGTCGCTCAGCTCCATCTCGAAAACATCAACCGGCATAATGATTGTCTGATACATACCCGTTTCTCCTTGTTTATAAACGCTGAATTCATTCAACCACAAAATATGAATGGTTTCTGTAAGCGCGGCGCCACTTTTTGATCTCGCCAGGAAAAATCTCAAAAGATCCGTCATCACGGGCAAGTCTTCTGGGGTAGCTACCCTTTATACACTGTCCTGGATCCTTTCGGAGGTTGCATGAAAGCACTCACGTATCACGGCCCACATCATGTTCGCGTCGAGAATGTCCCCGATCCCATCATTGAACAGCCAGACGATATTATTCTGCGGGTTACGGCTACGGCGATTTGCGGGTCCGATCTGCATCTCTATCGCGGCAAAATCCCGAAGGTGCAACACGGCGATATTTTTGGTCATGAATTTATGGGGGAAATCGTTGAGTGCGGCAGGGAGGTGAAGAATTTACAGAAGGGCGATCGCGTGGTTATCCCGTTTGTGATTGCCTGCGGTGACTGTTTCTTCTGCCGTCTGCAGCAATACGCGGCCTGCGAGACGACCAACGCCGGGCAGGGCGCCGCGCTGAACAAAAAGCAGATTCCCGCGCCAGCCGCGCTGTTTGGCTATAGCCATCTCTACGGCGGCGTGCCGGGAGGCCAGGCGGAATATGTTCGCGTACCGAAGGGGAACGTTGGGCCGTTCAAGGTGCCGCCGCTGTTGTCCGATGACAAAGCGCTGTTCCTGTCAGATATTTTACCCACCGCCTGGCAGGCGGCAAAAAATGCGCAGATCGAAAAAGGATCGAGCGTGGCCGTGTTCGGCGCCGGGCCGGTGGGGTTGCTGACCATTGCCTGCGCGCGACTGCTCGGGGCGGAACAGATCTTCGTTATCGACCACCACCCGTATCGCCTGCAATTCGCTCAGGCGCGCTACGGCGCAATCCCTGTCAACTTTGATGATGATAACGATGCCGCCGAAAAAATCATTGAGCAAACTGCCGGCCAGCGTGGTGTCGATGCGGTGATTGATGCCGTCGGGTTCGAAGCCAAAGGCAGCACCACGGAAACAATCCTCAGCAACCTTAAAATTGAAGGCAGCAGCGGCAAAGCGCTGCGTCAGTGTATCGCGGCTGTCCGGCGCGGCGGCGTTGTCAGCGTCCCTGGCGTTTACGCCGGGTTTATTCACGGCTTCCTGTTTGGCGATGCCTTCGATAAAGGGCTGAGTTTCAGGATGGGGCAGACACACGTCCACGCCTGGCTGGGCGAGTTGCTGCCGCTTATCGAAAAAGGGCTGCTTACGCCGGAGGAGATTGTGACCCACTATCTGCCGCTGGCGGATGCGGAACGCGCCTACAAGATTTTCGAAAAACGGGAGGAGGAGTGCCGCAAGGTCATTCTGGTGCCGGGGGCGGAAACGCCTGATGCGGCGGCACAGCAGGTGAAAGGCCTGGTCAATGCTTTCCCGGGTGGGGTGGTGTGAGATTATCGCTTACCTATGACGCTCAAGATAAAGCACCGCCATGACGATGATCGCCAGAATAATGAGAAAAATAAGTGTGATAACCACTATCTCACTCATGACCGTCCCCGCGGCACCCAAACAGATTAAGCGTGGGTTAAGGGGTTTTCGGGCGATATAGGATAATCGGGTGAATTTGCGGAAAGAGGATGCGGGTGCATCCTCTGTGCAACGCGGGAGCGTTTGTTCAGATGGGGTTAACGCAGGTAGTCGCCCGCGGCTTCTGGCTGGTAGAGCAGCTCCAGCACTTCCAGATGCGCCGCGGCACCGCCTGGCAACGCCCAGTTGATGGTGTCTCCCGTACGCAGACCAAGAAGCGCGGCACCCACAGGGGCAAGGACCGAAAGCTGTGCACTGCTGTCGGTCATCTGCGCCGGGTAGACCAGCGTTCGGGTCAGCTCTTCACCGGTGGCCAGGTTACGGAATTTAACCCGGCTGTTCATGGTGACCACGTCGTGAGGCATGGATTCAGGCGTGCACATCTGCGCCCGGTCAAGCTCTTCATTCAGGGCGTCAGCCACCGGAAGCGAAGCGAATTCTGCTTTTTCCAGCAGTCTGTCAATACGTTCTGCGTCAAGCTCATTGATGATGATGGTGGGTCTGGACATTTTTTACTCCATGTCGTTAATGCTGCGTGTAACGCAGAAACCAATCCAAAAGAAAACCCTCGCCGTCTGGCAGCGAGGGTTTAACTCTTCTGATGATACTGGCTGAGCGCACAACTTTGAAGTGATACAGGTCACATTCATGGGTCATATGAATTTTCGGTGAAAAACGTGCTCCCTTGCCAATTTGCATTATTCTTTTTAAGCGCCCCCTGCGGGCGACTATCCGCATTCAGTGTTTCTTCTCAGGAGATCTCATGAGCGATTACGACAAAATTACGTTGAAAGACGGCAGTTATTTATATTTTAAAGACTGGGGAAGCGGGCAACCCGTGGTGTTTAGCCACGGCTGGCCGCTGACGGCGGATGCCTTTGAAGACCAAATGTTATACCTGGGGTCAAAAGGATTTCGCGTAATTGCACATGACCGCCGCGGACATGGCCGCTCAGCGCAGCCGTGGGATGGACACAATATGGATCAGTACGCCGACGACCTGGCTGAGCTGACGGCGCGTCTGAATCTGAAAGACGCTGTTCACGTGGGGCATTCAACCGGCGGTGGCGAAGTGGCGCGCTATATTGGTCGCCACGGTACGGATCGCGTGGCGAAAGCGGTACTTATTGGTGCCGTGACACCGATTATGATCAAAACCGATTTCAACCCGAACGGTGTGCCGAAAGAGGTGTTTGATGGTATTCGGGAAGGCGTGATTAACGATCGCGCAGCTTTCTTCTATGCGCTGACCGAGGCGTTTTATGGCTATAACCGCCCGGGGGCAAAAGAGTCCAAAGCGGTGCGGGAGAGCTTCGTTGAGCAGGGGCTTCAGGGGTCGATCAAGGCGCTGTATGACTGCGTAAAAGCGTTTTCTGAAACCGATCTGCGTGAAGATCTGAAAAAGATGACTATCCCGACGCTGGTGATCCACGGCGATGACGACCAGATAGTCCCGATCGAGACCTGTGGTCGGGTGGCTGCAGAGATCCTGCCGAACGCTGAGCTGAAGGTCTATGCCGGGGGTTCTCACGGCATATGCACCACGCATAAGCACCAGATCAACGACGATTTGCTGAAATTTATTCAGTCTTAATTCCTGGCGGATTGCGTTACGCTGAGTGTCCTGATCCAGGGTACTGAGCGAAACGCAATTCGTGTCTGCCCCACCATTAAGAGAGCACTATGTATTTCTATCAACCTTCTCTGGGACACGGCCTGCCGCATGACCCACTGAACGCGATTATTGGCCCACGCCCGATTGGCTGGATCTCCTCGTGCGACAACGCCGGTCAGCTGAATCTCGCGCCGTATAGCTTCTTTAACTGCTTTAACTATCGTCCGCCTATCATCGGTTTTTCCAGCAACGGCTGGAAAGACAGCGTGCGTAATATTACCGAAACCGGCGAGTTTGTCTGGAACCTGGCGACGCGCGATCTGGCTGAAGCGATGAATGCGACCTCGGCTATGCTTCCCCACGATGAAAATGAATTTACCTTTGCGGGATTAACGCCAGCGGCCAGCCAGCTGGTGAACGCCCCGCGGGTGGCAGAAAGCCCGGTTAACTTTGAGTGTCGCCTGTCGCAGTGTATTCAGCTTACCGGGGCCGACGGCACACCGGTTGATACCTGGCTGGTGCTCGGCGAAGTGGTGGGTATTCACATCGCCGAAACGTTGCTGGAAGAGGGGATTTATCAGACGGCGAAAGCGCAGCCCATCCTGCGTGCGGGTGGGCCGACGGCTTACTATGGCATCAGTGACGAGCTCCGGTTTGACATGACCCGACCAATCGTCAATCAGTGACCGGCTTTATCAATGACGAATTGTTTTCCGCAGTTACCCGGGTGTGGCTGCGGAGCAAATGAGGTCGCAGAAAGCGGGTTATTAATGGTGTCTGCCTTAAGTGAGATCTGCATTTCGGTCAGGTAGGACGGGTTGCCATTACAGGTAAGTTTGAACGCTTTGACATTCTCCTTGCCCCAGCCCTTGGCCACGGCGCTGTCAAAATCGCTGCGGCTTACGGTTTTTCCATAGTTATCGGCGAGGAACTTGCCGACCGCGCTGTTTTTTATCTCCTGATTCATGCGCACCATCGTGCCGAAATACGCGTCAGGATCAAAACCAAAGCACACGCCGTGTTTGGCATATTCGTAGCGTTCCAGGCAGGAGTTACCGCCAGCACCTGGCATAACGCTGTTCAGCTTCGCAGCACCTGAAAGCGACAGTCCGGTTTCGGCTGCAGCGCATTTGCGGCTGGCCTTCACCTCCGGCATGTTCGGGATTGGACGGGTCGCGCAGCCAAAACGCATCCAGCGGCGTTCATCCACCCCCCGAGCGGCAACAGATTTTGGCAGCCCCGGCCATAATCCGTGCACGGTCAGAAAATCGGTTTTGTTATCACTCTCTTTTTGTAAACGGCACTCTTCGGGCTCGTTGCGGTTACGGTCGGCCATGCTCTGGCAGAACCCGGTTTGCCAGGAAAGAGCCAGAACGTAGCGATCGAAATCGCCATACTGCGTTGCCTTGAGTGGGTCGGCCTGTGCGGAGAATACACAGAGTGCCAGCGCGATTGCGCCAGACGGAATAACGATATCCTTCCTGAACATGTGATTTCCTGATCGAATGAGCATGAATAATTTCTGGAAATTATTAAAGCACAAAAAGCGCCCGCAGGCGCTTTCTGGATATCAGGAATTTAGCTTAAGCTGCGCCGGGTACCAGCACCTGCGTGGCAATAATCACGATAATCAGCCCTACAATCACGGGGACGGAGGTGCGTTTGATCACTTCGAAAGGCGAGATTTTTGCCATCCCGGCAACGGCTACAACCACACCCGATACCGGCGAAATGGTGCGACCGAGGTTAGACGCCTGCAGCATGGGGATGGAGAGATAGGCCGGGTTAATGCCTGAGGAGTGAGCCAGTTTCGGGATCATCTCAACAAAGGCGTAGAACGGCGCGTTACCTGAACCGGTGGTCATGGCGGCGAGCATGGTCAGCACTACCAGAACCAGCATCAGGATAATACTGGCCGAGCCGAACGAGGTGGCGATGGAAATCAGGCTCTGAATAAAGCCGATGGTGCTCAGACCCTGGGCGAAGACGCCTGCTGCAACCAGCAGCATAACGACCCCTGCAAACGCATCCGCCATACCGCGATAGGCCACTTCCAGACCCGAGAAGACTTTCTGCGTGTTAAACCCACGCACAAACTCCAGCAGGGCGGCCAGCAGCATGCAGATCACCAGAATGGTGATGATGTGCAGCTGCGGGCCCCATTTACCGTCAAAAATAAGCACGCCAATAATAGGTGTGAACGGCAGAATGGCATAAAACGCCGGCGCGGTGGTGGTGATTTCACTCACGTCCAGCATCTCGTGGCTGATGTTCTCTTTCTTATCGAGATAGCGCTGCCAGAAGAAGTGCGCGATGCCCATGCCGACAATGGCGACGATAGAAATGGGCAGCGTGGTTTTGAACGCAAAGTCGATAAGCGACATCTCAGCGGCTTTGGCTGCGAGCACGACATCACCGGAGGTGGGGGAAAGAATAATGGCGGCCGGCGAGGCGCAAATCGCGGCGGCTGCGCCGCGGCTGATACCGACGTTAACCATAATCGGGAACAGGGTGGCCATTAACAGTACGCCAAGACCGGTTGCGGACGACACGGCAAGGGACATCAGGCAGGCAAGGAAATAGGCCGCGACCATCAGCAGATACGGGGAGTTAATGTACTGCAGCGGTTTGGACGCCAGTTTAACCACCATATCATTCGCGCCGATATGGGTCATGTACGCCGCAAAACCGCACAGCATCATGATCATCATACCCAGGTCGCCACCGCGGCTCATGAGCAGGATTTTAATGTATTCAACAATGTCAGTGGCGGTGTAGCCCGTACTGTCTGCGCTGGCCGGTAACACCTGATGGCCCATGATGGCGCTGATAATGAGCAGGGTTAGCCCGCCGACAAATAACACCCCTGTGGCCGAGTAACCTTTAATGATGTAGCGCGCTACACCGACAATGACGACGACTCCGATAAGGAGCTCGATAAACGTAAGCATGGTTTCCCCTGTATCCTTGCTGCCCGAGAGCACAAATAATCAATAAAAAAGAAGGATGAAATGTGCCGAATTAATGTTCTGTCCTTGCTGATTAAAATCAATAAACAGACTACTAAAGAAGATATTAACGGTATTTTTGCCATCGCCCCGGCATTTATCTCATGCGCATATTGACCGGTAGAGATATCACTATATGTCAATTAAATGATAATGGGTTGTTAAATATTTTGTGGGTTTAAATTCGCCGCAGAAAGAAAAGGCAAAAACCCTTTGGGAACTGGGTTTTTAATGGCTGCCGGCAGCCCTCCAGGACGGGCCCTGGAGACCGTCATTGCTGGCGTTGGTTGGATTGTCCAGCGTATTAAAGCCTAATAAAGGCTTACTTTTATTGTGCTTATTATGGCGTGAAGGTATGTTCCTCTCAGAATATTCCCAGGAAGACGCTGATTAATTAGGAATAACGCTGATGCTGTTAAGCTTTGATTAAACTATTTTATGGTAAACTTTGCCTCGAATACTAAGAATGGTAATTGCATTGTGATTGTACGTAATAAATTTTCCCTCATTTTGTTGTTTATTTTTGGGCAGTTAGCATTGTCGTCTGTTGCACACGCCGAGAGCAATGCAACCGATAAAGGCTGGTTCTCCACCTTCACTGATAATGTGTCGCAGACCTGGACTGCGCCAGAGCATTATGACCTGTATGTTCCGGCAATAACGTGGCATGCGCGTTTTGCCTATGACAAAGAAAAGACTGACAAATATAACGAGCGCCCGTGGGGGGCTGGTTTTGGTCAGTCGCGTTGGGACGAAAAAGGGAACTGGCATGGCATCTATCTGATGGCCTTTAAAGATTCCTTTAACAAATGGGAACCGATCGGGGGTTATGGCTGGGAGAAAACCTGGCGTCCGTTAGCCGATGAAAACTTCCATGTGGGGCTGGGCTACACCGCCGGTGTGACCGCACGCGACAACTGGAACTACATTCCGATTCCGGTGCTGCTGCCTCTGGCCTCTATCGGCTATGGTCCGGCAACGTTCCAGATGACCTATATCCCGGGGACATACAACAACGGTAACGTTTACTTCGCCTGGATGCGTTTTCAGTTTTAACTGAAAAAACGTCACGTGGTGGTGAAAAAAATGTGCAGCCGTTGATTCCGTTGAGATAAAAAACCGTCAGCAGAAATTAACGCGACTTTAGTCACTTTTTATCAAAGAACCGCTGGACAAAAGGTCCCACAATTGATGTACTGGTACCCGACACAGCATTTGTGTCGTTTTTTAATGTAAAGGTAATTTTGATGTCTAAGATTAAAGGTAACGTTAAGTGGTTTAATGAGTCCAAAGGATTCGGTTTCATTACTCCTGAAGATGGCAGCAAAGACGTGTTCGTACACTTCTCTGCAATCCAGTCTAATGGTTTCAAAACTCTGGCTGAAGGTCAGCGTGTAGAGTTCGAAATCACTAACGGTGCCAAAGGCCCTTCTGCTGCTAACGTAATCGCTCTGTAATTCAGACGCGTCAGCAAGAATTTCAAAACCCGCTCACTGAGCGGGTTTTTTTTCGCGTGGAATCAGCTAAGCAGATACATTTTGAGGAAGCTGGCAACGATCAGCACGCTCAACAACACCACACCTGCGCTCATCAGGTTC
This sequence comes from Enterobacter sp. RCC_40, assembly GCF_041360735.1. NCBI lineage: Bacteria > Pseudomonadati > Pseudomonadota > Gammaproteobacteria > Enterobacterales > Enterobacteriaceae > Enterobacter > Enterobacter sp. RCC_40. Next base: position 493,170 of record NZ_JBFUPR010000002.1, read on the forward strand.
TGTTTCATTCTGTCACCCTCGTTCAGTATTGCGTTCAGAGTGACAGAGAAAAATTAAGCCAACATTAACGCAGCGTCTGTTAGTGCGTCGTGGCGGAAGAAAATAGCCAGAATGCGATCCCCGTCATCGCAAAGGAGCCGAGCATATTAATCGCAATGTTCATGAACGCCCAGCCGACACGCCCTTCCTGAAACAGGAAAACCACTTCCGCCGAGAACGTGGAGAAGGTGGTTAAACCGCCGCAAAAGCCGGTGGTAATCAATAGCTTCCACACGGGATCGATATGCGTCATACGGTTAAACCAGGCCAGCCCCACGCCAATAATGAAAGCACCTATCAGGTTAGCCGCCAGCGTACCCATTGGAATAGCCTGATGCAGGGGATTAAAACGCATACTCAAGAACCACCGCGCAACGCTACCCGTACCCCCACCAATAAAAACGGCTAAAAGTAGTTGTAACACTGTAAATACCTGCTATTTGATGTGTAAGAGTGGCGAGTTTAACGCGGTTTTTGCTGAGGGGACAAATATGTATGTTGCGGTAGGACAGTTTGCGGTTACGCCTGACTGGCAAGAGAATGCAGATAAATGTGTCTCTCTGATGAGGCAGGCCCGCCTGAAAGAAGCTTCCTTGCTGGTGCTGCCGGAGGCGCTGCTGGCAAGAGATGACAACGACCCGGACCTGTCGGTGAAGTCTGCCCAGCCCCTGGACGGCGGATTTTTACAGCACCTGCTGGCGGAAAGTGCGGGCAATGGTTTGACCACCCTCTTTACGGTGCATGTCCCCTCGACGGCAGGACGAGCGGTAAATACGCTCGTGGCCATCCGTGACGGCGCGATCGTTGCGCGCTATGCCAAACTCCATCTTTATGATGCCTTCAGCATTCAGGAATCGCGGCGGGTGGATCCGGGAGACAGCATCCCACCGCTGCTTGATGTCGATGGCTTTAAGATTGGGTTGATGACCTGCTACGACCTGCGTTTTCCTGAGCTGGCACTTACGCTCGCGTTAAAGGGGGCTGACGTGCTGGTTGTGCCTGCCGCGTGGGTCAAGGGGCCGCTTAAAGAGCATCACTGGGCAACGCTCCTTGCAGCGCGTGCGCTGGATACAACCTGTTATGTTGTGGCCTCGGGGGAGTGCGGCAATAAGAACATTGGGCAGAGCAGGGTGGTGGATCCGCTGGGGGTTACGATAGCCGCTGCGGCGGAGGCCCCGGCTTTGCTGATGACAGAGTTACAGCGGGAGAGGATTACGCTTACACGGCAGCAATTACCGGTTCTTCGCAACCGTCGGTTTGCGCCACCGCAATTATTGTGATGTTTTTTTCAACAATGCTTGATTCACCTTGTTACAGATTGCTATTGTGTGCACGCGTCAAATGACCGTTAATACAATCAGGTTTTTGGCGCTGAATGCAGCCTGGTTTATGTAAAGAAGGTATCTATGGGTGAGATTAGTATTACCAAACTGCTGGTGGTTGCCGCACTGGTCGTCCTGCTGTTTGGTACCAAGAAGTTACGCACGCTGGGTGGTGACCTGGGTGCCGCCATCAAAGGCTTTAAGAAAGCAATGAACGACGATGATGCGGCTGCGAAGAAAAGCGCCGAGGGTGACATCCCGGCAGAGAAGCTTTCTCACAAAGAGTAACGGCAATGCCTAAGTGCTTGCGAAAAAAAACCGGCTCAAGAGGCCGGTTTTTTTGTATTACTGTAAGTGAATATTACAGTCTTATTTCACTTCTTCGCCTTTTGCCTGCATATCGGCATGGTAAGAGGAGCGAACAAATGGGCCGCAGGCTGCGTGGGTAAAGCCCATCGCCAGCGCTTCGGCTTTCATCTCATCAAACTCATCCGGGCTCACGTAGCGCTGCACGGGCAGGTGGTGGCGGCTTGGCTGCAGATACTGTCCCAGCGTCAGCATGGTCACACCGTGGCGGCGCAGATCGCGCATCACTTCGATGATCTCAGCATTCGTTTCACCGAGACCAACCATCAGGCCTGACTTGGTGGGAATATGGGGATGCGCTTCTTTAAAACGCTCCAGCAGCTTCAGAGACCAGTTATAGTCCGCACCAGGACGTACCTGACGGTAGAGACGTGGCACGTTCTCCAGGTTGTGGTTAAACACGTCTGGTGGCGTCGCGGTCAGGATGTCCAGCGCGCGATCCATACGGCCGCGGAAGTCTGGAACCAGCGTCTCAATTTTGATGTTCGGGCTTTTCTCACGAATAGCGGTAATGCAGTCAGCGAAGTGCTGAGCACCGCCATCACGCAGATCGTCACGGTCAACGGAGGTAATAACGACATAACGCAGCGCCATATCGGCGATGGTCTGTGCCAGTTTCTGAGGTTCGTTAGCGTCGGGCGCTACCGGGCGGCCATGAGCCACATCGCAGAACGGGCAGCGGCGGGTACAGATGGCACCCAGAATCATAAACGTCGCGGTACCGTGATTGAAACATTCAGCAAGGTTCGGGCAAGAGGCTTCTTCACAGACGGAGTGAAGGCCGTTCTTGCGCATCGCCGCTTTGATCCCCTGGATACGCGAAGAGTCAGCCGGAAGTTTAATTTTCATCCATTCCGGTTTTCTTAACAGCGCTTCGCGCTCTGTAGCCACGTTTTTAACCGGGATAAGGGCCATTTTATCGGCATCGCGGTATTTAACACCGCGTTCCATCACAATGGGTTTACTCATAGCGTGCGTGTTCCAGTTGCGAATATCGAAGGAAAGCGTTTCTATTCAAGGGAATGTTGTATTTATCAACTATTTTTGAACGAACGACAGGCAGTATATCATTGAAACGGTCGGTAAAGCAGCCTGCCAGGTCGCCAATTTGTAAAATAGTTGTTGTTTTGTGCGTTTTGCCCGGCAGGGGGCAGGGGCTTGTGCTGTATCAACCTGTCAGAAAGCCTGGCGGATGACGCGGATAACGTTTTCCAGTACCGGATCGCGCAAGCTGAGTTTGTTGTAATGCAGTGAAATCTCGATAGATTCCGCATTGAGCTGGTTGAGAGGAATGCTCTCCAGCGGCCAACATTTACGCAGCAAGGTATACAGGCGCGAAGGCATGATGCAGAGCATATCGCTGCTGCCAATCAGGGAGGCAGTGGTGAACATATTGTAACTACTGAAGCTGATCTGGCGTTCGGGGAATATCTCATCGATTCGCTGACGCAGCGCATGGTTGGACTGTCCTTCGGTCATGAAAGACGAATGATCGTAGTTGCGCAGATTTTCAATGGTCAACGGCCCGCTCAGGGCGGGATGCTGCTGGCGGCACACCAGCACCAGGTTATCCGCATACAGGACATGTTGTCCGAGCGCTCGGGCGCTAAAGCTGCCGCTTTCTATAATCAGGTCGGTCTGAAACTGAGCAAGCTGAATATCAGGCTCGTTGAGCGGCACATTTCGCAGCAGGAGCTGGGGAACATGCTCTTTTATCGCCTGAAAAATAGCGGGCATCACCAGCACGCCGACAGACGGGGTGCAGCCGATAGTGATGGTTCTCTGTTTGTCATAGCTGCCGGTTAAATCCAGCGCACCCAGAATCGACTCCAGCCCCTGGCTGATGTACTCATGCAGATGGGTGGCGTAGGCCGTCGGCGTAACCCCCTGGCCCTTACGAATAAATAACGGGTCGGGAAATATAGCGCGCAGTTTTTGAATTGACTGGCTTATTGCTGAAGGCGTGAGATTAAGAATTTTCGCAGCATTAACGATACCCTTATGGACATATACTGCCTCAAAAATAGTCAACAAATTGAGATCAATATTACGTAAAGTCCGAAAAATTTGTGGCTTGTCCTCACCACCTGGGTCATTCAGTCGTTTGGCTGGTAAATTATTATACTCCACGCTTTCACTCCGTATACATTCACATTATGAATGATAGTTGAATTTATTTATTATGCTTGTAGAGATTCGTAAAGTGTTGGTTTTGTTTCACTTGTTTATCAAAAACAAACAGTTGTGTGATTATCACGCAAGTTACTTACGCCCTGTATGCAGTTCTGGCTGGAGGCTAAATAATATGTAGCGGTAATATTTGGGCGCTTCGAAAATATAGAATAAGCGGATTATTGTAAAGCGTAAAAGCGGTAAATAAACAGTGGCCCGTCAAATAATCGAGCCATGATGCATGATATATTAAGCAGTGATATATTCGTAAGATGGATTGTTAAGTAGGGCTAAAACGTTCTTCAAAAGCACAGGACGAATATTCTCTGGCGTTGCGCTTTCAACCCACTGGCGCATTTGCGTCATCTCCATTCCGGCGTAGCCGCAGGGGTTTATGCGCTGGAAAGGGGTAAGATCCATATTAATATTCAGTGCCAGCCCGTGGAAGGAGCAGCCTTTGCGGATACGCAGCCCCAGTGAGCAAATCTTACTTTCTCCCACATAGACGCCCGGCGCATCGGCACGCGGATGGGCTTCAATACCGTATTCCGCCAGCGTGTTAACCACGGTTTGTTCCAGCAGGGTAACCAGTTCGCGAACGCCGAGCTTTCTGCGCTTCAGGTTCAGCAGAACGTACATCACCTGCTGCCCGGGCCCATGGTACGTGACCTGCCCACCGCGATCGCTTTGGATTACCGGGATATCACCCGTCATCAATAAATGTTCCGCTTTTCCCGCCTGTCCCTGTGTAAATACCGGCAGGTGTTCGACCAGCCAGATCTCATCAGGGGTGGTGTCATCGCGTGAATCGGTGAAATCATGCATGGCCTGGGAGACAGGCTCGTAAGGTTGCAGCCCGAGATGACGGACAAGAATTTTATCCTGATACAAAAGGACGTCTCCGAAGACGAGGGACAAAAGGTGAGGGAGAGTATATCACAAGCGGGGAGGCGGGTTACCCGGCAAACCGGGTAACCGCAGAGGGACTACAGCACCATACGAACAATTTCGATATTGCCGAGCTCTTCGTACAGCGTCTCAACCTGCTCAATGTGGGTTGCGGTAATGGTAATGGATACCGAGTGGTAGTTGCCCTTGCTGCTTGGTTTTACTGACGGAGAGTAGTCACCCGGCGCATGGCGCTGTACCACTTCAACCACCTGATCAACCAGCTCAGGTTTCGCCAGACCCATTACTTTGTAGGTAAACGGGGTAGGGAATTCAAGCAGTTCGTTAAGTTTGGTTTTCATGTCAGCTCCGGCGTAACGTCAAAAAGAATAACTCCCACGACAGGTGGGAGTTATCAGGATATCTAGTATATGGGGATCAAAATCACACTTTCAAGTGTTCAATTTTTAGCCAAACCAGTGATGGAACATCAATTTAATGTAATCAATGATTTTGCCGAAGAAATTGCCTTCCGGGATTTCTTGCAGAACAACCAGCGGACGCTGATCGATGGTTTTACCATCCAGCTGGAAGTTGATGGTGCCCACCACCTGGTTTTTCTGCAGTGGCGCGTGCAGCTCAGTGGTGTTCAGCACGTAGCTGGCTTTCAGATCTTTCATGCGACCACGAGGAATGGTCAGGTACAGATCTTTATCCACGCCAAGGGAAGCACGGTCGTTATCACCGAACCAGACTGGCTCAGAAGCAAACTCTTTACCGGCTTTCAACGGGTTCACGGTTTCGAAGAAACGGAAGCCCCAGGTCAGCAGTTTCTTGCTTTCCGTCTCACGACCTTTGAAGGTACGACCGCCCATCACGGCAGAGATCAGACGCATCTGACCTTCGGTGGCAGAAGCAACCAGGTTGTAGCCAGCTTTATCGGTATGGCCAGTTTTGATGCCGTCAACGTTCAGGCTGTTATCCCACAGCAGGCCGTTACGGTTGGTCTGACGGATACCGTTGAAGGTGAACTCTTTCTCTTTATAGATGGAGTATTCGTTCGGCACGTCACGGATCAGCGCCTGACCAATCAACGCCATATCACGTGCGGAGCTGTACTGACCATCTGCGTCCAGACCATGTACGGTCTGGAAATGGCTGTTCTTCAGACCCAGCGCGGTGACGTAGCTGTTCATCAGACCGACGAAGGCATCCTGGCTTCCTGCGGCGAAATCGGCCATTGCCACGCACGCATCGTTACCGGATTGCAGGTTAATACCACGGATCAGCTGAGAAACAGGAACCTGCATGCCCGGTTTCAGGAACATCAATGATGAACCTTTAAATACCGGGTTGCCGGTTGCCCACGCATCGTTACCGATGGTGACCAGATCCGTTTCTTTGAACTTCCCTGCTTTCATGGCCTGGCCGATAACGTAGCTGGTCATCATTTTGGTCAGGCTGGCCGGATCGCGGCGGGCGTCGGCATTCTGTTCAGCCAGCACTTTGCCAGAGTTGTAGTCGATCAGGATATACGATTCCGCGTCGATTTGCGGAACGCCAGGGATCATGGTCTTGATATTCAGGTCATCGGCGTGAGCTGCAGAGAGAGCAGTTGCGCAAAGGGCCGTGGTCAGCGCCATGCGCTGCACAAAACGAGCAGAAAAAGTGGTCTTCATGGTCAGAACAACGACATCCGTGATGGAATTAAAAAAAGTGCCTTACTATAGCAAATGCTATTCAGGCAGGCATCCGACTTTAAGCATGAGTTTGTGAATGTGTTTTACACAAATTGACACTTTGGATGCCGCCAGTTCATTATTTCGCAACAGCGATAAATGATTGTAGTTGGGCTTCATTTTGCAGGCGCTGCTGCAGAGACGCTGCCTGCGATTTGCTGGCAAACGGCCCCATCTGAATACGCCATACTGCGCCGTTTTGCGCAACGCGTCCCGGAACACCAAACTGCTGGCTCAGACGCTGTTGATACTGCTGCGCACGGGCCTGATCGCTTACCGCCCCAACCTGAACCACAAAGCCGCCACTGGCCGCCGCTGGAGCCGCAACCGGTGTGCTTTGCGCCGTCGCCGGAGCCGTTACGGGCGCAGGCTCTGTGGCAGGAGCGGCAACAGGAGCCGGTGCTGGCGTTGGTTCGCTGCCTTCCAGCACGCCGGTGGCTAACGTTGTCGGCGCGCCCAGGAAGCCGCTACTCTTTACCGGCGCACCCGTCGTGTCTTCGCTCTGCAGCGTATCATTGCTGATTGGGCGCACTTCTCCTGCTGGCTGAGAAGGCTCTGCCGGAGAAGAGACGCTTCCCATGCCGCCGTCCAGGTTCGGGCGGTCGGGAAGGGCGTAAGTCTGTTTCGCCACCGTCGTACACGCGGTACCTGGCCCGGAGAGGGTGCCATCCTGCGCCACGATAATCGGGTCAATACGGACTTTGGTATTGTTCGAGGTGTTCAGGCGGTCTGCAGCCGCGCGTGACAGGGAGATCACCCGGTCGTTACCGTAGGGACCACGATCGTTAATGCGTACCACGATCATACGACCATTCGCCAGGTTGGTGATACGGGCGTAGCTCGGGACAGGCAGGGTCGGGTGAGCCGCCGTCAGTTGCATCGGATCGAACGCTTCGCCGGTCGCCGTCAGGTTGCTGCCTGGCTCGGCATCATAAATGGCGGCAAAGCCAGCCTGGCTAAAGCGGGAGGGATCCTGAATAATTTTGTAGCTTTTGCCGTCGCGCTCGTAATCCTGATTCGCGCTGGCATTGAGCGGTTCATAAACGGGATCGGCACCGCTGATTTCAACGATCGGGCCATTACAAACCGCAGGCTGCGGCGGCGCGACGGTTGCCTGTTGCTGACCATCATCACTTGTGCAGGCCGCAAGTAAACTTGCCGCAATGCAGATCCCCAGCCACTGCTTACGCATTCCGATCCCCTTATTTTTATACGCTTTTTGACAACATTTTTCTGTGGGTATGGATCGACATCACGATACCAAACCCGGCCATCAACACGATCAGTGCCGAGCCTCCGTAGCTCACCAGCGGGAGCGGGACGCCAACAACCGGCAGAATACCACTCACCATACCAATATTTACGAAGACATAAACGAATAAAATCAGCATCAACCCGCCTGCCATCACGCGGCCAAAGGTGGTTTGCGCACGCGCGGCGATCCACAGCCCTCGCATAATCAACAGCACATACAGCGCCAGCAGAATCAGGATGCCAACCAGGCCCAGCTCTTCCGCCAGAACCGCAAAGATAAAGTCGGTGTGGCGTTCCGGTAAGAACTCCAGCTGGGACTGGGTGCCGTGCAGCCAGCCTTTACCGCGCAGGCCGCCGGAACCGATCGCAATCTTGGACTGAATAATATGATAGCCCGCACCCAGCGGATCGGTTTCCGGATCGAGCAGCATCATGACGCGTTGTCGCTGGTAATCATGCATCAGGAAGAACCAGAGAATCGGGATGAACGCTGCCACCAGCACGACTGCAATGCCAATCAGACGCCAGCTTAAACCCGACAGGAACAGGACAAACAGGCCGGAGAGGGCGATAAGAATCGAGGTGCCGAGGTCAGGCTGCGCCGCAACCAGCAGCGTCGGCAGGAAAATCAGCACCAGCGCAATGGCGGTATTTTTCAGTGAAGGCGGGCAGACGTCACGGTTAATAAAACGCGCCACCATCAAGGGAACCGCTATTTTGGCTATTTCAGAGGGCTGGAAGCGGACAACGCCCAGATCCAGCCAGCGCTGCGCGCCTTTAGAGATGGCCCCAAAGGCATCTACCGCAACCAGCAGCACAATACAGAATATGTACAGATACGGTGCCCAGCCTTCATAGACCCGCGGCGGGATCTGCGCCATGACCACCATAATGACCAGACCCATCGCGATCTGGCCGATTTTGCGCTCCATCATGCCGATGTCCTGGCCGCTGGCGCTCCAGATAACCAGGGCGCTGTAAACCAGCAGAGCCAGCAGGATCAGCAGCATGGCTGGGTCGATGTGGATTTTATCCCACAGCGATTTTTTATTTGGATTATCCGTCATGATTATTGGTCCTCCGCCGCAGCGGCGGCCGGGTTTTCAGCCGGCAGTTCGGTGTTGTTATCACCCAGCATAATGTGGTCGAGGATCTGGCGCATGATGGTCCCCACGGCCGGACCTGCGCCGCCGTTTTCCAGAATCATCGCCACCGCAACCTGCGGGTTATCATAAGGGGCAAAGGCCGTCATCAGCTTATGGTCACGCAGACGTTCAGCAATGCGGTGCGCGTTATAGGTTTCATTGGCTTTCAGACCGAAGACCTGCGCAGTACCGGATTTGGCGGCCACTTTATACGGTGTGCCGGCGAAATACTTATGTGCGGTCCCGTTCGGGCGGTTCGCCACGCCGTACATACCGTCTTTGGCAATTTCCCAGTAACCGGAATGAATGTCACCCACCGGGGCTTCATGCGGCTGGATCCACGGCACTTTTTTGCCGTCTTCAACCGTACTTTGCAGCAGGTGCGGAACTTTCACTACGCCATCGTTGATGAGGATCATCATCGCTTTGTTCATCTGAATCGGGGTCGCCGTCCAGTAGCCCTGACCGATACCCACCGGAATGGTATCACCCTGATACCACGGCTTCTTAAAGCGCTTCAGCTTCCACTCACGGGTTGGCATGTTACCGGAACGTTCTTCTGAAAGGTCAACGCCGGTGTAATGCCCATAGCCGAATTTGCTCATCCACTCTGACAGGCGGTCAATGCCCATGTCATACGCAACCTGGTAGAAGAAGGTATCCGCAGACTCTTCCAGCGATTTGGTAACGTTGAGGTGACCATGGCCCCATTTTTTCCAGTCGCGATAGCGTTTTTCAGAGCCTGGTAATTGCCACCAGCCCGGGTCAAACAGACTGGTATTGCGGTTGATGACGCCCGCGCTCAGCGCAGAGACCGCCACGTACGGTTTTACCGTTGACGCTGGCGGGTAAACCCCTTGTGTGGCGCGGTTCACCAGCGGCGTATTCGGGTCATTGAGCAGACCGGAATAGTCTTTGCTGGAGATACCATCGACAAAGAGGTTCGGGTCGTAGCTTGGCATGGACACCATCGCCAGAATGCCGCCGGAACGCGGATCGGTGACGACAACGGCAGCACGGCTGCCCGCCAGTAAGGTTTCAATATACTGCTGCAGCTTGAGGTCGAGCGTCAGGTAGACGTCATGCCCCGCCTGCGGTGGCACTTCTTTGAGCTGGCGAATGACGCGGCCACGGTTGTTAACTTCAACCTCTTCATAGCCGGTCTGCCCGTGTAGGACATCTTCGTAGTAGCGTTCGATCCCCAGCTTACCGATATCGTGCGTCGCCGCGTAGTTCGCCAGTTTGCCGTCTTTATCGAGGCGTTCAACGTCTTTATCGTTGATCTTGGAAACGTAACCAATGACATGCGTCAGCGCGGAACCGTAAGGGTAGTAGCGACGCTTGTAACCTTTCACTTCCACGCCGGGAAAACGATACTGGTTCACGGCAAAGCGGGCCACCTGGACTTCCGTCAGGTTCGTTTTAACCGGGATTGAGGTGAAACGGTGGGAGCGAGCACGCTCTTTTTTGAACGCGGCGATATCATCGTCGGTCAGATCGACAACGCCTTTTAGCGCTTCAAGCGTATCCTGCACATTATCGACTTTTTCCGGCATCATTTCGATTTGATAAATGGTGCGGTTTAACGCCAGCGGAGTGCCGTTACGGTCGTAGATAATGCCGCGGCTGGGCGCGATGGGCACCAGCTTGATACGGTTTTCGTTTGAACGCGTCTGATAATCGGTAAAGCGGACAATTTGCAGATTATAGAGGTTGGCGATCAGCACGCCGGTAAGCAGCAAAATCCCCGTAAAGGCGACCAGCGCCCGGCGCACAAACAGCGCGGACTCAGCCGTATAGTCGCGAAAAGAATTCTGTAGTTTCATCCGCTGCTTAATCTACCCTGGTCAGTCACTACTCGCGGTGATATGGGTGGTTGGTAGTAATGCTCCACGCGCGATACAGGCTTTCTGCCACCAGTACCCGAACGAGCGGGTGGGGAAGCGTCAGCGCGGAGAGAGACCAACTTTGTTCTGCCGCCGCTTTGCAGGCAGGAGATAACCCTTCAGGCCCGCCAATCAACAGACTGACGTCACGACCATCCTGCTTCCAGCGCTCCAGTTCGTGCGCCAGCTGCGGCGTATCCCAGGGTTTACCTGGAATATCGAGGGTGACGATGCGGTTTTTGCCTGCGGCAGCCAGCATCAGCTCTCCCTCTTTATCGAGAATACGTTTGATATCGGCGTTCTTGCCGCGTTTCCCGGCGGGAATTTCCACCAGTTCGAACGGCATGTCTTTTGGAAAACGACGCAGATATTCAGTAAAACCGGTTTGTACCCAGTCCGGCATTTTGGTGCCGACGGCGACCAGTTGCAACTTCACGCATTAACCCCAGAGTTTTTCCAGCTCATACAGGCGACGGCTCTCTTCCTGCATGACATGGACAATCACATCGCCGAGATCGACAACCACCCAGTCAGCGGTCGCTTCACCTTCAACGCCAAGCGGTAACAGGCCTGCTGCACGCGATTCCTGAACAACGTGGTCGGCAATCGAAACAACATGACGCGTTGAAGTACCGGTGCAGATAATCATGCAGTCGGTGATGGTGGATTTACCCTTAACGTCGATAGCGATGATGTCCTGACCTTTCAGGTCATCAATTTTGTCGATAACAAAATCCTGGAGTGCTTTACCCTGCAAGTTTTCCCCCTGGGGTGAATGAGATTGTATAACTATGAATTCGTGGCCAGACAGTATACCTGAACTGACGCCAGTGTCGGGACAAATGTCTCCGGCCGGGCTTTTGAAGGCGGGTATCATCCCACCCTCCGCCTGAGATTGCATCGCCATTTTTGTAAAACAATTTCTGTAAAGCAATGATCGGCGGGAAAGTCTGGCAGCGGAGGATAACAGTATGGCTTAACCTGTCAAGGCAGGATAATCATTACGCCGCTTTTTCATGCGCCCCCGCTATGCGTCTGCGCTTTTCTGATACAACCCATGCGCGTGAATGTAGTCCAGCACAGCTGATGGCAGCAGATCGTCACAGGCTAATCCCTGCTGCAGGCGCTCGCGAATGAGGGTCGCAGAAATATCGAACCACGGCGTCTCTGCCAGATAAATCTTCCCGGCAGGCTGGTTGTGCAACTCTTCAATATTGTCTGTGAGATGCGCCTCAAGCCACTGCTGGTACTGCTCTTCTCGCATGGTCAGCGGATAGCCCGGACGGCGACAGACAAGCAGGTGGCTGTTTTCCAGAATCGTTTCATACTGGTGCCAGGTGGGAAAATTGAGCAGGGAGTCCTGACCAATAATAAAGGCCAGCGGCGTGTCCGGCCCTTGCTCGGCTCGCCACTCCTGCAGCGTTTGCGACGTCCAGGACGGTGTGTCGCGGCGCAGTTCTCGCTCATCAAGGCTAAAAAGCGGTTTATCCGCGATGGCCAGAGTGAGCATCTCTTTTCTTTGCTCGCTGCTCGCCTCAGGTTGCGGACGGTGTGGCGGCACATTATTGGGCATGATGATTACGCGCTGAAGGCCGATCAGATTCGCCAGAATTTCAACCGGCTTCAGATGTCCGTAATGGACCGGATCGAAGGTGCCACCGTACAGGGCCTGTAAAGAATGCATACTATCCATCGATAAATACGTCTGCCAGCGCCTTATGGCAGAGCAGCAGAGAGAGACTTTCCAGCTCCGCCCAGACCGACTGACCATAATCTTGTTTCAACGTAAGCTCAGCGCGCATCAGAAGCTGCACGGCCTGACGCAGCTGTTCATGACTCAGGCGGTTGATGGCCTCGGTGGTCATCGCCCGACGGTTTTGCCACACCCGATGTTTATCAAACAGCGAACGTAATGGCGTATGTGCAGACTGACGCTTGAGCGTAATCAGCAGTAATAATTCACGCTGAAGGGTGCGCAGCAAAATAACCGGTTCGCTACCTTCCAGGCGCAGCTGTTGCAATATATGCAGGGCGCGTTTGCTTTTCGCTGCCAGCAGCGCATCCACCCAGTGGAAGGGCGTAAAGTGCGCGGCATCGTTAACGGCCTGCTCCACGCGTGGCAGTGTCAGCTTACCGTCTGGCCAGAGCAGGGAGAGCCTGTCCAGCGCCTGCGCCAGTGCCAGCAGGTTGCCTTCATAGCAGTAACAGAGGAGCTGGTTTGCGGCGTCGTCCAGCTGAAGATTGTTTTGCTTCGCTCTTGTCGCGACCCATTTTGGCAGATGGGCTTGCTCAGGCGTCTGACAGGTCACCATAACCGCATTGGCCGCGAGCTGGGTAAACCAGGCCGCGTTTTCCTGCGCTTTGGTGAGCTTGTTGCCGCGCACAATAAACAGCAGATCGCTGTGCAGCAGACTGACCAGTGTTGCCAGCTGTTCATTGATGGCCGCGTTAGGGCCATTTTCCGGCAGCAGGATCTGGATGGTCTGGCGCGATGCGAAGAGGCTCATCGCCTGGCAAAGCGAGAAGAGGGCATTCCAGTCGGTGTTGTTATCCAGTTGGACGGTGTGGTGTTCATCAAAGCCCTGAGCGGCCGCCGCCTGTCGGACGGCATCCAGGCTTTCCTGAAGTAATAACGGATCGTTTCCGAGAAGCAGATACGCCGCGCGCAGCCCTTCATTGAGCTGCGCGCGGAGTTGTTCAGGATACAGCCTGATCATCAGTTACCCATGGAGGCAGAAACAGGAGGCGTGTTGGCATCCGGTTTTTCGATGATGTCAGAACCCTGTTTCGTTGACGCGGCAACGCCCGGCAGTTTACGGATCAGCTGCTCTGCGGCCTTATCGTACATTTCGTTAATGATAATCTGCTGCTCGGCGTCTTTTGCCAGAGCCGTCTGCGGGTTATCGAAGAACGAACGGTACACTTTCGTGCTGATTGGGTAGATGTCTTTACCCGGGATCAGAACGGCGGCATTAACCGACAGGACCATCTGATACTCTGCGGTACGGCCGTCCTGGAAAATGGACGCCGTGTCTTTGGCTAAGGTTGAGCCCAGAACGCGCAGGGATGGAACATCCTGACGTAACGTCCCTTTCTCAATCAACTCAACATCGTTAAGCCGCAGCTGGTTTCGAATTGCCCGGCTGAGTGGACCATTCGGATCCGATGAGTCGAAAATCATCGTTTTCATTTCAGCAGGCACTGCCGTGGTATTGCGCAGATGCCAGCCACAACCAGCGGTGACAAGCACCGCCAGAGATAAGAGTATTGTTGCCAGTTGTCGCACGTTTCCTCCCGCGCTTAGCCAACGACCAGATTCAGCAATTTACCCGGTACGTAGATCACTTTACGTACGGTAACGCCCTCAAGATATTTCGCAACCAGATGTTCCTGGCCTGCGCGTTCGCGAACCTGTTCTTCGGTAGCATCGACCGCCACGGTAATTTTACCGCGAACTTTGCCGTTAACCTGGACCACAACCAGCGTGGTGTTTTCCACCATCGCGGATTCGTCAGCCACTGGCCACGGTGCGTTGTCGATATCGCCTTCGCCTTTCAGCTCCTGCCAGAGGGTGAAGCTGACGTGCGGGGTGAACGGGTTCAACATGCGAACGACGGCCAGCAGCGCTTCACGCATTAAGGCACGATCCTGCTCGCCGTCCTGCGGGGCTTTTGCCAGCTTGTTCATCAGTTCCATAATAGCCGCAATTGCGGTATTGAAGGTCTGACGACGACCAATATCATCGGTCACTTTTGCAATCGTTTTATGAACATCACGACGCAGCGCCTGCTGATCTTCAGTCAGTGCCGCGACGTTCACTGCCGGAGCATCACCCTGAGAGGTGTGCTCGTAAACCAGTTTCCAGACACGCTTCAGGAAGCGGTTAGCCCCTTCAACGCCCGATTCCTGCCATTCCAGGGTCATGTCAGCCGGAGAGGCAAACATCATAAACAGACGCACGGTATCTGCGCCGTAACGCTCAACCATCACCTGAGGGTCGATGCCGTTGTTTTTAGACTTCGACATCTTGCTCATGCCGGTATAAACCAGTTCATGACCTTCGGCGTCTTTCGCCTTCACGATACGACCTTTCTCGTCGCGCTCAACGATCGCGTCAACCGGAGACACCCAGTTACGCTCGCCGTTCGCCCCGACGTAGTAGAAGGCATCGGCCAGCACCATTCCCTGACACAGCAGCTGTTTTGCTGGTTCGTCAGAGTTGACCATGCCTGCGTCGCGCATCAGCTTGTGGAAGAAGCGGAAGTAGAGCAGGTGCATGATGGCGTGTTCAATACCACCGATGTAGATGTCCACAGGCAGCCAGTAGTTTGCTGCATCGGAATCCAGCATGCCTTCCTGATACTGCGGGCAGGTGTAACGCGCGTAGTACCATGACGATTCCATAAAGGTATCAAAGGTGTCAGTTTCACGCAGCGCTGGCTGGCCGTTAACGGTCGTTTTTGCCCACTCAGGATCGGCTTTGATTGGGCTGGTGATACCGTCCATGATCACATCTTCCGGCAGGATCACCGGGAGTTGATCTTCTGGCGTTGGCATCACGGTACCATCTTCCAGCGTCACCATTGGGATAGGTGCTCCCCAGTAGCGCTGGCGAGAGACACCCCAGTCGCGCAGGCGGTAGTTGACTTTACGCTCACCGACGCCCAGCGACGCTAACTTGTCGGCAATCGCGTTGAAGCCATCTTCAAAGCTCAGACCGCTGAATTCACCCGAGTTGAACAGGGTGCCTTTTTCGGTCAGGGCTTGTGCGGAGAGGTCTGGCTCAGAACCGTCAGCCGCGAGGATGACAGGTTTAATGGTCAGGCCATATTTGGTGGCAAATTCGTAGTCACGCTGATCGTGGCCTGGAACGGCCATGACGGCGCCCGTACCGTACTCCATCAGCACGAAGTTGGCTGCCCAGACAGGGATTGCTTCGCCCGTCAGGGGATGGATAGCCTTAAAGCCGGTATCAACGCCTTTCTTCTCCATCGTCGCCATGTCGGCTTCGGCCACTTTGGTGTTGCGGCACTCGTCGATGAAGGCCGCCAGTTCCGGGTTGTTTTCCGCGGCTTTCTGTGCCAGCGGGTGACCAGCGGCCACGGCCAGATAGGTCGCACCCATGAAGGTGTCCGGACGGGTAGTGTAGACGGTCAGGGTCCGATCGTCGTTCTCAACGTTGAAGGTGATCTCCACACCTTCTGAACGGCCGATCCAGTTACGCTGCATAGTCTTGACGGTATCAGGCCAGTGATCCAGATTATCCAGATCGTTCAGCAGCTCGTCAGCGTAGGCGGTGATTTTGATAAACCACTGTGGGATCTCTTTACGCTCAACTTTGGTATCACAACGCCAGCAGCAGCCGTCGATAACCTGCTCGTTCGCCAGTACGGTCTGGTCGTTCGGGCACCAGTTAACGGCAGACGTCTTCTTGTACACCAGGCCTTTTTTGTACAGCTCGGTGAAGAATTTCTGCTCCCAGCGGTAGTATTCCGGGGTGCAGGTCGCCAGCTCGCGGCTCCAGTCATAGCCAAAGCCCAGCATTTTGAGCTGGTTTTTCATGTACGCGATGTTGTCGTACGTCCACGGGGCAGGTGCCGTGTTGTTTTTGACCGCCGCGCCTTCTGCAGGCAGACCAAACGCATCCCAGCCGATTGGCTGCAGGACGTTTTTGCCGAGCATACGCTGGTAGCGGGCAATCACATCACCAATGGTGTAGTTACGCACGTGGCCCATGTGTAGTCGACCAGAAGGATAGGGAAGCATCGACAGGCAGTAATACTTCTCTTTGCTCTCGTCTTCGGTTACTTCAAAGGTGCGCTTCTCGTCCCAGTGTTGCTGGACTTTTGATTCTATCTCTTCCGGGCGGTATTGCTCTTGCATGGCAGCCAGTGGTCCTGTTTTCAATACAGCTACAAATGTAGCCAATGGATGTGGTAATTCAGATCCGCATAGCATAGCCCAAACGCCCGCGCCAAAACAGCCTTTCGCACAAATGCGCGCGTGAGGAATTTGTCGGGTCTGTGGTTCACCTGGCAAAGCGGTGGCGAAATAAGGTCTATTATTAGAGTCAGTTACTTACCCGGGAGGCAAAATGATGAACAAGGTTGCTCAATTTTACCGAGAACTGGTGACAACACTGACGGAACGGCTGCGTAACGGCGAGCGTGATATCGATGCGCTGGTGGAACAGGCGCGGGCCCGCGTGACGCAAACGGGTGAGTTAACGCGAACCGAAGTGGAAGAGGTGACGCGCGCCGTACGCCGCGACCTGGAAGAGTTTGCGCGAAGCTACGAAGAGAGTCAGAACGAGGTTACCGACAGCGTTTTTATGCGGGTAATTAAAGAAAGCCTGTGGCAGGAGCTGGCGGATATCACCGATAAAACGCAGCTGGAGTGGCGTGAAGTCTTTCAGGACCTCAACCACCACGGGGTCTATCACAGCGGAGAAGTGGTCGGGCTGGGGAATCTGGTGTGCGAGAAATGCCATCACCACATTGCGGTCTATACGCCGGATGTGTTGCCGCTGTGTCCAAAGTGTGGACACGATCAGTTCCAGCGTCGGCCGTTTGAGCCCTAAGTAAAAGCCGCCCTCTCCCTGCAGACCAGGGGGAGGGCTTCAGGCCGCAGAGCAGTCTACCATGCCCGGTGGCCATCGCTTACCGGGCCTGGCTGTAATAGTTGAGTCTTTCCGCCAGCAAATCCACGAACGCTTCACGGTCGATATCCACCATCAGCGTGGTATTGGGTTGATTGCCCGTCAGCGAATAGTAGTCCACCACCGTCATACCCTGAGTGTATTTCCCCTGGGTTTCCACGCCTACCCACCGTTCTACCGTGGTAAACATCTCCGGTTTGAGCAGCCAGGCAATGGTGCACGGATCGTGCAGCGGCGCGCCGTGAAAACCCCATTTCTCGGCTTTGTGATACTCCATAAAGAAGTCCAGCAACTCTGCGACGGTTGTCGCCACCGGGTTGCCAATGGCACGAAAGCGCGCGATGTCGTGCGCCATTATTTGTGCGCGATGGGTGACGTCCAGGCCGGCCATGACAATCGGCAGGCCAGACTGGAAGACAATCTCTGCGGCTTCCGGATCGACAAAAATGTTGAACTCCGCCGCTGGCGTCCAGTTCCCGAGTCCCATTGCGCCACCCATGATCACGATTCGGGCGATTTTACTGCGCAATTCCGGATGGCTGTTCAGCAGCAGCGCAACGTTGGTTTGCGGGCCGGTGGCCACCAGCGTGACCGGTTCCGCGCTTTCACGCAGCACTTTCGCCATCAGCTCTACGGCGGTGCAGGGTTGCGCTTCAAACCCCGGTTCGGGCAGTGCCGGGCCATCCAGCCCACTTTCACCGTGCACGTTGTCGGCAATGATCAGATCGCGCATGAGCGGTTTGACGGCACCACCGGCGACCGGTATATCGGTGCGTTTGAGCAACGTCAGCATACGCAGGACGTTACGCAGCGTTTTCTCCGGGGTCTGGTTTCCGGCAGAGGACGTAACGGCTTTGACGTCCAGTTCAGGGGAGGCAAGTGCAAGGACGAGGGCGATCGCGTCATCATGACCCGGGTCGCAATCGAGAAGGATAGGTTGTGCCATAGCGTGCTCCATACGTAGCATTATTTTGTGACAAGGTTAACGCTGCAATGTGACGCCGACGAGAAGAAGAGAGCTAAAGCGTGAAGCAGTGCGCAATCCGCAGATTGCGCACCGGGGAGATTAGTGCAGGATTTTGGCGAGGAAGTCTTTTGCTCGCTCGGATTTTGGATTGGCGAAGAACTCTTCTTTCGGCGAGTCTTCAACAATCTTCCCTTCGTCCATGAAGATCACGCGGTTCGCCACTTTGCGGGCAAAGCCCATTTCGTGGGTCACCACCATCATCGTCATCCCTTCGTGCGCCAGCTCAACCATTACGTCCAGCACTTCGTTGATCATCTCGGGATCGAGAGCAGAAGTCGGTTCATCAAACAGCATGGCGACCGGATCCATACACAGGGCCCGGGCAATAGCCACACGCTGCTGCTGACCGCCAGAGAGCTGCGCCGGGAATTTATCAGCATGCGCAGAGAGTCCCACGCGTTCCAGCAGCTTCAGACCTTTATCGCGCGCGAGCTTTTTATCGCGTTTCAGCACTTTTACCTGCGCCAGCGTCAGGTTCTCAATAATGGAGAGGTGCGGAAACAGCTCAAAGTGCTGGAACACCATGCCGACGTGGGAACGCAGCTGAGCAAGGTTGGTTTTCCTGTCATTGACTTTGGTGCCATTGACGAGGATCTCACCTTGCTGCACCGGCTCCAGGCCGTTAACGGTTTTGATCAGCGTGGATTTACCGGAGCCGGATGGCCCACATACCACCACCACGTCACCTTTTTTCACTTCGGTTGAGCAGTCTGTCAGCACCTGAAAGTGCCCATACCATTTAGAAACATTTTTCAGGGAAATCATTATACAGTCCTTTTCTTCAGCCAGCTGACCAACAGCGACGCGCTTAAACTAATCACAAAATAGACGCCACCCGCGAAGAGCACCATTTCGACCTGCGTACCGTCACGTTCACCGATGGTAGACGCGGTACGGAAGAAGTCTGCCAGGCTCAATACATAGACCAGAGAGGTATCCTGGAACAGTACGATGCCCTGGGTCAGCAGGAGGGGAACCATGGCGCGAAACGCCTGCGGCAGAATAATGAGCTGCATGGATTGCCAGTGCGTCATCCCCAGCGCCAGCGCGGCGCTGGACTGCCCACGGGAAATACTCTGAATACCCGCTCGGATAATCTCTGAATAGTAAGCAGCCTCAAACATTGAGAACGCGACCATCGCGGAGATCAGGCGGATATCGGTTTTCGGCGACAGCCCCAGCACGTTTTGCAGAAAGCCGGGAACAATCAGGTAAAACCACAGCAGTACCATCACCAGGGGGATGGAGCGGAAAACGTTAACGTAGGCTGTGGCAAACCAGGCGAACGGTTTAAAGGCCGACAGGCGCATGACCGCCAGCAGGGTGCCCCAGACGATACCCACCACAATAGCAATCACGGTGATTTTTAAGGTGATCAGCAGGCCATCCAGCAGGTAAGGCATGGATGGAACGATAGAACTCCAGTCAAATTCGTACATTATTTGCCCCCCAGATTGCCCGGCAGGCGGATTTTGCGTTCAACCAGGTTCATCACCAGCATGATGAAAGTGTTAATCAGAACATAGGCGAGTGTGATCGCCGTGAAGGATTCCCACGCGTGGGCGGAATAATCCAGCAGCTTGCCCGCCTGTGCGGCCATATCCACCAGACCGATGGTCGAGGCGATGGCCGAGTTTTTCACCAGGTTCATCATCTCAGACGTCATTGGTGGAACAATGACGCGGTAAGCGTTAGGCAGCAGTACATAGCGGTAAGTTTGTGGCAGCGTCAGGCCCATCGCCAGGCCAGCATTTTTTTGTCCGCGCGGCAGTGACTGAATGGCGGCACGCACCTGCTCGCAAACGCGCGCGGCGGTGAAGAGCCCCAGGCAGAGCATGGAGGAGACAAAGAACTGCACGTTCGGATCCAGTTCCGACTTAAACCACATGCCAATATTTTCCGGCAGCAGTTCCGGGACGACCAGATACCAGGTGAAAAATTGCACAATCAGCGGAACGTTACGGAACAGTTCCACATACAGGGTGCCGAGAGATGAGAGAAAACGGTTAGGCACGGTGCGCAAAATACCGAACAGTGAACCGACAAGAAACGCGATAATCCACGCCGTGATCGATAAGGCGACGGTAACCTGAAAACCGCTCCACAGCCAGCCAAGATAGGTGGTGTTGCCGAACGGGGCTTGTTGCAGGAATATGCCCCAGTTCCAGTCTATTGACATAATAAACTCCAGAAAAAAAAGGGTAGCAGCGCTACCCTCGAAGATTGGTGAGAAGCTCATTTTTCGCGTTGAGTGGGGAACGACCACTCAACGTATAGTCTGTCCATGCTTCCCGACAATCGAGAGGGCAGGAGATCCCGCCCCTGTTGTTCTAATTAGTTAAGAGCCTTGTCGTTTGGTGATTTGAACAGCGCTTTCATGTCGTCAGACAGTTCGAAGTTCATGTTAAGATTTTTGGGTGGAATCGGGTTCTTGAACCATTTATCGAACCATTTTTCCGCTTCACCGGAGGTCTGAACCTGAGCGATGGTGTCATCGATCAGCTTCTTGAACTGCGGATCGTCTTTACGCAGCATACAACCGTACGCTTCTTTAGATTGCGCCGTGCCGACGATATCCCAGTTGTCTGGTTTCTTCGCTTTTGCACGTTCGCCTGCCAGCAGGGCATCATCCATCATAAACGCCACAGCACGGCCACTTTCCAGGGTACGGAAAGAGTCGCCATGATCTTTCGCGCTGATGATGCGCATATCCATTTTCTTCTCGTCGTTCAGCTTGTGCAGCAACACTTCGGAAGTGGTACCGGAGGTAACAACAACGGCTTTACCTTTCAGGTCCGCAAAGTCTTTGATCTCGCCGCCTTTCTTGGTCAGCAGGCGGGTGCCCACGACGAAGATGGTGTCAGAGAAGGCAGCCTGTTTCTGACGCTCAAGGTTGTTGGTGGTGGAACCGCACTCAAAATCGAACGTGCCGTTTTGCAGCAGTGGAATACGGTTTTGTGAAGTGATTGGAATCAGCTTCACCTGCAGGTCAGGTTTGTTCAGCTTTTTCTTCACAGCTTCAACGATAGCGTTGGAGTAATCCTGTGAATAGCCCACGACTTTTTGCGTGTTGTCGTAGTAAGAGAACGGGACAGAAGATTCACGGTGGCCGACCACGATCACGCCGTTTTTGGCAATCTTGTCGAGAGTGCTCCCGGCAGCCGGAGCATCTTCAGCGTGAACGACGCTTGCCGACATCCCCATAACCAGCATTGCTGTGGCCAGTTTACGTAATTGCATACCCAACTCCTTTCTTATCAGCGCCAGTGACGCATTGATACCCATTGTGATGTTGTTATATCTCGCGCTATGCGAGTGCAGTGTTATGCAAGCTTGTTAACATTTAGTCTGGCTTAATGTAAAGATTTTGCTGCGTTATTGTTTATTTTTGCGAAGCGCGCCGCACCAATCAGAGGCAAATATCTCTCGTTGCACCGTTTCGGTGCTACCGGTGATCTACGCTGGTGCGACAAAGTTGCACGTTAAGCCAAACTGCGTTTACGTGGGGAAATAAAGCAAGAGACGTGCCAGAAATGCCCTCTCCCAACGGGAGAGGGGAAGGGAGGGGAAATTATCGACGACGCTGACGCAAGCTCATCAGCACCGCGCCAAATCCGAACAGCGCGGTCAAGATCCACAGCGGCCAGTTGCCGGTGCGGGCATAAGGCGTCAGGCCCGTCGCAGGCGTGACGTTGGTCGTCAGCACTTCACGGGTGAACTGCGGGATCATGGCCTGGATTTCGCCCTGCGGACCAATCACGGCGGTAATGCCGTTGTTGGTGCTACGCAGCAGCGGGCGCGCCAGCTCCAGGGAGCGCATCCGCGCCATCTGGAAGTGCTGCCACGGGCCAATCGACTGACCAAACCAGGCATCGTTGGAGATAGTCAGCAGGAAGTCAGTGTCCGGACGGAAGTTATCGCGCACCTGCTCGCCGAGGATAATTTCGTAGCAGATGGCCGCCGTCAGGGCAAAACCGTGCGCATGCAGCTGGGGCTGAACGTACGGGCCACGGCTGAATGAGGACATCGGCAGGTCAAAGAACGGTGCTAACGGGCGCAGAATGGACTCCAGCGGTACAAATTCGCCAAACGGTACCAGGTGATTCTTGTTATACCGGTCAGTGGAGTTGTAGCTGTATTCGCTGTCTTTACCCAGCGTAATGATGGTGTTGTAGGTGTCGTAGCGGTTCTGCTGATTCAGACGCGCATCGACAATCCCGGTAACCAGCGTACTGCCGCGAGCCAGCAGTAGATCGTTCATCATGTTCAGGAACGGCTGCTGGTTAATTTCCAGATCCGGAATCGCCGACTCTGGCCAGATGATCAGCTGCGATTTACCCATGACCGCCTCGGTGGCGTTAGCGTAGATCTTCAGCGTATTCAGCAGCTCTTTCTCGTCCCATTTCATTGACTGAGGGATATTCCCCTGCACCATTGAAACCTGTGTAGTGCGCTCTGGCACCAGGCTGTACCACTGGACATAACGCAGTGGGAAAGGCAGGGCAAACAACACCAGCGCCACGACCAGCGTCTTCAAGCTACGTGTGACCAGCGCCAGGACCAGCAGTCCGCTCACCACCATCAACAGGAAGTTAATCGCTTCAACGCCCATTACCGGAGCAAGCCCCTTTAGCGGGCCATCAATCTGACTGTAACCGAACTGCAGCCACGGGAAGCCGGTCAGTACCCAGCCGCGAAGGAACTCGGTAATTTGCCAGACAACCGGCGCAGCAATGGCAACGCGCAGCCAGGTGGTTTTTGGCCACAGGCGAGAAAGGATACCCGCGAACAGACCGGTATAGAGCGAGAGATAAGCGGCCAGCAGCACCACGAGGAAGACGTTAACGGGGCCTGGCATACCGCCAAACTGGGCGATGCTGACATAGACCCAGTTGATGCCGGAGCCAAACAGCCCCAGTCCCCAGAAGTAGCCAATCGCTGCCGCCTGGACGGGACGACGATTCAGGGTTAAACCCTGAAGTCCCATCAGGGAGAGAATGGCTGCAGGCCAGATATCGTAAGGAGAAAAAGCCAGCGTTCCGCTGGCTCCGAGTAACAGCGCCAGCAGCAGACGTACGCGCTGGCGTTCAAGTAATGGGGCAAATGCCATTTACATTAATCTTCCAGTTTTGGCACCGGTGAGTCGTCCGGCGTTCTGACATGAACCTGTATAATACGTCGGCTGTCGGCCATTGCCACTTTGAACTGGTAACCGTCGATGTCAACGGTCTCGCCGCGTGCCGGAAGGTGGCCAAAGGCCTGCATCACCAGCCCGCCAATGGTATCGACCTCTTCATCGCTGAAATGGGTACTAAAGGCGTCGTTAAAGTCCTCAATCGAGGCCAGCGCGCGAACGGTCCAGGTGTGACGGCTAAGCTGACGGAAGTCGATATCTTCTTCTTCGTCATACTCATCTTCGATTTCGCCCACGATCAGCTCAAGGATATCTTCGATCGTGACGAGACCGGAAACGCCACCAAATTCATCAATAACAATCGCCATGTGGTAGCGCTGAGAGCGAAACTCTTTCAGCATCCGATCCACACGTTTACTTTCCGGCACAACCACGGCCTGGCGTAACACTTTTTCCATGCTGAAGGCTTCGGCATCGCTGCGCATAAACGGCAGCAGATCTTTCGCCATCAAAATCCCTTCGATGTGATCTTTATCTTCGCTGATGACCGGGAAACGCGAGTGTGCGGATTCGATGATCACATCGAGGCACTCGTCCAGAGTCTGGTTACGTTTCAGGGTGATCATCTGCGAGCGGGGGATCATGATGTCGCGAACGCGCTGGTCGGCGATGTCCATTACTCCTTCGAGCATTTCGCGCGTATCTTCATCGATAAGGTCGTTTTGCCCGGAATCACGAATCAGCTCCAGCAGTTCGTCACGGTTTTTAGGTTCGCCGTGGAAAAGCTGGTTCAGAATGAGGGAGAAAAATCCCTTTTTGGTGTTTGTCGTGTCGCTACTGTGTGAATTGTCGTCGCTCATGGCGTTTGTTAAGGGTTCTCTTGTTAGTTCAACGTTTACCGCCGCGCTATTTCCCTACGCGGCGGCATGTTAGTCAGTCGGTCGACTGACTATTCTTTCTCGGCAATGTACGGATCCTCATAGCCCAGAGCAAGCATTATCTCTGTCTCGAGGGACTCCATCTCTTCCGCTTCGTCATCTTCAATATGGTCGTAGCCGAGCAGATGCAGGCTACCGTGTACCACCATATGCGCCCAGTGGGCTTCCAGCGGTTTTTGCTGCTCTTTAGCTTCCTGTTCCACGACCTGGCGGCAGATGATCAGATCGCCCAGCAGCGGCATCTCAATTCCCGGTGGGGCTTCGAAGGGGAAAGAGAGCACGTTGGTCGGCTTATCTTTCCCGCGGTAGGTCAGGTTAAGCTCATGGCTTTCGGCTTCATCCACCAGACGAATCGTGACTTCTGATTCTTCCTGAAACGGGGGGATAACCGCATCCAGCCATGTCTGAAACTGCGCCTCTTCTGGCAAGCCGGAATTATCGTCACATGCCAGTTGTAAATCGAGGATCACCTGACTCATTTTTGTTCTTGCTCCTGCGCTTCGCGCTTACGTTCTGCTGCCAGTTCGGCCTTACGCTTCTGATCTGCTTCTTCCCATGCTTCATAAGCGTTAACGATGCGCGCCACAACCGGGTGACGGACCACGTCTTCGCTGTGGAAGAAGTTAAAGCTGATTTCGTCGACGTCGGCCAGCACTTCAATGGCATGGCGCAGACCCGATTTGGTGCTGCGCGGCAGGTCAATCTGCGTGACGTCACCGGTAATGACCGCTTTTGAGTTAAAGCCGATACGTGTCAGGAACATTTTCATCTGTTCGATGGTGGTGTTCTGGCTTTCATCGAGAATAATGAAAGCATCATTCAGCGTACGGCCGCGCATATAGGCGAGCGGGGCAACTTCAATCACGTTACGCTCAATCAGCTTCTCAACTTTCTCAAAGCCGAGCATCTCGAACAGTGCGTCGTATAACGGACGAAGGTAAGGGTCAACCTTCTGGCTCAGATCGCCTGGCAGGAAGCCCAGTTTTTCACCCGCTTCCACCGCCGGACGGGTCAGCAGGATGCGACGAATCTCCTGGCGTTCGAGCGCATCGACCGCCGCGGCAACGGCCAGATAGGTTTTACCCGTACCCGCCGGGCCCACACCGAAGGTGATGTCATGGTCGAGAATGTTGGCGATGTACTGTGCCTGGTTTGGCGTACGCGGCTTAATGACGCCACGTTTGGTCTTAATATTGATGGCCTTGCCATAGTCCGGCACACTTTCTGCGCTTTGCTCAAGCACGCGCGCCTCTTTGATCGCGAGGTGGATCTGTTCTGGCTCGATATCCTGTATTTCACCGCGCATTGGGGCGGTATCCACATACAGGCTACGCAGAATATCCGCAGCGGCGTTGACGCAGAGAGGGCGTCCGGTGAGTTTGAAATGATTATCGCGACGATTGATTTCGATACCCAGACGTCGCTCCAGTTGTTTGATGTTGTCATCAAACGGCCCGCACAGGCTCAGCAGGCGAGCGTTGTCTGCTGGCTCAAGGCTAATTTCACGCGTATCTATGTTCAAACTGTTCCTCTTTGATTGATTAACTGACCCGGTGCCACCTGGCGTAATAAAACGGTCATTACCGAAATTATTCACGCCATAGAATAAAGGCGCAAGCGTTGCGGAAGATATTGGGGGCGATGAGAGGAAATACAAGGCCTGCCGAACCGGCAGGCCGGATGGCGTTATGGCTGGTAAATGCCGACGCCAGCGTCGCTTTCTTTGCGGGTGCGGGACATGACGGATTCCGGCGATTGTGCGATGCGCAGACCCATTTCGTCTTCGGTACGGACCACTTTCGCGCGCAGGGAGTTGGTCAGTACGTCGACAATCTCCACGTCCACAAATTTACCGACCATGTCTGGCGTGCCTTCAAAGTTCACGACGCGGTTATTTTCGGTGCGTCCTGACAGCTCCATAATGCTCTTACGGGAAGTGCCTTCCACCAGAATACGCTGGACGGTGCCGACCATACGACGGCTCCAGGCGTTGGCCTGCTGGTTGATACGCTCCTGCAGAATATACAGACGCTGCTTTTTCTCTTCTTCCGGCACATCGTCGACCATATCGGCCGCAGGAGTACCTGGACGCGCTGAGAAGATAAAGCTGTAGCTGACGTCAAAATTCACTTCGCCAATGAGCTTCATCGTGCGCTCAAAGTCATCCGTGGTTTCGCCCGGGAAGCCAACGATAAAGTCGGAGCTAATCTGGATGTCAGGACGGGCTTCACGCAGCTTGCGGATGATGGATTTGTACTCCAGTACCGTATGTGGACGTCCCATCAGGTTCAGCACGCGATCGGAACCGCACTGAATCGGCAGATGCAGGAAGCTCACCAGCTCTGGCGTGTCGCGATACACATCAATGATGTCATCGGTAAATTCCATCGGGTGGCTGGTGGTGAAGCGAAGGCGGTCGATGCCGTCGATCGCGGCCACCAGGCGCAGCAGTTCTGCAAAGCTGCCGGTGGTACCGTCGTAGTTCTCGCCGCGCCAGGCGTTGACGTTCTGGCCCAGCAGATGAATTTCACGCACACCCTGTGCCGCCAGTTGCGCCACTTCAAACAGAATGTCGTCGGTCGGACGGCTCACTTCTTCGCCGCGGGTATACGGTACGACACAATAGGTGCAGTACTTGTTACAGCCTTCCATAATGGAGACGTAGGCTGTTGGACCATCCGCGCGTGGTTCTGGCAGACGGTCAAATTTTTCTATTTCCGGGAAGCTTACGTCAACCACCGGGCGGCGATTCTCGCGAACGGCGTTGATCATCTCCGGCAGGCGATGCAGCGTCTGCGGGCCAAAAATAATATCAACATAGTGAGCACGCTGGCGGATCAGTTTGCCTTCCTGAGAGGCCACACAGCCACCCACGCCAATGATCACATCGGGTCTTTTGCGTTTGATAAGCTTCCAGCGGCCCAGTTGATGGAACACCTTCTCCTGCGCCTTCTCACGGATCGAACAGGTATTGAGCAGCAACACGTCCGCTTCGTTCGCGTTGTCAGTCAGTTGATACCCGTGCGTGGCATCCAGCAGATCGGCCATCTTGGATGAATCGTATTCGTTCATCTGACAGCCCCAGGTTTTTATATGGAGTTTTTTTGTCATCGACTTGCTCATGCTCAGGAATGCAGGGCGCGTATTGTAATGCTTTGCTGCGGTTGTGACCAGTATGAAGGTTGTCAACCTCAAGACCGAAAAAATCCGGTAAACTTAAGGTATATACCATTAAGGATAATTGACCATGACTCTCCAACAAACCGAAATTGCCGTTGTCGGCGGCGGTATGGTCGGCGGCGCACTCGCGCTGGGGCTGGCGCAGCAGGGATTTGAGGTGACGGTTATCGAGCAGGCTGCCCCTGTTGCGTTTGACCCGACGGCAAAGCCGGATGTGCGAATTTCAGCTATCAGCGCCGCCTCTGTCGATCTGCTGCGCGGGCTGGGCGTCTGGGATGCCGTGCTCGGGATGCGCGCGCACCCTTACAGCCGTCTCGAAACCTGGGAGTGGGAGAATGCGCATGTCGCGTTTGATGCCGCTGAACTGAAGCTGCCCCGTCTGGGCTATATGGTGGAAAACACGGTCCTCCAGCTGGCGCTCTGGCAGGCCCTGGAGGCGCATCCGAAAGTGGCGCTGCGCGTCCCGGCGTCACTTAAAGCACTGCATCCCCACGAAGGCGGGTATTTGCTTGAGCTGGATAAGGGTGATGAGCTGGCCGCGAGGCTGGTTGTCGGAGCGGATGGTGCCAACTCACAGGTCAGGCAAATGGCGGGAATTGGCGTTCATGCCTGGCAGTACCAGCAGGCGTGCATGTTGATCACCGTGCAGTGTGAGAATGACCCGGGTGAGAGCACCTGGCAGCACTTTACCCCGAATGGCCCGCATGCCTTTTTACCGTTGTTTGATCGCTGGGCGTCGCTGGTGTGGTATGACAAACCGGCGCGCATTCGTCAGTTGCAGGGGCTGTCAATGGAGCAGCTGCAGCGAGAGATCCATCAGCACTTCCCACGCCGTCTGGGCAACGTCATGCCGGTTGCCGCCGGGGCGTTTCCGCTTACCCGTCGCCATGCATTGCAGTATGCCCGTGCAGGGCTGGCGCTGGTGGGGGATGCGGCACACACCATTCACCCGCTGGCGGGGCAGGGCGTGAACCTGGGATACCGTGACGTTGAGGCTTTACTGGATGTGCTGGGCAATGCGCGCGCTCACGCGGAGGCCTGGGCCAGCCATCCGGTACTGAAACGTTACCAGACGCGACGTATGGCGGATAACTTTATCATGCAGTCGGGGATGGATCTGTTTTACGCCGGGTTCAGTAACGATCTTGGTCCGGTGCGCATTCTGCGTAACATTGGGTTGATGGCGGCGGAGCGTGCCGGTGGGCTGAAGCGTCAGGCGCTGAAGTACGCGTTAGGCCTTTAATCTGAGGCCTTCTCCTGCGGGAGAGGGCTTTCGGATGCGGTACATAATCCAACAAAAACAAAAAAGCCCGCAGAGCGGGCTTTTTTGTTACTAAGTGGCTGGGGTGCAGGGATTCGAACCCCGGAATGCTGGTATCAGAAACCAGAGCCTTACCGCTTGGCGACACCCCAATTGCGTTAAACAATGTGCTTAACGACTTTTTTAAATTGGCTGGGGTACGAGGATTCGAACCTCGGAATGCCGGAATCAGAATCCGGTGCCTTACCGCTTGGCGATACCCCAACAATTTTTTCTCGTCTATCGAATCATTCGACAGATGACTAATTTGGTGGCTACGACGGGATTCGAACCTGTGACCCCATCATTATGAGTGATGTGCTCTAACCAACTGAGCTACGTAGCCAGTACTGCAATCTTCGATGGCTGGGGTACCTGGATTCGAACCAGGGAATGCCGGTATCAAAAACCGGTGCCTTACCGCTTGGCGATACCCCAATACCGCGGAGAACCGCAAAATCGAAGAAATATGGCTGGGGTACCTGGATTCGAACCAGGGAATGCCGGTATCAAAAACCGGTGCCTTACCGCTTGGCGATACCCCATCCGTGCAACGCTTACCTGGGAATGGTGCGGGAGGCGAGACTTGAACTCGCACACCTTGCGGCGCCAGAACCTAAATCTGGTGCGTCTACCAATTTCGCCACTCCCGCAAAAAAGATGGTGGCTACGACGGGATTCGAACCTGTGACCCCATCATTATGAGTGATGTGCTCTAACCAACTGAGCTACGTAGCCATCTTTTTTTCGCGTTACCTTATCGGCGTTGCGGGGCGCATTATGCGTATAGACCCTTGCAGCGTCAACACCTTTTTCAACGAAAATAGCCGGAATGTGACTGTTTGGTTAGGTTGCGAACAGCGTGACCGAATATTCGGCAATTATTGGTTATTTATCGTTTTTGGGGAGTGAAATAGGGGGCAAAAAAAATCAGGCCCCGCAGGGCCTGATTGGATGCTTTTCGATTACTTATAGGCAGACTGGTGTACGCCTACCGCACGTCCTGATGGATCGTTCATTGACTTGAAAGATTCATCCCATTCAATGGCTTTAGCCGAAGAACAGGCAACGGACGGGCCGCCCGGAACACACTCCGCCGCACTCGGCACCGGGAACAGCTCTTCAAAGATTTCACGGTACAGATACGCTTCTTTGGAGCCTGGCGTGTTGTACGGGAAGCGGAAGCTCGCGGTTTCCAGTTGCTGATCGGAAACCTGTTTTGCCGCCACCTCTTTCAGGGTGTCGATCCAGCTATACCCGACACCGTCAGAGAACTGCTCTTTCTGACGCCATGCCACGCTCGCCGGCAGGTAGGATTCGAAACATTCACGCAGGATATGTTTCTCCATTTTGCCGTTGCCGCACATTTTGTCCTGCGGGTTGATGCGCATTGCCACGTCGAGGAATTTCTTATCCAGGAAGGGAACACGGGCTTCCACACCCCAGGCAGACATCGCTTTGTTGGCGCGTGCGCAGTCAAACATATGCAGCGCCTGCAGTTTACGTACTGTCTCTTCGTGCAGCTCTTTTGCGTTCGGCGCTTTGTGGAAATAGAGGTAGCCGCCAAACACTTCGTCAGACCCTTCACCGGAAAGCACCATCTTAATGCCCATCGCCTTGATCTTACGCGACATCAGGTACATCGGCGTGGAAGCGCGAATGGTGGTCACATCGTAGGTTTCGATGTGGTAGATAACATCGCGGATCGCATCCAGCCCTTCCTGCACGGTGAAGTGGATCTCATGGTGCACGGTACCGAGATGGTTTGCCACTTCCTGCGCGGCTTTCAGATCCGGTGCGCCTTCCAGGCCCACAGCAAAGGAGTGCAGTTGCGGCCACCAGGCTTCTGAACGTTCCTGATCTTCAACACGACGCGCGGCGAATTTCTTGGTGATCGCGGAGATCACGGACGAGTCCAGCCCGCCGGAGAGCAGTACGCCGTAAGGCACATCTGACATCAGGTGGCTTTTAACAGAATCTTCCAGCGCCTGACGCAGTTCGGCTTTATCAGTCACGTTGTCTTTAACCGCATCATAGTCGAACCAGTCGCGCTGATAGTACTGACGGATCTCGCCGTCTTTACTCCACAGGTAACTTCCTGCCGGGAACTCTTTAATGGTGCGGCAAACCGGCACCAGGGCTTTCATTTCTGAGGCGACATAAAAGTTGCCGTGTTCATCGTGACCCATATACAGCGGGATAATACCAATATGGTCGCGGCCAATCAGATAGGCATCTTTTTCGCTGTCGTACAGGGCGAAGGCAAACATACCCTGCAGATCATCGAGGAATTCCGGGCCTTTCTCCTGATACAGCGCCAGGATAACTTCACAGTCAGAACCGGTCTGGAAGGCGTAACGGTCACCGTACTCGGCGCGCAGCGCCTGATGGTTATAGATTTCACCGTTGACAGCCAGCGCGTGTGTTTTTTTCTCGTTATACAGCGGCTGCGCACCGGCGTTGACGTCAACAATGGACAGACGTTCGTGTGCCAGGATGGCTTTATCGCTGGCGTAAACGCCGGACCAGTCCGGGCCGCGATGGCGCATCAGGCGGGACAATTCGAGTGCCTTTTTACGCAGTTCGCCTGCGTCAGTTTTAATATCCAGTACGCCAAAAATTGAACACATAACCTTCTCCGTTAACCCTGTTGCTTTGTAATGTTGCTTGCTTATGAAAATGCCGCAAAGGGGGAGGGCGCGCAAGGGTTTTACGGGATAAAACGGAAATAGTGCAATGCTGATTGCCGAATAGTGAAAAACGAGTACGTCATGAACGCTTTTATTGATGATTATGCAATAAATCGGCTGTTTTGTTAGATGTGAGGTTGTTTATCGGGCGTGAAAATAAAAAACCACGCGCTGAGGCGTGGTTTGGGATCAGATAATATCAATTTCTTCGACGGAGGGATAAATCCAGCTCGGGCGGAAGGGCATGGCGTCAATATCGTCGAGCGTGGAGACACCGGAAAGCACCAGAATGGTTTCCAGGCCCGCCTGGAATCCGGCCAGGATATCGGTGCGCAGGTTGTCGCCGACAATCACCGTTTCCTCAGAGTGTGCCTGCATCTTGTTCAGCGCGGCACGGATGATCCACGGGCTGGGCTTGCCCACGTAGAACGGTTTCCGGCCAGAGATCTTTTCGATACCGGCACACAGCGCACCGCAGGCAGGGTAAAAACCACGGCCGTGGGTATCCGGGTTGGTGGCAATAAAACGCGCACCGTTGGCAACAAAGTAGGAGGCTTTGTGCATCATCTCCCAGTTATAGGAGCGCGTTTCGCCAACGATCACAAAGTCCGGGTTCACATCTGTGATGGTAAACCCTGCCTTATATAACTCGTGGATCAGCGCCCCTTCACCCACCACGTAGGCCTTTTTTCCTTCCTGGCGCTTGAGGAAATCAGCGGTGGCCATGGCAGAGGTATAAAACACGCTGTCCGGCACGTTGACGCCTGCTGTGGCAAAGCGGTTTGCCAGGTCCTGACCGGTCTGAGAAGGGTAGTTCGTGAGAAGAACCAGAGGCATTCCTTTGTCGATGATGCGGTGAAGAAACTCCGCAGCACCTGGTACAGCAACGTTGTCGTGCATCAGCACGCCGTCGATATCACAAATTACATTCTTAATGGTCATGGACATTCCGACATCAAAAAAAGAAGGCGTTACTATAAGACCCGATCAACTTTCCAGCAAATGTTGCAACAGAATACCGTTGAGCATGGCGCGTTTAACCAGCGCAAATGCGCCTATCGCTGAGCGATGGTCAAGCTTAGAACGAACGACGGGAAGGTTCTGGCGGAAGGCTTTCAGCGCCTGAGTGTTAATGCAGCCTTCAATGGCGGGCAGCAGGACCTTCTCGGCCTCCACAATCTCACCGGCGATCACCACTTTTTGCGGGTTAAACAGGTTGATGGCGATGGCGATGGTTTTACCCAGATGGCGACCCACCTGCTCAATAACTTCACAGGCCAGCGCGTCGCCTTTGTTGGCGGCTTTGCAGATAGTCCCTATCTTGCAATCGTCCAGCGTGACGCGGCTCTGGTAACCCTGTTCAAGCAGATGGCGCACCCGCTGTTCAATCGCCGTGTTGGCGGCAATCGTCTCCAGACAGCCAAAGTTTCCGCAGTGGCAGCGTTCGCCAAGCGGCTCTACCTGAATATGACCAATCTCACCGACGTTACCGTTGCGGCCAATAAAAATGCGGCCGTTAGAGATGATGCCTGCCCCTGTCCCCCGGTGTACGCGCACCAGAATCGAATCTTCACAATCCTGGCTCGCACCAAAGTAGTGCTCTGCCAGGGCCAGAGAGCGGATGTCGTGCCCCACGAAACAGGTCACTTTAAAGCGTTTTTCCAGCGCATCTACCAGCCCCCAGTTCTCAACCTTTATATGGGGCATATAGCGGATCACGCCGCTTTCGGGGTCTACCAGGCCTGGCAGGATCACCGAGATCGCAATCAGTTCACGGATTTTGCGCTGACAGCTCTCGATAAAGTGTTCAATGGTATTCAGCAGCGCGTGTTCCAGCGTCTCCTGAGTGCGCTCCGGAAGCGGGTAATGTTCTTCCGCGATGGCTTTGCTGCTCAGATCATAGAGCGTAAGCGTGGTGTCATGACGACCAAGACGGACGCCGATCGCCTGAAAATTGCGGGTTTCGGTAATAATGGAGATGGCGCGGCGGCCTCCGGTGGAGGCCTGCTGATCGACTTCTTTGATCAGTCCGCGCTCAATGAGCTGACGGGTAATTTTTGTCACGCTGGCGGGAGCAAGCTGGCTTTGTTCGGCTATCTGAATGCGCGAGATTGGCCCGTGTTGGTCAATCAGACGATAAACCGCCGCGCTGTTAAGTTGTTTAACGAGATCGACATTACCGATTTGAGCTTGTCCGCCTGGTGTCATACTTTTACTTACTCAGTGACGACCTCGTTACCATTAACGATGGTCTTGATAATTTTATAATCGTGTGTGAATGCCGTCAGGTTTGCAACCATACCTGGTGCAATTCCGCCAAGCTGTTTATCTACGCCCATCGCGCGCGCAGGATAAAGGGTCGCCATACGCAGGACTTCATCAAGCGCAATCCCGCAATGTTCAACCAGGTTACGCACCCCTTCAATCATCGTCAGGGAGGAACCACTCAGCGTACCGTTTTCATCAACACACAGTCCATTGCGGTAGTATATTGTTTTACCGGCAAAAATGAACTGCTCAATATTTGCCCCTGCCGGTGCGGTGGCATCGGTTACCAGACAGAGTTTGTCACCTTTCAGGCGCTTGGCGTTGCGAATGTTGGTGTAATCGACGTGCAAGCCGTCAGCAATAATGCCGCAGTAAACGTCCTGCTCATCGAGAATTGCCCCGACCAGCCCAGGTTCACGACCGGTGATATACGGCATCGCGTTGTACAGGTGCGTCGCAAAGGTAATACCGGCGCGGAAACCTGCTTTCGCTTCTTTTTGCGTTGCGTTTGAATGGCCCGCTGAAACGACAATCCCGGCGACGGCCAGTTTGCTGATAACGTCAGGTCCCGCGATTTCAGGAGCCAGCGTCACTTTGGTGATCACATCGGCGTTGGCACACAGGTAGTCAACCAGCTCAGCGTCAGGTTTACGCACGTAATCCGGGTTATGCGTCCCTTTTTTCACGATGTTCAGCCACGGTCCTTCAAGATGCAGACCCAGTGCCTGATGAGGGTGTTTTGCCAGGTAGTCGCGCATCACGCGGATACCCTGTTTCATGAGATCATCACTGCTGGTGATGAGGGTTGGCAGATAGCTGGTGCAGCCCGATTTCTCGTTGGCTTTCTGCATGATTTCCAGCGTGTCGACCGTCACCGCCTCCGCCGTGTCATTAAATTGCACACCGCCGCAGCCGTTCAGCTGTACGTCGATAAAACCGGGGGAGATTACTGCTCCATTGAGTGAGCGCTGTTCAATCCCCGGCGGCAGCTCTGCCAGTGGGCAAACACGTTCAATCAGGCCATTGGCGATAACAATCGCATGGTCATCCAGAATATCATGGCCGGTATAAATCCGACCGTGGGTTAAAGCGTACATAACGACCCCCGGTTAAAAAAAGCGGCCGCCTCTAGATGAAGAGGCGGTTATTCAATTACAGACCTTTGATGTTCTCAGCTTCTAACTCGTTGAAGTATTTCAGCGTTTTCACTTTCAGCTCCATCGTGGACGGTTCGTCGCACACGATGACTGATTTTGGATGCAGCTGCAGGCAGCTGATGGTCCACATGTGGTTAACGTTGCCTTCAACGGCAGCCTGGAGCGCCAGCGCTTTCACACCGCCCAGAACCAGAATCATCACTTCTTCGGCATCCAGCAGGGTGCCTACGCCTACGGTCAGGGCGTATTTTGGAACCTGGTTAACATCACCGTCAAAGAAGCGGGAGTTTGCCACGCGCGTGTCATGGGTCAGGGTTTTAATACGCGTACGGGAAGCCAGAGAAGAGGCCGGTTCGTTGAACGCGATATGGCCATCGTTGCCCACGCCACCCATGAACAGGTGGATTTTACCGTAGGAACGGATTTTTTCTTCATACTGACGGCATTCTGCGTCAATATCAGGCGCGTTTCCATTCAGCAGGTTAATGTTTTCAGCCGGAATATCAACGTGATCAAAGAAATTACGGTGCATAAAGCTATGGTAGCTTTCCGGATGATCCTTGGGTAAGCCGACATACTCATCCATGTTGAAGGTCACAACATGTTTAAAGCTAACCTGGCCTGCTTTATGCATTTCAACCAGGGCTTTATACGCGGTCAGCGGCGTGCCGCCGGTAGGAAGGCCGAGAACGAAAGGACGATCGGCGGTGGGTTTGAACGCGTTAATACGGTTTACGATATGACGGGCGGCCCATTTACCGACTTGTTCAGCAGTTGCCAGGGGAATCAGTCTCATTGTTCACCTCAAGAGTTAAAGTAGAAGAGTGGGCGGATGGCTATCGGAACCTGAACTAAGCGTAACCTGGAACCTTTCAGGCCGGATCAATCCGTCTTGATTTTTTGAATGATAAAATAAGTTTTCACTGTTAGCCAGAGAAAGGGAGGGTTATTAACGATATTTGGTGACAAAAATCACAAAAAATACGTGTTTAATTTGCGATACGAATTAATTTTTCACACACTCACAATGCCAGTGAATCATCAACTGTATTTATCGTTGTCGACACAATAAAAACATAGTTTATGCACGAGCCTTAATAAGGGTCTCGTAGGGGGAATAGGATGAATATTTTAGGTTTTTTCCAGCGCCTCGGTAGGGCTTTGCAGCTCCCTATCGCCGTGCTACCGGTTGCAGCACTGCTGCTGCGATTCGGGCAACCCGATCTGCTTAATGTGCCATTTATCGCGCAAGCGGGTGGCGCGATTTTTGACAATCTGGCGCTGATTTTCGCCATCGGTGTGGCATCCAGCTGGTCAAAAGACAGCGCGGGTGCAGCGGCGCTGGCCGGGGCTGTCGGTTACTTCATCCTGACGAAAGCGATGGTGACGATAAACCCAGAAATTAACATGGGCGTTCTGGCAGGTATCATTACCGGTCTGGTCGGCGGGGCTGTTTATAACCGTTGGGCGGGGATCAAACTGCCAGACTTCCTGAGCTTCTTTGGTGGAAAACGTTTTGTGCCGATTGCGACAGGCTTCTTCTGTCTGATTCTGGCCGCGATCTTTGGCTACATCTGGCCACCGGTGCAGCACGCTATCCATGCGGGCGGTGAGTG
The DNA here is from genome assembly GCF_041360735.1 of Enterobacter sp. RCC_40. NCBI lineage: Bacteria > Pseudomonadati > Pseudomonadota > Gammaproteobacteria > Enterobacterales > Enterobacteriaceae > Enterobacter > Enterobacter sp. RCC_40. The sequence continues at coordinate 529,949 of NZ_JBFUPR010000002.1, forward strand.
GATTGTTTCCGCTGGTGCAGTGGGGGCGGGTATCTTCGGTTTCATCAACCGTCTGTTGATCCCAACCGGCCTGCATCAGGTGCTGAACACCATTGCCTGGTTCCAGATTGGTGAGTTTACCAACGCCGCGGGCGCGGTATTCCACGGGGATATCAACCGCTTCTACGCAGGTGACGGCACCGCGGGCATGTTCATGTCGGGCTTCTTCCCTATCATGATGTTTGGTCTGCCGGGCGCGGCGCTGGCTATGTACCTGGCCGCACCGAAAGCGCGTCGTCCAATGGTTGGCGGGATGCTGCTGTCAGTTGCCATCACCGCGTTCCTGACCGGTGTTACTGAGCCGCTGGAATTCCTGTTCATGTTCCTGGCTCCGCTGCTGTACCTCATGCACGCTGTGCTGACGGGTATTAGCCTGTTTGTTGCAACGCTGCTGGGTATCCATGCGGGCTTCTCCTTCTCCGCCGGCGCGATCGACTACGTGTTGATGTACAACCTGCCCGCGGCGAGCAAGAACGTCTGGATGCTGGTCGCAATGGGTCTGGTGTTCTTCGTTATCTACTTCGTTCTGTTCAGCGCAGTCATTCGTATGTTTAACCTGAAAACACCAGGCCGCGAAGATACGAAAGACGACATCGTTACTGGCGAAGCTAACAGCAATACCGAAGAAGGGCTGACCCAGCTGGCAACCAATTATATTGCCGCAGTAGGCGGTACGGATAACCTGAAAGCTATCGATGCATGTATTACCCGTCTGCGCCTGACGGTAGGTGATTCTGCGCGCGTTAACGATGCCATGTGTAAACGCCTTGGCGCATCCGGCGTGGTGAAACTGAACAAGCAGACCATCCAGGTTATCGTGGGTGCGAAAGCGGAATCGATTGGCGATGAAATGAAGAAAGTGGTTGCCCGTGGACCGATCGCGGCTTCTGCAGCGAACAGCGCGCCAGTGACGGAAGTCCCGGTGGCAAAACCGCAGGCCGTCCCTAACGCAACGACCATTGCCGCGCTGGTTTCACCGATTACCGGTGAAGTGGTTGCGATTGAGCAGGTGCCTGACGAAGCGTTTGCCAGCAAAGCTGTCGGTGACGGTGTGGCGGTGAAACCAACGGACAAAACCGTGGTGTCACCGGCTGCCGGGACCATCGTTAAAATCTTCAACACCAACCATGCGTTCTGCCTCGAAACTGAAAAGGGCGCGGAGATCGTTGTCCATATGGGTATCGATACCGTCGCGCTGAACGGTCAGGGCTTTACTCGCCTGGTGGAAGAGGGGGCCGACGTGGTGGCAGGTCAGCCGATTCTGGAAATGGATCTGGATTACCTGAACGCTAACGCGCGCTCCATGATTAGCCCGGTCGTTTGCAGCAATATCGACGACTTCAGCGGCCTGGTAATTCAGGCGAAAGGTCAGGTCGTTGCGGGCCAGACGCCACTGTATGAGATTAAAGGCAAGTAATCGCTCCTGAGTAGAGTCATGCCTTAAGCGGCGGGGGTTTTCCTCCGCCGCTTTTTTTTACAGCAATTGCCCCCATTATTTTCTTCAGAGACGTTTTAAGGGTTGTCACTACGTCCGGCTTATAAGATCATATGCCGTTATACGTTGTTTACGCTTTGAGGAATCCACGATGAGTGAGGCTGAAGCCCGCCCGAGTAACTTTATTCGTCAGATCATCGATGAAGATCTGGCCAGTGGTAAGCACACCACAGTTCATACCCGTTTCCCGCCGGAGCCAAACGGCTACCTGCATATTGGTCATGCAAAATCGATCTGCCTGAACTTTGGCATCGCGCAAGACTACCAGGGACAGTGCAACCTGCGTTTCGATGACACCAACCCAGTAAAAGAAGACATCGAATACGTTGAGTCTATTAAGAATGACGTGCAATGGCTGGGCTTCAACTGGTCTGGCGATATCTGCTACTCCTCTGACTATTTTGATCAGCTGTATGCCTATGCGGTCGAGCTTATCAATAAAGGTCTGGCGTATGTCGACGAGCTGTCTGCTGACGAGATCCGCGAATACCGCGGCACGCTGACCGCGCCGGGTAAAAACAGCCCGTTCCGCGATCGCAGCGTTGAAGAGAACCTGGCGCTGTTTGAAAAAATGCGTGCGGGTGGCTTCGAGGAAGGTAAAGCGTGCCTGCGTGCCAAAATCGACATGGCATCACCGTTCATCGTGATGCGCGATCCGGTTCTGTACCGTATCAAGTTCGCTGAACACCATCAGACCGGTAACAAGTGGTGCATTTACCCGATGTACGACTTTACCCACTGCATCAGCGATGCGCTGGAAGGCATTACGCACTCCCTGTGTACGCTGGAGTTCCAGGATAACCGCCGTCTGTACGACTGGGTTCTGGATAACATCACGATCCCGGTGCATCCGCGTCAGTACGAATTCTCTCGTCTGAATCTGGAATACACGGTGATGTCCAAGCGTAAGCTGAACCTGCTGGTGACCGACAAGCACGTTGAGGGCTGGGACGATCCGCGTATGCCAACCATCTCGGGTCTGCGTCGCCGTGGTTATACTGCCGCGTCTATTCGCGAGTTCTGTAAGCGCATCGGCGTGACCAAGCAGGATAACACCATTGAGATCGCCTCTCTGGAATCCTGCATCCGTGAAGATCTGAACGACAACGCGCCGCGCGCAATGGCCGTCATCGATCCGGTAAAACTGGTTATCGAAAACTACCCGCAGGGCGCGAGCGAAATGGTCTCCATGCCTAACCATCCGAACAAACCGGAAATGGGCACCCGTGACGTGCCGTTCAGCGGTGAAATCTGGATCGATCGTGCTGACTTCCGCGAAGAAGCGAACAAGCAGTACAAGCGTCTGGTGCTGGGTAAAGAGGTGCGTCTGCGTAACGCATACGTGATCAAAGCTGAGCGTGTTGAGAAAGATGCGGAAGGGAATATCACCACCATCTTCTGCTCTTACGACGCTGAAACCCTGAGCAAAGATCCGGCAGATGGCCGCAAAGTGAAAGGCGTGATCCACTGGGTAAGTGCAACACATGCGCTGCCGGTTGAAATTCGCTTGTACGATCGTCTGTTCAGCGTGCCTAACCCAGGTGCAGCAGAAGACTTCCTGGCGACAATCAACCCGGAATCTCTGGTCATCAAGCAGGGTTATGCTGAGCCGTCTCTGAAAGCCGCTGAAGCGGGCAAAGCGTTCCAGTTCGAACGTGAAGGCTACTTCTGCCTCGACAGCCGTCACAGTACCTCGGAAAAACCGGTGTTTAACCGTACCGTTGGTCTGCGTGATACCTGGACTAAAGTCGGCGAATAATAACGCTGCTCTGGTCAATGAGAGACAAACGCCGCGTAATGCGGCGTTTTTTTATTGAATGATCATATCGTTAAGCGCGAGCAAAAATAATGTCTGCGCAATATTCAGGTCAATGTGGTGCTACTTATTTTTCTAAAAAAAGTTTGTATATTTCTGAAAATAGTGAAGGCCTGAAAATAACCAGTAATTTACACAATTACTGGCTTAAATTTAATGACTTGCCCCGCCAAATCTCGTCTCCCGCTAAATGTTACAAAGCACTACTAATTATGTGCACTTCGTCATAATCCTGACTTTTGCCCACGGAAAAGCATTGATAATTCGCGTCGCGAAAAATAACCTAAAGGCGGTAGTTAATTCGAGGGTATTTCTGACTACCCCTGACCTTTTGGTCTTTTATCTTTTTCGCCGTTCAGGCGTTTTAATTCGTCAAAGAGGAATAATCTATGCGTACGTTCAGTGGCAAACGTAGTGCGCTGGCGCTGGCTATCGCCGGTGTGACAGCAATGTCAGGCCTGGTGATTGCGCCAGAGGCTAAGGCAGCAGGTTTCATCGAAGATTCTACCCTCACGGGCGGTATTTATTACTGGCAGCGTGAACGTGACCGTAAAGACGTTACCGAAGACAAATACAAAACCAACCTTTCTCACTCTACCTGGAACGCCAACCTCGACTTCCAGTCAGGCTATGCCGCCGATATGTTCGGCCTGGATATTGCCGCATTCACGGCAATTGAAATGGCGGAAAATGGCGACAGCGGACACCCGAACGAAATTGCCTTCTCGTCCAGCAATAAGGCCTATAAAGAAGACTGGTCCGGCGATAAAAGCGGTATCAGTCTGTATAAAGCCGCTGCAAAATTCAAATATGGTCCAGTCTGGGCGCGCGGCGGATATATTCAGCCAACTGGCCAAACCCTGTTAGCGCCACACTGGAGTTTTATGCCTGGTACTTACCAGGGCGCTGAAGCTGGCGCTAACTTTGACTACGGTGATGCGGGTGCGTTGAGTTTCTCCTATATGTGGACCAACGAATACAAAGCCCCGTGGCATATCGAAATGGATAAGTTTTACCAGAACGATAAAAAGACCAAAGTGGATTACCTCCACTCGCTGGGTGCGAAGTACGATTTTAAAAACGACCTCGTGTTAGAAGCCGCCTTTGGTCAGGCTGAAGGCTATATCGATCAGTATTTTGCCAAAGCCAGCTACAAGTTTGATATCGCAGGGAGTCCGTTGAGTACCAGTTACCAGTTCTATGGAACGCGAGACAAAGTCAGCGATGGTGGCGTCAACGATATTTATGACGGCACGGCCTGGCTGCAGGCGCTGACCTTTGGCTACAAAGTGGGGCAGGTGGATTTGCGTCTGGAAGGGACATGGGTGAAGGCGGAAGGGCAGCAGGGCTACTTCCTGCAGCGTATGACCCCGACTTACGCATCTTCCAACGGTCGTCTGGATATCTGGTGGGATAACCGCTCTGACTTCAACGCCGATGGCGAAAAAGCGGTCTTCTTCGGCGCAATGTATGACCTGAAAAACTGGAACCTGCCGGGCTGGGCGGTGGGCGCCTCCTACGCGTATGCCTGGGACGCCAAACCGGGCGACATGGCCACACCGGATGCGTACTACGATCCGAACTACCGTCTGAAAGAGTCCTCTTACAGCCTGGATGCCATCTATACCGTGCAGGATGGACGTGCGAAAGGCACGATGTTCAAGCTGCACTTCACGCAGTATGACAACCACTCTGATATTCCAAGCTACGCGGGCGGTTACGGCAACATCTTCCAGGATGAACGTGACGTGAAATTCATGGTTATCGCACCATTCACTATCTTCTGATGAACGCTCCGGCGGGTTCCGTCCCGCCGGAATGGAGACTGCACATGATGAAAAAAATGGTAATCGTCGCGTTGCTGGCCTCGGGGCTGGTGGCTTGCGCCCAGGACCCGGCACCGAAAGAAGATTCTCGCCTGAAGGAGGCTTACAGCGCCTGCATTAACACCGCTGAAGGTTCACCGGAGAAAATTGAAGCCTGCCAGAGCGTGCTGAATGTGCTGAAGAAAGAGAAGGCGCATGAGCAGTTTGCGACGCAGGAAAATGTTCGCGTAATGGACTATCAGGCCTGTATTCAGGCGCGTAAAACCGGTAACGATCAGGAAGTGGCGAAGCGTTGCGACCAGATCTGGAAGGAAATACGCAGTAACAACGGAAATTAAGTAAGTGTGTTAAGGCCCGGTGGCGCTGTGCTTACCGGGCTTTTTTTTGCCGGATGACAGGCAAAAAAAAGCCAACCTTGCGGCTGGCTCAGAGTATGAAAGTTCGACTTATTTGGCGTCGTGTGCGTGATCGTCTTCGCGGCAATCACCTTCAGCACAGTGACCATACAGATACAGGCTATGGTTGGTCAGGCGGATACCATGACGAGCAGCGATTTCACGCTGACGTGCTTCGATGGAATCATCGCTAAATTCAATGACCTTGCCACAATCCAGGCAGATCAGGTGATCGTGGTGCTGCTGCTGGGTCAGTTCGAATACAGATTTACCGCCTTCGAAATTATGACGGGTAACAATGCCCGCGTCATCAAACTGGTTCAGCACGCGATAGACGGTTGCCAGCCCAATCTCTTCACCCATGTCGATAAGACGCTTGTAAAGGTCTTCCGCACTGACATGGTGATTGTCTGGACCCTGAAGCACTTCAAGGATTTTTAACCGAGGAAGCGTAACTTTCAGGCCAGCCTTCTTTAATGCGGTATTGTTGTCAGTCATGCGGAATCTGTCCTGTTGCTAAACGATTCACTTCTGGAGGAAGTGACAGAAAATGCACCTGGAATAATGCGTCTCATTATAGAACTGCCATGGCTAAATGAAAACTGCAAGTCTCAGGCAAAGTATGCTTATAAAAACGTGGTATCACCGACAAACTTGCTCAATGGCACCCCATTTTACCTGGGAGACATTGTACAGGTCTGGGCGAAAAAGTTAAAAGATTGTAGCGATTAATTTAATCGTTTGACCCGGTTCCTGGGCGCAACCGGGGTTGCGCCACACTAACAATTAGGCGTTAAGAATATCGTCCAGGTGCAGTTCTTCGCGGATCTGCTTCACCCACTTCTCAACGCGCTCTGCGGTCAGTTCTGGCTGACGGTCTTCGTCGATCGCCAGACCCACGAAGTGGTCGTCATCGGCCAGGCCTTTAGACGCTTCGAAGTGGTAACCGGCAGTCGGCCAGTGGCCTACGATAACTGCACCATTCGGTTCAATGATATCGCGGATAGTGCCCAGCGCGTCACAGAAGTACTCAGCGTAGTCTTCCTGATCGCCGCAGCCAAAAAGGGCGACCAGCTTGCCGTTGAAGTCCACTTCTTCCAGCGTCGGGAAGAAATCATCCCAGTCACACTGGGCTTCACCGTAGTACCAGGTTGGGATACCCAGCAACAGGATGTCATAGCCTTCGAGATCTTCTTTGCTGCTCTTGGCGATGTCATGCACATCGGCAACGTCTTTACCGAGCTGTTTTTGAATGTTTTTTGCGATATTTTCGGTATTGCCGGTATCACTGCCGAAGAAAATGCCGATGATTGCCATGAGTAAAATAACCTCTTGAAACTTAATGGTATGGTGGCGCAATTTGTCCACGGATAAGGGCAATAATAGCAGAACTGGCAACCCCGCGGAAACAGCTATCGCGCAGGACTGCACTCTGTGCTACATGAAAAGGGTAAGAAAGGGGATTTTCAGACTTATGCCTGGCGGCGCAAGGTCTCAAGCTGGGCGATCAACATCTCTTCAATGAGCTCGCTACGGCTGATATTACGCGCTTCAGCCAGTTCGTTAAGCGCATCGACGGCGTCGGCATTGAGCTTCAGTTCGACACGCTTAAGCCCACGATTTTTATCGCGTTTAAGCTGGTTGCGTTTATTAATACGCAGCTGTTCATCGCGCGAAAGCGGATTCGTTTTCGGTCGTCCCGGTCGACGCTCATTCGCGAACAGATCTAGTGTCGTACGGTCCGTTTGTTCTTTGGCCATGATTCTGAGACTTCGGGGGAAACAAGCCGCCCTGCTATTGCCCGGGCGATGAGCGCGCCATCATACATCACCAAAAACGGCACGCCAACGACTGGAAGCCCGCAACCTTCCAGTCGCTCTCTTTTTAATCAATTCGCAGTATCAGAGAGATAGCGGCGGATGGCGCGTAACACGGCGTCAGGTTTTTCCGCGTGAACCCAGTGTCCGGCACCGGCGATGACATGGGCGCGGGCCTGCGGGAATTGCGCCAGCAACGTGTCGCGGTAGGCGTCGGTGACATAAAGGGAGTTACCGCCGCGAATAAAGAGGGTAGGGTGTTGCCAGGCGGGCACCGTATCCCAGCCGACGATGTTGTTGTACTGCGCCCAGAGTACCGGTACGTTGAAACGCCACTGGCCGTCGACAAACGACTTCAGCAGAAACTGAATAACGCCTTCTTCATTAAGATGTTCGCGCATGACGGCTGTGGCCTGTTGGCGGGTTGAAACCCCAGCCTCTGTTACCGCATTGATGGCAGCAAAAATGTCGTCATGACGGCGCACGTCGTAATCCACCGGGGCAACGTCGATCACGACCAGACCGTTGATTCTGTCCGGTGCCAGCGCCGTCAGGGCCATTACCGCCTTGCCACCCATAGAATGCCCGATGAGCGTCACCTTCTGAAGATGGTTGGCATCAAGCGTATCGAGCAGATCCTGGGCCATTGCCGCGTAGGTCATCTCCTCTGAACGCCCGGAAAGACCGTGATTTCGCATATCGACCTGCAAAATATCGTGATCGGTAACCAGATCGCGCGCCAGCACCCCCAGGTTATCCAGGCTGCCAAAAAGCCCGTGAACCAGTACGATGGGAGAATTATTGTTCGGCGATTGTGCAGTTTGCGCTCGGGTATTCAATTTCATGGCAAAGTTCTTTTTTTACGTATGTCAGGTTAGGGTATCATGTTGACCATTCTGCCGCCCGGCTGCAAGGTTCCAGTTTAATCTGACTTTTGCCGCCAACCTGGTTTGACGCTATCCGCTGTTGGAATTTAACTTTATAATCCCAACGACTTGTATTCAGATAAGATATCGCACTGGATTAAGATGAAAACAATCGAAGTTGATGACGAACTCTATCAGTATATTGCCAGCCAGACGCGGCATATCGGGGAGAGTGCGTCCGACATTTTACGGCGCATGCTTAAAATTTCCGCCGCCTCACAGCCTGCTACCCCAGTCACTAAAGATGTCGTGTCTCAACAAAACGTTGTTGCACAAGCAAAACCTGCCGTCGCGCAAGTGAAAGACAAAGTACGTGCGATGCGCGAGTTGCTGCTCTCTGATGAGTACGCCGAGCAGAAAAAAGCGGTTAACCGCTTCATGCTGGTGCTGTCTACACTCTATTCACTGGATAACAAAGCGTTTGCTGAAGCGACCGAGTCGCTGCACGGTCGTACCCGCGTCTATTTCGCGGGCGACGAGCAAACGCTGCTGCTAAATGGCAACCAAACCAAACCTAAACATGTCCCAGGCACGCCGTACTGGGTCATCACCAATACCAATACGGGCCGCAAGTGCAGCATGGTTGAACACATCATGCAGTCCATGCAGTTCCCGGCGGAATTGATTGAAAAGGTTTGCGGTACAATTTAACCCTTGCATCAGAAGGACCCGGTAATGGCAAATCACAGCCGTGCAGGCCAACCTGCACAACAAAGCGATTTGATTAACGTCGCTCAGCTGACCGCGCAGTATTACGTGCTGAAACCGGTCGTGGGCAACGCAGAACACGCAGTGAAGTTTGGTACATCTGGCCACCGCGGTAGCGCGGCGCGCCATAGCTTTAACGAACCGCACATTCTGGCTATTGCTCAGGCCATCGCGGAAGAGCGCGCTAAAAACGGCGTTACCGGTCCGTGCTATGTGGGAAAAGATACCCATGCTCTGTCTGAACCGGCGTTCATTTCCGTGCTGGAAGTGCTGACGGCGAATGGCGTTGACGTCATTGTTCAGGAAAATAACGGCTTCACGCCGACCCCTGCGGTCTCTAACGCGATCCTTGTCCACAACAAAAAAGGCGGCGCGCTGGCTGACGGGATTGTGATCACTCCATCACACAACCCGCCGGAAGACGGTGGGATCAAATACAACCCGCCTAACGGTGGACCGGCAGACACGAACGTCACGAAAGTGGTTGAAGATCGTGCCAATGCGCTGCTGGCGGATGGCCTGAAAGGGGTGAAACGCCTCTCTCTGGATGCGGCCATGGCGTCCGGCCATGTGAAAGAGCAGGATCTGGTACAGCCATTTGTGGAAGGTCTGGCGGATATCGTCGATATGGCGGCAATCCAGAAAGCCGGTCTGAAGCTGGGCGTTGACCCTCTCGGCGGCTCCGGTATCGAATACTGGAAACGCATCGCAGAGCATTACAAGCTGAACCTGACCATCGTTAACGATCATGTTGATCAGACCTTCCGCTTTATGCACCTGGATAAAGACGGCGCAATCCGTATGGACTGCTCTTCCGAGTGTGCGATGGCGGGCCTGCTGGCGCTGCGTGATAAATTCGACCTGGCGTTTGCCAACGACCCGGATTATGACCGCCACGGTATTGTCACCCCGGCAGGGCTGATGAACCCGAACCATTATCTTGCGGTTGCCATCAACTACCTGTTCCAGCATCGTCCGCAGTGGGGCAAAGAGGTGGCTGTAGGTAAAACGCTGGTCTCCTCGGCGATGATTGACCGCGTGGTTGAGGCGTTGGGCCGTAAGCTGGTGGAAGTACCGGTAGGCTTCAAATGGTTTGTTGACGGTCTGCACGACGGCAGCTTCGGTTTTGGCGGTGAAGAGAGCGCGGGCGCATCCTTCCTGCGTTTCGACGGCACGCCATGGTCTACCGATAAAGACGGGATCATCATGTGCCTGCTGGCAGCGGAAATCACCGCTGTCACCGGTAAAAATCCGCAGGAACACTATAACGAGCTGGCGGCACGCTTTGGCGCGCCAAGCTATAACCGTATTCAGGCTGGCGCGACCTCCGCGCAGAAAGCGGCGCTGTCTAAACTCTCTCCAGAGATGGTCAGTGCCAGCACGCTGGCCGGTGACCCTATCACGGCCCGTCTGACGGCGGCCCCGGGTAACGGTGCCTCTATCGGTGGTCTGAAAGTGATGACCGAAAACGGCTGGTTTGCCGCGCGTCCATCCGGTACGGAAGATGCGTACAAAATCTACTGTGAGAGCTTCCTCGGCGACGAACACCGTAAGCTGATTGAGAAAGAAGCGGTAGAGATTGTCAGCGAAGTGCTGAAAAACGCGTAAATCGCGGTGGGCTGATGCCCTCACGATGCAGTCAAAACGGCAACCCCAGGGTTGCCGTTTTGCTTTTGCATTAACTGTGTTTATTTTTCAATTCAAACCGTGGTGATACCAGACCGTACAGCGTCCAGCCCATAAAGGTCACCATCGCACCATACAACATGGCTTCCTGGCCGGAAGAGTAGAGCGCATAGAAGCTGTAAATTGCCCCAATCAGCGCCACAATATTCGCCACCCTCGCTTTGCCTGCATCCACCTTCGCCACCTTCTGAATGATGACCAGCGCCGCCATCGACAGAATATATGGAATGATATTGGTCACTACCGCCAGGTTGACCAGCACGTTGAACTGGCTGTTCAGCGACGGGCTGATGGTCATCAAAGATAACCCACTCTGGAAGATGACAATCGCCAGCATGCCCTGAACCGGTGCCTCTGCTTTGCTGACCCGGGAGAAGATTTTCGGGAAATACCCTTCGTCAGCGGATGATTTAAAGACCTGAGCGATGGTGAACTGCCAGCCGAGGAGCGAGCCGCAGCAGGACATCACCATCAGCCCCATGATCACTTTCCCGACACCCGGCGTAAACATCTGCGCAAAGGCCAGACCGAACGGTGCCGTGGAACTGGCAAGATCCATGTTCGGTACAATCCCTGCAATCACGTTGGTTGAGACAATGTAAATGGCTGCTGCGCCCAGCGTACCGCCAAGCACGGCAATCGGTACGTTCTTCTCCGGGTTTTCCACCACTTCGGCGTTAGCACACGCAGATTCCAGCCCCAGGAAGGCCCACAGCGTCATGGCGATGGAAGAGCCCACTGCGGTGAAGAACGGAACATGGTGTGGGTTCCAGGAGTTGACGTACAGCGTGGGGCTAAACCAGAACCAGCCGATGATGCACAGCCCAACCACCGGGATAATGACCCCCCAGACGGTAATACTGCTGATCTGTCCGGTAATGCGCGCGCCGCCAAAGTTTGCCACGGTGCAGATCCACAGCACGCCGATGGTGGCCAGCCCGATTTGCACCGGGGTCAGCGCCACACCGAACAGCTCCGTACCGTAACCCACGGCGGAAATGGCAATCGCCACGTTAGCGATCAGCAAAGAGACGCCGTAGGTGTAGTTGGCCATGAAGTTACCAGATTTGCCAAAGGCATATTCAGCGTAGCCGCCCATCCCGCCGGGCTTGCGGCTGAACATACCGCACTTGGCGAATGCCCAAGCCAGTGCCATTGACCCCACGGCGGTCACCATCCAGGAGATAATCGAAATGGTTCCTACTTCCGCAAGCTTGGTGGGCAACATGATGATCCCGGACCCCATCATGTTTACCATGGTGAGAATGGTCAGCTGCACCACGCCCATTTTATTGGACTTGCTCATATTTTTTCTCCTTTCAGCAGCGATGGCTGAGCGGCAGCGTGTTTGATGACGTTACAACGAACCTGCTTACGACCGTCACACTCCTCAACGTAAACGCCCTGCAGTTCTGGCGCGAAGCCCGGTAAAAGGTTGATACCCTCTTCCAGCGCAGCAAAGTAGCGCAGCACGGAACCGCCCCAGACTTCACCCGGCACAACGCACAACACCCCCGGTGGATAAGGAAGGGCACCTTCGGCGGCAATGCGACCTTCCGCATCGCGCAGTGAGACCAGCTCGACCTCACCCCGCAGGTAGGCATAGTTCGCCTCTTGCGGGTTCATCATGACGCGCGGGAAGTGAGACTTGCGGAACATCTCTTTTTGCAGCTGCTTCACGTTGTGGCGGGCGTACAGCTCATGCATTTCCTGGCAAATCTGGCGCAGGGTGTAATCTGCATAGCGCTCCGGATACTGTTTACAGACAGAAGGCAGTACCTCTTTGAGGGGGGCATCCGTCTCGAGCAGTTTTTCGAAGCGCACCAGTTGCGCGACCAGTTGCTGCAGTTTGCCCATATCCTCGGCAGGCGTGAGCAGGAACAGGATGGAGTTGAGATCGCATTTTTCCGGCACGATGCCGTTTTCACGCAGGAAGTTGGCGAGAATAGTGGCGGGGACGCCGAAATCCTCGTACTCACCGGTCCGGGCGTTAATACCCGGCGTGGTCAGCAGCAGTTTGCACGGATCGATAAAATACTGATGTTCGGCATAGCCTTCGAAGGCGTGCCAGTGTTCACCGGGCACGAAGTGGAAGAAGCGCAGGTCCGTGGCAATCTCAGCGGTGTCCCAGCTTTCCCACGGACGGCCATCAACCAGTTCCGGCACGAATGGGCGAAGATACTGGCAGTTCTGCAGGATCAGCTTACGGGCTTCGATACCGGTCACCACGCAGTCCATCCACATGTTGCGGCCGCTCTGTCCCTCATGCATGCGGGCGTTGATATCCAGTGCAGCAAACAGCGGATAGAACGGGCTGGTGGACGCGTGCATCATGAAGGCGTTATTCAGCCGCTTATGCGGAACATAGCGCTGCTGGCCTTTGATGTGGCTGTCCTTCTTGTGGATTTGCGAGGTCTGTGAGAAACCGGCCTGCTGTTTATGGACTGACTGGGTGACCAGGATCCCCGGATCGTTTTCATTCAGTTCCAGCAGCAGCGGAGAGCAATCGGCCATCATCGGTATAAACTGCTCGTAACCCACCCAGGCAGAGTCAAACAGGATGTAGTCGCACAGATGGCCAATGTTATCCACGACCTGGCGAGCGTTATAGATGGTGCCATCGTAGGTACCCAGCTGAATCACCGCCAGGCGGAACGGACGCGCGTCACGGGCACGGCCTGGCGCCACTTCGGACACCAGCTCACGCAGATAATTCTCTTCGAAACAGTGGGCGTCGATGCCGCCAATAAAGCCGTACGGGTTACGTGCGGTTTCCAGATAGACCGGCGTTGCGCCCGCCTGAAGAAGTGCTCCGTGGTGGTTGGATTTATGGTTGTTGCGATCGAACAGGACCAGGTCGCCCGGAGTGAGAAGGGCGTTGAGCACCACTTTGTTGGACGATGAGGTTCCGTTCAGCACGAAGTAGGTTTTATCGGCATTAAAGACTTTCGCCGCATGCTGCTGCGCAATGCAGGGTGCCCCTTCGTGGATCAGCAGATCGCCCATCGCCACGTCGGCGTTGCACAGGTCTGAGCGGAAAAGGGTTTCGCCAAAGAAATCAACAAACTGATTGCCGGCAGGGTGACGGCGGAAGAATTGCCCGCCCTGGTGACCCGGACAGTCGAAGGCGCTGTTACCCTGTTTGACATAGTCGACCAGAGCCCGGAAAAACGGCGGACGCAGTTGGGTTTCATACTTTTGTGCGGCCGCTTCCAGTTGGCGTCCGTGGAAGTCGTTGCTGGTGTCTGATGCTTCGAATACGCCGTGGATCCGCGATAAATACTCTGCCGGGATAATTTCTTCTTTATGCGTCGCGACAAAAACAGGAATGCCAAATCCGGTTGCTTCTATTTCTTCTATACGACCAGTGAGAATATCGCTGACGGCCAGAACAATGGCGGCAACATCAATATAATCCGTGGCGTTGATATCCACCAGTTCACGGTGAGTGGTAAAGCAATCAGGGCAGGCGCGGCTGGCTGCAATTTTTAAACTTTTCATCTTTCTCTCTTTATTTTAGGTAATAACATTCCCTCGATTTCTTGCAGAAAAGAAATCGATAATATGCCGGAAAACAGCAAAAGGAGGCCGCTGATTAAAAAAATCAGTAATGCGTTTTTTGCTGAATAGAATTCAGTCCGCCCGGTCGCGGATGAGCCTGAATTAAGATGAATGAGCGCACGGGTTCACAGGCAAAGGCCTGTAAAATAGGGTGTTTCAGGATAACCTGCAAGCGGGTGCGCCAGAAGTCGAAGGACTACCGGGCATTAAAGATATGAAAGTCAAAACAGTTTCGGTGGGCAAACATCATGATATGAGTTGTCCGCCTTATATGGGGCATTAAACGATTATTGTTTTCCATGTTTCATTTCCTTTCAGTAATTGAAAGCATGGACATTTTATCCTGGAAAAAGCGATTAACTGTGAAACAGATCACCGTTAACCGATCAAATCAGAAATAAATATTCGCTTTTGATGAATATCGCAGATCAAAATGCTGATATGTTGATGTTGCGTTAACGGATTGTGTTATGAATGTGCTGAGTGGACATAAATACACCAAAAAATAACCCGGAGATTATTTTCGCGCGTATTTTAGAGGAGGGTAGGTGTTTATTTAAAAATAAACTGAATAGTTATTCAAAGCATGAACCGATAACCGATACCGGTTTCAGTTAATAAATGACGAGGACGCGCGGGGTCAACTTCCAGTTTTTGTCGAAGGTGTCCCATATATATGCGTAAATAGTGACTATGTTCCACGGCGTTTGGCCCCCACACCTGACTCAATAGCTGGCGCTGGGTGAGTACCTTACCGTGATTATTGAGCAAAACGGCGAGTAGCCGAAACTCGATGGGGGTGAGATGGATTTCCTCTTCACCGCGAACAATGCGCCGTGCTGCCAGATCAACCCGAATATCACCAAACGTGTATGTTGGGTCGGCAGGGGTGGTGGCGCTGTGACGACGCAGCGCGACACGAAGGCGAGCCTGCAGTTCGCCAATACCAAAAGGCTTAATCAGATAGTCATCCGCTCCGGCATCCAGCGCCGCGATTTTATCCGACTCTTCGGTACGGGCTGACAGCACCAGAATGGGCATCTGACTCCACTGTCGAACCTCACGAATAAAATCGATGCCGTCGCCATCCGGCAGGCCGAGATCGAGGATCACCAGATCAGGTTTGCGCGTGGCCGCTTCAATCAAACCCCGCTGGAGCGTGCCGGCGTCATGAACGCGCAGGCCATCGCCTTCCAGCGCAGCACGCAGAAACCGGCTAATGGCGATCTCATCTTCAACAATCAGAACGTTGATCACAAATCCTCTGGTAATTCATTAAGTTCTGGCGGGGCTTCCAGAGGAAGTTTAACACAAAAACGTGCGCCGCCTTCCGGGCGATTCTCCGCCGAAATGGTACCGCCATGAACGTCAATAATCGCCTGGCAAATCGCCAGACCCAGACCCACGCCGGGAATGGCCGACTCTTTATTACCGCGGGCAAATTTCTCGAAAATAGCGAACTCCTGTCCGGCAGGGATACCCGGCCCGGTATCCCAGACGTCAAGCCGTAGCGTGTGATCTTCCACTGTGGCATCCACCCCAATCCGGGCGTTTGCTCCTGCGTATTTGCCGGCATTTTCCAGCAGATTGATCAGCACGCGTTCAAACAGCGGGCCATCAACGTGAATTAACGTCAGCGGTTCGGGCATGTTCAGCGCAATATGGCGCCCACCGAGGCCTGGCTCCAGCATTTTCAGGGCGCTCCCCACCACCTCTTCGAGCGTGAGCCACTCTTTTTTGAGGTTAAATCCGCCCGACTGAATACGCGCCATATCAAGCAGATTATTTACCAGGCGTGTGGTGTTCAGCACATGCTGGCGGATCTCGCTGGCCTGCAACGCATGTTTCGAGCCTTCCGCTGCCAAATCCAGCGTCAAAATTTCTGACTGGCCAAACAGCACAGTGAGTGGGGTGCGAAGGTCGTGGGAGAGGGCGGCCAGCAATGAGTTACGAATGCTCTCGCGCTCGCTTGCCAGACGGGCCTGTTCTTCGCTGGCGGTAAGCGCCAGCCGTTCCAGCGCGCTTGCCACCAGCAGGGTAAATGTCTCCAGCAATCGCTGCTGTTCGGGGATCATCAACTGGCGCAGATTCGAAGGTTCAACGATCACCAGTCCCTGATTTTTATCGGCACTGCGCAGCGGCAGAATTTGATACGGTACGCCGGGCAGGGTGTCCGTCCCTGCACCCGCAGGAAGTCCTTTATCAAAGCTCCAGCGCGCAATGGCTTCATCCCAGGGCGTCATACCTGAGGCCGAGGTCAGCGGGCGCAGTTTCCCGTGTTCGTCCGGGAGTAAAATCAGGTTGCTGGCGTGAAAGGTCGAGCGGATAAACTGCTCGCTGGTCTGCACAATATCCAGCGGCGTACGGCCAACCGCCAGCGATTTAGACATCTCATAGAGATGCCGTGTGCGCTGTTCGCGGTAGCGGGCGATACGGGCCTGATAGCGTACGCCCGCCGTCAGATTACCGATCACCAGCCCAACGGTAAGCATCACGGCAAAGGTGAGAATGTACTGCACATCCGAAACGGCGAGCGTTCCGCGGGGCGCGATAAAGAACAGATCGAAGCTGATGACGTTGATGAACGTCGCCAGTACTGAGGGCCAGCGCCCGTAAAAGAGCGCCACCACGACCACGCCGAGCAGGTAGATCATCACCAGATTGGCCGCATCGAAGGCAATCAGCCAGTGGCTGGCAATCACGGTGATCAGCGCGCAGAGCACGACGGCGACAAGACAGCCGCGGATCTGAATTCGCCATTTATCATTAAAAGTGCGGCTGTCCGGTGCGCGGTTGGGTAAAGGGGTGGGTTTGTCATCCAGTGCGACAATCACCAGATCGAGGTCGGGAGCACGCCGGGCCAGTTTGTCAGCAAAGGATTCGCGGCTAAACCAGCGACGATGCTGACGACGGCCAATGACAATTTTCCCGAGGTTGTGCTCACGCGCGTAGCGCAGAATGGCTTTATCTTCCTGGGGATCGGAGAGGGTGGCGGTTTCTGCGCCCAGCTCCTGTGCCAGACGCAGCGAACTTAAGATCGCGCGGCGCTGGTTTTCAGGCAGCGCGTGAAGCTGCGGCGTCTCGACATAGACCGCATGCCAGACGCTGCCAAACTTAGCCGCCAGGCGCGCTGCGGTGCGGACGAGCTTTTCATTGCCGCTGCCGTGACCCACACACAGCAGAATGGCATCCCGCGTATGCCAGACGCGCTCCTGCCCTTGCAGGTCACGCCAGGCGCGCATCTGATCGTCCACGCGATCCGCCGTGCGACGCAGGGCCAGCTCGCGCAGGGCTATCAGGTTGCCTTTGCGAAAGAAATGTTCGATGGCGCGTTCGGCCTGACCTGCAATATAGACTTTTCCTTCATGCAGTCGCTGGCGCAGATCGTCTGGAGGCAGATCGACCAGCACCACTTCGTCCGCAGAGTCGAAAAAGGGATCGGGTACGGTTTCGCGAACCTGAATCCCGGTCACGCCGCTGACCACGTCGTTCAGGCTTTCGAGATGCTGAACATTTACCGTGGTGAAAACATCAATGCCTGCTTCAAGCAGTTCTTCAACGTCCTGCCAGCGTTTGGGGTGGCGCGAGCCTGAGGCATTACTGTGTGCCAGTTCGTCCATCAGGATAAGCGCGGGCCTGCGGGCGAGGGCGGCGTCGAGATCGAACTCCGTGACCAGACGCCCACGATGGCTGATACGACGAGGCGGCTGTGTCGCCAGCCCCTTCAACAGTGCTGCCGTCTCTTTCCGGCCGTGGGTTTCCACCACGCCGATAAGAATATCGAGCCCCTGCGCCCGAAGCCGCTGGGCTTCTGTCAGCATGGCGAAGGTTTTCCCGACGCCAGCACAGGCGCCGAAGAAGATTTTCAGTTTGCCGCGATGGGCTTCAGCCGTCTGTTCGAGCAGCCTGTCCGGATCCGGGCGCATGGGCTCGTCGGTCATTTAGTTTTTCCTTAGCGCGTCCAGCGCCAGATTCAGCTCAACAATATTCACCACGGGCATGCCGATGAAGCTGACCAGCGGTTTTTGCGTATGCTCTGCGACCAGCTTGCTCACCTGTTCCACCGTCAGCTGACGGGCAGCCGCGACGCGGGGGATCTGCCATGCCACCGCCTTCGGCGTCAGGCTGTAGTCCAGCCCGCTTGCAGAGGCCGTCACCAGCTCCACAGGCACCTCCCGGCTGGCCTGTGGATTTGCGGCGCGCAGGGCGGCTACACGTTCGGCAATGGCTTTATCCAGCTCCGGGTTGCTGCCGGCCAGGTTACTGCCACCGGATGCCATCGGATTATACGGGCTTTCGGCAGTGGCGGAAGGGCGTCCCTGGAAGTAACGGGCGTCGGTAAAATTCTGTCCAATCAGACGCGAACCGCGGTTTTCACCGTTTTGCACGATCAGCGAGCCGTTGGCCTGATCCTTAAACCACCACTGGCCCAGCGCGGTGGTCACCAGCGGATAAAGCCCGCCGGTAATAAGCGACAACAGAATAAACAGAAGTATAGCGGGACGTAACATCTTCATTTGATTCACCTTTTAAACCAGCCCAAACAGCGTCAACAGCAGGTCGATAACCTTGATACCGATGAAGGGGACAATCAGCCCACCCAGCCCGTAAATCCACAGGTTGCGGCGCAGCATGGCGGCCGCGGTCAGCGGTTTATAGCTCACCCCTTTGAGCGCCAGCGGGATCAGGAAGACAATAATCAGGGCGTTAAAAATAACCGCACTGAGAATGGCTGATGCTGGCGAGTGCAGATGCATCACGTTCAGCGCATTAAGCTGTGGATAGGTGGCCGCAAACGCCGCGGGAATGATGGCAAAGTATTTTGCGACGTCGTTGGCGATACTGAACGTTGTCAGCGAACCGCGCGTCATCAGCATCTGCTTACCGATGTGCACAACTTCAATCAGCTTGGTCGGGTTCGAGTCGAGGTCGACCATGTTGCCCGCCTCTTTCGCCGCCTGGGTACCGGAGTTCATGGCCACCGCCACGTCGGCCTGCGCAAGGGCTGGGGCATCGTTGGTGCCATCACCCGTCATCGCCACCAGGCGACCTTCCGCCTGATACTGCCGAATTAATGCCAGCTTGGCTTCAGGCGTTGCCTCCGAGAGAAAATCATCCACGCCCGCTTCGGCAGCAATCGCGGCGGCGGTCAGACGGTTGTCCCCGGTGATCATCACCGTTTTGATCCCCATTTTCCGCAGCTGGGCAAAGCGCTCTTTGATCCCGCCTTTTACGATATCCTTCAGCGAAATCACCCCCAGCACATGTGCCCCTTCAGCCACCACCAGCGGCGTCGCGCCCTGACGTGCCACGCTCTCGACCAGGTTGTCCACTTCTGGTGGGAAATGACCATTGTTGGCTTCAATGTGGCGACGAATTGCGTCGACGGAGCCTTTACGGATCATGCGGTCCTGAATGTTGATGCCGCTCATTCGGGTTTGTGCCGTGAAGGGAACGAAAGTCGCATGGAGAGTCTGAACGTCGCGCTGGCGCAGGTTAAAGCGCTGCTTGGCGAGGATCACGATACTGCGGCCTTCCGGCGTTTCATCGGCGAGGGAAGAGAGTTGCGCCGCATCCGCCAGCGTTTTTTCATCCACGCCGGGGGCAGGTAAGAACTCTGATGCCTGGCGGTTACCGAGGGTAATTGTCCCGGTTTTATCCAGCAGCAGAACGTCCACATCCCCTGCGGCTTCGACCGCACGTCCGCTGGTCGCGATGACGTTCGCGCCCAGCATACGGCTCATACCGGCCACACCGATGGCCGACAGCAGCCCCCCGATGGTGGTCGGGATCAGGCAGACCAGCAGCGCCACCAGAACGGTGGTGGTGACCGCGGTACCGCCGTAAGCGGAGAATGGCCACAACGTGGCGGTTGCCAGCAGAAAGACAATCGTCAGCGCCACCAGCAGGATGGTCAGGGCAATTTCGTTTGGTGTTTTACGACGCTGCGCGCCTTCCACCATGGCAATCATACGGTCAAGGAAGGTTTCACCCGGGTTGACGCTACACTGGATCACCAGCCAGTCGGAGAGAATGCGTGTCCCGCCCGTCACGGAGGCGAAATCACCCCCGGATTCACGTATGACGGGAGCAGATTCCCCGGTGATGGCACTTTCATCTACCGACGCGCCGCCTTCGATGACTTCACCGTCGCAGGGGATAATGTCCCCGGCTTCGACCAGCACCACGTCACCTTTACGCAGTTCATCTGCCGGGACATGGTCCATCTGGGCACCGTATTTCGGTTCGCGTAATTTGCGCGCAAAAGCGGTCTTTTTCACCCCTTTGAGGCTATTGGCCTGCGCTTTGCTGCGGCCTTCCGCCAGCGCTTCCGCAAAGTTGGCAAACAGTACGGTGAACCACAGCCACAGGCTGATAGCGCCGGTGAACATCGCATTCCCCTGCAGATGACCCGTTCCCATGGCAATCGCCAGCGCGGTGGTGAGTAAACTCCCTATCCAGACGATAAACATCACCGGGTTGTGCCACTGCACGCGCGGGCTCAACTTTTTCACCGCATCCATGAGGGCCTGTCGAACTAACGACGGTTCGAACAGGGCCATTTGTTTACGACTCATGACAAATTCTCCGCAAAATCAGCGTAAAGAGAGGTATTCCGCGACCGGGCCTAACGCGAGGGCGGGGATAAAGGTCAGGGCGCCGACCAGCAGCACGGTACCGGCCAGCAGTCCGATAAACAGCGCGCCGTGGGTCGGCAACGTCCCGCTGGTGGTCGGTTGAATTTTTTTGCTCACCAGCGACCCGGCAATCGCCAGCACCGGCACAATGACCCCGAAACGGCCCACGAACATGCAGAACGCCAGCAGACAGTTCCAGAACGGTGAGTTAGCGCTTAAGCCTGCGAAGGCACTACCGTTATTGTTAGAAGCAGAAGAGACGGCATAAAGCACTTCGCTAAAGCCGTGGATGCCAGGGTTGAAGATGCCGCTGCGTCCGGCCTCCGTCATCAGTGCCAGTGCGGTACCAGCCAGCACGAGGGCGGGGGTGACCAGAATCGCCAGCGCGGTTAACTTCATCTCACGGACATCGATTTTTTTGCCCAGATATTCCGGGGTGCGACCAATCATCAGACCCGCAATGAACACCGCCAGCAGAACAAACAGCAGCATGCCGTAAAGACCCGAGCCTACGCCGCCGAATACCACTTCACCGATCTGCATCAGCCACATCGGGATCATGCCGCCCAGTGCCGTGAAGGAGTCGTGCATAGCATTGACCGCCCCGCAGGATGCCGCCGTCGTAACCACGGCATAAAGGCTGCTGGCGAGAATGCCAAAGCGGCTCTCTTTCCCTTCCATATTCATGGTGCCGTCAGCGCCCAGCGTCAGGAAATGCGGGTTACCTTGCCATTCGGCCCACATCACCAGCGCAACACAGACGACAAAGATGAGCGACATGGTCCAGAGCAGGGTGCGACCCTGACGACGATCGTTCACCACATCGCCAAAAGCAAAGCACAGCGCTGCGGGGATCAGGAAGATCGCCAGCATTTGCACAGCGTTGGTCAGTGCCGTTGGGTTTTCAAACGGATGCGATGAGTTGGCATTGAAGAAACCGCCACCATTCGTACCGAGCATCTTAATGGCTTCCTGTGAGGCCACAGGCCCCATCGGCAGAAGCTGTTTTGCCCCTTCAAGCGAGGTAGAAGGGGCGTAAGGCAGCAGGTTTTGCAGCGTACCTTGCTGAATAAAGAACAGCGCGATGAGCAGAGCAATTGGAAGTAAGACCCACAGAGTAATGCGCGTGAGATCAACCCAGGCATTGCCCAGCGTACCCATATTCTGACGTGCAAACGCACGCGTCAGCGCGAAGACAACCGCGATGCCGCTGGCTGCTGAGAGAAAATTTTGTACGGTTAATCCCACCATCTGGCTGAAGTAGCTCAGCGTGGTTTCGCCGGCGTAGGATTGCCAGTTGGTATTGGTGACAAAGCTGACGGCCGTATTCAGCGCAAGATGCCAGGACAGGCCCGGTAACTGTTGCGGGTTCAGCGGCAGGCTACCCTGCAACATCAGCATAACAAAGAGCGCGACCAGCCCAACAATATTCAGCAGCAGAATAGCGACCAGATACTGACGCCAGTTCATCTCCTGATCGCGTATTCCCAGTACGCGCCAGATCCCTTTTTCGATACTTCCCGTACCCGGTAAGGACACGTTGTTGATCAGCCGCGCGAGCCCCGTTCCCAGCGGTCTGGCAAGCACCAATAAGACCAGTAAAAAGCTGGCTATAAGTAAAAACGCCTGAGCAGCCATCAGAAGGCCTCCGCATTAATCAGGGCGTAGACCAGATAACCCAATAACAGGAACACCAGCACGATGCCGGTAATCAGACCTGCACTCACAATCCACCTCCGAGTGACATTTGTATTTGTGTTAACGGTAGGATTTATGGCGCAAAGATTTCGCAAAAATCGGCAGGGTGGGTGTAAAAAAAGTATAAAAATGGAAAAGGCACAATTTAACTATTGGTAAGTAAATCGTTAACTTTTTTGTAACTTACTTACGGCGGAAATGTAAATATTCACTAAATGGATGAAAATAACTGGTCTGATGAGTAGTAAAATTACAAACAAAGCGGTATTATTTTAGCCAGATCACAGATTTCAAATTTTCCGGAGCATGTTTCCGGCCAACTATAGGGGAGAAAATATGGATCTTTATAAAGCGTATCCGGCTCATATCGTTTTCATGCGTCGCACTTTCGCCGTAGTGGCTGGCGTGCTGGCCCTGCCGGTGATGCTCTTCTGGAAAGACCGCGCACGTTTTTATAGCTATTTGCACCGCGTCTGGGCCAAAACCAGCGAGAAGCCGGTGTGGATGGATCAGGCCGAGAAAGCGACCTGCGATTTTTACTGATACGAAGACGACACACAGCAATAAAAAAACCGCCTACAGCAATGTGGCGGTTTTTTTTATCCCTCAGGATCCGCGGTCCGTTGGGCCGTTTTTGGGCTATCGTCAGAGCGTGTGTCCACCGACTTATCACCGGTGGTGAACGGTGGAGCGGTTAGCAGCAGGGACCGCATGATGAAAAGCTCTTTTTGCATTGCGTTCATTGTCACCAGCGTACTCGTGGTAAGACGTGATGAACCGACAGTGTCTATTGCTTTTACCATGATGGCGCAAGATACGTAGCGTTAAGGCCGCCCCGGGCGGCCTTTTTTATTTCATCGCGTCTACACTTCATGGCAAAGTAGATAAAAGCCAGCCGCATTTTCTCTTTAGTGGCATGGCCTTACGGACATAATGGATAATTGCCAGGAGTTTTATGCCCACCCATCTGGTTTGGTTTCGCGCGGACCTGCGCGTACATGACAATCTCGCCCTTGCTGCTGCCTGCCGCTCCCCGGAAGCCCGCGTGCTGGCGGTGTTTATCGCCACCCCCGGGCAGTGGCAGCAGCATGCTATGGCACCACGCCAGGCGGCTTACCTCAGCTCACATCTGAATGGCTTGCAGTGTTCGCTTGCCGAAAAAGGGATCCCGCTCATTTATAAAGAGGTCAGTGACTTCTCCGCACAATGCCAGGCCGTGCAGGCGATCTGTGAGCAGTACGCTGTCACCCACCTTTTTTACAACTATCAGTACGAATTCAATGAACGTCATCGGGATCGTCAGCTGGAGAAAATCCTGCAGGATGTAGAGTGTCAGGGTTTTGATGACAGCGTCATGCTGCCGCCGGGCAGTGTCATGACCGGCAACCACGAGATGTATAAAGTCTTTACGCCGTTTAAAAATGCCTTCATTAAAAGACTGAAGGAGGCGCTGCCGGAATGCGTGGCTGCACCCACCGTGAGGGGAGAGGCCATAACGGAGATACCCGAGCGGGAGTTTGACTATCCGCAACAGGCGTTTGATGAGACTCTGTTCCCGGCTACCGAAAAAAACGCTATTGCGAAGCTGCGCCAGTTTTGTAAAGCGGGGGCAGGCGATTACGACGCGCGCAGGGATTTTCCCGCGACAGAGGGCACCAGTCGTTTATCGGCCTGTCTGGCGCTGGGCGTGCTCTCTCCGCGCCAGTGTCTGCATCGTCTTCTGGCGGAACAACCGCAGGCACTGGACGGGGGGCCCGGCTCCGTCTGGCTTAACGAACTTATCTGGCGCGAATTTTATCGCCATTTGATGACGTATCACCCTGATTTATGTAAGCATCGTCCGTTTATACCCTGGACTGATAACGTAAACTGGCAACACAACGAGAGCCACTTACAGGCCTGGCAGAAAGGCGAAACGGGCTTCCCGATTGTTGATGCCGCGATGCGCCAGCTCAATGAAACCGGATGGATGCACAATCGGCTGCGAATGATTACCGCCAGCTTCCTGGTGAAGGATCTGCTTATCGACTGGCGTGTCGGGGAGCGGTATTTTATTTCTCAGCTGATCGATGGCGATCTGGCGGCGAATAACGGCGGCTGGCAGTGGGCGGCGTCCACCGGAACCGACGCCGCGCCCTATTTCCGTATTTTTAATCCTGCCACGCAGGGACAAAAATTTGATGCAGACGGCGAGTTTATCCGCCGCTGGTTGCCCGCGCTGAGCAGTGTCCCTGCAAAAGCGATCCACGACCCGTGGGCATGGGCGGATAAACAGGGCGTGAAGCTCGATTATCCCCGTCCGATTGTTGACCATAAACAGGCGCGTGTCGCCACGCTGGCGGCGTACGAGGCCGCCCGCAAAGCTTAAGAGAGTGATGATGAAAAACAGCGAACTGGAAAGCCTGATTAACGAAAAACTGAACAGCGCCTCCTTCAGCGATTACGGCCCGAACGGCCTCCAGGTTGAAGGACGCGAAACGGTGCAGAAAATTATCACTGGCGTGACGGCAAGCCAGGCGCTGCTGGACGAAGCCGTCCGTCAGGAAGCGGATGCCGTTATTGTCCATCACGGTTATTTCTGGAAAAACGAAGCACCGATCATTCGCGGTATGAAGCGAAACCGCCTGAAAACGCTGCTGGCAAATGATATCAACCTGTACGGTTACCATCTGCCGCTGGATGCGCACCCGGAGCTGGGCAATAACGTACAGCTCGCGCAGCTGTTGGGGATTACCGTAATGGGTGAAATTGAGCAGCTGGTGCCCTGGGGAGAGCTGGCCATGCCGGTGCCCGGCCTGGAGCTGGCCTCATGGATTGAAGCGCGTCTGGGACGCCGTCCGCTCTGGTGCGGTGACACCGGTCCGGACACGGTGAAACGGGTTGCCTGGTGTACTGGTGGTGGTCAGGGCTTTATTGACAGCGCGGCACGCTTTGGTGTCGACGCCTTCATCACTGGAGAAGTGTCCGAGCAGACCGTCCATTCGGCACGTGAGCAAGGTCTGCATTTTTATGCGGCAGGTCACCATGCCACCGAGCGTGGCGGAATTCGCGCCCTCAGTGAATGGCTGACTGAAAATACCGATCTGGATGTCACGTTTATTGATATCCCTAACCCGGCCTGATGAGAGGTATCTGAGTGCAGCGAGCGCGTTGTTATCTTCTGGGGGAAACGGCAGTGGTTCTGGAGCTGGAACCGCCAGTGACCCTTGCCACGCAAAAGCGTATCTGGCGGCTAACGCAGCGCCTGGCCGATGTGCCTGAAGTGGTTGAAGCGATTCCGGGTATGAATAACATCACCGTGGTGCTGCGTAATCCGCATACGCTGGCGCTGGATGCTATTGAACGTTTGCAGCGCTGGTGGGAAGAGAGCGAGGCGCTGGAGCCGGATTCCCGGACAATTGAGATCCCGGTGGTGTATGGCGGCGAGCATGGACCCGATCTTGGCGTGGTGGCGGAACACTGCGGATTAACGGAAAAGCAGGTGGTTGAATTGCACGCCTGCGTTGATTACGTGGTCTGGTTCTTAGGTTTCCAGCCGGGCTTCCCCTATCTGGGGGGGCTCTCACCGCAATTGCATACGCCGCGTCGCGCCGAACCCCGCCTGAGCGTGCCGGCGGGCACGGTGGCTATCGGTGGTGAGCAGACCGGCATTTATCCTCTGACGTCACCGGGGGGCTGGCAGCTTATCGGGCATACGTCCAGGCTGTTATTTGAACCAGGGCAGGAGGTTCCCATACTCCTTCGTCCCGGCGATACCCTGCGCTTTATCCCGCAGAAGGAGGGGGTATGTTAACGCTGATTCGCGCCGGGCTTTACACGTCTGTACAGGATGCCGGCCGCTTTGGCATGCGTCAGTCGGGCGTGAGCTACTGTGGTGCACTGGACAGGCCTGCGCTGGAGATTGCTAACGTGCTGGTGGGCAACCCTGGCAGCACGGCGGCACTCGAAATTACGCTTGGCCAGTGTGTGATTGAATTCGGCGAGGAGACCTGGTTTGCCTTAACCGGGGCCGCTTGTGACGCCGAGCTGGATGGCAAAGCGGTCTGGACAGGCTGGCGGCTGCGAGCGAAAGCCGGGCAGCGTCTGACCCTTAAACGTCCTGTGCACGGCGTGCGAAGCTATCTTGCGGTCGCAGGAGGGATTGATGTGCCAGAAGTGCTGGGTTCATCCAGTACCGATCAGAAAGCCGGCATTGGCGGTCATGAAGGGCGCCTGCTGCGTGACGGCGATCGTCTGGCGGTTAAACCCTCAACGCGCCACTTCTCGACGGCCCAGGGGGTAAAACAGCTATT
Organism: Enterobacter sp. RCC_40; assembly: GCF_041360735.1. Taxonomy (NCBI): domain Bacteria; kingdom Pseudomonadati; phylum Pseudomonadota; class Gammaproteobacteria; order Enterobacterales; family Enterobacteriaceae; genus Enterobacter; species Enterobacter sp. RCC_40. The sequence goes on from NZ_JBFUPR010000002.1 coordinate 556,846, forward strand.
ATGGACCAACCAGATCCGTGCCTTACCGGGGCCGGAATATCAGGAGTTCGATGAAGTCGCTCAGGAGACGTTCTGGCGTTCGCCGTGGAAGATCAGCCCGCAAAGTAACCGTATGGGATACCGCCTTCAGGGGCAGCCATTGACCCGTACGACAGATCGGGAATTGCTCTCACACGGTTTATTACCTGGTGTCATTCAGGTACCGGGTAACGGTCAGCCGATCGTGCTGATGAACGATGCGCAAACAACGGGGGGATACCCGCGTATTGCCTGCATCATTGAAGCAGATCGCTACCATCTGGCGCAAATTCCTCTCGGACAGCCGATTCATTTTGTGCAATGTACGCTGGAGGAGGCGCTGAAGGCACGCCAGGATCAGCAGCGTTATCTGGAACAACTGGCATGGAGGCTCGATGGCAAAGATTGATTTAAACGCCGATCTGGGTGAGGGCGGAAGTGCCGATGCTGAACTGATGACGCTGGTCTCTTCAGTCAATATTGCCTGCGGGTTTCACGCGGGTGACGCGCAAACCATGCTGGTCAGCGTGCGTAATGCGATTAAGCACGGCGTGGCGATAGGGGCACATCCCAGTTTTCCTGACAGGGATAATTTTGGCCGCACGGCAATGGATCTCCCTCCTGAGACGGTGTATGCCCAGACGCTCTATCAAACGGGCGCGCTGGAGGCGATTGTGCGTTCCCAGCAGGGCGTGCTGCGCCATGTGAAACCCCACGGCATGCTCTACAATCAGGCGGCCAAAGATCCGGCTCTCGCAGATGCCATTGCCCGCGCGGTGTGGGACTGCAGCCCGCAGCTCATTCTGGTGGGGCTGGCGGGGAGCGAGCTTATTCGCGCGGGACAGCGGCTGGGGTTAACCACCCGTCAGGAAGTTTTTGCTGACAGAGGGTATCAGCCGGACGGCAGCCTGGTTCCCCGTTCACTGCCCGGTGCGCTTATTACCGATGAATCACAGGCGCTGGCGCAAACGCTGGCGATGGTATGTGAGGGCTCGGTAAAGGCAATTGATGGTTCAACGGCCAGAGTCCAGGCGGATACGGTGTGTTTACACGGCGATGGTGAGCATGCGCTGCAGTTTGCACGCCGCTTACGGACGGCCTTTGCGGAGCAGGGTATTCTCGTGAGTGCATGACATAACGATAAGGACAGAAAAATGCCTGAAGGCCCCGAGATCCGCCGTGCAGCGGATAGCCTCGAGGCGGCGATAAAGGGCAAACCGCTGACGGATGTCTGGTTTGCTTTTCCTCAACTGAAACCGTTTGAAGCCCAGCTGGTGGGGCAGACGGTGACGCACATTGAAACGCGCGGCAAAGCGCTGCTCACGCATTTCTCCCATAACCTGACGTTATATAGCCATAATCAGCTGTACGGCGTTTGGCGCGTGGTGAAGGCAAACGAGCAGCCGCAAACTACCCGCGTGCTGCGCGTCAGGCTACAGACGGCAGACAATGCGATTCTGCTCTACAGCGCATCTGATATCGAAATGTTAACGCCAGAGCAGCTGCTCACTCACCCGTTCCTGCAGCGCGTCGGGCCGGATGTGCTGGATATGAGCCTGACCCCGGGCGAGGTGAAAGCCCGTCTGGTGTCACCTCGGTTTCGTAACCGACAGTTTTCCGGACTGTTGCTCGATCAGGCGTTTCTGGCTGGATTAGGAAATTACCTGCGGGTGGAAATCCTCTGGGAAGTGGGCCTGGCGGCGCAGCATAAGGCATCGCAACTCAGTGATGAACAGCTGGAGGCGTTATCCCACGCACTGCTGGATATCCCGCGCCTGTCGTACAACACGCGTGGCGTGGTGGATGACAACAAGCACCATGGGGCATTGTTCCGCTTTAAGGTGTTTCATCGTGAAGGGAAGGCGTGTGAGCGGTGCGGCGGGATAATTGCGAAAACCACGCTGTCGTCGAGACCGTTTTACTGGTGTCCGCACTGCCAGAAGTAAAATGAAAACGGTAACCCAGGGGGTCACCGTTTTTAATGTCTTCACTCTCTCGGAGTAAGAGAGGGATGGGGTGAGGACATCAGGCCACACCCCGTTAACATCAGCGTTTGATGTCAGACTTAAAATCACGCTGCTCGTAGCCAGTATACAGCTGACGAGGACGGGCGATTTTCATGCCTTCGCTGTGCATTTCGTTCCAGTGCGCAATCCAGCCAACGGTACGTGCCATGGCGAAGATCACGGTGAACATGGAAGACGGAATGCCCATCGCTTTCAGAATAATGCCAGAGTAGAAATCGACGTTCGGGTAGAGTTTCTTCTCGATGAAGTACGGGTCGTTCAGCGCGATGTGCTCAAGCTCCATCGCCACTTCCAGCAGGTCGTCTTTTGTACCCAGCTCTTTCAGCACTTCGTGGCATGTTTCACGCATAACGGTAGCGCGTGGGTCGTAATTTTTGTACACACGGTGACCGAAGCCCATCAGACGGAAGGAGTCATTCTTGTCTTTCGCGCGACGCACGAATTCAGGAATGTGCTCAACGGAGCTGATCTCTTCCAGCATCTTCAGTGCCGCTTCGTTCGCGCCGCCGTGCGCCGGTCCCCACAGGGAGGCGATACCCGCAGCGATACAGGCGAACGGGTTCGCGCCTGAAGAGCCTGCGGTACGGACGGTGGAGGTGGAGGCGTTCTGTTCGTGGTCGGCGTGCAGGATCAAAATACGGTCCATCGCACGTTCCAGTACCGGGTTCACTTCGTACTCTTCACACGGCGTGGAGAACATCATGCGCAGGAAATTACCGGCGTAGGAGAGGTCGTTACGTGGATAAACAAACGGCTGACCGATGGAGTATTTGTAACACATCGCTGCCATTGTCGGCATTTTGGACAGCAGGCGGAACGCCGCGATATCGCGGTGACGTGGATTATTCACGTCCAGCGAGTCGTGGTAGAACGCTGCCAGCGCGCCGGTAATACCGCACATCACTGCCATTGGGTGAGAATCACGACGGAAAGCATGGAACAGACGGGTAATCTGCTCATGAATCATGGTGTGACGGGTGACGGTGGTTTTGAATTCATCGTATTGTGCCTGCGTCGGTTTTTCGCCGTTCAGCAGGATGTAGCACACTTCCAGATAGTTGGATTCGGTGGCTAACTGATCGATGGGGAAGCCGCGATGGAGCAGGATACCTTCGTCACCATCAATGAAGGTGATTTTGGATTCGCAAGATGCGGTAGAGGTAAATCCAGGGTCGAAGGTGAATACACCTTTAGAACCCAGCGTACGGATATCAATAACATCCTGACCGAGCGTGCCTTTTAGCACATCCAGTTCAACAGCAGTGTCACCATTTAGGGTGAGCGTTGCCTTTGTATCAGCCATTTACGGTCTCCTTAGCGCCTTATTGCTTAAGACTGCCAATTACCGGATTTGCATTCTGCTGATTTCTCACCGTTACCAGTTTGTTATTTGGCTTACCGCTCAGCTCACGAGGAGAAACCAGGGTACAGAGCTATGGCGCCTTGCAGGTAAAAACATGAAAAATCAGTGAAACAACAGCAAATCAGTGTCTTCGCAGTCCGAATTATTCAAACCTGTATATCACTAATAACTGTCCTGATAACTTCGGTCAATACCATCACACTGTTACATAACTATTTGTCAGGTGAAAGTGAGACCTCATAACTTTTGCGCATTATATGCCTTTTCTGATGACGTTTGTAACAATATTGTTTAACATTTGTCAAATCAGATGATTAAAAATTAAAAAGATGTTGTTATCGTGACCCTGATCACTGTTCCAGAGAAAACCCGACAAACTGTATGTAGGTTAATTGTAATGATTTTGTGAACGGCCTATACTGCCGCCAGGTCTCCGGAACACCCTGCAATCCCGAGCCACCCAGCGTTGTAACGTGTCGTTTTAGCATTTGGAAGCAATGTTTTGCATGACGCGCAGTTATAGAAAAGGAACGCTGTCTGACCCGCATCGCAGTCCGGAGGAAGGAAACAATAAGAACAGCATGTGGGCGTTATTCATGATAAGAAATGTGAAAAAACAAAGACCTGTCAATCTGGATCTCAAAACGATCCGGTTCCCTGTAACAGCAATAGCGTCCATTCTGCACCGCGTTTCTGGTGTGATTACGTTTGTGGCGGTCGGCATTCTGCTGTGGTTACTGGGTACCAGCCTCTCTTCTCCTGAAGGATTCCTCCAGGCCTCTGCCATCATGAACAGCTTCTTCGTGAAATTTATCATGTGGGGCATTCTGACTGCGCTGGCGTACCACGTTGTCGTGGGCATTCGTCATATGCTGATGGACTTTGGCTACCTGGAAGAGACTTTCGAAGCCGGTAAACGCTCCGCTAATATTTCATTTGTATTGACTGTCGTGCTTTCACTTCTCGCAGGAGTTCTCGTATGGTAAGCAACGCCTCCGCATTAGGACGCAACGGCGTACATGACTTCATTCTGGTCCGTGCTACCGCCATCGTTCTCACCCTTTATATCATCTATATGATTGGTTTCTTCGCGACCAGCGGCACGCTGACGTGGGAAATCTGGAGTGGGTTCTTCGGATCTGCCTTCACCAAAGTGTTCACCCTGCTGGCTCTGTTCTCCATCCTTATTCATGCCTGGATTGGTATGTGGCAGGTGTTGACCGATTACGTTAAACCACTGGCGATTCGCCTTCCTCTGCAGCTGGTCATTGTCGTTGCACTGGTGGTTTACGTTATTTATGGATTCGTTGTGGTGTGGGGTGTGTAATGAAACTGCCAGTCAGAGAATTTGATGCTGTTGTGATTGGTGCTGGTGGCGCAGGTATGCGTGCAGCACTGCAAATTTCCCAGAGCGGCCAGACCTGTGCGCTGCTCTCTAAAGTCTTCCCGACCCGTTCCCACACTGTCTCCGCGCAGGGCGGTATTACCGTTGCGCTGGGTAATTCCCATGAAGATAACTGGGAATGGCACATGTATGACACGGTCAAAGGTTCCGACTACATCGGCGACCAGGATGCTATCGAATATATGTGTAAGACAGGCCCGGAAGCGATTCTGGAGCTGGACCACATGGGGCTGCCATTCTCCCGTCTGGAAAATGGCACCATTTATCAGCGTCCGTTTGGCGGCCAGTCGAAAAACTTCGGCGGCGAGCAGGCGGCACGTACTGCAGCTGCGGCTGACCGTACCGGTCACGCACTGCTGCACACGCTGTATCAACAGAACCTGAAAAACCACACGACTATTTTCTCCGAGTGGTATGCGCTGGATCTGGTGAAAAACGCCGATGGCGCCGTTGTAGGTTGTACCGCGCTGTGTATTGAAACCGGTGAAGTGGTCTACTTCAAAGCGCGTGCTACCGTGCTGGCGACCGGCGGTGCAGGCCGTATTTATCAATCTACCACCAACGCCCACATCAACACCGGTGACGGCGTAGGTATGGCTATCCGCGCCGGCGTACCGGTGCAGGATATGGAAATGTGGCAGTTCCACCCAACCGGCATCGCCGGTGCCGGCGTGCTGGTAACAGAAGGCTGCCGTGGTGAAGGGGGTTACCTGCTGAACAAACACGGCGAGCGCTTCATGGAGCGTTATGCCCCGAATGCGAAAGACCTGGCGGGTCGTGACGTGGTGGCGCGTTCCATCATGATCGAAATCCGTGAAGGCCGCGGCTGTGACGGCCCATGGGGTCCACACGCGAAGCTGAAACTCGACCATCTGGGTAAAGAGGTTCTGGAATCACGTCTGCCAGGCATTCTGGAGCTGTCTCGTACCTTCGCGCACGTCGATCCAGTGAAAGAGCCCATCCCGGTAATCCCAACCTGTCACTACATGATGGGCGGTATTCCGACCAAAGTGACCGGCCAGGCGCTGACCGTGAACGAGCAGGGTGAAGACGTTGTTATCCCGGGCCTGTTTGCCGTCGGTGAAATTGCCTGCGTATCCGTACACGGTGCAAACCGTCTGGGCGGGAACTCCCTGCTTGACCTGGTGGTATTTGGTCGTGCGGTAGGTCTGCATCTGCAAGAGTCTATTGCCGAGCAGGGTGCGCTGCGTGATGCCACCGACGATGAAATTGATGCGTCGCTTGAGCGTCTGAACCGCTGGAACGGCAACCGTAATGGTGAAGATCCGGTGGAAATCCGCAAAGCGCTGCAGGAATGTATGCAGCACAACTTCTCGGTATTCCGTGAAGGGGATGCGATGGCCAAAGGTCTTGAGCAGCTGAAAGCGATCCGCGAGCGTCTGAAAAATGCCCGTCTGGACGACACGTCCAGCGAGTTCAATACCCAGCGCGTTGAGTGTCTGGAGCTGGATAACCTGATGGAAACGGCGTTCGCTACCGCGATGTCGGCAAACTTCCGTACCGAGAGCCGTGGCGCGCATAGCCGCTTCGACTTCCCGGATCGTGACGATGAAAACTGGCTGTGCCATTCCCTGTATCTGCCAGAGTCGGAATCCATGACGCGTCGTAGCGTCAATATGGAACCGAAACTGCGTCCGGCGTTCCCGCCGAAGATTCGTACTTACTAATGCGGAGACAGGATAATGAAACTCGAATTCTCAGTTTATCGTTATAACCCGGATGTAGATGATGCTCCGCGTATGCAGGATTACACCCTGGAAGCGGAAGAAGGCCGTGACATGATGCTGCTGGATGCCTTAATCCAGCTGAAAGAAAAAGATCCGACACTGTCGTTCCGTCGCTCATGCCGTGAAGGCGTTTGTGGCTCTGACGGTGTGAACATGAACGGTAAAAATGGTCTGGCCTGCATCACGCCAATTTCAGCGTTGCAGCGCGCGGGCCAGAAAATTGTTATCCGTCCTTTGCCAGGTCTGCCAGTCGTTCGTGATTTGGTGGTAGACATGGGGCAATTCTATGCACAATATGAGAAGATTAAGCCTTACTTATTGAATAATGGGCAAAATCCACCGGCTCGTGAGCACTTACAGTCTCCTGAGCAGCGTGAAAAACTCGACGGTTTGTACGAGTGTATTCTCTGTGCATGTTGCTCGACCTCTTGCCCGTCGTTCTGGTGGAACCCGGACAAGTTTATCGGCCCGGCCGGTCTGCTGGCTGCCTATCGCTTCCTGATCGATAGCCGCGACACCGAAACCGACAGTCGTCTGGAAGGACTGAGTGATGCTTTCAGCGTATTCCGCTGCCATAGCATCATGAACTGCGTCAGTGTATGTCCTAAGGGACTGAACCCGACGCGCGCCATCGGCCATATTAAGTCGATGCTGCTGCAGCGCAGTGCATAAGTAACAGGAGGGGAGCGTTGTTCCCCTCACTCTGACCCTCTCCTGACAGGAGAGGGGATAAAATGTAGGAAACCTCTAAAAACTGCCCCGAGGTGCAGACAGTTTTTAAAGGTTCCTTCGCGAGCCCAAGACAACATAAGAGCTCGCAGGTGAACCCCGGCACGTACGTGTTGTACGTGGTAGTTTCTACGGCGAAAGTAAGCATAAAAATGCTTAAGGGATCACGATGCAGAACGGCGCAATGAAAGCCTGGCTGGACTCTTCTTACCTCTCTGGTTCAAACCAGAGCTGGATAGAACAGCTCTATGAAGACTTCTTAACCGATCCTGACTCAGTGGACGCAAACTGGCGTTCCATGTTCCAGCAGTTACCTGGCACTGGAGTCAAACCGGATCAATTCCATTCCAAAACACGTGATTATTTCCGTCGTCTGGCGAAGGATGCCTCACGTTACTCTTCTGCGATTTCCGACCCTGACACCAATGCGAAGCAGGTTAAAGTCCTGCAGCTTATCAACGCTTATCGCTTCCGTGGTCACCAGCATGCGAATCTCGATCCGCTGGGACTGTGGAAACAAGATCGTGTGGCGGATCTCGATCCGGCGTATCACGATCTGACCGAGGCCGATTTCCAGGAAAGCTTTAACGTAGGTTCCTTTGCCATCGGCAAAGACACGATGAAGTTGGGCGAGCTGATTGATGCGCTCAAGCAAACCTACTGCGGCTCCATCGGCGCGGAATATATGCACATCACCTCTACAGAAGAGAAACGCTGGATCCAGCAGCGCATCGAATCTGTGGCGGGTCACGCGAATTTCTCTGCTGAAGAGAAAAAACGCTTCCTCAGCGAACTGACCGCAGCAGAAGGCCTTGAGCGCTATCTGGGCGCGAAATTCCCGGGTGCGAAACGCTTCTCGCTGGAAGGCGGCGACGCGCTGGTACCTATGCTGAAAGAGCTGATTCGTCACGCGGGCAAAAGCGGTACCCGTGAAGTGGTGCTGGGTATGGCGCACCGCGGTCGTCTGAACGTACTGGTCAACGTGCTGGGTAAAAAACCGCAGGACCTGTTCGACGAATTCGCAGGCAAACATAAAGAACACCTCGGCACCGGTGACGTGAAGTACCACATGGGCTTCTCGTCTGATATCGAAACCGAAGGCGGTCTGGTTCACCTGGCGCTGGCGTTTAACCCGTCACACCTGGAAATCGTGAGCCCGGTGGTTATCGGTTCTGTGCGTGCGCGTCTGGATCGTCTGGACGAGCCGAGCAGCAACAAAGTTCTGCCAATCACCATTCACGGTGACGCGGCAGTCACAGGGCAGGGCGTGGTTCAGGAAACGCTGAACATGTCCAAAGCACGTGGTTACGAAGTGGGCGGTACCGTTCGCATTGTTATCAACAACCAGGTGGGCTTCACGACCTCTAACCCACTGGATGCGCGTTCTACCCCGTACTGCACCGACATCGGTAAGATGGTTCAGGCGCCGATCTTCCACGTTAACGCGGATGACCCGGAAGCCGTGGCGTTCGTTACCCGTCTGGCGCTGGACTACCGTAACACCTTCAAACGCGATGTGTTCATCGACCTGTTCTGCTACCGCCGTCATGGCCACAACGAAGCTGACGAGCCAAGTGCAACGCAGCCGCTGATGTATCAGAAAATCAAAAAACACCCGACGCCACGCAAAATCTATGCTGACAAGCTGGAAGGCGACAACGTGACGACGCTGGAAGATGCGACCGAAATGGTCAACCTCTACCGCGACGCGCTGGATGCGGGTGAATGCGTAGTGAAAGAGCTGCGCCCGATGAACATGCACTCCTTTACCTGGTCGCCGTACCTCAACCACGAGTGGGATGAGAGCTACCCGAACAAGGTAGAGATGAAGCGCCTGCAGGAGCTGGCTAAACGTATCAGCACCGTACCAGACGCTATCGAGATGCAGTCTCGCGTAGCGAAAATTTATGCTGACCGTCAATCAATGGCGGCGGGCGAGAAGCTGTTCGACTGGGGCGGGGCGGAAACACTGGCTTACGCAACGCTGGTTGATGAAGGCATTCCTGTTCGTCTGTCCGGTGAAGATGCGGGCCGTGGCACCTTCTTCCACCGTCACGCGGTAGTTCACAACCAGACTAACGGTTCAACCTATACTCCGCTGCAGCATGTCCATAACGGTCAGGGTCAGTTCAAGGTATGGGACTCCGTTCTGTCTGAAGAAGCGGTACTGGCATTCGAATACGGCTACGCCACCGCGGAACCGCGCACCCTGACTATCTGGGAAGCGCAGTTCGGTGACTTCGCCAACGGTGCCCAGGTCGTTATCGACCAGTTCATCTCGTCCGGCGAGCAGAAATGGGGCCGTATGTGTGGCCTGGTGATGCTGCTGCCACACGGTTACGAAGGTCAGGGTCCGGAGCACTCCTCCGCCCGTCTGGAACGTTATCTGCAGCTCTGCGCTGAGCAGAACATGCAGGTCTGCGTGCCGTCCACTCCGGCTCAGGTCTACCACATGCTGCGTCGTCAGGCGCTGCGCGGTATGCGCCGTCCGCTGGTGGTCATGTCGCCAAAATCCCTGCTGCGCCACCCGCTGGCGGTGTCCAGCCTGGACGAACTGGCGAACGGCACCTTCCTGCCTGCCATCGGTGAGGTTGATGAACTGGATCCGCAGGCCGTTAAGCGTGTTGTGATGTGTTCTGGTAAGGTTTATTACGACCTGCTGGAACAGCGCCGTAAGAACGACCAGAAAGATGTCGCCATCGTGCGTATCGAACAGCTTTATCCATTCCCGCACCAGGCGGTGCAGGAAGCGTTGAAACCGTATGCTCACGTGCATGATTTTGTCTGGTGCCAGGAAGAGCCGCTCAACCAGGGCGCCTGGTACTGCAGTCAGCATCATTTCCGTGAAGTCATTCCATTTGGGTCTGCCCTGCGTTATGCAGGTCGCCCGGCCTCCGCCTCTCCGGCGGTAGGGTATATGTCCGTTCACCAGAAGCAGCAACAAGATCTGGTCAATGACGCGCTGAACGTCGATTAATTAAAGGATACATAATGAGTAGCGTAGATATTCTTGTTCCCGACCTGCCTGAGTCCGTAGCAGATGCGACCGTCGCCACCTGGCACAAAAAACCGGGCGATAGCGTTAAGCGCGATGAAGTGCTGGTAGAAATCGAAACTGACAAAGTGGTACTGGAAGTACCGGCTTCAGCGGATGGCATTCTGGATGCAGTCCTGGAAGACGAAGGGACAACCGTAACCTCCCGTCAGATTCTGGGTCGCCTGCGTGAAGGCAACAGCGCGGGCAAAGAGTCCAGCGCGAAGTCTGACGAAAAAGCGTCTACCCCAGCCCAGCGTCAGCAGGCCTCTCTGGAAGAGCAGACTAACGACGCGCTCAGCCCGGCGATCCGTCGCCTGCTGGCCGAGCACAACCTGGATGCGGCTGCCATTAAAGGCACCGGTGTCGGTGGTCGTCTGACCCGTGAAGATATCGAGAAGCACCTGGCGAAAGCCCCTGCTCAGGCAGAAGCTAAAGCGCCAGCAGCGGCAGCGGCGCCGGCAGCACAGCCTGCGCTGGGTGCCCGTAGCGAAAAACGCGTGCCGATGACTCGCCTGCGTAAGCGTGTGGCTGAGCGTCTGCTGGAAGCGAAAAACTCCACCGCGATGCTGACCACTTTCAACGAAGTGAACATGAAGCCAATCATGGACCTGCGTAAGCAGTACGGTGACGCGTTTGAAAAACGTCACGGTATCCGTCTGGGCTTTATGTCCTTCTACGTGAAAGCGGTTGTTGAAGCGCTGAAACGCTACCCGGAAGTTAACGCCTCTATCGATGGCGATGACGTGGTTTATCACAACTACTTCGACGTCAGCATGGCAGTCTCTACGCCACGTGGTCTGGTTACCCCGGTTCTGCGTGATGTCGATACTCTGGGTATGGCTGACATCGAGAAAAAGATTAAAGAGCTGGCTGTAAAAGGTCGCGACGGCAAGCTGACCGTAGACGATCTGACCGGCGGTAACTTCACCATTACCAACGGCGGCGTTTTCGGTTCACTGATGTCTACCCCGATCATCAACCCGCCGCAGAGCGCGATCCTGGGTATGCATGCCATTAAAGATCGTCCAATGGCGGTAGACGGCAAAGTGGAGATCCTGCCAATGATGTATCTGGCACTCTCTTACGATCACCGTCTGATCGACGGCCGCGAGTCCGTGGGCTTCCTGGTTGCCATTAAAGAGCTGCTGGAAGATCCAACGCGTCTGCTGCTGGACGTCTAGTTTTAGCAGTCTTGCCCGGCGGCGCGTTGTCTGCCGGGCCTACAAAAGCACTACCTAACGATTACCTGAAGGATGGATAGAACACATGAACTTACATGAATATCAGGCCAAACAGCTGTTTGCCCGGTATGGCTTACCGGCTCCGGTGGGTTATGCCTGTACTACCCCGCGTGAAGCAGAAGAAGCCGCATCTAAAATCGGTTCCGGCCCTTGGGTAGTTAAGTGTCAGGTTCACGCTGGTGGCCGTGGTAAAGCGGGCGGTGTGAAGGTTGTTAAGAGTAAAGAAGAGATTCGTGCGTTTGCTGAACATTGGCTCGGCAAGCGTCTGGTAACGTACCAGACAGATGCGAACGGCCAGCCTGTCAACCAGATCCTGGTTGAAGCTGCAACTGACATCGCGAAAGAACTGTACCTGGGCGCGGTTGTTGACCGTAGCTCCCGTCGTGTGGTGTTCATGGCGTCTACCGAAGGCGGCGTGGAAATCGAGAAAGTGGCAGAAGAGACGCCACACCTGATCCACAAAGTGGCGATCGATCCGCTGGCAGGCCCTATGCCTTACCAGGGTCGTGAGCTGGCGTTCAAACTGGGCCTGGAAGGCAAGCTGGTTCAGCAGTTCACCAAGATCTTCATGGGTCTGGCCACCATCTTCCTGGAGCGCGACCTGGCGCTGATCGAGATCAACCCGCTGGTCATCACCACTCAGGGCGACCTGATCTGCCTCGACGGCAAACTGGGCGCTGACGGCAACGCACTGTTCCGCCAGCCGGATCTGCGTGAAATGCGCGACCAGTCTCAGGAAGACCCGCGTGAAGCGCAGGCTGCACAGTGGGAACTGAATTACGTGGCGCTGGATGGCAACATCGGCTGCATGGTTAACGGCGCAGGCCTGGCGATGGGCACCATGGACATCGTTAAGCTGCACGGCGGTGAGCCTGCAAACTTCCTCGACGTGGGCGGTGGCGCAACCAAAGAGCGTGTAACCGAAGCGTTCAAAATCATCCTGTCTGACGACAACGTCAAAGCCGTGCTGGTTAACATCTTCGGCGGTATCGTGCGTTGCGACCTGATCGCAGACGGTATCATCGGTGCGGTAGAAGAAGTGGGTGTTAACGTCCCGGTTGTGGTGCGTCTGGAAGGTAACAACGCTGAACTCGGCGCGAAAAAACTGGCTGACAGCGGCCTGAATATTATTGCAGCGAAAAGTCTGACGGATGCAGCTCAGCAGGTTGTTGCCGCAGTGGAGGGGAAATAATGTCAGTTTTAATTAATAAAGATACCAAGGTTATCTGCCAGGGCTTCACCGGTAGCCAGGGGACTTTCCACTCCGAACAGGCGATTGCCTACGGCACGCAGATGGTTGGTGGCGTAACGCCAGGTAAAGGCGGCACCACGCACCTGGGCCTGCCGGTATTCAACACCGTGCGCGAAGCAGTTGAAGCGACGGGCGCGACCGCGACCGTTATTTACGTTCCGGCTCCGTTCTGCAAAGACTCGATTCTGGAAGCGATTGACGCGGGCATCAAGCTCATCATCACCATCACCGAAGGTATCCCGACGCTGGATATGCTGACCGTGAAAGTGAAGCTGGATGAAGCGGGCGTGCGCATGATCGGCCCGAACTGCCCGGGCGTTATCACCCCAGGCGAATGCAAAATCGGCATCATGCCGGGTCACATTCACAAACCGGGTAAAGTGGGTATCGTCTCCCGTTCCGGTACGCTGACCTATGAAGCGGTTAAGCAGACTACCGACTACGGTTTCGGCCAGTCCACCTGTGTGGGCATCGGTGGTGACCCCATCCCAGGTTCTAACTTCATTGATATCCTGAAAATGTTCCAGGAAGATCCGCAGACCGAAGCGATCGTGATGATCGGTGAGATCGGCGGTAGCGCAGAAGAAGAAGCGGCTGCGTATATCAAAGAACATGTGACCAAGCCGGTTGTCGGTTATATCGCAGGTGTGACAGCGCCGAAAGGTAAGCGTATGGGTCACGCAGGCGCGATTATCGCAGGCGGTAAAGGTACGGCTGATGAGAAATTCGCCGCGCTGGAAGCCGCAGGCGTGAAAACCGTTCGCAGCCTGGCGGATATCGGCGAAGCACTGAAATCCATCATTAAGTAAATCCTCTCTGCTCCCTGTAAAAGGGAGCGTTGAAGTAATAAGTGTCCGTTTCGACATGGTTGGCCGCTGTAAAGCGGCCTTTTTTAATGCCTGCGTTTCGCGACCAGCGTGAATTTGTAATCGTCGCTGTTAAACACGTTACGGCTGTATTCAAACACCCGCCCATCCTTCAGAAAGCCGCGTGACACCTTTTCCAGTATCGGTTTTGCCGGATCCAGCGCCAGCGCGTCGATCGCCTCCTGTGAGGGCACGATCGGAACCAGTTCCTGTTCACTGCGATCGATAACCATCTTCTTGATCTGTTCGATGTAGTGATATTTGGAATTTTCCATCACCTCCCAGGTGAGGTCGGCGAACATCGCCAGCGGCATCCACGTCTCTTCCAGATTCACCGGTTTTTGCTTAATAAAGCGGACCCGTTTGACATGCCACACTTTGTCATCCGGGCGAATGTTAAGCGTCTCAGCCAGTTTCACATCCGCTTTGATCACTTCGAATGTTTTTACGTCGCTGTGGGTATCGACGTTTCGGTCCGCCAGTTTTTCATAAAAGCCGGTAAGCTGATAAATGTCGTAATTGACGCGCTCCTCTCTCACATAGGAGCCGCTGCCCTGAATGCTCTCGATAATCTGCTCTTCAGTGAGGAGCTTCAGTGCCTGCCTCACCGTGACGCGGCTGACGCTAAATGTCTCCTGCAGGCTGGATTCCGTCGGTAACGCATCACCGGGTTTTAACTCACCGGCGGTAATTTTCTCGCGAAGCGCATCCGCTATCTGCCGGTACATCGGTTTATTGCCCATGTCGTCTGCCTTTTAATACCTTTTCACGGAATTATGCCTCCAGCACAGGATTTGTAAATAATACAAATTAAATACAAATTGTTGGTGTTAGTGAAAATGATCACATAAAGGTATCAGTTTGTCTGTCACAATCGATCCTGAATAATTCCCCTTGAGTGTGAGGATCCTGATGAACCTGACGACCCTGACCCATCCCGACGCTGTTTGCGTGCAGGCGCAGTACACCAGTCGTGATGAAGCAATACGCCAGCTCACGATGCGGCTGGTGACGCTCGGCAAAATTACCGACGGCAATGTGTTTTTAACCGAAGTCTTTCATCGGGAATCGCTAGGCCCTACCGCGCTCGGCGAAGGGCTGGCAGTCCCGCATGGTAAATCAGCGGTGGTGAAAGAGGCGGTTTTTGCCGTAGCCACCCTGAGTGAACCGCTGAGCTGGGAAGGCGTGGATGGCCCGGAAAATGTCGAGCTGATTTTCCTGCTTGCCATTCCGCCGGCTGAAGCTGGCTCAACCCATATCCAGGTGCTGACGGAACTTACTTCTCGTCTGGCGGATGAAACTCTTCGGGCGCGCGTCATGGCGGCTACCACGGCAGCAGCGCTACTCGCCGCGCTGGACGATGTGCCACAGGAAGATGACGTTGTCGCGTTCGTGGATGCGCCAACCATCGTTTGTGTAACTGCATGCCCCGCCGGTATTGCGCATACCTATATGGCAGCTGAGTATCTGGAAAAAGCGGGGCGTAAGCTTGGCGTAAACGTGGTGGTGGAAAAGCAGGGGGCGAACGGTATCGAAGGGCGGTTGACCGCGCAGCAGTTACGCACTGCGCAGGCCTGTATCATTGCCGCAGAAGTGGCTCTCAAAGAGAGCGAGCGTTTTCAGGGCATCCCGACGCTGTCCGTGCCGGTCGCGGAACCGCTTCGCCATGCCGAAGCGCTTATTAAGCGTGCGTTGGCCTTACCCCCCGCGGAAACGGATCGCCAGGTGCACACCGGCAATGATGTGAGCAAGAGCCTTAAGACGGAGCTTAAGCAGGCCCTGCTCAGCGGTATTTCCTTTGCCGTGCCGCTGATTGTGGCGGGAGGCACGGTGCTGGCCGTCGCGGTATTGCTGGCACAGATGTTGGGATTACAGCATCTGTTTGAGCAGGAGAACTCATGGCTGTGGATGTATCGCAAACTCGGCGGGGGAATGTTAGGCACGTTAATGGTGCCGGTGCTGGCCGCGTATACCGCCTACTCGCTGGCAGATAAACCTGCTCTGGCGCCGGGTTTTGCGGCCGGTCTTGCCGCCAATATGATCGGTTCAGGTTTTTTAGGGGCGATTGCAGGTGGCCTGATTGCCGGCTATCTGATGCGCTGGGTGAAAAATCATATCCGTCTGAGTCAGCGTTATAACGGCTTTTTAACCTATTACCTCTACCCGGTGATTGGCGTGCTGGGCGCGGGCAGCCTGATGCTGTTCGTGATCGGCGAGCCGGTCGCGTGGATCAACTCCTCCCTCACGGCATGGCTTAACGGGCTCTCCGGTGCCAATGCGCTGCTACTGGGCACTCTGCTCGGTTTTATGTGCTCGTTCGATTTGGGGGGACCGGTCAACAAAGCGGCCTATGCGTTCTGTCTGGGGGCGATGGCCAACGGCGTTTACGGGCCGTATGCCATTTTTGCTTCCGTCAAAATGGTCTCGGCTTTTACCGTCACGGCTTCAACCATGCTGGCACCGCATCTCTTTAAACCGTTTGAAATCGAAACCGGCAAGTCGACGTGGCTGCTGGGCCTTGCGGGGATCACCGAAGGGGCAATTCCGATGGCCATTGAAGATCCGCTGCGGGTGATTGGCTCGTTTGTTGTTGGCTCGATGGCAACAGGGGCGATTATCGGTGCAATGGGTATCGGGTTGTCTACGCCGGGGGCGGGCATCTTCTCTCTCTTTTTACTGCATGACGCGGGGATGGGTGGCGTGATTGCGGCGGCAGGCTGGTTTGGCGCAGCGCTGGGGGGAACGATGCTCTCTACGCTCATCTTACTGTTCTGGCGACGTCTGGGCGTAAAAAAAGGCAAATACCTGACGGAAGACGTCACGCCATAAATTCATTTACAGGAAACGAAGATGAAAGCTGTATCTCGCGTTCATATCACGCCACATATGCACTGGGACCGTGAGTGGTATTTCACCACCGAAGCGTCGCGGATCCTTTTGGTCAATAACATGGAGGAGATCCTGACCCGTCTGGAGCAGGACGAAGAGTATAAATACTACGTTCTCGATGGACAGACCGCGGTACTGGAGGATTACTTCGCCGTTGTGCCGGAAAACCGGCCCCGGGTAAAAGCGCTGGTTGAGCGCGGAAAGCTGATTATCGGGCCGTGGTATACCCAGACCGATACCACGATAGTCAGCGGCGAATCGATCGTTCGCAACCTGATGTACGGGATGCGCGACTGCATGGAATTCGGTGAGCCGATGAAAATAGGGTATCTGCCGGATTCGTTTGGCATGTCCGGGCAACTTCCGCATATCTATAACGGCTTTGGTATCACCCGCACGCTGTTCTGGCGCGGATGTTCTGAGCGTCACGGCACCGATAAAACAGAATTTTTATGGCAGAGCGCAGACGGCAGCGAAGTCACGGCGCAGGTACTACCGCTGGGCTACGCGATTGGTAAGTACTTACCGGAGGATGAAGCGGGGCTGCGTAAACGGCTCGATACCTGGCTTACATTGCTGGAGAACGCTTCCGTGACGAAAGAGATTCTGCTGCCTAACGGTCACGACCAGATGCCCCTCCAGCAGAACATTTTCGCGGTGATGGATACCCTTCGAAAGATGTACCCGCAGCGGAAATTTGTGATGAGCCGGTTCGAGGAGGTCTTTGAGCATACTGAAGCGCACCGTGACGAACTGGCGACGCTGAAAGGGGAGTTTATCGACGGCAAATACATGCGTGTACACCGGACAATCGGCTCCACACGGATGGACATCAAAATTGCCCACGCCCGCATTGAAAACAAAATCGTGAATATCCTCGAACCGCTGGCGGCGCTCGCCTGGATGCTGGGCTTCGAGTATCACCACGGTTTGCTGGAGAAAATGTGGAAAGAGATCCTTAAGAATCATGCTCACGACAGCATTGGCTGCTGCTGCAGCGACAAAGTGCATCGTGAGATTATGGCCCGGTTTGCGCTCGCTGAAGACATGGCCGATAACCTCACGCGCTTCTCGATGCGCAAGATTGTCGACAATATGCCGCAAAGCGAGGCCGACAAGCTGGTGATGTTCAATCTGATGCCCTGGCCCCGTGAAGAGGTGATTAACACCACCCTTCGTCTGCGCGCGAGCCAGTTCCGGTTGCGGGATGATAAAGGCAATGAGATCCCCTGTTTTATTCGCCGCGCCCGGGAAATTGACCCGGGGCTGATTGATCGGCAAATCGTGCACTATGGTAATTACGATCCGTTTATGGAGTTTGATATCCAAATCTGTCAGATCCTGCCCGCGATGGGATACCGCACGCTTTACATCGAGCCCCAAGCTCCTGAAAAGAGGCTTCCCGCGAGGGCAAAAACGGATGCTCTGCTGGAAAACGCCTTCTGGCAAATTGATATAAATGACGATGGCACGCTGCGCCTGCGTGATAAAGAATCCGGACTTATTTATGACCGCGTACTGGAAATTGAAGAGGGGTCGGATGATGGCGATGAGTACGACTACTCGCCTTCCCGGGAAGAGTGGCGGCTCACTTCAGCGCACGGGCAGCATCATGTTGAGGTGATACAGGAAGCCTGGCAGAGCAGGGCGGTGATCCAGCATCGCATCGCCGTTCCGGCAAACCTGGCCGAGCGGTCGGCCCGCCTGTGCAATGGCGCTCTTGCGGTTGAATTTGAGGTTACTCTCAGCCATAACAGCAGGCGTGTAGATGTTGTGGCGCGTCTGGATAATCAGGCTGACGATCACCGGGTCCGCGTACTTATCCCGACGCCGTTTATGACGCAGCAGGTACTGTCAGATACGCAGTTTGGCTCCATAGCGCGCCCGGTTCGCGATGACGCGATGGCTAACTGGCAAGAAGAGGGCTGGAAAGAGGCACCGGTTCCCGTCTGGAATTTACTTAACTACGCCGTGCTGCAGCAGGAACGAAACGGGCTTGCCCTGTTCACAGAAGGGTTACGCGAATTTGAAGTGGTGGGGGAGGCGGAAAAAGCGTTTGCTCTGACCCTTCTACGCGGTGTGGGCGTGTTGGGAAAGGAAGATTTGCTGTTGCGCCCGGGCCGACCGTCCGGCATAAAAATGGCCGTTCCGGACTCGCAGCTTCGGGGCAGGCTCGATTGCCGTTTTAGCCTTCTGAGTTTTAGCGGCTCTCCCGAGAACGCCGGCGTTGCTCAGCAGGCGAAAGCGTGGCTTACCCCCGTCCAGTGTTATAACAAAATCCCCTGGGATGCCATGAAGCTTAACCGTGCGCCGTTCAGCACGCCGGACAGATACAGCCTGCTGACCCTTTCGCCGACAGGCTGTGTTATGAGCGCGATAAAAAAGGCGGAGGATCGGGACGCGCTTATCCTTCGTCTGTTCAATCCGTCGGAATCTGTGTCCTGTGATGCCTCTTTATCGTGGAATCAGGCGCTTAAAGGCTGTTGCGAGACGAATTTAAATGAACAGGTACTGGCAGGTAGGGGAGAAGAAAAGGGCATTACGGGCCTGTTCAGGCCTGGGCAATCGCGGACTTTTAGCCTGAAAACGGAAAGGTAGCGTCTGAAGTGAACAAAAGGCTGCGCTCAGGGCAGCCTTTTTTATTGAATAGTCACATTGTGGTGTTAATTTTAAGCGTGTCGCAGGTAAAATAAATGTAATTATCTGCGGCTATCGTCGCACAATGGAAAAAAAACGCGCTGACGACTACCTTTATACGTTAACGCGAATGTAAAGATGCGTTGTTCTTCAGCGTTAAAATAAATCACGTCTGTTTATATTCTTTCTTGCTTTTGATAACTCCAAATATCTCGTCGTACACATAGCATTAACAAGGTTTTTACCATTCTCACCACATTTAAACATGGTTAACAGAAACGGTGCTTTTTGATTTAAATCAAAGTTTAATCCTTGGAAAAAGGTGTCGAAAGGCGGTAAATTGTCCCCGATCAAAATGGCTGAAAAGTGGTAATTTTGCTATAAATTGATCGCCGTCGAAAAACGTAAATGTGATTCAATAAAAACCTGTTTATTGTAAGGGTTTTGCAGCGTATTATATTTGCGGGATCAATTTGAGTTTTTTATTAACGTATTTGTAACCTATCGTCATTGCTTTTATCCTTTCTCAGGCTAAGCGCGACGACATGGATGCGAATAATTTGTATTGGGGCATGTGTGTGAATCCTTTTCTAACGGGGTTCACTCTCGGAGTCTTCATGCGATGAGCAAGGAGTCATGATGTTAGATATAGTCGAACTGTCGCGCTTACAGTTTGCCTTGACCGCGATGTACCACTTCCTGTTTGTGCCACTAACGCTCGGTATGGCGTTCCTGCTGGCCATCATGGAAACGGTCTACGTCCTCTCCGGCAAACAGATTTATAAAGATATGACCAAGTTCTGGGGCAAGTTGTTTGGTATCAACTTTGCACTGGGCGTGGCTACCGGTTTGACCATGGAGTTCCAGTTCGGGACTAACTGGTCTTACTATTCTCACTACGTTGGGGATATCTTCGGTGCGCCGCTGGCCATTGAAGGTCTGATGGCCTTCTTCCTCGAATCCACCTTTGTAGGTCTGTTCTTCTTCGGTTGGGACCGTCTGGGCAAAGTCCAGCATATGGCGGTGACCTGGCTGGTGGCACTCGGTTCGAACCTGTCCGCACTGTGGATCCTGGTCGCGAACGGCTGGATGCAGAACCCTATCGCGTCTGATTTCAACTTCGAAACCATGCGTATGGAGATGGTCAGCTTTGCCGAGCTGGTGCTGAATCCGGTCGCACAGGTTAAATTCGTTCACACCGTGGCGTCTGGCTATGTGTGCGGCGCGATGTTTGTACTGGGCATCAGCTCTTACTACATGCTGCGTGGTCGTGACTTCGCGTTTGCTAAGCGCTCCTTTGCTATCGCTGCAAGCTTCGGTATGGCTGCAATCCTCTCTGTTATCGTGCTGGGTGATGAATCCGGTTACGAAATGGGTGACGTGCAGAAAACCAAACTGGCCGCTATCGAAGCCGAATGGGAAACCCAACCCGCGCCTGCTGCCTTTACTCTGTTCGGTGTTCCCGACCAGGATGCACAGGAAAACCGCTTCGCCATTCAAATTCCTTACGCGCTCGGCATCATTGCTACCCGCTCCGTCGACAAGCAGGTGACGGGTCTGAAAGAGCTGATGGTGCAGCATGAAGGCCGTATCCGTAACGGTATGAAAGCTTACGCGCTGCTGGAGCAGCTGCGTGCGGGTTCTACCGACCAGGCCGTGCGTGACCAGTTCAACGATGTGAAGAAAGATCTGGGTTACGGTCTGCTGCTGAAACGCTATACCCCGAACGTCTCCGACGCGACGGAAGCGCAGATCCAGATGGCGACCAAAGACTCCATTCCACGCGTTGCGCCACTGTACTTCGCATTCCGTATCATGGTGGGCTGCGGCATCATCATGCTGCTGATCATTGCGGCGTCCTTCTGGTCCGTGATTCGTAACCGCATCGGTGAGAAAAAATGGCTGCTGCGTACCGCGCTGTATGGTATCCCACTGCCGTGGATTGCTATCGAATCCGGCTGGTTTGTTGCGGAATATGGCCGTCAGCCATGGGCGATCGGTGAGGTGCTGCCAACAGCGGTAGCGAACTCCTCTCTGACTGCCGGCGATCTGATCTTCTCCATGCTGCTGATTTGTGGTCTGTACACCCTGTTCCTGGTGGCTGAACTGTTCCTGATGTTCAAGTTCGCGCGCCTTGGCCCAAGCAGCCTGAAAACCGGTCGCTATCACTACGAGCAGTCCGGTGCGACTACTCAGCCGGCACGCTAAGACAGGAGTCATCAAATGATCGATTATGAAGTATTGCGTTTTATCTGGTGGCTGCTGGTCGGTATTCTGCTGATCGGTTTCGCAGTCACTGACGGTTTCGACATGGGGGTGGGGATGCTCACCCGTTTCCTCGGTCGTAATGACACCGAGCGTCGAATCATGATTAACTCCATCGCCCCGCACTGGGACGGTAACCAGGTGTGGCTGATCACCGCAGGCGGCGCGCTGTTCGCTGCCTGGCCGATGGTCTACGCGGCTGCGTTCTCCGGTTTCTATGTGGCGATGATTCTGGTGCTGGCTTCTTTATTCTTCCGTCCGGTTGGTTTCGACTACCGTTCCAAGATTGAAGACACCCGCTGGCGCAACATGTGGGACTGGGGCATCTTCATTGGTAGCTTCGTTCCACCGCTGGTGATTGGCGTGGCGTTCGGTAACCTGCTGCAAGGTGTACCGTTCCACATCGATGAATACATGCGTCTTTACTACACCGGTAACTTCTTCCAACTGCTGAATCCGTTTGGTCTGCTGGCAGGCGTGGTGAGTGTGGCAATGATCATTACTCAGGGTGCGACCTATCTGCAGATGCGTACCGTAGGTGAATTGCATCTTCGCTCTCGTGCAACGGCGCAGGTTGCTGCGCTTATTACCCTGGTGTGCTTCGCACTGGCCGGCGTATGGGTGATGTACGGTATCGACGGTTATGTCATTACGTCTGCAATTAACCACACGGCACCGTCTAACCCGCTGACGAAAGAAGTGGCACGACAGGCTGGCGCGTGGCTGGTGAACTTCAACAATATGCCTGTTCTGTGGGCTATTCCGGCTCTGGGTGTGTTGCTGCCGCTGCTGACGATACTGACGTCACGTCTGGAAAAAGGTGCCCTGGCATTTGTATTTTCCTCACTGACGCTGGCGTGCATTATTCTGACTGCAGGTATCGCGATGTTCCCATTCGTCATGCCGTCCAGCACGATGATGAATGCAAGCCTGACCATGTGGGATGCAACGTCCAGCCAGCTGACGCTTAACCTGATGACGTATGTTGCTTGCGTGTTCGTACCGATTATCCTGCTGTACACCGCCTGGTGTTACTGGAAAATGTTCGGTCGTATCACGAAAGAAGATATTGAAAGCAACACTCATTCTCTGTACTAAGTAAGGAGCTGAATATGTGGTATTTCGCATGGATTTTAGGGACGCTTCTTGCCTGTGCATTTGGTGTCATTACTGCCCTGGCGCTTGAGCACGTCGAAGCGTCTAAAGCAGGTGAAGACAAACACTAATGAACATTATCGCGACGCTTTACGCGGTAATGGATAAGCGCCCGTTAAGGGCGCTTTCTTTAGTGATGGCATTACTGCTGGCAGGTTGTATCTTCTGGGACCCTTCGCGCTTTGCAGCGAAGACCAGCGAGCTTGAGATCTGGCACGGCTTCCTCATTATGTGGGCGGTGTGCGCAGGTGTGATCCACGGCGTAGGCTTTCGTCCGAAAGCGTTGCACTGGCAGGGGATTTTCTGCCCACTTATCGCCGATCTGGTGCTTCTCGCTGGCTTGATTTTCTTCTTCTTCTGAATAAGAAATGTCCGTTAATGATATGGGCTTACCCTGGCCCATAAAAATTTACTCTCCGTTTACTTTCTCCCATTCCAAACCATCTTTCCCGCGCGTATAGTAGCGAAGTTTAAAAGCTCTAACTTTTGTTGCATTACCGGGATGTAAAGTGAATACAACGCTGTTTCGATGGCCGGTTCGTGTCTATTACGAAGATACCGATGCCGGGGGTGTGGTTTACCACGCCAGCTACGTTGCTTTTTATGAACGGGCACGCACAGAGATGCTGCGCCATCATCACTTTAGTCAACAGGAGCTGTTGGCTGAGCGAGTTGCCTTCGTGGTTCGCAAGATGACGCTTGAGTATTTTGCGCCTGCCAGACTCGACGATATGCTCGAAGTCCAAACTGAAATTACATCAATGCGCGGAACCTCAATGGTTTTCACGCAGCGGATAGTCAATGCAGAAAATACGGTACTGAACTCAGCTGAAGTCCTGATCGTCTGTGTTGATCCAACCATAATGAAGCCTCGTGCGCTTCCTAAGTCTATTGTCGCGGAGTTTAAGCAGTGACTGACATGAATATCCTTGATTTGTTCCTGAAGGCAAGCCTTCTGGTTAAACTTATCATGTTGATTTTGATTGGTTTTTCAATCGCATCCTGGGCCATCATCATCCAGAGAACGCGTATCCTCAATGCGGCTGGCCGTGAAGCAGAAGCGTTTGAAGATAAGTTCTGGTCGGGTATTGAGCTTTCTCGTCTGTATCAGGAAAGCCAGGGACGCCGTGATAACCTCGTAGGCTCCGAACAGATTTTCTATAGCGGATTCAAAGAGTTTGCTCGTTTGCATCGCGCAAACAGCCACGCGCCTGAAGCGGTTGTGGAAGGTGCCTCGCGTGCGATGCGTATCTCCATGAATCGCGAGCTGGAAAACCTTGAAACGCATATTCCTTTCCTGGGAACCGTTGGTTCCATCAGCCCGTATATCGGTCTGTTTGGTACGGTCTGGGGGATTATGCACGCCTTTATCGCCCTGGGGGCGGTGAAGCAGGCGACGTTGCAGATGGTTGCCCCGGGTATTGCAGAAGCACTGATTGCGACCGCTATCGGTCTGTTTGCGGCGATCCCGGCGGTTATGGCTTACAACCGTCTGAACCAGCGCGTGAATAAACTGGAACTGAACTACGACAACTTTATGGAAGAGTTCACCGCAATTCTGCACCGTCAGGCGTTTACCAGTACCGAGAGTAACAAGGGGTAAACCATGGCCAGATCGCGTGGACGAAATCGTCGCGAGCTCAAGTCCGAAATCAATATCGTTCCACTGCTGGACGTTCTGTTGGTACTGCTGCTGATCTTCATGGCGACAGCACCCATCATTACCCAGAGCGTGGAGGTTGATCTGCCGGATGCGACAGAATCACAGGCGGTAAGCACCAATGACGATCCTCCGGTCATCATTGAGGTTTCCGGTGTAGGGCAATACAGCGTAGTGGTAGAAAAAGATCGTATGGATCAACTGCCACCTGAGCAGGTTATTGCTGAAGCGCAGCGACGCCTGGAGTCAAATCCGAAAACGGTCTTCTTAATCGGTGGCGCGAAAGACGTACCATACGATGAAATTATTAAAGCGCTGAACTTGCTACATAGCGCGGGCGTTAAGTCAGTTGGCTTAATGACTCAGCCTATTTGATCATCTGCGTAGTTTTTGGGAACCGATAGTGTCAAAGGCAACCGAACAGAACGACAAGCTTAAGCGAGCGATAATCGTCTCCGCAGTGCTGCACGTTATTCTTTTTGCAGTGCTGATCTGGAGTTCGTTCGACGAGCACATTGATGCATCATCGGGCGGCGGTGGAGGCTCTTCCATTGACGCCGTCATGGTGGATCCCGGTGCGGTAGTGCAGAACTATAACCGCGAGCAACAGCAGAAGGCGAGTGCAAAACGGGCTGAAGAGCAGCGTGAAAAACAGGCGCAACAGCAAGCGGAAGAACTGCGTGAAAAGCAGGCCGCTGAGCAGGAGCGACTGAAGCAGCTTGAGAAAGAACGTTTGCAGGCGCAGGAAGCGGCGAAAGAGCAGGCGGAACAGCAGAAGCAAGCTGAAGAGGCCGCGAAGAAAGCTCAGGAACAGCAGAAGCAGGCGGAAGAGGCGGCAGCCAAAGCCGCGGCGGACGCGAAAGCACAAGCTGATGCCCAGGCAAAATTAGCGGCGGAAGCGGCGAAGAAAGCCGCAGCCGATGCTCAGAAGAAAGCTGAAGCCGAAGCGGCGAAGAAAGCCGCTGCTGATGCTCAGAAGAAAGCTGAAGCGGAAGCGGCAAAAAAAGCTGCTGCTGATGCTCAGAAAAAAGCTGAAGCGGAAGCCGCGAAGAAAGCTGCTCAGGAAGCAGAGAAGAAAGCTGCTGCCGATGCTGCGAAGAAAGCGGCTGCTGCCGAGAAGGCTGCAGCAGAAAAAGCGGCCGCTGCTGAAAAAGC
Organism: Enterobacter sp. RCC_40; assembly: GCF_041360735.1. Taxonomy (NCBI): domain Bacteria; kingdom Pseudomonadati; phylum Pseudomonadota; class Gammaproteobacteria; order Enterobacterales; family Enterobacteriaceae; genus Enterobacter; species Enterobacter sp. RCC_40. The sequence goes on from NZ_JBFUPR010000002.1 coordinate 582,293, forward strand.
CGCAGCAGAGAAGAAAGCCGCCGCCGAGAAAGCGGCTGCTGACAAAAAAGCTGCAGCAGAAAAAGCCGCTGCCGATAAGAAAGCTGCTGCAGAGAAAGCCGCCGCCAAAAAAGCGGCCGCCGCTGAGAAAGCCGCGGATGCCGCTGGCGTTGACGATCTCCTGGGCGACCTGAGTTCTGGTAAGAATGCGCCGAAAGCGGGCGGTGGTGCGAAAGGAAACAATGCAGCACCAACAGGAAGTGGTAACACTAAGAGTAACGGTGCTTCTGGTGCAGAAATCAACGGTTATGCCGCGCAGATTAAATCCGCTATCGAAAGCCGATTCTATGATGCGTCTTCCTACACCGGTAAAACGTGCACGCTGCGTATAAAACTGGCGCCGGATGGCATGCTCCTTGATATTAAGTCCGAAGGTGGCGATCCCGCTTTATGTACTGCAGCACTTGCCGCAGCGCGTCAGGCTAAGATGCCTAAGCCGCCGTCACAGGCAGTCTACGAAGTCTTTAAAAATGCACCGCTGGACTTCAAACCTTAAGTTACATTTTCCCCGTGCAAACGGGGAAAAATAGACCAGGGTTAGTCACAGGGTTTAGTAGTTTTGTCTATTTGGGTTTGTTAACATTCTGCTAAATTATCGTGGGTAAGGTTACCCGGATAAGGGAGATATGATGAAGCAGGCATTACGTGTAGCATTTGGTTTTTTAATGCTGTGGGCAGCAGTACTGCACGCAGAAGTACGTATCGAGATCACCCAGGGGGTGGATTCGGCACGCCCAATCGGTGTTGTTCCGTTCCAGTGGGCCGGCCCTGGCGCTGCGCCTGAAGATGCCGGTGGCATCGTTGCGGCTGACCTGCGTAACAGCGGTAAATTCAACCCATTAGATCGTTCTCGTCTGCCTCAGCAGCCGGGCAGCGCGCAGGAAGTACAGCCTGCCGCATGGTCTGCACTCGGTATCGATGCTGTCGTTGTTGGTCAGGTTACACCTAACCCGGACGGCTCTTACAACGTTGCATGGCAGCTGGTTGATACCGGCGGTGCACCGGGTACCGTTCTGGCACAGAACTCTTACAAGGTCACTAAACAGTACCTGCGCTACGCGGCACACGCTGCCAGCGATGCGGTATTTGAAAAACTGACCGGCATTAAAGGTGCGTTCCGTACCCGTATTGCTTATGTGGTACAGACCAATGGCGGTCAGTTCCCGTATGAGCTGCGCGTATCTGACTACGATGGTTACAATCAGTTCTTGGTGAAACGTTCTTCTCAGCCGCTGATGTCTCCAGCCTGGTCTCCGGACGGTTCTAAACTGGCTTATGTTACCTTCGAAAGCGGTCGTTCAGCGCTGGTTATCCAGACGCTGGCTAACGGTGCTGTTCGCCAGGTTGCGTCGTTCCCTCGTCACAACGGTGCGCCTTCGTTCTCTCCGGACGGTACCAAACTGGCGTTTGCGCTCTCTAAAACCGGTAGCCTGAACCTGTACGTGATGGACATTGGCTCAGGTCAAATTCGCCAGGTGACCGATGGTCGCAGCAACAACACCGAACCGTCCTGGTTCCCGGACAGCCAGAACCTGGCATTTACGTCTGACCAGGCAGGTCGTCCACAAATCTATAAAGTGAACGTCAACGGCGGTGCTCCACAGCGTATTACCTGGGAAGGTTCGCAGAACCAAAACGCGGACGTGAGCAGCGACGGTAAATTTATGGTAATGGTCAGCTCCAACGGTGGGCAGCAGCACATTGCCAAACAAGATCTGGTAGCGGGTGGCGTTCAAGTTCTGTCGTCAACGTTCCTGGATGAAACGCCAAGTCTGGCACCTAACGGCACTATGGTAATCTACAGCTCTTCTCAGGGGATGGGATCTGTGCTGAATCTGGTTTCTACAGATGGGCGTTTCAAAGCGCGTATTCCGGCAACTGATGGACAGGTAAAATCACCTGCCTGGTCGCCGTATCTGTAAATAATAATTAATTGATTACTAAAGGAATCATAGAAATGCAACTGAACAAAGTGCTGAAGGGGCTGATGATCGCTCTGCCTGTAATGGCAATCGCAGCGTGTTCTTCTAACAAGAATGCAAGCAATGACCAGAGCGGCGAAGGCATGATGGGTGCCGGTACCGGTATGGACGCGAATGGCAATGGCAACATGTCTTCTGAAGAGCAAGCGCGTCTTCAGATGCAGCAGCTGCAGCAGAACAACATCGTTTACTTCGATCTGGATAAATACGACATCCGTTCTGACTTCGCTGCGATGCTGGATGCTCACGCTAACTTCCTGCGTAGCAACCCGTCTTACAAAGTCACCGTAGAAGGTCACGCGGACGAACGTGGTACTCCAGAGTACAACATCTCCCTGGGTGAACGTCGTGCTAACGCCGTTAAAATGTACCTGCAGGGTAAAGGCGTTTCTGCTGACCAGATCTCCATCGTTTCTTACGGTAAAGAAAAACCTGCAGTACTGGGTCACGACGAAGCGGCTTACTCCAAAAACCGTCGTGCCGTACTGGTTTACTAAGAGAATTGCATGAGCAGTAACTTCAGACATCATCTGTTGAGTCTGTCGTTACTGGTTGGAATAGCGGCCCCCTGGGCCGCTTTTGCTCAGGCACCAATCAGTAGTGTCGGCTCAGGCTCGGTAGAAGACCGGGTCACTCAACTCGAGCGTATTTCTAACGCTCACAGTCAGCTTTTAACCCAACTCCAGCAACAACTTTCCGACAACCAAAACGATATTGACTCTCTCCGTGGTCAGATTCAGGAAAGCCAGTATCAGCTTAACCAAGTTGTGGAACGTCAGAAGCAAATCTTGCTGCAGATGGATAGCCTCAGCAGCGGTGGCGCAGCTGCGCAGCCAGCAGCAGGCGATCAGAGCGGTGCGGCGACGTCGACCCCTGCTCCTGCGGCAGATGCTTCGGCCTCGACGGGAGCGCCTGTTCAGAGCGGTGACGCGAATACGGACTACAACGCGGCCATTGCCCTGGTACAGGATCAATCTCGTCAGGATGACGCTATCGCTGCGTTTCAGAACTTTGTGAAGAAATACCCTGATTCCACTTATCTGCCCAATGCAAATTATTGGCTGGGTCAGCTGAATTACAACAAGGGTAAAAAGGACGATGCGGCGTTTTATTTTGCCTCAGTGGTGAAAAATTACCCGAAATCGCCAAAAGCGCCTGATGCGATGTTTAAAGTCGGCGTCATCATGCAGGACAAAGGTGACACTGCGAAAGCGAAAGCGGTTTATCAGCAGGTGGTTGCTAAATTCCCTGGCACCGAAGGTGCGAAGCAGGCGCAAAAACGTCTGAATTCGATGGGATGATTATCGCATGACCAGAAATCGCGTTATTTCTGGTCGTGCAGCATGATTCGTAAGCAGTTAAGTGATCTTCATCGAAATTTTTGTTGCGCTGAATTCTTAAATCAGTAATATATGCCGCCGTTGCCACGGGATATCAAACAACGTGAAAACAGCGTAAAAGTGGGTCGTTAGCTCAGTTGGTAGAGCAGTTGACTTTTAATCAATTGGTCGCAGGTTCGAATCCTGCACGACCCACCACTTAAAGCAGTTCCGGTAGTACAGAGTGGGTGATTAGCTCAGTTGGTAGAGCATCTCCTTTACACGGAGGGGGTCGGCGGTTCGAGCCCGTCATCACCCACCACTCCGGGTCGTTAGCTCAGTTGGTAGAGCAGTTGACTTTTAATCAATTGGTCGCAGGTTCGAATCCTGCACGACCCACCAATTTTAATGTCTTACTCAGATGTTAAACGTGAAGGATAACGTTGCAACAGCAACGGCCCGTAGGGCGAGGCGAAGCCGAGTCATCCTGCACGACCCACCAGGTTATTGGTATGAGTAAAAATTCAGGCAACACCCAAGCGGGTCGTTAGCTCAGTTGGTAGAGCAGTTGACTTTTAATCAATTGGTCGCAGGTTCGAATCCTGCACGACCCACCAGCCTGAATAGATTTGCTGTACATCCCGCAAGGGGTCGTTAGCTCAGTTGGTAGAGCAGTTGACTTTTAATCAATTGGTCGCAGGTTCGAATCCTGCACGACCCACCAATGTAAAAAAGCGCCCTAAAGGCGCTTTTTTGCTATCTGTATTCCGCATATTTTGACCTTGCAGGTCGGCTCCGGCGAAGACGCCATCCGATGCGTGCTACGCACACCTATTTCCGGTGACTTTTTCTCGCAAATTCGCTATCTTGTTTAGTATACAAAACACATTTGCCGTCCGTTTTGCTATGTCATGCAAAAGAAAGGCAATAATGTTAAGCCAGTAAAACGAGAAGCCATAATGAGCGTGATGTTTGATCCAGAAGCCGCAATCTATCCCTTCCCGCCAAAGCCTGTCCCGCTGAGTCAGGATGAGAAGCAGTTTTACCGTGAGAAGATCAAACGTCTTCTCAAAGAGCGAGATGCAGTGATGGTTGCACATTACTACACCGACCCGGAAATCCAGCAACTGGCGGAAGAGACCGGGGGCTGCATCTCTGACTCTCTGGAGATGGCACGCTTTGGTGCCAGACATCCTGCTTCCACGTTACTGGTCGCAGGCGTTCGCTTTATGGGTGAAACCGCAAAGATTCTCAGCCCTGAAAAAACCATTCTGATGCCAACGCTACATGCGGAGTGTTCACTCGACCTCGGCTGTCCGATTGATGCGTTCTCGGCCTTCTGCGACGCCCATCCGGACCGTACCGTGGTGGTCTATGCCAATACCTCTGCCGCAGTGAAAGCGCGGGCAGACTGGGTCGTGACGTCAAGCATCGCCGTTGAACTGATTGAGCATCTGGACAGCCTGGGCGAGAAAATCATCTGGGCGCCTGACCGCCATCTCGGTAATTACGTGCAGAAGCAGACCGGCGCTGACGTGCTTTGCTGGCAGGGTGCCTGTATTGTTCATGACGAATTTAAGACGCAGGCGCTCTCGCGCATGAAGGCGCTTTACCCGCACGCTGCGATCCTTGTTCACCCGGAATCACCGCAGTCCATTGTCGACATGGCGGATGCCGTGGGATCCACAAGCCAGCTTATCAATGCCGCCAGGACGCTGCCGCACAAGCAGCTCATCGTGGCAACCGACCGCGGTATTTTCTATAAGATGCAGCAGGCCGTGCCTGAGAAAGAGCTGCTTGAAGCACCAACGGCGGGCGAGGGGGCGACGTGTCGTAGCTGCGCGCACTGCCCGTGGATGGCGATGAACGGCCTGAAAGCTATTGCTGAGGGGCTGGAGAAAGGCGGAGCAACGCATGAAATCCATGTGGATGCTGCTCTGCGTGAAGGTGCGTTAATTCCGCTTAACCGCATGCTGGATTTTGCGGCTACACTACGTACTTAATTCAATACGCCCTGGGGAAAAGATGGATTTTTTTAGCACACAGAACATTCTGGTTCATATACCGATTGGTGCAGGTGGCTATGACCTGTCATGGATTGAGGCCGTGGGTACGCTGGCTGGGTTATTGTGTATCTGGCTGGCAAGCCTGGAGAAGATCAGCAACTACGCGTTCGGGTTAATTAACGTTACGCTCTTTGCGATTATCTTCTTCCAGATCCAGCTGTACGCCAGCCTGCTTTTGCAGTTGTTCTTCTTTGCGGCGAACATTTACGGTTGGTACGCGTGGTCGCGGCAGAACAGCCAGCAGGAGGCAGAGCTGCAAATCCGCTGGCTGCCCTTACCGAAAGCCATCGCCTGGTTTGTCGCCTGCGTTGTCGCCATTGGTTTAATGTCCGTCTATATCAACCCGGTGTTTGCATTCCTGACCCGTGTCGCGGTGTCGGTCATGTCTGGCCTCGGGCTGAATGTCGCTATGCCATCACTCCAGCCGGATGCTTTCCCGTTCTGGGACTCCTGCATGATGGTGCTGTCGATTGCTGCGATGATCCTGATGACCCGTAAATACGTTGAGAACTGGCTGCTCTGGGTCGTCATTAACGTCATTAGCGTGGTTATTTTTGCACGTCAGGGCGTCTATGCGATGTCGCTGGAGTATCTAATGCTGACCTTCATTGCCCTGAACGGGAGCCGGATGTGGATTAACAGCGCGCGTGAGCGAGGCTCTCGCGCGCTTTCGAACTAATGATGGTGATGATGTGAATGTCCGGACTGCGCCTCGTTCAGGTGGCAGTCCGGGCCGTTACAGGGCTGGTACTCCATCTGGATGGTGGCGTGGCCAATCTCATAGTGATGTTCGAGAAAGTGCTGGATGCGCTCAAGCAGGCCATCATGGTCATGGGTAGGGATCACCTGGACGTGCAATGTCATGACCGGTTTCTCACCCACCAGCCAGACGTGAACATGATGCACATTGCGCACTTCGGGCACGGAACGACGCAGGTTGCGTTTAAGCTCGGCAATGTCCACGGATGCCGGCGCCCCTTCAAGCAGTTCATTCACGCTCTCCTTCAGCAGCCGCCAGGCACTGCGCAATACCAGACACGATACCAGCACGGACAGAATCGGGTCGACGGGCGTCCAGCCGGTATAAAGGATCACCAGCGCGGCCACAATAGCGCCGACGGAACCCAGTAAATCGCCCATAACATGCAGAGCCGCAGCGCGCACGTTGAGGTTCTTTTCCCCGCTGCCGCGATGCAAGATCCAGAACGCCAGAAGATTCGCCAGCAGACCTGCTACGGCGATAACCATCATTGTCGCTCCGGCGACCGGCTGAGGGTGACGAAAGCGCTGTATGGCTTCCCAGACGATAAGAAGGGTGATAACCACCAGAGCAATAGCGTTAACAAACGCCGCCAGAGTGGTTAGCCGCAGCCAGCCAAAGGTATGACGCGCGTTAGGCGGACGACGGGCAAACTGCACGGCCAACAGAGCGAAGAGCAGGGCGGCGGCATCGGTAAGCATATGTCCGGCATCCGCCAGAAGCGCCAGAGAGCCGGAAACCAGGCCACCAATGACCTCGATAACCATAAACGTTGCCGTGACGCCGAAGGCCAGCATAAGGCGTTTAGCGTTGTCATCGCCAGGAGATGGGGTGTGTGAATGCGTGTGCGCCATATCAGCTTTCCTTTTTGTTATTGTTTTTAGTGTAGCGTTTTTAATGGCTTACTCCAAAAAGAAAGGAGAGCCAGAGCTCTCCTTTTACGTTTACATCCGTAACGGATTATTGGGTTGTGCCATCCGTTTTGGTATTGGCATCGTCGCCCACTTTGTCATTCGAATTCGGACACTTACCGTCTTTGCACATGGTGTTCTTATGCATCTCATCGGTACTCATCGTGTCATGATTCATGGTGCCAGAGCCGCTACTGTCCGGATGCAACATCGTGCCTCCGGTATTGGTGTTCCCGGTATTGATCTGGCTGTTATCGACATTATTCGGGGCGATATTCTGTTTTGCATCAGGGGCGACCTGTCCCGCCGCCGCCGCGGCATTCGCGTCACCGTTGTTATCTGTTGAGCCCGTCTCAGCGGCAAGGACGCTGCCGCTTGCCAGGGTAAGGGAGGCTGTGAGGAAGAGGGTTGCCAGTTTCGTCATTTTCATCTTGGTGCTCCTGTTCTTGTCGTTACGCTGGATAACATTTTCCAACAGTGCATCTTTTTCAGAGGCGAAAGATTCCGTCATACGGACTTACGTCAGTATGGAATCGCGTTTAATCAAACAAAAGTGGTTGTTACAGTTAAAAATCTTAGGTTAGATCTCGTTTTTCGCTATTTTATGGCGATTTTTAGGTGAATTCCAGGAATTATCTGCGTGAAGTGTAAAACCGTGTTTACACTTTCTGGTCGGCAAGTTAGATTGAAAGGATTGCTTTCATTACTAAAGATATGGCAGAGCTGGAAAGAAAATGAATTATCAGAACGACGATTTACGTATTAAAGAGATCAATGAGTTATTACCTCCTGTAGCACTCCTTGAGAAATTCCCCGCCACTGAAAATGCCGCAAACACGGTGTCTCATGCTCGTAAAGCGATCCATAAGATCCTGAAAGGTAATGACGATCGTCTTCTGGTGGTGATTGGCCCTTGCTCAATTCACGATCCTGCTGCGGCCAAAGAGTACGCAGCAAGATTGCTCCAGCTTCGCGAAGAACTGCAAGGCGAGCTGGAAATTGTCATGCGTGTTTACTTCGAAAAGCCGCGTACGACCGTTGGCTGGAAAGGGCTGATTAACGACCCGCATATGGATAACAGTTTCCAGATCAACGACGGTCTGCGTATTGCGCGCAAACTGCTGCTGGAGATCAACGACAGCGGTTTGCCGGCTGCCGGTGAGTTCCTCGACATGATTACGCCGCAATATCTGGCGGATCTGATGAGCTGGGGCGCAATCGGTGCGCGTACTACAGAATCTCAGGTTCACCGCGAACTGGCGTCAGGTCTCTCGTGTCCGGTTGGTTTTAAAAACGGTACCGATGGCACCATTAAGGTGGCAATTGACGCCATCAATGCCGCCGGGGCACCGCACTGCTTCCTGTCCGTCACCAAATGGGGTCACTCCGCCATTGTAAATACCAGCGGTAACGGTGACTGTCATATTATTCTGCGTGGCGGTAAAGAGCCGAACTACAGCGCAAAACATGTGGCAGACGTGAAGGTCGGGCTGGAAAAAGCGGGTCTGCCACAACAGGTGATGATCGACTTCAGCCATGCCAACTCCAGCAAGCAGTTTAAAAAGCAGATGGAAGTCGGCGCCGATGTTTGTCAGCAGATTGCCGGCGGTGAGAACGCGATTATTGGCGTGATGATCGAAAGCCATCTGGTGGAAGGTAACCAGAATCTGGAAGGCAGCGAGCCGCTGGTCTACGGTAAAAGCGTCACGGACGCCTGCATCGGCTGGGACGATACGGATGCCCTTCTGCGTCAGCTGGCGAATGCGGTAAAAGCGCGTCGCGGCTGAGTTTCAGGAGCCAAATAAAAAAGCGTGGATTGCTCCACGCTTTTTTTATGTCCAGCGAAAATTATTTCGCTTTACCCTGGTTCGCTACAGCCGCGGCTTTTGCAGCGATCTCATCAGCGTTGCCCAGATAGTAATGTTTGATTGGTTTGAAGTTTTCGTCGAACTCATACACCAGCGGAACGCCAGTTGGGATGTTCAGTTCGAGGATCTCGTCTTCACCCATGTTGTCCAGGTATTTCACCAGCGCACGCAGGGAGTTACCGTGAGCTGCGATGATCACGCGCTCGCCGCTTTTCAGGCGTGGCAGAATGGTTTCGTTCCAGTAAGGCACAACGCGGTCGATGGTCAGCGCCAGGCTCTCGGTCGTTGGCAGCTCAGCATCCGTCAGTTTCGCGTAACGCGGGTCGTGGCCCGGGTAGCGCTCGTCATCTTTGGTCAGCTCTGGTGGGGTTACCGCGAAGCCGCGACGCCACTGTTTAACCTGCTCGTCACCGTATTTTTCAGCGGTTTCCGCTTTGTTCAGACCCTGCAGCGCACCGTAGTGACGCTCGTTCAGTTTCCAGGATTTCTCAACCGGCAGCCAGGCCTGATCCAGTTCGTCCAGAACGTTCCACAGAGTATGGATGGCACGTTTCAGCACAGAGGTGTAAGCAAAATCAAAGCTGAAGCCTTCAGCCTTCAGCAGTTTACCTGCTGCTTTTGCTTCGCTTACGCCTTTTTCTGACAGATCAACGTCGTACCAACCGGTAAAGCGGTTTTCGTTGTTCCACTGGCTTTCGCCATGACGCACCAGGACCAGCTTAGTTACAGCCATATCGTACTCCTCATAAGCTTTATTGAATGATAACAATTCTCATTATATTGCCGTGACAGTGCCAGCAGCAACGCTTAACCCTAACCATAGCGAAAATAGTCTCTGAGTGTAAGATGCTTGTGAATCCAGGGTTATGATTTTGTCTGCGATCGGCGCTATTTTCAGCAAGACGGAGAGAAAAAGCCCTCCGCAAGGAGGGCTGGGAATTATGAATGCGGGATGAAATGATATTCTGTCACGCTAACGTACTCTTCACCCGGGCGCAGCACACAGTCCGGCTGTGGCCATTCTGGATGGTTCGGGCTGTCCGGCAGGAACTCGCTTTCCAGCGCCAGACCTTGCCAGTCGCTGTACTCTTCATGTTCGCGTGCCGTGGTACCGCCAAGGTAGTTGCCTGAATAGAATTGCAGGGCAGGGGCCGTGGTGTAGACCGTCATCTGCAGTTTCTCATCTGCAGACCAGACCTGCGCGGCAGGCTGAGTCACATCACCTTTCGCCTGCAGCAGGAACGCGTGGTCATAGCCTTTCACCTTGCGCTGATCGTCATCGCTCAGGAAATCCTGTGCGATGGTTTTTCCGCTGCGGAAATCAAAGCTGGTACCGCTGACGGCCTTGAGCCCCTGATACGGGATCCCCATTTCATCCACCGGCAGATAGGCATCGGCCAGGATCTGGAGCGTGTGATTACGCACGTCGCACTGGTTGCCGTCCAGGTTGAAATAAGCGTGGTTGGTCAGATTGACCGGGCACGGCTTATCAACTTTCGCGCGATATTCAATGGCGATACGGTTATCGTCAGCCAGCGTGAAATGCGCGAACGCGGTGAGGTTACCGGGGAATCCCTGGTCACCGTCACGCGAGTCCAGTGAGAACAGCACTTCGCGGTCGTTTTGCTGAACGATTTTCCAGCGGCGCTTATCGAATCCTTCAGGTCCACCGTGTAACTGGTTTTCGCCCTGACTGGAAAGCAACGAGTAACGCTCGCCATCAAGTTCGAAAGCGCTTTTCGCGATGCGGTTAGCATAACGGCCGACAGACGCGCCAAGATAGGCGGACTGATTGACATACTGCTCAGGCGACGCGCAGCCAAGCAGGGTTTCACGTACGCTGCCATCAGGCATTGGTACGCGAGCGGATAGCAAAGTGGCACCCCAGTCCATTAACGTAACCACCATTCCTGCGCTGTTGCGCAGGGTTAACAGGCGATACGGCAGGCCATCCGGGGCAAGGGTTGGCGTTTCGTTTAGCACTGTCCTGCTCCTTGTGATGCTTTACACACGTAGAAAGTTTCTTTAATACCTGTTTTCGCTTCGTACTGTTTTTCCACCGCCTGCTGGACGGCAGGGACGAGCTCTTCCGGCATCAGGGCAACAATGCAGCCACCGAAGCCGCCGCCGGTCATGCGCACACCGCCTTTATCGCCAATCGTGGCTTTGACGATGTCCACCAGGGTATCGATTTGCGGAACGGTGATTTCAAAATCATCGCGCATGGAGGCGTGAGATTCTGCCATCAGTTCACCCATACGTTTCAGGTCGCCTTTCGCCAGCGCGGACGCCGCTTCAACGGTACGGGCATTTTCCGTCAGCACATGACGAACGCGTTTCGCCACTACCGGATCCAGTTCGTGCGCCACTTTATTGAACTCGTTGAGCGAAACGTCACGTAGCGCAGGTTGCTGGAAGAAACGTGCGCCGGTTTCACACTGCTCGCGGCGGGTGTTGTACTCGCTGCCCACCAGCGTGCGTTTAAAGTTGCTGTTAATAATTACCACAGCTGCGCCTTTTGGCAAGGGAACGGCTTTGGTGCCCAGAGAGCGGCAGTCGATAAGCAAGGCATGCTCTTTTTTACCCAGCGCAGAGATCAGCTGGTCCATGATGCCGCAGTTACAGCCCACAAACTGGTTTTCCGCTTCCTGACCATTCAGGGCGATTTGTGCCCCGTCCAGCGGCAGATGATAAAGCTGCTGGAAGACGGTACCCACGGCGACTTCCAGCGACGCGGACGAGCTTAACCCGGCGCCCTGAGGCACGTTTCCGCTGATGACCAGATCAGCGCCGCCCACGTTTTTATTACGTTTCTGCAGGTGTTTTACCACGCCGCGCACGTAGTTAGACCATTGCTGGCTGTCGTGGGTAACGATGGGTGCATCGAGGGAAAACTCATCCGTCTCATTGTTGTAATCCGCTGCAATAACGCGGACTTTGCGATCATCGCGCTTAGCGCAGCTAATGACAGTCTGGTAATCAATGGCGCACGGCAGAACGAAACCATCGTTATAGTCGGTATGTTCACCAATCAGGTTCACGCGGCCAGGCGCCTGAATGACATGGGTGGCAGGGTAGCCAAATTTCTCAGCAAACAGGGATTGTGTTTTATCTTTCAGACTCATTTTTTAGACTCCTGATTCGCGATAATGGACGTCACTCACAGCACGCAGGCGTTCTGCAGCCTGTTCTGCCGTCAGGTCACGCTGGGTTTCTGCCAGCATTTCATAGCCCACCATGAATTTACGTACCGTCGCAGAGCGCAGCAGCGGCGGATAGAAATGGGCATGCAACTGCCAGTGTTGATTCTCTTCACCGTTAAACGGAGCGCCATGCCAGCCCATTGAGTACGGGAAGGAGCACTGGAACAGGTTGTCATAACGGCTGGTCAGTTTCTTCAGTGCCAGGGCGAGGTCATCGCGCTGTGCGTCGCTCAGATCGGTGATGCGCAGAACCTGTGCTTTTGGCAGAAGCAGCGTCTCAAATGGCCATGCTGCCCAGTAAGGTACGACGGCCAGCCAATGCTCGGTTTCCACCACCGTTCGGCTGCCATCGGCCAGTTCACGACGGGTGTAATCCACCAGCATCGGCGATCCGTTTTCCGCGAAATAGGCTTTTTGCAGACGGTCTTCACGCTCGGCTTCGTTTGGCAGGAAACTGTTGGCCCAGATCTGACCGTGCGGGTGCGGGTTAGAGCAGCCCATTGCCGCGCCCTTGTTTTCGAACACTTGTACCCACGGGTAGGTCTGGCCCAGTTCAGCAGTTTGCGTCTGCCAGGTGCTGACGACCTCTTTCAGCGCGTCAACACTCAGCTCCGGCAGCGTTTTGCTGTGGTCGGGCGAGAAACAGATAACACGGCTGGTGCCGCGTGCGCTTTCACAGCGCATCAGCGGGTCCTGGCTATCCGGCGCGTCGGGCGTGTCGGTCATCAGGGCGGCAAAATCGTTGGTGAAAACGAAGGTGCCTTTGTAGTCCGGGTTTTTATCGCCCGTCACACGCGTGTTGCCCGGACACAGGAAGCAGTCCGGGTCGTGCTGGGGAAGCGTCTGTTTTGCAGGCGTCTCTTGCGCCCCCTGCCAGGGGCGCTTGGCGCGATGCGGAGAAACCAAAATCCATTGCCCGCTTAGCGGGTTAAAACGACGATGCGGATGATCGACGGGATTGAACGAAGTCATGACGGATCCTTAGTCCGGATAACCTTGTGGATGGCGAGACTGCCAGTGCCAGGTATCCTGTGCCATTTCATCAAGCGTGCGGGTGACACGCCAGTTAAGCTCTTTATCGGCTTTGGAGGCATCGGCCCAGTAAGCCGGGAGGTCGCCTTCACGGCGCGGTGCGAAGTGATAATTCACAGGCTTACCGCAGGCCTTACTGAAGGCATTCACGACGTCCAGCACGCTGCTGCCGATCCCGGCGCCGAGGTTATAAATATGCACGCCTGGCTTATCGGCCAGCTGCTGCATTGCCGCCACGTGGCCGTCGGCCAGATCCATGACGTGGATATAATCACGCACACCGGTACCGTCTTCGGTTGGATAATCATTACCGAAAATAGCCAGAGACTCACGGCGGCCAACGGCCACCTGGGCGATGTACGGCATCAGGTTATTCGGGATGCCCTGTGGATCTTCACCCATATCGCCTGACGGATGGGCACCAACCGGGTTGAAGTAGCGCAGCAAGGCGATGCTCCATTCAGGCTGTGCTTTTTGCAGATCGGTGAGGATCTGCTCCACCATCAGTTTGCTTTTGCCATACGGGCTTTGCGGCGTACCGGTCGGGAAGCTTTCAACGTAAGGGATTTTTGGCTGATCGCCGTAGACGGTTGCGGAAGAGCTGAAGATAAAGTTTTTGACGTTCGCTGCGCGCATGGCGGAGATCAAACGCAGGGTACCGTTGACGTTGTTGTCGTAATACTCCAGCGGTTTCGCGACGGATTCACCCACCGCTTTCAGGCCGGCGAAATGGATCACCGTCTCAATGGCATGGTCGTGAAGGATCTCGGTCATCAACGCTTCATTGCGGATGTCGCCTTCCACGAAGGTTGGTTGTTTACCGCCAAGACGTTCAATCACAGGCAGCACGCTGCGCTTACTATTGCACAGGTTGTCGAGGATGATGACATCATGACCGTTTTGCAGCAGCTGCACGCAGGTATGACTACCAATGTAACCGCTACCACCTGTTACCAGAACTCGCATATTTCGCTCCATTGGGCTTATGGTATGTAATAACCATAGCATAACAGAGACGCGAAAAGTGTGACATGGGATAAAATAGTGGAATCGTTTACACTGCTTTTAAAATTCGTTTTTTGGCGGCAATGCGACATTGTAGATCAAAGGGATAGGGAAGTCTTTGTGCAGGTTATCCGAAAAAACGGAGGGGCAGAGCCCTCCGGGGTTAATCGATTTTGCTCAGCAGGTACTGATAGCGTTCACCGTCGGGCACAAACTCGAGGCGATGCGTAATGCAGGACGGGGCATCTTCGGCATGATGGGAAACGAACAGCAGCTGCGTTTCGCCTTCGCTAATCAGGACATCCACAAAACGGCGGATCAGCTGGCGGTTTAATGGGTCCAGCCCCTGTAGCGGTTCGTCGAGGATCAGAAGGGTCGGGTGTTTCACCAGCGCGCGAACGATCAGCGCCAGACGCTGCTGTCCCCATGAAAGGCTATGAAACGGCGCGTCAGCGACCCGGTTATCCATCCCCAGAATATCCAGCCACTGCTGGGCCAGCTTATGCTGTTTGTCCGAGACCGCCTGATAAATGCCGATGGAATCAAAATACCCGGACAGGATCACATTGCGCACCGTGGTGCTGACCCGGTAATCCAGATGCAGGCTGCTGCTGACATAGCCGATATGCTTTTTGATATCCCAGATCGTTTCACCGCTTCCGCGGCGGCGGCCAAACAGGGTGAGATCGTTACTGTAGCCCTGAGGGTGATCGCCGGTGATCAGGCTCAGCAGCGTTGATTTTCCCGCGCCGTTGGGGCCAACAATTTGCCAGTGTTCACCCGGGTTGACCGTCCAGCTGAGATGATTAAGGATCGGTCGATCGTCATACGCTACCACGCCATCACGCAGTACGATGCGCGGCTGGTGGGGATCTAACGCGTGGCGGGCAGAAGGTGCGTCCGGTTCCGGCAGCGTGATGCCGTCCAGGTTTTCACTGTGCGCCAGCTGGGCAATTAACGCCTGCTTAAGTAACGCCGATTTTTCGCCGGTTTCAGTCAGGTTGCAGTCAGCGAGCACGCCAGCGTTCTGAATAAACTCAGGAATTTCATCAAAACGGTTAAGCACCAGTACCAGCGTATAGCCCTGCTGGTTAAGCGAGCCGAGCAGGGTGGCCAGCTGTGCGCGGGACTGCACGTCGAGACCGTCGAACGGTTCATCCAGAATCAACAGTTCCGGCTCGCTCATCAGCGCCTGACACAGCAGCGTTTTCCGGGTTTCACCGGTCGAGAGGTATTTAAAGCGCCGGTTCAGCAGGGAAGTGATGCCAAACTGTTCTGCCAGATACGCACAACGGGCAGGATTGTTGACCTCATCCTGAATAATGTCTGCCGTCGTGCGGCCCGTATCCTCTTCGCCCGGGCTGAGTAAATCGGTGTTATTGCGCTGCCATTCATCGCTCACCAGCTTTTGCAGCTGTTCAAATGACAGGCGCGTCAGGCGCGTAAAGTTACACTGGTATTCCCCTTTAAGGTGCGCGAGCTCTCCGCTCAGCGCACGGGCCAGCGCTGATTTCCCGCTTCCGTTTGTACCGACAAACGCCCAGCTTTCACCGGCGCGTATTGTTAAATCAGAAATCGTCAGCGTTCGGGTGTCGCTAAGACGAAACGTGCCTTGCGAAATATGCAATGATGACATGACTTATCCCATTTTTTGCAGCAACAGATGTCAGGGATACTCACTGTCGACACGCTTGTCAATGTGCTCAGCACAATGTGGCGATAATCACCCGGTCGGCGTTGAAATATGCGGTCACCACAGCACCTTCTTCTAATTCTGCGGCATCGCTGAGGGGAAGGGTTGCGCAGAGTTCTTGCCCGTCCGGCAGGGTCATCAGTACTTCACACTGCTCTTCACCGCGTTCAACGTGGCGGATGGCACCGCGTAGCTGGTTATCAGCGGCTTTTGCTTTTTCGGCATCGGCAGTGATATTCACCCATGGCGCTTTCAGTAACACCAGCACCTCTTTACCTTCATTCAGCGCCAGTCGGTCTGCGCTTTGTGCGGTAATCGCGGCTTTCAGACGGGTTGTTCCATCGGCAAGCAGGATCTCAATATGACGCTGCACCTGGGCGTTATCGCCCGCCATCACCGTACCAAACCACTGGTTACGGGCGCTGGTTTGCAGCGAAAAGCGGGAAATGGCAGCCAGCAGGCTGTCCAGCGGGAGATTATCGTCGTCACTTAACACATCAAACGCTTTTTGCTGGATCTGCGCCAGCAGATCATACAGCTGAACCAGGCGCTGGCCGTAACGTGTCAGGATCGCACCTCCACCGCCTTTGCCGCCCGTGGCCCGGTCAACCAGCGTTTGCTCGCTCAGGGTGTTCATGTCGTTGATGGCATCCCAGGCGCTTTTATAGCTAATGCCAGCGTTCTTAGCCCCCTGGCTTATTGAACCGGTTTGTTCTATTTGTTTAAGCAGGGCGATACGTCGCGGATCGGCGAAAAGCTTCTGCTGTAGTCGTAGAGTGAGGAGAATTTCGGCCTGCATAACACTGTCCTGGCAAAAAGTGCATTGTGACCCAAATGGCGAAGGTCGCAAAGGGCACCGCACAAAAGGGGATGTTTTTCTCACTTTTCAGGGTAGAATAAGCCATTCACAATATCTGGAGAAAACCATGTTGGAATTGTTGAAAAGTCTGGTATTCGCCGTGATCATGGTACCAGTAGTGATGGCCGTTATCCTCGGTGCCATCTACGGCCTGGGTGAAGTGTTCAACGTATTTTCGAACATTGGTCACAGAGACCAGGCTAAAAAGCAGCATTAATTTCCCCCCGAAACGCCCGGCTTGCCCGGGCGTTTTGCTCTCAAGTATTTCCCTTTCTCGCCGATATTATTTAAAGCATCAGCTTGCTGTACCCCTTGAGCGGTACGATTTAACGCTGGGATCTCCCCGGAGTTACCGTTATATTAGTGTGTATATAACGATACTCACAGGAGCTACAAATGGCACGTACATGGATACGCCTTTTCGCAGGGGCAACGCTGACACTTTCGCTGAGCGGACACGCGCTGGCTGACGAGGGTAAAATTACCGTCTTTGCGGCAGCGTCGTTGACTAACGCGATGCAGGATATCGCGGCAGCGTATAAAAAAGAGAAGAACGTCGAGGTGGTCTCCTCATTCGCTTCTTCATCGACGCTGGCACGTCAGATTGAAGCGGGAGCGCCGGCCGATCTGTTCATCTCTGCAGACCAGAAGTGGATGGATTACGCGGCTGAAAAGAAATCGATTGATGCGACAACCCGCGAAACATTGCTGGGGAATAGCCTCGTCGTGGTGGCGCCGAAAGCCAGTCAGCAAGGCGAAATCACTATCAACAACGAGACTCCCTGGACCCGGTTGCTGAACGGAGGACGCCTGGCCGTTGGCGATCCGGAGCATGTACCGGCGGGGATCTACGCCAAAGAAGCATTGCAAAAACTGGGTGCCTGGGAGACGTTATCGCCCACACTGGCTCCGGCTGAAGATGTGCGCGGTGCTCTGGCGCTGGTTGAACGTAATGAAGCGCCGCTGGGGATAGTCTACGGGTCGGACGCCGTCGCCAGTAAAGGGGTGAAAGTGGTTGGTACGTTCCCGGAAGACTCCCACAAGAAAGTGGAATATCCTGTTGCGATTGTTGATGGACATAAAAATGCGACCGTGACGGCCTTCAGCGAATACCTGAAGGGACCCGAAGCGTCCGCAATCTTTAAACGTTACGGATTTACGACTCACTAATGATATTGACCGATCCTGAATGGCAGGCTGTCCTGCTGAGCCTGAAAGTCTCTTCCCTGGCGGTTACGCTGAGTTTGCCCTTTGGGATCTTCTTTGCATGGTTACTGGTTCGCTGTAAGTTTCCCGGCAAAGCCCTGCTGGATAGCGTTCTTCATCTTCCCCTCGTGTTGCCACCGGTGGTGGTTGGCTACCTGCTGCTGGTGTCGATGGGGCGGCGCGGTTTTATTGGCGAATGGTTATATGACTGGTTTGGGCTGACGTTTGCGTTTAGCTGGCGAGGGGCGGTACTGGCGGCGGCGGTGATGTCATTCCCGCTGATGGTCAGGGCTATTCGCCTGGCGCTGGAAGGGGTTGATATCAAACTGGAACAGGCTGCCCGCACGCTGGGTGCCGGGCGCTGGCGCGTTTTTTTCACCATCACGCTCCCGCTTACGCTGCCGGGCATTATTGTCGGCACGGTACTGGCGTTCGCCCGCTCGCTGGGTGAGTTTGGTGCCACGATTACCTTTGTGTCGAATATCCCCGGTGAGACGCGAACGATCCCGTCAGCAATGTACACCCTGATTCAGACGCCGGGTGGAGAAGGTGCCGCGGCGCGGCTGTGCATTATCTCAATTGTGCTGGCGCTGGTCTCGCTGCTGGTTTCGGAATGGCTGGCGCGACTCAGTCGCGAGCGGATGGGGAAATAGTCATGCTCGAACTTCAGTTCACCCAGACGCTGGGAAATCATACCCTGACCCTTAACGAGACGCTGCCTGCGAGCGGCATTACCGCCATCTTTGGCGTATCTGGTGCAGGGAAAACCTCATTGATCAATGCCATCAGCGGACTGACGCGGCCGCAGTTCGGACGGATTGTGCTCAACGATCGCGTCTTAAACGACGTTGAGAACAAAATTTACCTGGCACCGGATAAGCGGCGAATTGGTTATGTTTTTCAGGATGCGCGATTATTTCCGCATTACAGCGTGCGCGGTAATCTTCGCTACGGCATGGCCAAAAGCATGGCCGCGCAATTTGATAAGCTGGTGGCGCTGCTGGGCATTGAGTCACTGCTGGACCGGCTCCCTTCATCGCTTTCTGGTGGTGAAAAACAGCGCGTGGCGATAGGCCGCGCGTTGCTCACCGCGCCAGAACTGCTGTTGCTCGACGAACCGCTGGCCTCGCTGGATATTCCGCGAAAACGTGAACTGCTGCCCTATCTTCAGCGCCTTGCGCGTGAAATCAATATCCCGATGCTCTACGTCAGCCACTCGCTGGATGAGATCCTGCATCTGGCCGATAAAGTGCTGGTACTGGAAGAGGGCAGCGTTAAGGCATTCGGTAATCTGGAAGAGGTGTGGGGCAGCAGCGTGATGCACCCGTGGTTACCGAAGGAGCAGCAGAGCAGTATCCTTAAGGTGAGCGTGCTGGAACATCACCCGCATTATGCGATGACCGCACTGGCGCTGGGCGACCAGCATTTGTGGGTCAACAAAATCGACAAACCGCTGCAGTCTGCGTTGCGTATACGCATTCAGGCTTCAGATGTCTCTCTGGTGCTGCAAGCACCGCTGCAGACCAGTATTCGCAATATCCTGCGCGCGAAAGTGGCGGAGTGTTTTGATGATAACGGACAGGTTGAGGTAAAGCTCGAGGTGGGCAGCAAGACGCTCTGGGCGCGCATCAGTCCGTGGGCCAGAGATGAGTTAGGGATCAAGTCTGGCCTGTGGCTTTACGTGCAAATCAAGAGCGTCTCCATCACCACCTGATTACAGCAGGTGGGTATAAATATACTGCGCGATGCTGTCGGTGGTATTATCACCAATCACGACGTTAGCACGCGCTTTTACCGCATCGTCGGCGTTGCCCATTGCCACGCCTGTACCGGCGGCCTCCAGCATGCTGATGTCGTTGTAGTTATCGCCAAAGGCAATCACATCCTGCATTGACCCACCCTGAGACTCCACGAACTGCGTCAGACGCTTGCCTTTGCTGTTGCCTTTGCGGGCGATATCGACCTGGTCGTGCCAGGACCACTCGCACTCCAGACCCAGCGTTTGTTCAACGTGCGTCGCGAAGGCATTCAGTTTGGTGGTATCTTCATCCGTCAGCGCAAATTTCCAGATAGCATCGACATCCTGAGCCGCCTGGCGCAGGGAGGAAACCTGGGTAAAGACCGGACGCTGCGCTTCAGGCAGAGACAATGCCCAGTTGCTGGTGCGGATCACGTGGCCTGTCGGACGTTCATACACCATTGCGTTATCTACATACATCAGGCCGTGAATGGCATGCTCATCAAGCAGATCAATCAATTGCAGCGCCTGAGGCACGGGCAGCGGATCGGATTCTAAAACCTTTTTTGCCTGATAATCATACAAATAAGTGCCATTACAACAAATTGCAGGTGTATCTAACGCCAGTGCCTGATAAAAAGGATGAATGGCAACGTGATGTCGACCCGTTACGATAAGGAGTTGATATCCCACTTCCTGCGCGCGTTTGAGTGCTTCAAGGGAAGAGGGGAGAAGGGTTTTCTGCGGAGTAAGTAAGGTACCGTCTAAATCCAGAGCAATTACACGCGAGGTCATTTGTTTTTCCGGGTTAATATTGAATTTACGTTCTGAAGGGATGGTACACCGAGAGGCAAAGGCTTCAAAATTCCCGATGACAATTCAGCATTCACCGTCAAAAGTTAACTACTTTCATGCGCAGTGAGGAGTGAATATTCATGAAACAAACCGTTTATACCGCCAGTCCTGAAAGCCAGCAGATCCACGTCTGGCGTTTAAATACCGAGGGTACCCTCACGCTGGTTCAGGTTGTTGATGTGCCAGGTCAGGTGCAGCCGATGGTTATCAGCCCGGATAAACGTTTCTTGTACGTGGGTGTGCGCCCGGAGTTTCGCGTGCTGGCCTACCGCATCTCGCCGGACGACGGCGCGCTGACTTACACTGCGGAAGCACCTTTACCGGGCAGCCCAACGCATATCTCCACCGATCACAAAGGCAACTTCATCTTCAGCGGCTCTTACAATGCCGGCTGTGTCAGCGTAACGCGTCTGGAAGCGGGCCTACCGGTTGAAACCGTGGAGGTGGTTGACGGGCTGGAAGGTTGCCACTCGGCGAATATTTCTCCGGATAACCGTACGCTGTGGGTCCCTGCGCTGAAACAGGATCGTATCTGCCTGTTTACCCTGAGCGATGACGGGCACCTGGTGGCGCAGAATCCTGCAGAAGTGACCACCGTTGAGGGCGCGGGCCCGCGCCATCTGGTGTTCCACCCGAACCAGCAGTACGCCTATGTGGTGAACGAGCTGAACAGTTCTGTGGACGTATGGGAACTGAAAGATCCTAACGGCAAGATTGAGTGCGTGCAGACGCTGGATATGATGCCGTCTGACTTCTCTGACACCCGCTGGGCGGCTGATATTCACATCACACCGGATGGGCGTCATCTGTATGCCTGCGACCGTACCTCCAGCCTGATTACGGTATT
This sequence comes from Enterobacter sp. RCC_40, assembly GCF_041360735.1. Classification (NCBI taxonomy): domain Bacteria; kingdom Pseudomonadati; phylum Pseudomonadota; class Gammaproteobacteria; order Enterobacterales; family Enterobacteriaceae; genus Enterobacter; species Enterobacter sp. RCC_40. The sequence goes on from NZ_JBFUPR010000002.1 coordinate 603,676, forward strand.
CAGCGTTTCTGAAGACGGTAGCGTGCTGGCGATTGAAGGTTTCCAGCCTACCGAAACCCAGCCACGCGGGTTTAATATCGATCACAGCGGTAAATACCTGATTGCGGCGGGGCAAAAATCCCACCACATCGCGCTGTACGAAATCAAAGGTGCGCAGGGGCTGCTGGAAGAGAAAGGGCGTTACGCCGTCGGCCAGGGGCCAATGTGGGTGGTGGTAAACGCACACTAAAAGGCTTAAAACAAAAAACCTCGCAAATGCGAGGTTTTTTTATGCCCGGTGGGCGCCGGGCGAGTACAGCAAAAGACATCAACGCATTCTTTTATTGCTTAGGCTCAGCAACCACTTTGCTACCCAGACCGCGGTTGTTGTATTCCCACATGCGGTTGAAGTTAGCGTCATTCAGGTTGCGCTGCACGTTACCTTTATCATCCACGCTACCGGTATTGCCGGAGAAAGGACGTTTGGAGATAGCGGCATCGGCCCATGGCTTAGCCATGTTGAAACCTTCGTTGATCACGCTGTCACGAATAACAACCTGACCGTTGGTGGCAGAGTCCACATCCAGCGAGCGGCCCAGCTGCGCGACGCCGTCACCGGACGCGTTAAAGCGGCTGTTAACGGCCAGGAAGCCGTAGAACAGGTTGGATTGCGTGGCCGGGGCAAACACATAACCTTCCTGCTGAGTGCGTGAATTCACCACGCGGAAATCGGTGTTCTCAAACACCACCGCGCCGCGACCGGAGACCAGATCCACGTCACCTTCAACGTAGCTGTTAGTGACCAGCGTACGGGTCAGACGGTTATTCTGCAGCGTGTTCTGAACACCGCTGTTCGTCACGAAGAAGGTGTTCTGACGGCCGAGAATATTCACGTTGTTGATCTGCACTTTATCGCCATCGCTACGCAGTGCAACGGCCTGGTGGTTACCGGCATCCACGCTATCGCCCAGGGTATTCTGAATGGTCAGATTCTGCAGCTGCAGGCCATTATTCTGAGACCAGACGACCGCAGAACACATCACGCCGATGGTAGCTGCACGCTTGCTCTGGCAGTTGTCAAACATGTACCACGCCGGTTTGCCTGGCATGTATTTACCCGCCGGGTTGACCAGGCGACGCCAGGTGTTGCTGTCGATTTCAGAATCAATCGCCAGACCAATTTTCACGTCGACCGCTTTCTCGCCCGTCCCGTAAAGGGTGATGCTGCCCGGTGCTGCCGGAACGTAAACGGTGCCTTCATATTCCCCAGGCAGGATCGCGATGTACTGGCGAGAGGCGCTGTGTTTGGTGATTGCCGCGTCAACCGCAGCCTGAATCGTTGTGTGGGTCACGCCCTGCGTACCTGCCGGACCGACAACGAAGTCAGGTTGTTTCGGCAGGTTAATAGAAGACGGTGTCCACGGCGCAGCGTTAGGGTCCATCGCCGAGAAGTAGTGTGCACGGTCAAAGTTCTTCGCTTCATCAGCGGACAAAATCGGGCGAGAGGCGGTACCCGGTGCAACCTGCTCAGAAGGCTGCTGGTCCGGTGGGGTAGAACTGCATGCGGATAATGTCACGCCAAAGGCGAGCGCTAACGCCAGACGGGAAATCCTGGAAATGTTCAAGGTAAAGCTCCTGGGTATGCAAGTCTTAACGGGATAGACGAAATAGCCTGCTTTTTTATACTAAGTTGAGCGAAACGGGAAGATAAAAAGGGTAAAAGATGCATTTTTTACCCGCGGGAGGCGGGAAAGTCATCACAAATAAATAACATTTTCCGCCAGAGCGGTTGACAGCAGGGGGCAGATGAAAATAAATGTCTATACAACCCATGACAAGTGGAATGCCCATGCAGCAGCTTCATCCCGACGATGTAATATGGCGCAATGCGCGACTGGCGACAATGATCCCGGACGACCGCACGCCTTATGGCCTGAAAGCGCAGCACGCCCTGGTGGTGCGCGGCCAGACGATTCTGGCCGTTATTCCCGAATCCGACATCCCTTCCGGCCACCGTCACTGTGTCGATCTGCACGGTCGTCTGGTCACCCCCGGGCTGATTGACTGCCATACCCACCTGGTGTTCGGTGGCGATCGTGCGGCAGAGTGGGAGCAGCGTCTGAACGGCGTCTCTTATCAAACCATCAGCGCGCAGGGCGGCGGGATTAACGCGACCGTGACGGCGACGCGGAGCAGTTCGCCCGAGACCCTGCTCAGGCTGGCGCAAAAGCGTCTGCAGCGGCTGATCGATGAAGGGGTGACCACGGTTGAAATCAAGTCGGGATATGGTCTCAACGCCGAAGCGGAAGAGAAGATGCTGCAGGTCGCCCGCCAGCTGGGCCAGAACAATCCGGTAGAGATCAGCCCAACGCTTCTGGCTGCGCATGCGGTTCCGGCGGAATACCGCCACGACGCGGACGCGTATCTCACCAGGGTGTGCGAGCAGATGATGCCCACGCTGTGGCAAAAAGGCTTATTCGAAGCCGTGGATGTGTTTTGCGAAAACGTCGGCTTCACGCCAGCGCAAACCGAGCGGCTTTTCCGCGCTGCCACTGCCCTGGGGATTCCGGTCAAAGGACACGTGGAACAGCTTTCAAATCTTGGCGGCGCGGCGCTGGTCAGCCGCTTTAAGGGGCTTTCCGCCGATCATATTGAATATCTCGACGACGCCGGTATTCAGGCGATGGCGCACAACGGCACGGTTGCGGTATTACTGCCGGGGGCGTTCTATTTTCTTCAGGAACGTCAGCGTCCGCCGGTTGAACAGCTCAGAAAAGAGGGCGTTCCCATGGCTGTCGCCACCGACTATAACCCCGGCACCAGCCCGTTCGCGAGTATTCATCTCGCGATGAATATGGCCTGCGTGCAGTTTGGCCTGACGCCTGAAGAGGCCTGGGCTGGCGTGACGCGACATGCTGCCCAGGCGCTGGGACGCGGGGCCACGCACGGGCAGCTGCAGGCTGGATTCGTGGCTGACTTTGTCGTCTGGGATGCACATCACCCGGTCGAAATGGTCTACGAGCCGGGACGCAATCCGTTGTATCAACGTATTTTCCGTGGGGAGAGCGTATGAGACTCTGGCGGCCGGTTGCCGAGACCGTCTGGCAGGGGCGCGACGACAGCGCCGAGGCCAGCAATGCAAAACGTATTTTTCAGACCCTGCGACAGATGCCGGTATTTACCCCTCAGTCATCCGGCATCGCTTTGATAGGGTTTGAATGTGATGAAGGGGTAAAACGCAATCAGGGCAGGCCCGGCGCCGTACAGGCCCCGGAGGTGCTTCGCAAAGCGCTGGCGAACATGGCAAGTCATCATGGACATGACCGGCTGGTGGATATGGGATCGGTGTATGTCGAGGGCGATAACCTGGAAGCGGCTCAGCGGGCGTTAAGCGATGCCGTGCAGGCCTGCCAGCAGTCCGGCATGCGTACGCTGGTTTTTGGCGGGGGACACGAGACCGCCTGGGCGCATGGCCGCGGGGTTCTGGATGCTTTCCCGAACGCGCGCGTGGTGGTGATAAATCTGGATGCACACCTTGACCTGCGCAAGGCGGACCACGCGACCTCCGGCACGCCGTTTCGTCAGCTGGCACACTACTGTGCGGAACAGGCGCGCGATTTTCAGTATGCCTGCCTGGGCGTCAGCCGGGCGGCGAACACGCAGGCGCTGTGGGATGAAGCTGAGCGACTAAACGTCACGCTGGTGGAAGACCTTCATTTCAGGCGAGATGCGTTATCGGCTCTGGACAAAGTCCTGGCCCAGGCCGACCGAGTTTACCTCACCATTGACCTCGATGTTTTGCCTGCTGGCGAAATGCCAGCCGTCTCAGCGCCCGCGGCGTTAGGGGTACCCGCGCTGGATCTTCTGCCGGTGATTGAACATATCTGCCGCAGTGGAAAACTGCAGGCTGCCGATCTGGTAGAATTTAACCCGCAGTACGATCGGGACGGACAGGGGGCAAAGCTTGCCGCCCGTCTGGCCTGGCAAATTGCTCACTGGTGGGCATAACAACGTTTAAGGAGTCAGGATGTTTTCACGCTCACCGCTGTCGCAGTCCAGCCCTCCCGCGCCTTTCTACGAAAAGGTAAAGCAGGCCATCAGCGAAAAAATCGCAACCGGCGTCTGGCGGCCGCACGATCGCATTCCGTCCGAGGCCGAACTGGTCGCACAGTTTGGTTTTAGCCGAATGACCATCAACCGGGCGCTGCGCGAGCTGACCGATGAGGGCCTTCTGGTGCGTCTGCAGGGGGTCGGAACCTTCGTTGCGGAGCCGAAAGGGCAATCAGCGCTGTTTGAGATCAGAAGTATTGCCGATGAGATAGCCTCGCGTAACCATCAGCACCACTGTGAAGTGCTGGTGCTCGAAGAGACACAGGCCAGCGCTGAGCAGGCCGTGGAGCTGAATGTCAAAGAGGGAAGCCGCATCTTTCATTCCGTGATGGTGCATTATGAAAACGACATCCCGGTGCAGATTGAAGATCGCTGCGTGAACGCCGATCGGGTGCCCGAGTACCTGGATCAGGATTACACCCAGACCACACCGCATGCCTATCTTTCGCTCATCGCGCCGCTGACGGAAGGGGAACATATTGTGGAAGCGGTTCGCGCTACGCCGCAGGAGTGCGAACTGTTGCGGATCAAAGAGCACGATCCTTGCCTGCTCATTCGTCGCCGTACCTGGTCTTCGTCGCATATTGTGTCGCATGCCAGACTGCTGTTCCCGGGAAATCGATACCGGCTGCAGGGCCATTTCATGTCGTAAGGGTCATACGTTTTAAAAGCGTGATAGCTAACGCAATATAACAAAATTGTATCTTTTTTGTTAAATCTGACCTTGTGTGTGCTTGTCTATACAAGTATATCTGAATACATCATCTGTCCCGTATGAGGAGCACACAATGTCGTCAGGTAAATACCGCCAGCAGGATGTCCGCGCCGCGCGCGGCACCACACTTACCGCCAAAAGCTGGCTCACCGAAGCCCCGCTGCGCATGTTGATGAATAACCTCGATCCTGAGGTCGCGGAGAACCCCCACGAGCTGGTGGTGTATGGCGGCATAGGCCGCGCCGCGCGCAACTGGGAGTGCTATGACGCGATTGTTGAATCCCTGACTCATCTGGAACATGACGAAACCCTGCTGGTGCAATCCGGCAAACCGGTCGGCGTGTTCAAAACCCACAAGAATGCACCGCGCGTGCTGATCGCCAACTCTAACCTTGTCCCGCACTGGGCGACCTGGGAACACTTTAACGAGCTGGACGCCAAAGGGCTGGCGATGTATGGCCAGATGACGGCGGGAAGCTGGATCTACATCGGCAGTCAGGGGATTGTGCAGGGCACCTACGAAACCTTCGTGGAAGCCGGCCGTCAGCACTATAACGGTTCGCTGAAAGGTCGCTGGGTACTGACCGCCGGTCTGGGGGGAATGGGGGGCGCACAGCCGCTGGCCGCGACACTTGCCGGTGCCTGCTCCCTGAACATTGAATGTCAGCAGAGCCGCATTGATTTCCGACTGCGTACCCGTTACGTCGATGAACAGGCTGAAAGCCTGGATGACGCGCTGGCACGCATCAAAAAATACACGTCAGAAGGCAAAGCGATGTCGATTGCGCTCTGCGGCAACGCGGCTGACATTCTCCCTGAACTGGTGGCCCGTGGCGTACGCCCGGATCTCGTCACCGACCAGACCAGCGCACACGACCCCCTTCACGGCTACCTGCCATCGGGCTGGACGTGGGAAGCGTACCAGCAAAAAGCCGAAAGTGACCCGGAAGGCACGGTGCTCGCCGCTAAACGTTCCATGGCGGAGCACGTGAACGCCATGCTGGCCTTTAGCCAGATGGGCATTCCGACATTTGATTACGGCAACAATATTCGCCAGATGGCGAAAGAGATGGGCGTGAGTAACGCCTTCGACTTCCCGGGGTTTGTGCCTGCCTATATTCGTCCGCTGTTCTGTCGCGGTATTGGTCCGTTCCGCTGGGTGGCCCTGTCCGGCGACCCGGAAGATATCTACAAAACCGACGCCAAAGTGAAGGAGATCGTCGCCGACGACGAACATCTGCACCACTGGCTGGATATGGCTCGCGAGCGCATTAACTTCCAGGGCTTGCCGGCGCGGATCTGCTGGGTCGGGCTGGAGTGGCGACAAAAACTGGGTCTGGCCTTTAACGAAATGGTGCGCAGCGGTGAAGTCTCCGCGCCGATTGTTATCGGACGCGACCATCTCGACTCGGGCTCTGTTGCCAGCCCGAACCGTGAAACCGAAGCCATGCGCGACGGCTCCGATGCCGTCTCCGACTGGCCACTGCTGAATGCCTTACTGAATACCGCCAGCGGGGCGACCTGGGTGTCGCTGCATCACGGTGGTGGCGTAGGAATGGGCTTCTCCCAGCACTCGGGAATGGTCATCGTGTGTGATGGTACAGATGAAGCGGCAGCGCGTATCGCTCGCGTGCTGCATAACGACCCGGCAACCGGCGTAATGCGCCACGCGGATGCCGGTTACGAGATTGCGATTGAATGTGCCAAAGAGCAGGGCCTGAACCTGCCGATGATCCCTGCCACACAAGGAAAGCATTAATGAACGCCTTAACCCTCACTCCCGGCTCACTGACGCTCAAACAGCTGCGTAACATCTGGCGTCAACCGGTTACGCTCTCACTTGATGAAAGCGCCCACGCCGCGATTAACGACAGCGTTGCCTGCGTTGAAGCCATTATTGCCGAAGGACGTACCGCCTACGGCATCAACACCGGATTTGGTCTGCTGGCGCAGACGCGTATCGCCACGCACGATCTGGAAAATTTACAGCGCTCGCTGGTGCTTTCGCATGCGGCGGGTGTCGGTCAACCGCTGGATGATGACATTGTCCGCCTGATGATGGTGCTCAAAATCAACAGTCTGGCACGTGGGTTCTCCGGAATTCGCCTCAGCGTGATCGAGGCGCTGATGGCGCTGGTGAATGCGGAAGTCTATCCGTGGATCCCGGCAAAAGGTTCCGTCGGTGCATCCGGCGATCTTGCGCCGCTGGCCCATATGTCGCTGCTGCTGCTCGGTGAAGGTCAGGCTCGCTGGAAGGGCGAGTGGCTCCCTGCGAAAGAGGCGCTGAAAAAAGCCGGGTTAACCCCGATAACGCTGGCGGCGAAAGAAGGGCTGGCGCTGCTTAACGGGACCCAGGCCTCGACGGCGTTTGCGTTGCGTGGTCTGTTTGAAGCCGAGGATCTTTTCGCCTCCGCGGTCGTGTGCGGTGCGCTGACCACCGAGGCGGTGCTTGGCTCACGTCGTCCGTTTGACGCCCGTATCCACGAGGTGCGCGGCCAGCGCGGGCAGATTGACGCCGCGGCGATGTACCGTCACCTGCTGACCGAGACCAGCGATATTGCAGACTCTCACCATAACTGTGACAAGGTACAGGATCCGTATTCGCTTCGCTGTCAGCCCCAGGTGATGGGAGCCTGTCTGACGCAGCTGCGCCACGCGGCAGAAGTGCTGCTGGTGGAGGCGAATGCGGTGTCTGATAACCCGCTGGTGTTCGCTCAGGAAAACGAAGTGGTCTCCGGGGGGAATTTCCACGCCGAGCCTGTGGCGATGGTGGCGGATAATATCGCGCTGGCGATTGCGGAGGTGGGGGCCTTATCCGAACGTCGCATCGCGCTGATGATGGATAAACATATGTCCCAGCTGCCACCGTTCCTGGTCCGCAACGGCGGGGTTAACTCCGGTTTTATGATTGCCCAGGTGACGGCCGCGGCGCTGGCGAGCGAGAACAAGGCCCTGTCGCATCCGCACAGCGTGGACAGTCTGCCAACGTCAGCGAACCAGGAAGATCATGTTTCTATGGCCCCGGCCGCTGGACGTCGTCTGTGGGAGATGGCCGCCAACACCCGTGGCGTGCTGGCGGTGGAATGGCTGGCCGCATGTCAGGGCGTTGATCTGCGTGAAGGTCTGAAGTCCAGCCCGCTGCTGGAACAGGCGCGTCATCTGCTGCGTGAACAGGTCGCGCATTACGATGATGACCGTTTCTTTGCGCCGGATATTGATAAAGCGATCGCGCTGCTGGAGAAGGGAAGCCTGGTGGGCTTACTGCCTTCGGTGCTCTAAGATTTGCCCGGTGGCCCGGACACGTTCAGGCCACCGGTTTTTTTACGAATACATTGCCGTGATCGATGCGCTGCCCAGCGAATGAAAATGGACGTTAAAGCCGACCATTGCGCCACTCGCGCCCTCATCCACCTCAATCTTGTCCACATCCAGCGCGTGAACCGTGAAGATATAGCGGTGCGTTTCCCCTTTTGGCGGCGCGGCGCCACCGTAACCCGCTTTGCCAAAATCGGTTCGGGTCTGGATAGCGCCTTCAGGTAGCGCCACCAGGTCAGAGCCGGAACCTTGCGGCAGAACGCGCGTATCCGCAGGCAGGTTCGCCACTATCCAGTGCCACCACCCTGAGCCTGTAGGGGCATCCGGGTCATAGCAGGTGACAACAAAGCTTTTGGTTCCCGCCGGAACATCGTCCCACGCCAGATGCGGAGAGATATTATCCCCCTGATAACCCATGCCGTTAAAAACGTGGCGTTCAGGCAGTTTTTCCCCGTCGCGCAGATCTTTACTGATGATTTTCATACGATTTACCTCGGTACCCGATTATGCAAAAAGTGTAATGCATAAACAGAGTACCGACGTTAACGCTCAGGGTTAAATCGCAAAATGTGCGGGAATGTTAACGGCGTCAACTACCGCAGCCGTTAACTGACGCAGCTGAGCCGACGAGATAACATAAGGCGGCATCAGATAGATAAGCTTGCCGAAAGGACGCACCCACACCCCCCGTTCCACGAAGAAACGCTGCAGCGCCGCCATGTTAACCGGATGGGTGGTCTCAATCACGCCGATGGCACCCAGCACGCGCACATCCGCCACGAATTCAGCCGCTGACGCTGCGCTCAGCTCCTGGCGAAGCTGCGCTTCAATCGTCGCGACCTGCGTTTGCCACTCGCCGCTCTCGAGAATGGCCAGGCTTTCGCTCGCCACCGCGCAGGCCAGCGGGTTGCCCATAAACGTCGGGCCGTGCATAAAGCAGCCCGCGTCGCCGTCGCTGATGGTGTCGGCAACGTGGCGCGTTGTCAGCGTGGCGGACAACGTCATGGTGCCGCCGGTCAGCGCTTTACCCAGACACAGAATATCCGGTGCGATCCCCGCATGCTCGCAGGCGAACAGCTTGCCGGTGCGGCCAAAGCCGGTGGCGATCTCATCGGCAATCAGCAGAATGCCCTCGCGATCGCACATCTTACGAATGCGCGTCAGCCACGCCGGGTGGTACATCCGCATCCCGCCTGCACCCTGCACAACCGGCTCAAGAATAACGGCGGCAATCTCATGGCGGTGGGCAGCCATCAGCCGCGCAAAACCGACCATGTCCATTTCATCCCACTCCCCGTCAAAACGGCTTTGCGGTGCCGGGGCAAAGAGGTTCTCTGGCAGATAGCCCTTCCACAGGCTGTGCATGGAGTTATCCGGATCGCACACCGACATCGCGCCGAACGTGTCGCCGTGATAGCCGTTGCGGAAGGTGAGGAACCGCTGGCGGGTCTCACCTCTGGCGTGCCAGTACTGCAGCGCCATTTTCATCGCCACTTCCACGGCAACAGAGCCGGAATCTGCAAGGAAAACGCACTCCAGCGGGGCCGGGGTCATCCCGACCAGACGCCGGCACAGGTCAACCGCAGGCTGATGGGTGATACCGCCAAACATCACGTGCGACATCTGGTCAATCTGCGCTTTCATCGCCGCATTCAGACGCGGGTGGTTATACCCGTGAATAGCCGCCCACCAGGATGACATGCCGTCCACAAGCGACTCACCGCTGCTCAGGGTCAGTTCGCACCCGTGAGCCGAGGCGACCGGGTAAACGGGGAGGGGGCGGGTAGTGGAAGTATATGGGTGCCAGATATGCTGCTTGTCGAAGGCGAGATCGTCCTGGGTCATAATCGACTTGTAAACCATTTTGAAAAGTTTTAGGTTTACGAGTATAAACCGATCTGAAAATTAACAAAACCCTTTGGAGAAGCCCCATGGCTCACCACGCACGCTGGACGATGTCGCAAGTTACTGAATTATTCAATAAACCTTTCCTTGAGCTGATGTTTGAAGCCCAACAGGTGCATCGTCAGCACTTCGATCCACGCCATGTGCAGGTCAGTACGCTGCTGTCAATCAAGACCGGCGCATGCCCAGAAGATTGCAAATACTGCCCGCAGAGTGCGCGCTATAAAACCGGGCTTGAATCTGAACGTCTGATGGAAGTGGAGCAGGTGCTCGACTCTGCCCGTAAGGCGAAAAATGCAGGCTCAACCCGATTCTGTATGGGCGCGGCATGGAAAAACCCGCACGATCGCGACATGCCGTATCTGGAGCAGATGGTGAAAGGGGTGAAAGAGATGGGGCTGGAAGCCTGCATGACCCTTGGCACGCTGAACGAAGAGCAGGCGCAACGCCTTTCCGCAGCAGGGCTGGATTACTACAACCACAACCTCGACACCTCCCCTGAATTTTACGGCAATATCATCACCACGCGGACCTATCAGGAGCGTCTCGACACGCTGGATAAAGTGCGTGACGCCGGCATCAAAGTCTGTTCCGGTGGGATTGTGGGGCTGGGCGAAACGGTGAAAGACCGTGCGGGTCTTCTGCTGCAGCTGGCGAACCTGCCCACGCCGCCGGAAAGCGTGCCGATCAACATGCTGGTGAAAGTTAAAGGTACGCCACTGGCGGATAACGAAGACGTGGATGCATTTGATTTTATCCGCACCATTGCGGTGGCGCGTATCATGATGCCGACCTCCTACGTGCGCCTCTCGGCGGGTCGTGAGCAGATGAGCGAGCAGACGCAGGCGATGTGCTTTATGGCCGGGGCCAACTCCATCTTCTACGGCTGCAAACTGCTGACCACCCCGAACCCGGAAGAGGACAAAGACGTCCAGTTGTTCCGCAAGCTGGGGCTGAACCCGCATCAGACCGACGTCCTGACGGGGGATAACGAGCAACAGCAGCAGCTGGAGCAGCAGATTTTCAACGCCGATACTGACCAGTTCTACAACGCGGCAACCGTATGACCTGGCAGGCACGTATCCATTCTGCGCTCGAAGAACGGCGGGCGGCAGATGCCTTTCGCGTTCGCAACGTGGTAGAAAACGGCGCAGGCCGTTTTCTCACCCGCGAGGGCCGGCAGTTTTGCAATTTCTCCAGCAATGATTATCTCGGGCTGAGCCAGCACCCGGCAATCGTCCGCGCCTGGCAGCAGGGGGCGGAGCGGTTTGGCGTCGGCAGCGGCGGTTCGGGGCATGTCAGCGGCTACACCACGGCGCATCAGGCGCTGGAGGAGGCCCTTGCCGACTGGCTGGGGTATCCGCGTGCGTTGCTGTTCATTTCAGGTTTTGCCGCCAACCAGGCGGTCATCACCGCGCTAATGGGCAAGGACGACCGCATTGTTGCCGACCGCTTAAGTCACGCCTCGCTGCTGGAAGCGGCAAGTTTAAGCCCTGCGCAACTCCGCCGCTTTGCCCATAACGATGCGGCTCAGCTTGCTGGCCTGCTCGATAAGCCCTGCACCGGACAGCAACTGGTAGTCACAGAAGGGGTGTTCAGCATGGACGGCGACAGCGCACCGCTGCGTCCGCTGCATGAGACGGCGCAGCGACAAAACGCCTGGCTGCTGGTTGATGATGCGCATGGTATTGGCGTGATGGGTGAGGAAGGGCGCGGTAGCATCCATCAGCAAAACGTGAAGCCGGAACTGCTGGTGGTGACTTTCGGGAAAGGTTTTGGCGTGAGCGGGGCGGCTGTGTTGTGCAGCGAGTCTGTCGCCGACTATCTGCTGCAGTTCGCCCGTCATCTCATTTACAGCACCAGTATGCCGCCCGCACAGGCCGTGGCGCTGTCTGTATCACTGGCGGTGATCCGCAGCGCTGAAGGTGCGGAACGACGGGCGCGTCTGGCGGAACATATCCGGCGTTTTCGCCAGGGGTTACGCCGTCTCCCGTTCCAGAGCACCGATTCGCAGAGCGCAATCCAGCCGGTGATGGTGGGGGAAAACGGTCTGGCTCTCACGCTGGCGCAGACGCTTCGCGAGCGGGGGATATGGGTGACGGCTATCCGTCCACCAACCGTACCGCCAGGCACTGCCCGACTGCGTCTGACGCTCACGGCGGCGCACGAAGCAGAGGATATCGAGGCACTTCTGGAGGCGCTGCATGACACCCGTGAATAAACAGGCGATCGCGGCGGCATTTGGCCGGGCCGCGCGCAGCTATTCGCAGCACGATGAACTCCAGCGTCAGAGCGCGCAGGGGCTGCTTGCTTTACTCAACGAGACCCGGTTCCCTCAGGTGCTGGACGCCGGGTGTGGGCCGGGTGCCAATAGCCGACACTGGCGTGCGGCCGGCAGCGAGGTGACGGCTATCGATCTGTCGCCCGATATGCTTGAGGAGGCCCGTCAGCAGCAGGCCGCGCACCACTATCTGGTTGCCGATATTGAGTCCATTCCGCTGCCGGATGCGCGGTTTGATCTGGTCTGGAGCCATCTGGCGGTACAGTGGTGCAGTAGTCTCCCGCAGGCATTAAACGAGCTTTATCGCGTGGCGCGCCCGGGTGGATGCGTGGCCTTCACCACGCTGCTGGAAAGCTCTTTACCGGAGCTCAATCAGGCGTGGAAAGCGGTGGATGAACAACCTCACGCTAACCGTTTTTTGCCGCACGAGCAGGTCATCCACGCGCTGGCGGGATGGCGCTATCGCTGTGCTGAGCAGACCATTACGCTGAATTTCGACGATGCCTTCAGCGCAATGCGCTCCCTGAAGGGCATTGGCGCGACCCATCTGCATGCGGGGCGTGAAAAGAAACCTCTTACCCGCGGCCAGTTGCAGCGTCTGGAGCTGGCGTGGCCGCAGCAGCGGGGGCAGTTCCCGCTCTCATATCAACTTTTTCATGGGATTATTGAACGTGACTGAACGTTATTTTGTCACCGGAACAGATACCGAAGTGGGCAAGACGGTTGCCAGCTCAGCGCTGCTGCAGGCGGCGCGCATGCAGGGAAAAACCACCGCCGGATATAAACCTGTCGCCTCCGGCAGCGAGATGACGGCGCACGGGTTACGCAATACCGACGCGCTGGCGCTTCAGCGCAACAGCACGCTTGAACTTGCCTATTCAGCGGTGAATCCGTACACCTTTGCCGAGCCCACCTCGCCGCATATTATCAGCGCCGATGAAGGTCGCCCGATTGATTTTGCCGTGCTTTCTGCCGGGTTACGCGCCCTTGAATGCCAGGCTGACTGGGTGCTGGTGGAGGGCGCCGGTGGCTGGTTTACGCCACTTTCGGCGGACCAGACCTTTGCTGACTGGGTGCAAATCGAGCAACTGCCGGTAATCCTGGTGGTAGGGGTCAAACTCGGCTGTATCAACCATGCGATGCTGACCGCCCAGGCCGTTCAGCAGGCCGGGCTGCGCCTGGCCGGCTGGATAGCCAACGACGTGGTTGCGCCGGGCAGGCGACATCAGGAGTATCTGGCAACGCTGAAGCGGGTGCTTCCTGCGCCGTTTCTTGGGGAGATCCCGTGGCTGGCTGACACTGCCGGGTGCGCTGAAACCGGGCATTACCTCGATCTCAGCGTCTTGCCTCCAGCGACATCCAGTGGGCGATAAGCTCGTCATCCAGCTCGTTAACGTGGCCCTGGGCCACGTTACGCCCGCGATACAGCATGCAAAAGCGCTCCGCGACCCAGCGGATAAACGACAGCTGCTGCTCAGCTAACAACACCGTCATTCCCAGTTCCCGGTTTAACCGCACCAGCAGCTGGCTCAGCTTCTGGGCGAAGCTGTGGCCCGCGCCATGCATCGGTTCATCCAGAATCAGCATCCGCGGACGGATGACCAGTGCATTGGCCAGCGCCAGCTGATACTGGTCGTCTGGCGAAAGCGTGTTGGCCCGGGTTTGTCGCAGCGCATAGAGTTCCGGAAAGAGGTCGTAAACGTCACTTTTCGCTTCAGGGTCAGGTTTCCCTGTCGCCCGCATGGCGATATGCAGATTTTCATCAATGGTTAGCTGGGAGAAAATCCGCCTGTCCTGCGGGACATAGCCTATTCCCGGGCCAGCGAAGGGTTCTGGCGTCTGGCTAAGCAAATCTCGCGGCGGTGCACCGGCTTCGTGCCAGATGATGGTGCCGCTGTCGACAGGCACTTTCCCGGCGATGCAATTCATCAGGGTCGTTTTGCCCATCCCCGGCAGGCCAACAACGCCTGTACACATGCCTTTGGGAAAATCTAAATCCACGTTCCATAGCGTATGTTGGCTTCCGTAAAACTGGTTAACTGCACGCAGACTCAACATCTTTCTCTCCTTAAAAATCTGTGTGGATGAGGCTCATTGTGGGATGTGCAAAACTCCTGCCAGAAACCCTAAATTGATTAAAAAAGAGGCTTTTTTAGGAATTTGTCCTGGATAAGCGGTGTGTGATTACCCCCTTTGCACATCCGCGGTGCCGGACGTGATGAGTTGTGGTGCAGGGTTAAAATGGTGGAAATGTGAGCAAGATCGCATCGGTTGGTTATGAATGACACAACTGTTTATCAGCAAAAAATAGCTATAAAAAATTTTTGCTGCCGTTTCGTGGGAAAAGTCGGGAATTTGCTGAGCGGCGGTCTGCACGGGCTGGAAGCAGTTATCCACTATTCCTGTGGATAACCATGTGCATTAGAGTTAGAAAACACGCGATAAGCGAGAGAAGACGCGGGTTACGACCAAATTGGCGCGAAACGCGGCTTTAGAAAATATCGCTTAATATTTAATTGGTTATATAAAAGCAATTGCCGTAATGAAAGTGTCACCTGTTGCCATAAAACTATCATTACCTGGCTTGACAAATGTTAAAAAAGAAAAAGTTCTGGGGATAACCCGTCCTGACTGGTGTTTTATGTTGTCACGGTCCAAATTTTGACCGCTATCGCGCTAATCACCCTGCCGGTACTCTAAATATCCTGACATGCTACTGGTTTTTCATCCAGTGTTTTTTACTGGCATTCCTGGCAGCAACGAGTAAAATTACTCACCTGCCGCTTATAACGTCATCAGGTTGTCGCCCATGAGTAAACCGTTCAAATTGAATTCTGCATTCCGTCCTTCCGGCGATCAGCCTGAGGCGATCCGACGTCTCGAAGAGGGGCTGGAAGATGGGCTGGCGCACCAGACGCTGCTGGGGGTAACCGGTTCGGGCAAAACGTTTACCATTGCCAACGTTATCGCCGATCTGCAGCGCCCCACGATGGTGCTGGCCCCAAACAAAACCCTGGCCGCTCAGCTTTACGGCGAGATGAAAGAGTTCTTCCCGGATAACGCCGTGGAATATTTTGTCTCCTACTACGATTACTACCAGCCTGAAGCGTATGTCCCGAGCTCTGACACCTTCATTGAGAAAGATGCCTCGGTAAACGAACACATTGAGCAGATGCGTCTGTCGGCGACGAAGGCGCTCCTTGAGCGTCGCGATGTGGTGGTGGTGGCGTCAGTGTCGGCTATCTACGGTCTGGGCGATCCGGATCTCTATCTCAAGATGATGCTGCACCTGACCCAGGGGATGATCATCGATCAGCGCGCTATTTTACGCCGTCTGACAGAGCTGCAGTACACCCGTAACGATCAGGCGTTCCAGCGCGGTACCTTCCGCGTGCGCGGCGAGGTGATTGATATCTTCCCGGCAGAGTCGGACGATGTCGCCCTGCGCGTTGAGCTGTTTGACGAAGAGGTTGAACGCCTGTCGCTGTTTGACCCGCTGACCGGCCACGTCGAGTCGGTCGTTCAGCGCTATACCATCTACCCGAAAACGCACTACGTGACGCCACGCGAGCGTATCGTGCAGGCGATGGAAGAGATCAAAGTTGAGCTGGCAGACCGCCGTAAGGTGCTTCTGGCGAATAATAAGCTGCTGGAAGAGCAACGCCTGAGCCAGCGCACCCAGTTTGACCTGGAGATGATGAACGAGCTGGGTTACTGCTCAGGTATCGAAAACTACTCACGTTTCCTCTCCGGGCGTGGTCCGGGCGAGCCACCGCCGACGCTGTTTGATTATCTGCCGGCAGACGGTCTGCTGGTGATCGACGAATCTCACGTGACTATCCCGCAAATTGGCGGGATGTATCGCGGTGACCGGGCGCGTAAAGAGACGCTGGTGGAGTATGGTTTCCGTCTGCCATCGGCACTGGATAACCGTCCCATGAAGTTTGAAGAATTTGAGGCGCTGGCACCGCAAACCATCTACGTCTCGGCTACGCCGGGCAACTACGAGCTTGAAAAATCGGGCGATGAGGTGGTTGACCAGGTCGTGCGTCCGACCGGGCTGCTGGATCCGATTATCGAGGTGCGTCCGGTCGCCACTCAGGTTGACGATCTGCTGTCAGAAATCCGTATCCGCGCGGCCATCAACGAGCGTGTGCTGGTAACGACGTTGACCAAGCGTATGGCGGAAGATCTCACCGAGTATCTTGAGGAGCACGGTGAGCGGGTGCGTTACCTGCACTCGGATATCGATACCGTCGAGCGTATGGAGATCATCCGCGACCTGCGTCTGGGCGAGTTTGACGTGCTGGTGGGTATCAACCTGCTGCGAGAAGGCCTGGATATGCCAGAAGTCTCGCTGGTGGCGATTCTGGATGCCGACAAAGAGGGCTTCCTGCGTTCTGAACGCTCCCTGATCCAGACCATTGGCCGTGCCGCGCGTAACGTTAACGGTAAAGCGATCCTTTACGGTGACAAAATTACCCCGTCAATGGCGAAAGCAATTGGCGAAACGGAGCGTCGTCGTGAGAAACAGCAGCGTTACAACGAAGAGCACGGTATTACGCCGCAGGGCCTGAACAAGAAAGTGGTGGATATTCTGGCGCTGGGTCAGAACATTGCGAAGACCAAAGCGAAAGGGCGCGGGAAGGCGCGTTCAGTGGTTGAGCCGGATACCGTCGAGCTGACGCCAAAAGCGCTGCAGCAGAAAATCCACGAACTGGAAGGGCA
This sequence comes from Enterobacter sp. RCC_40, assembly GCF_041360735.1. Classification (NCBI taxonomy): domain Bacteria; kingdom Pseudomonadati; phylum Pseudomonadota; class Gammaproteobacteria; order Enterobacterales; family Enterobacteriaceae; genus Enterobacter; species Enterobacter sp. RCC_40. The sequence continues at coordinate 620,709 of NZ_JBFUPR010000002.1, forward strand.
GATGATGCAGCATGCGCAGAACCTCGAATTCGAAGAGGCCGCGCAAATCCGCGACCAGCTGCATCAGCTGCGCGATCTGTTTATCGCCGCCTCCTAGGTAAAAGCAAAATGACAGCCACAGGCTGTCATTTTTTTAGTGTTTGCTCTCTCCCGTGGGAGAGAAGTTGGGTGAAGGCATAATCTCTATCCCAGGTCCTGAATCGCCTTCTCCAGCGCTTCACGCAGCAGGTGACGGTCGTGGCGATATTTAATATCGCTCGCTTCCAGCAGCTCCTGAACCACCACGCGATCGCCAATCCCTGATACATCAACTTTCGGGCCGACCACCACGCCATCGATGATTTTCTTCCCGACGTACTGCTCCATCAGATTCAGTTTGTCCGCCAGCGACAGGCTCGCCGCCGCCGGGCTCAGCTCACGGCCTAAATTGCCGATGTAAACCATGGGGGCGGGCGTTCTGCGCAGAGCCTGTGCCAGCTCTTTGACCAGTAAAATGGGCATCAGGCTGGTGTAAAAACTGCCCGGCCCAATCAAAATCAAATCCGCTTCGCCGATGGCCTCAATGGCTTCACGCGTGGCGGGCACGCTTGGGTAGGTCATCAGCTCTTTTGGCGGCACGGTAAGCTGGTCGATGTTCACTTCGCCATAAACCTCGTGCCCTTCCGCATCGATTGCCATCAAATCGACCGGTTGTTCGGACATCGGGATCAGGAACGCGTCAACCTTGAGCAGGTTTCGGATCAAATTGATGGCTTCCAGCGGGCGCACTGACAGGTGATCCAGCGCTTTAAGCATCAAATTTCCAAGGTTATGCCCGGAAAGTTCGCCGTTACCGCCAAAACGGTACTCAAACATCGCCGAAGCGACGCTCGGCTCGGTAATTAACTGGTTCAGACAATTACGCATATCGCCCCAGGCGATACCCCCTTCCGCGCGTCGAATACGCCCGGTGGAGCCGCCATTATCCGTGGTTGTCACTATCCCTGTCAGCCTTGAGCCAAGTGAGGACAGAGAAGACATCACTCGCCCCAGACCATGGCCTCCGCCAAGAGCGACAACACGGTCAAGATCCGCAAAAGTGCGATTGCGCATACACATTCCTTATCACGTTCGATCTGCGTAACACTACCCTAACTACCCCTAAAAGACGATGCCTCACCCGGCGCAAAATGACGTATATCAATGTGAATATGCTGTTTTTCGGTATTCTGTAGCGAAAATACACGATTATGTCGTTATGTATATTGTTATATAGCGTTAAGTGATAATGGCGAAGGGAAGATTTCCGCGCTACTATCGCCATAACCACGTTTTCAAATTTGAAAACATACACTCGAGCCCTGGCGCCTGTGTCGAAAGATATGGCGCCCTGGCCGTGGCGAATATGCCACCAGGGTACAGAAAGAAATGACTGTGCCTCCCGTCTCTGGAAAGGTGTACATGGCTTCACAACTTACTGATGCATTCGCGCGTAAGTTTTTTTACTTACGTCTGTCGATTACCGATGTGTGCAACTTCCGTTGCACCTACTGTCTGCCCGATGGCTACAAACCGGGCAGCGTCACCAATAACGGCTTTCTCTCCGTGGACGAAGTGCGCCGCGTCACGCGCGCATTCTCTGAACTCGGCACGGAAAAGGTCCGCCTGACCGGAGGGGAACCCTCTCTGCGTCGTGATTTCCCCGATATCATTGCTGCGGTGCGTGAGAACGATCGTATCCGTCAGATTGCGGTCACCACCAACGGGTACCGCATGGCCCGTGACGTTGCGGCCTGGCGCGACGCGGGCTTAACCGCCATCAACGTCAGCGTGGACAGCCTTGATGCCCGCCAGTTTCATGCCATTACCGGCCAGGATAAATTCCGCCAGGTGATGGATGGAATTGACGCGGCATTCAGTGCCGGGTTCCAGAAGGTCAAAGTCAATACGGTGCTGATGCGTGACGTCAACCATCACCAGCTTGATACCTTCCTGGCGTGGATCAAATCCCGCCCCATCCAGTTGCGTTTTATCGAGCTGATGGAAACCGGCGAGGGCAGTGAGCTGTTCCGTCGGCATCACATCTCCGGGATGGTGTTGCGTGATGAGCTGCTGAAACGCGGCTGGATCCACCAGATCCGTCAGCGCAGCGACGGCCCGGCGCAGGTCTTTTGTCACCCGGATTACGAAGGGGAAATCGGGCTTATCATGCCGTATGAGAAAGACTTCTGTGCCAGCTGTAACCGTCTTCGCGTCTCCTCCGTTGGTAAGCTGCATCTGTGCCTGTTCGGGGGTGGCGGTGTCGACCTTCGCGATCTGCTGGCGGAAGACGCCCAACAGGCCGCGCTTGAAGCGCGGATTTCTGAAGCTCTGACGCACAAAAAACAGACCCACTTCCTGCATCAGGGCAACACCGGCATTACTCAGAACCTGTCCTACATTGGCGGGTAATCAGGCTTAAGAAGGAACCAGAAGATGAGTCAGGTTAGCGCGGAATTTATCCCGACACGCATTGCTATTCTTACCGTTTCCGACCGCCGCGGTGAAGAGGATGACACCTCCGGCCACTGGCTGCGCGATGCGGCACATGATGCCGGGCACAGTATTGTTGATAAGGCGATCGTGAAAGAGAACCGTTATGCCATTCGTGCACGGGTCTCTCAGTGGATTGCCAGCGATGAGGTGCAGGTGGTGCTGATCACCGGTGGCACCGGTTTTACCACAGGCGACCAGGCTCCCGAGGCGCTCGTCCCGCTGTTTGACCGGGAAGTGGAAGGCTTTGGTGAAGTGTTCCGCATGCTCTCGTTTGAAGAGATTGGCACCTCCACGCTGCAGTCGCGTGCGGTGGCCGGTGTGGCGAACGGCACGTTGATTTTTGCCATGCCCGGCTCGACAAAAGCGTGTCGCACCGCGTGGGAAAATATCATTGCGCCGCAGCTGGATGCCCGTACCCGTCCGTGTAATTTCCATCCCCATTTAAAGAAATAAGTTATGTCGCAACTGACCCACATTAACGCCGCTGGCGAAGCACATATGGTGGATGTCTCTGCCAAAGCCGAAACGGTGCGTGAGGCGCGTGCTGAAGCCTTCGTGACCATGTTGCCAGAGACCCTGGCGATGATTATTGACGGCAGCCATCACAAAGGCGACGTCTTTGCCACCGCCCGCATCGCCGGGATCCAGGCTGCGAAACGCACCTGGGACTTAATTCCGCTCTGCCACCCGCTGATGTTGAGCAAGGTGGAAGTCAACCTGCAGGCGCAGCCGGAGCACAACCGCGTGCGCATCGAGTCGCTCTGCCGCTTAACCGGGAAAACCGGGGTTGAGATGGAAGCCCTGACGGCGGCCTCTGTCGCCGCGTTGACTATCTATGACATGTGCAAAGCGGTGCAGAAAGATATGGTGATTGGCCCGGTTCGTTTGCTGGCGAAAAGCGGTGGTAAATCCGGTGATTTTAAGGTGTGCAACCATGATTAAGGTGCTCTTTTTTGCTCAGGTCCGCGAGCTGGTGGGCACCGACAGCCTGACGCTTGATGCCCCGTTTGACACCGTTGCCGACCTGCGTGCGCATCTTGCCGCGCAAAGCGACCGCTGGGCGCTGGCGCTGGATGAAGGCAAGCTGCTGGCCGCGGTTAACCAGACGCTGGTGGAGCTGACCCATCCGCTGACGGCCGGGGATGAAGTGGCCTTCTTCCCGCCGGTGACAGGGGGCTAAGATGGCTGAAACCCGAATTCTGGTAGGTCATGATCGTTTCAGCGTTGGTACAGAATATGACTGGCTGGCAGAGCGTGACGAAGACGGTGCGGTTGTCACCTTCACCGGTAAAGTGCGTAACCATAATCTCGGCGACAGCGTAAAGGCGCTGACGCTGGAACACTACCCGGGCATGACGGAGAAATCCCTCGCGGAGATCGTTGAACAGGCGCGTGGCCGCTGGCCGCTCGGGCGAGTGACGGTTATCCACCGTATTGGTGAAATGTGGCCTGGCGAGGAAATCGTTTTTGTCGGCGTGACCAGTGCCCACCGTAGTAGCGCGTTTGCAGCTGGGGAGTTCATTATGGATTACCTCAAAACCAAAGCGCCATTCTGGAAACGTGAAGCGACGCCGGAAGGCGACAGGTGGGTTGAGTCGCGTGACAGCGACAAAGAAGCCGCCAGTCGTTGGTAGTCGGTTTGCGTGGATGTGTTAGTCTTAACGTGTGTGTCTACTTAATCAGGAGTGAATCATGGACCGATTTCCGCGTTCCGATTCAATAGTACAGCAGACCCGTACCGGGCTGCAGACGTATATGGCTCAGGTTTATGGCTGGATGACGGTCGGTTTACTGCTGACCGCCTTTATCGCATGGTATGCAGCCAACACGCCTGAGCTGATGATGTTTATCTTCTCAAGCAAAATCACCTTCTTTGGGCTGATCATCGCGCAACTGGCGCTGGTCTTTGTTCTCTCCGGCCTGGTGCAGAAGCTGAGCGCCGGAATGGCGACCACGCTGTTTATGCTCTATTCGGCACTGACGGGGCTAACGCTCTCCAGCATCTTCATCGTGTATACCTATTCCTCCATCGCCAGCACGTTTGTGGTCGCAGGCGGGATGTTTGGTGCGATGAGCCTCTACGGCTACACCACGAAGCGTGACCTGAGCGGTTTCGGCAGCATGCTGTTTATGGGGCTGATTGGGATTGTGCTGGCGTCGCTGGTGAACCTGTGGCTGAAGAGTGAAGCGCTGATGTGGGCGGTGACCTATATCGGGGTGGTGATCTTCGTCGGTTTGACGGCCTACGACACTCAGAAGCTGAAAAATATTGGCGAACAGATTGACGTACGCGACAGCTCAAACCTGCGCAAATACGCGATTCTGGGCGCCCTGACGCTGTATCTGGACTTCATCAACCTGTTCCTGATGTTGCTGCGTATTTTAGGCAACCGTCGTTAAGGGTATTTCCCTTACCCGACCTGCGTTGCGCAGGCCGGGTAAGTTCCCTCGCCAGACCTCACTTCGCTAACGCTTTCTCATTCTTCGCCCGCAATTTCTTCGCCCGACTCTCCAGCACCAGATAACACACCGTTGCCAGCGCCAGCGGCAGGAAGTAATAGAGCATACGGTAGGCCAGCAGGGCGGCAATAATCGTACCCTGTGAAACATGCTCTCCGGCGAGCAGGGCGATAAATACCGCCTCCAGCACCCCAATCCCCGCCGGAATATGCACGATCACACCGGCAATGCTGCTGACCAGCAGCACACCCAGCACAAAGAAGTAATTCACATCTTCACCAATGAGCATCCAGATAATCGCCCCCATCGCCATCCAGTTGGCGCTGGACACGGCCATCTGCAGGACCGCGAATTTCCACGAAGGCAGTACCAGTTTTTGTCCCTTGATGGTCATGTGTCGGCGTTTGGCAAAGGCGCAGGCCCAAAGATAGAGCGCAATGATGAGCAGTAATGCAAAGCCTAAAATCCGCAGCGTGGTTTCATCGATGTACCAGTGCGCAGGCAATTGCACCACGCCGATGGTGAAAATCACCCCGCCGAGCAGAATGTAACCCAGCCAGTTGGTGGTGATGCTGAGGGAAAAAATGCGCGTAATGGTCCCGCCCGGCAGGCCGAGGCGCGAGTAAAGGCGATAGCGCATGCCGATCCCACCCACCCAGGTACTCAATGTCAGGTTAAAGGCGTAGCAGATAAACGACACCAGCATGACCTGGCGCTTCGCGAGCTTATGGCCGCAGTAGGCGCGGCCCAGCAGGTCATAGCAGCCGTACATAAGGTAGCTCACAATCACCAGCCCCACCGCGCCCAGCAGCACCAGCCGGTTGTAGTTGCGGATAACTTTCCACACCTCTTCCCAGTCAACTTTCTGTGCGTAAACCACCAGCAGAACCGCGACGGCGATGAAAAACAGCCAGGTGAGGATCTTTTTAGCCAGCCGCCAGCGTGGATGTGATTTCGACATCAGGTTTTCCCTCCATCTTCCGCTTCAACGCGGTCCTGGGTTTCCATTTCGGGCTGGACAGGCGGATCCACCAGCGCAAGTTTTGGCGTGTGCGCCGGCAGCCAGCCCACCATCGCCGGGAAATGACGCAGGAAGTGGAACACCACCACGCTAATGCCCAGATTCCACCAGGTGCGTTTGGGCACCATGGATTCGTCCACGCGCACGCAGTCGTTCACGATCAACGCCTGCAGGTTATCCCTCAGAGTCTGGTTGAACTGGCGATCGTGGATGATCAGGTTAGCTTCAAGATTGAGTGACAAACTCAGCGGGTCGAGATTGCTGGAGCCCACGGTGGCCCAGTGATCGTCCATCAGGGCTACTTTGCCGTGCAGCGGCCGGCGGCGATATTCGTAAATTTGTACGCCACCTTTCACCAGATAGTTGTACAGCAACCGGGCACCGATTTTGACAATCTGCATGTCCGGCTCGCCCTGAACAATGAGCTTCACGCGCACGCCGCGTCGGGCCGCATTGCGCATGGCATGCAGCAGGCGATAGCCCGGGAAAAAGTAGGCGTTGGCGATAATCACTTCGCGCTTCGCATTCGCCAGCATCTTCAGGTAATGCCGCTCAATGTCGTCCCGGTGCTCACCGTTATCCCGCCAGACAAACAGCGCCTGCGCTTCACCGGGGTGACGGTTCTCTTCCGGACGATGATGGCGGCGCTGCCACCAGCGCCGGGCAGCCTCTTTACCGGGCAGGTTTTCCAGCTCAAAGAGCAGGATATCCTGCACCACCGGTCCTTCAATGCGAATCGCGTAATCCTGCTTGGCTTCCGGGCCGTAATCGGACATATGTTCAGCGGAGTAGTTAATGCCGCCAACAAACGCTACCGTCTCATCCACCACCACAATTTTGCGGTGCATCCGGCGGAAAAGATTGGTACGCATGCCGAAAAGGCGAGGGCCAGGATCGTAATAACGGAACACGACGCCTGCTGAGGTGAGCTCATTGACGAACGCATCACTGAGGTCCGGTGAGCCATAGCCATCCAGCAGCACTTCGATTTTGACGCCACGCAGGGCAGCACGCAGCAGCACGCTGTGCAACTGCTTACCGACGTCGTCTTCGAACCAGATAAATGTCTCAAGGATCACTTTCTGCTTTGCGTGGTCAATCGCGTCAAACACCGCGGGGTAATATTCATCTCCGTTGACCAGCAGCGTGATCCGGTTGCCTTCCTGCCATGAACATTTCATAAGTGGATCTCCGCGCTGAGCGGCGCATGGTCGGAAAGATGTCGCCAGTTAAGTAACGCCAGTGCCGTCGGGCTGCTGGCATGGGCGTTTTTCACGTAGATTCTGTCGAGTCGCAAAAACGGGAACCGTACCGGAAAGGTGCGTGCAGGCCTGCCGTTTGCACGGGTGAAAATCTCCTCAAGTCCCGCATCAACCTTCAACGGATGGTTAGCACGCTGCCGCCAGTCGTTGAAATCACCGGCCACGACCACGGGTTCACCTTCGGGCAGGGCATTGGTCCATTCGGCCAGCATTTTTAGCTGTGCCTGGCGATGGGCTTCGCGCAGGCCCAGATGAACACAGCCCACGTGCACCGGGAACGCCAGGTCCGGTGGGGCGATACGGCAGTAAAGTAGCCCGCGTTTTTCACTTTCACCCACAGAGACGTCGCGGTTCTCGTAATGTTCAATGGGAAAACGTGACAGCACCGCATTACCGTGATGCCCTTCCGGGTACACCGCGTTGCGCCCGTAGGCGTAATCACTCCACATGGTGTCGGCCAGGAATTCGTAGTGCGGGGTGTCCGGCCAGTTTTCAAAGTGAAGCGGATGCACTTCGTGGGCGCCCATGACTTCCTGAAGACAGACAATGTCCGCGCTGACGGTGCGTACCGCGTCGCGCAGCTCCGGTAAAATGAAGCGGCGGTTAAATGCTGTGAAGCCTTTATGAATGTTTATCGTCAGCACTTTAAGCGAGAAATGCTGCATTTTTTTGGTCATACGTTCCTTCTAGGGTGACTATCCCGATGAAAATAAAGTGTAGTAGGCGTCACAAAAAGATGCGGTGTTACGGAATTTTCCGTAAAGTGCGGTAGTCTGATTAAGCAGAGAAAAATCCTTCAGGAGAGAAGCCATGAAGTGGCAACAACGCGTTCGTGTCGCAACTGGCCTGAGTTGCTGGCAGATAATGTTGCATTTACTGGTCGTGGCCGTACTGGTGATGGGCTGGATGAGCGGCACGCTGGTGCGGGTCGGCTTAGGGCTATGCGTCCTCTATGGCGTCACCGTACTGTCGATGCTGTTTTTACAGCGCCACCACGAAGCACGCTGGCGTGAGGTGGGTGATGTGCTCGAAGAGCTCACCACCACCTGGTACTTTGGTGCGGCGATGATTGTGCTTTGGTTGCTGTCGCGTGTGCTGCAAAACAACCTGCTGCTGGCCCTGGCCGGTCTGGCAATCCTCGCAGGGCCTGCCGTGGTCTCGTTACTGACCAAAGAGAAAAAGCTACGCGATGTTTCGTCTAAACATCACGTACGCCACTGAGCCCGTCGTGGCCGCTATGATCAGTAGCGGCCACAAACTTCCCCAGACAATGTCCAGACTCGCATCCTTCAGATAGATTTGCTTGGTGATATCCGTGAAGTGCCGAATCGGGTTTATCCACGTCAAATCCTGTAACCATACCGGCATGTTCTCGACGGGCGATACGTAGCCCGAAAGCAAAATCGCCGGCATCATAAAGACGAACACGCCAATAAATGCCTGCTGCTGGGTAGAGCAGAGCGCGGAAATCAGCAGTCCAAACCCGACCAGCGACAGCCCGTAAATCACCATGGTGAAGTAGAACAGCGCCAGCGAACCGGCGAACGGGATCTGGTAGGCCCATATTCCCACGCCCAGCACGATGGTGGCCTGGAAGGTCGCGACAATCAGCGCCGGAACCGCTTTGCCGACGAAAATTTGCCATGTTGCGAGCGGGGAAACCAGCAGCTGATCGAGCGTCCCCTGTTCGCGCTCACGGGCGACGGAGAGCGACGTTACGATCATCACTCCGATGGTGGTGATCATGGCGATCAGCGATGGCACCACGAACCATTTGTAATCCAGATTCGGGTTATACCAGTTGCGCACCACCAGCTCGCTGTTGTTGGGTTTCGGTTTCCCGTCCATCAACTCCTGTTGGTAATCTTTCACCACCTGCTGAAGATAGTTGGCTGCAATCTGGGCGCTGTTGGAGTTGCGCCCGTCGAGGATTAATTGCATTGGTGCCGTCTGGAAGGTATCCAGGTTGCGGGAAAAATCGGCCGGAAAACGCACCAGCAATAACGCTTTTTGCGTATCGATGGTGGGCTGGATCTCCTGCGGGCTTTTCAGCAGCAGGATGTGGGTAAAAGCCTTCGCCCGGGCGAAACGCTGCGTCAATTCGACAGAATGTTTGCCGTTATCTTCGTTGTAGATAGCAATGGTGGCGTTAGTCACCTCCAGCGTGGCGGCAAACGGGAAGAGCAACACCTGAAGCAACACCGGTAATACCAGAATGGCGCGCGTCTGCGGCTCGCGCAGCAGCGACTGCAGCTCTTTGCGTATCAATGTCCATAAACGGTGAAACATGTTCGCTCCTTAATCCAGACGCCGTTTGGTCTTTATCCACGTCAGCCCAATAAACATCGTCGCCGATGCCAGCAAAAACAGCGTGTTGATGATCAACACCACCGGAATATTCCCCGCCAGGAACAGGCTTTGCAGCGTACTCACGAAGTAGCGCGCCGGAATAATGTAGGTCACGGCACGGATCACGGCGGGCATGCTGTCTATCTGGAAAATAAACCCGGACAGCATAATCGACGGTAAAAAGGCGGCGTTCAGGGCCACCTGCGCGGCGTTGAACTGGTTACGGGTGATGGTGGAGATAAGCAGCCCCATCCCGAGGGTGCTCAGTAAAAACAGACTGGTGATAAAGAACAGCACTACCAGCGATCCGCGGTACGGCACGCCGAGGATAAACACCGAGACCAGCATGCAGAGCAGCATCGCCAGCATGCCGAGGAAGTAGTAGGGGATAAGCTTACAGAGCAGCAGTTCAACCCGTGTGACCTCGGTAGACAGCAGCGCTTCCATGGTGCCGCGTTCCCACTCGCGGGCAATCACCAGCGAGGTCAAAATGGCGCCAATAACCGTCATGATGATGGTCACTGCACCCGGGATAATAAAATGCTGGCTAATGGCTGCAGGGTTAAACCAGTAGCGCGTCTGCACGTCGATCAGCGGTTCGAAGGTTTCCCCGCGATCTTCGGCACGCTGCATTTGCCACAGCTGCCAGATGCCCTCCACATAGCCTTGTACAAAGTTCGCGGTGTTTGGCTCGCTGCCATCAGTGATCACCTGCACCGGCGCACTGGCCTCGGTGCGCGCCATGTTGGCGGCAAAATCCACCGGGATCACCACCAGCCCGCGTATCTTCCCGGCCTGCATCATCTGGATTAGCGCCTGCCGGTTGTCGCTGATGGTGGCGTCGATGTAAGGGGAGCCGGTCATGGTGTGGGTGAAATCAAGCGCCTCTTCGCTCTGTTGCTCCAGCAAAATCCCGACCCGCAGTTTGCTGGAGTCAAGGTTGATCCCGTAGCCAAAGATAAAGAGCAGCAGCAGGGGGATCACCACAGCGATCAGCCAGCTGCTGGGGTCACGCACGATCTGGCGCGTCTCTTTGATACACAACGCACGCACCCTGCGCCACGAAATGGCGTTATTGCGCATGGGCATTCTCCTTATCCCAGTCGTGGATGAGGGTAATAAACGCCTGTTCCATGGTCGGGTCCGGCACCTCGTCATCGGCGGCCTGTTCTTTCAGGTCGTCCGGCGTACCGTGGGCAATCAGCTTGCCGCGATACACCAGCCCGATGCGGTCGCAGTATTCCGCCTCATCCATAAAGTGGGTGGTTACCATGACCGTGACCCCTTTCTCCACCATGCTGTTAATATGCAGCCAGAACTCGCGGCGGGTGAGGGGGTCAACGCCGGAGGTCGGCTCATCGAGAAACAGGATATCGGGCTCATGCATTAATGAGCAGGCCAGCGCCAGCCGCTGCTTGAAGCCGAGCGGCAGTTCGTCGGTGGCATGGGAAGCAATGCCCGTCAGGCCAAAGGCCTCGCTCATGCGGTGGATTTTCTCGTTCTGCGCGCGGCCCCGCAGGCCGTACACGCCGGAGAAAAAGCGCAGGTTCTGCTCGACCGTCAGGTTGCCATACAGCGAGAATTTCTGCGCCATATAGCCCAGATGCTGACGCGCCTTGCCGGAGCTGACCTTCAGGTCCATGTCGAGCACCAGCGCTTTCCCCGAGGTCGGTACCAGCAGGCCGCACATCATCTTAAAAGTGGTCGATTTCCCGGCGCCGTTTGGCCCGAGCAGGCCAAAAATCTCACCGCGTTTCACCGCGAAATTGACGTTATCGGTGGCGGCGAAATCCCCAAACTTTTTGGTGAGGGATTTGGCTTCAATCACCGTTTCACCCGGCGTACCTTCAACCGTATGCAGGATCGCGGCGAGGGGGGATTCTGATGTCCCTGCGCCGCCGAGCAGATCGATAAACGCATCTTCAAAGCGTGGCGCGGTCTCCTCCATCTCAATTTCAGGCATTCCCGGTGCACGGCGTATATCGTCCGCGGTCGCCTCTTTCGTGAGGATCACGCGCACCGAACGGCCCTGAATCATTCCGTCGCTGACCTGAGGTAGCTTCAGCACCCGCTGCAGCAGCTGACGGTTGGAGGCCTGGGCGCTGTGCAGCAGGAAGCTGCGTCCAGCCATGCTCTGCGTCAGCGTGGTCGGCTCTCCCTGATAAAGCAGCTCACCTTCGTTCATCAGCAGAACGTCACGGCACTGTTCCGCTTCATCAAGGTACGAGGTGCTCCAGAGGATCAGCATCCCATCGCCGGCTAACTCATGCACCATCTGCCACAGCTCGCGGCGCGAAATCGGGTCGACGCCCACGCCGGGTTCATCGAGCAAGAGAACCTTCGGCTCGCCCACCAGCGTACAGGCCAGCCCCAGCTTTTGTTTCATCCCGCCGGAGAGCTTGCCCGCCAGCCGGTCGGTGAAGGGGCCAAGCGAGGTAAATTCCAGCAAACGGGCAAAGGTCTTCTGACGGGTTTCGCCAGTGACGCTGCGTAGGTCAGCATACAGATTAAGGTTTTCCATCACCGTCAGGTCTTCATACAGACCAAACTTCTGCGGCATATAGCCCAGCATGGCATGGAGCGCGCCATCGTCTTTAATCGGGTCGAGTCCGAGCACGCTGGCGGTTCCTTCATCGGGCTTTAACAAACCCGCCAGCATCCGCATCAGCGTCGTTTTGCCTGCGCCGTCCGGGCCAACCAGCCCGGTCACATAGCCTTTCTGAACGGTACAGTTCAGCGGGGCGACGGCAGGTTTTTCCATCCCCGCGAAGCGTTTGACCAGATTGTTGAGCTGAATAACCGCGTCATTCATGTCGTTCCCCGTCGCTGACTTTTACGGTGACAGGCATGCCCTGACGCAGCGCGTCGTCGGCATCGGTCACGATGATGCGCAGGCGATAAACCAGGTCGGTACGCAGATTCGGCGTTTCAACCGTTTTGGGTGTGAATTCAGCCGTCGGTGACACAAAGCCAACTTTGCCATGATACGGTTTATCCGGCCGACCGTCGGTGTAGAGCAGCAGCTCGCGGCCCGGCTGCATCTGGCCGAGATTAGGCTCATCAATGTAGGCGCGCACCCATACTGGACGCGTCAGAGAAAGCGTCAGGACGGTGCTTCCCGCGCTTAACATGCTGCCCGGCTCCACGGCGCGGGTCATCAGCGTGCCGTCAGACGGGGCAATGAGCGTGGTGTCGTGCAGATCCAGTTCCGCCTGCGCCAGCTGCGCCTGCGCCTGTTCCAGGCTGGCTTTTGCCTGCGCGATGTCCTGCGGGCGGTTACCGGTGTGGTACTGGCTTAATTTATCCTGGGCGGATTTCAGCGTCGCCTGGGCCTGGTCGCGGGAGGAGCGGGCGTTTTCCAGGTCGTTGGCAGAAATGGTGCGGCTTTTCCACAGCCCCTGCTGACGGGCAAAGAAGTTTTGTGCGTAGTCATAGGCGGCCTGCGCCTGTTTGACCGCGGCGGCGGCCTGAGCAATCTCTTCGTCACGGTAGCCGGCCAGCATCAGGTCATATTGCGCCTGCGCCACGGAAACGCCTGCTTTCGCCTGCATCAGCGCGTTCTCGTACGGGGCCTTGTCGAGCATCCCCAGCATCTGACCGGTTTTGATGGTATCGCCTTCATCAACGGTGAGGGAGGCCAGGCGCCCCCCGACGCGGAAACTCATATTCACGGTGCGAATATCGACGTTACCGTACAGCGTCAGGCCTCTGTCCTGGTGACTTTGATACCACAGCCAGCCGCCGATACCTGCGGCAAGCAGAACAACGACCACCAGAATGATGGCGACAGGTTTTTTCATGACTTCAGGCTCCTTTGCGTTAAGCCTTGCAGGATCAGATCGAGATGACAGGTGATGACCTGGCTAATCTGCGCGGCTTTATCCTCATCAAATTGTGTCCAGCCGGTGCGTAACAGGATCGTTTCGCGCCCAAGACGGAAGGCGAGAATTTCACCCAGCAGGGCGTGGGTATGCAAAATAGTCTCGGTATCGTCGGCGTCTCGTCCGGTATAGGCCGCGATCAGCCGGGTCAGGTGCGTATGCATAGGGGCAATCACCTGATCGTGCACTCGCTGGTAAGCCGCCGTAGGGGAGAGCTGCTCACGGGAGATGAACTTACTCAGGCTCAGCGTCTCGTCGTGGGTCAGCAGGCGAATCATATTGTCGCAGGCGCTGATAATCAGCTGCCTGATGGCGGCGCGATCCGGCGACGGCTGGCTCAATAGCCCGCTGGCCTCTTCAACGTGTGGCCGAAAATGGTTACCGATAAAGTCGGCGATCCACTGGGCACAGGCGAGGTACAAATCCTCTTTTGAGCCAAAATAGTAGGTAATGGCCGCAATGTTTTGCCCGGCCTGCGCCGCGATGTCCCGCGTGGTGGCATGCAGACCATATTCGCCAAACTGCGCCAGCGCGGCGGCAATAAGCTGGTTTTTGGCCTGTTCACCTTTCGATGTCGTAGGGGTCGTATTCATGGCGGTTTTAAAAATTAATCAATCGATTGATTAACATTATGCCCGGTTGCCCTTTTTGTCCAGTGACCACACGGCGGGAAATCTGTCGTCAACGCAGCGCCGAGGGATATTTTATGCGCCACGTCACAAAACCTGCTACACTCCGCTGCTTCACGACATTGTGGTTTTTGTCCTTCCCTATTCGTTATATCTCCCTGAAAACTACACCTGTGATGGTCGGGGCGGTTCGGAGTTTTTATGTCTTTTGATTCCCTTGGCCTGAACCCTGAAATTTTGCGCGCTATCGCAGAGCAGGGCTACGTCGAGCCAACCCCAATCCAGCAGCAGGCTATTCCAGCCGTTCTGCAGGGCCGCGACCTGATGGCCAGCGCCCAGACCGGTACCGGTAAGACCGCGGGTTTTACCCTGCCGCTGTTAGAGCTGCTGGTAAAAAATCAGCCGCACGCCAAAGGACGTCGTCCGGTGCGTGCTCTGATCCTCACCCCAACGCGTGAGCTGGCGGCCCAGATTGGTGAGAACGTGCGTGAGTACAGCCGCTATCTCAACATTCGCTCGCTGGTGGTTTTCGGTGGAGTAAGCATTAACCCGCAGATGATGAAGCTGCGCGGTGGCGTGGACGTGCTGGTGGCAACGCCGGGTCGTCTGTTGGATCTTGAGCACCAGAATGCCCTGAAGCTTGATAGCATCGAAATCCTGGTGCTGGACGAAGCTGACCGCATGCTGGATATGGGCTTTATCCACGACATTCGTCGCGTGCTGGCTAAGCTGCCACCGCGTCGTCAGAACCTGCTGTTCTCTGCCACCTTCTCTGATGAGATCAAGGCGCTGGCGGAAAAACTGCTGCATAACCCGCTGGAAGTGGAAGTGGCGCGCCGCAACACCGCCTCTGAGCAAATTACCCAGCACGTACACTTCGTTGATAAAAAGCGTAAGCGGGAACTGCTCTCCCATATGATTGGTCAGGGCAACTGGCAGCAGGTGCTGGTCTTTACCCGTACCAAGCACGGCGCTAACCATCTGGCGGAACAGCTGAATAAAGACGGTATCCGCAGCGCGGCGATCCACGGCAACAAAAGCCAGGGGGCACGTACCCGCGCGCTGGCTGAATTTAAATCCGGTGACATTCGCGTCCTGGTTGCCACCGACATTGCTGCCCGTGGTCTGGATATTGAAGAGCTGCCGCACGTCGTAAACTACGAGCTGCCAAACGTACCGGAAGACTATGTTCACCGTATCGGTCGTACCGGTCGTGCGGCGGCAACCGGTGAAGCGCTCTCGCTGGTGTGTGTGGATGAACACAAACTGCTGCGTGATATCGAACGTCTTCTGAGAAAAGAGATCCCGCGTATCGAAACCCCGGGCTATGACGTGGACCCGTCCATCAAGGCGGAGCCTATTCAGAATGGCCGTCAGGGCGGCGGCGGTGGTCGTGGTCAGGGTGGCGGGGGGCGCAGTCAGCAGCCGCGTCGTTCTGAAGGCGGTGCACCGAAAGCCGCGGGCAAACCTCCGCGTCGTAATACAGAGGCTAAGCCAGGCGGTGAAAGCCCATGGCGTAGCGGCGAGGGGAAACCGGCAGGGGAAGGGCAGCGCCGACGCCGCCCGCGTAAACCTGCTAACCCGCAGTAATCTGGAAGCCCGGTCGTAAAGCCGGGCTTTTCTTTTGCGGCAGCGGAAAGAAAGTGCCACAATAGTGGCTGTTTATACAGTATTTCAGGTCCTCCGATGGCTTTAACCGCGGCGCTCAAAGCGCAAATTGGCGCCTGGTATAAGGCGCTACAACAGCAGATCCCCGATTTTATCCCCCGAGCGCCTCAGCGGCAGATGATTGCTGATGTGGCAAAAACGCTCTCCGGGGACGACGGACGACATCTGGCGATTGAAGCCCCGACGGGTGTCGGGAAAACCCTTTCGTATTTAATCCCGGGCATTGCCATCGCGCGGGAAGAGCAAAAAACGCTGGTGGTCAGCACCGCTAACGTGGCCCTGCAGGATCAAATCTTCAGCAAAGACCTGCCGCTGCTGCGCAAAATCATCCCTGAACTGCGATTTACAGCTGCCTTTGGCCGCGGGCGTTATGTGTGTCCGCGCAATCTCGCGGCTCTCGCCAGCAGTGAGCCCTCTCAGCAGGATCTGCTGGCCTTCCTGGATGATGAACTGACGCCGAACAACAAAGCGGAACAGGAGCAGTGCGCGAAGCTAAAAACCGAGCTCGACAGCTACAAGTGGGACGGCCTTCGCGATCACACCCGCCATGCCATCAGCGATGATTTATGGCGCAGGCTCAGCACCGATAAAGCCAGTTGCCTTAACCGCAACTGCCACTACTATCGCGAGTGCCCGTTCTTTGTCGCACGGCGGGAGATACAGGAAGCGGAGGTGGTTGTCGCTAACCACGCGCTGGTCATGGCCGCGCTGGAGAGTGAGGCCGTCCTGCCGGAGCCCAAAAACCTGCTGCTGGTGCTCGATGAAGGCCACCATTTGCCCGATGTGGCGCGGGATGCGCTGGAGATGAGCGCCGAAATCACTGCGCCGTGGTTCCGCCTGCAGCTGGATCTGTTCTGCAAGCTGGTGGCGACCTGTATGGAGCAGTTCCGCCCGAAAACCACGCCGCCGCTGGCGGTGCCCGAGCGGCTGAGCGAACATTGCGAAGCGGTCTACAGCCTTATTGCTTCCCTGAATAACATTCTCAATCTTTATCTCCCGGCGACCCAGGAAGCAGAGCACCGCTTTGCGATGGGAGAGCTGCCCGACGAGGTGATGGAGATCTGCCAGCAGCTGGCGAAGCACCTTGAAAAGCTGCGCGGGCTGGCGGAGATGTTCTTAAACGATCTCAGTGAGAAAACCGGTAGCCACGACGTGGTACGTTTGCACCGCATTCTGCTGCAGATGAACCGTGCGTTGGGCATGTTCGAAGCCCAGAGCAAGCTCTGGCGTCTGGCCTCGATGGCGCAGGCGTCCGGTGCGCCGGTCACCAAATGGGCAACCCGTGACGTGAAAGACGGACAGGCGCACCTGTTTTTCCACTGCGTGGGGATTCGTGTTGCCGATCAGCTGGAAAAGCTTATCTGGCGCAGCGTGCCGCACGTGGTAGTGACTTCCGCGACGTTGCGTTCCCTGAACAGTTTCTCCCGTTTACAGGAGATGAGCGGGCTGAAAGAGAAAGCTGGCGATCGTTTTGTGGCGCTGGATTCGCCGTTTAACCACTGTGAACAGGGCAAGCTGGTCATTCCGCGCATGAAGTATGAGCCGCTTATCGACAACGAAGAACAGCACATTGCCGAAATGGCAGCGTATTTCCGCGAGCAGCTGGAGAGTGAAAAATATCCCGGCATGCTGGTCCTGTTTGCCAGTGGAAGGGCGATGCAGCGTTTTCTGGAGCACGTTACCGACCTGCGATTACTGTTGCTGGTGCAGGGCGATCAGCCCCGCTACCGGCTGGTAGAGCTGCACCGCAAACGCATTGATAACGGGGAACGTAGCGTGCTGATCGGGCTGCAGTCATTCGCGGAGGGGCTGGATCTGAAGGGGGATTACCTGACGCAGGTGCATATCCATAAAATCGCCTTCCCGCCCATCGACAGCCCGGTCGTCATCACCGAAGGTGAATGGCTCAAAAGCCTCAATCGCTATCCGTTCGAGGTCCAAAGCTTACCCGCGGCGTCGTTTAATCTGATTCAGCAGGTGGGACGTCTGATCCGTAGCCACAGCTGCTGGGGAGAGGTGGTGATTTATGACAAACGTCTGCTCACCAAAAATTACGGCCAGCGGTTACTCAACGCTCTGCCGGTTTTTCCGATTGAACAGCCGGACGTGCCCGACGTTAAAAAACGTCCGGCAAAACCTGCCGCCGGGCGGCGTAAAAGCGTCCGTACGAAGGGGCGCGGTCCTACTGGTAAGTAAAGGTCACCTGGACCACACTGTTAAACGTTCCGGCGGTGACGGGCAATGCGCTGGCATAATAGCGGGCAGCCAGAGGAAACGTTGCCGTGTGGTCCGCTGAGTTAACCGGAACGTTAAAGGCTGCCTGCGGGGCAATGAGTATATTGTCTTGGCGGTCTGCCAGTTCCAGAGCCAACCCTTTCGCACTGCCGATATTGGCGAATTTTGTCGGGTGCGTACTGTCGGCCTGACCATAGAAAAAGGCGGTCGCCAGCGCAAGTGTGGGAGGGCAATGTGAGACCGAGAGCGTAAAGTCTTTCCACGCGCCGGTATCGCCCACATTTTTAAAATCCCCTGATACCGCCTGGCCTAAATCCACCGTCAGGTTGCGGCTGGCGCTGTCAATAATGCAGGTGTTGGCGTAAATATTGCCTGTCATCTGGATCTGAATATCGTCCGCCTGTGCCCGGGCAATCAAGCCGAGAATCAGGATCGCAAGTGTCTTTTTCATGTTGGTCACTTATAAGCCAGAGTGATAGTCGCCACGGTATTGGCCGGCCCCGGTGTCACCACGTTGCTGACCTGTTCGTAACGAACCTCGAACGGTATTCGCAGGGTTTCGTTGGCGATGGCCTGGCTTCGGGTGCTGACATAGGTGTCAAAGGTGGCGAGATGGTCATCAAAGAGCATTCTCACGCCCACGCCGGTTGCCATGCCGTTCTGCTGAGTCAATTTGATCACCCCTTCGAATGCCGTTTCGTAGCCGTTTGCGCTGGTCACCTTTAGCTCAGGCTGGACGGTGCTGTCGCAATTAATCGTGACGTCAAAGTTTTGTGCAGGGCTGGATAGCAACCCGATACTGATAAAATCACTGACGGGAAAATCGCCCAGATTCACGGTGAGATTTTTAGGCAGGACAGAGCAGGTAACCGTTTCGAGATTCACATTGCCCGCATAGGAAATCGTATTGGGATCGCTGATGCCTTCATGCTGATAAACCCCGACGCCAAATTTAGACTCCGCCTGAGAAAGCGAACCTGATTTGACCGTATTGCTCGTTTTCACCAGTTCCAGCGTGACATTAAAGTAAAAGGACTCAGAAATGTCGTTGGAGACATAGCCCAGCGGCGTGCCGCTTGAGTTACAGTAAATTCCCCCGGCACCGGTAATTCGCTGGCCTTTGTCATTCATCAGCGCTACGCCAATTCCTTCCAACCCTGATTCATACACCCCAGAAAGACCGGGGATCTCCAGACCTGCGCCGTAATAGCACGCAACAATCGGAAGCCCGAAGTCAGAAGGGTTATAGCAGTTGCCCGCCACGTGAACGGTCTGCTCGGTGCCCGGAATGGTGGCACCTACCGGCAACGTGCTTGAGACGGATACGGAGGCCACATTAATCTGTTTTGGCAGATCGGATGAGGTACAGAGCGCGTTAGCATGTGGCATAAATAACGCGGCGGTTCCCAGGACCAGGAAGAAAAAGCACTGTTTAATCATTTGCATAATGGTTTGCCTGAACGGTGAATCAGTGGCACTGCGCAGCAGCGTTAAGGATGTTGGTTTTCTCTGTCTCATCCGTAAGGACGTAGTCGGCCTCGCAGTGCTCGCTTGCATCCTGTCCCCAGGTGACGGCGAGATGCCCTCGCTTTGGCAGGCCGGAGAGATAGGTCTGGCCGTCATTGCCGACAATAAATTCGCTGTCCTTATCCTCCGTTGTTACCGTCGCACCGAAGGGCAGCGGTTTACCGTTGTGCGTCAGCGTCATCAGCACGCGGCTGCCCACGCGGGTATTAAAGCTGGCGCGCACCACGGCCCCGCGTGTCGGGGTCACAACGTACGCTGCGTGCGTCACGTCGGCCTCGTCGGGCAGGGTTTCGGTATCCAGCGCAATGGTATTGTGGCGATAAGGGGTAACAAACGGCACGACGGTATAGCCGCGGAAGTCGGTCTCAACGCCCGTCTGATTGGCGATATGCGTACCGTGTGTTCCCGGTGCTTTCACCAGCGCAATGGTCTCTCCGAGCGGCTGGCTCAGGGTTATCCCGTTGGCGTGCACGATCGCGCCACCCTGCAGCCCGACGTTTACGGTTTGCTGGTATTTATCCTGGCTTACCCCGCCGCTCACTTCGCCATAGGTCGCTTTATAATCGGCGTTCATGCTGGTGGAGTTTCCGCTACCGGTGCTGCTCAGCCCCTCCTGAATATTCCAGTTGAGGTTGTCTCCCTTCAGCGCGGTACCGTTAAGGCCGATGTTCTGCGTCGTACCGTCTTTGGTGTTGTTGAGGTTGTAGGTGGCCCAGGTGTTATGCATCCAGCGATCCAGTGGAACGGAGACGTTTAATGAGAACTGGTTGTCGTTCATCACATCGTCACCGTTCGCATCGCTGTCCTGGGTGTTTTTGTTCATGCTGTAGCTCAGGCTGTAACTGACGCCGTGCCAGCTATTGTTGTAGCTGACGCTCATGGAGGTCATATCCTGGCTCTGGCTCCAGTAGGTCTCTTTGACCAGGCTCAGGGTGACAGAGCCCCAGCCCGCGGGCAGCGTCTGGTCGACGGTGGCTTCCGTTCGGGCACGTCGCTGCTGCGGCGCAGACCCGTTGTCTGAACGGGTGTAAGACTCCATCGTGTCTTCCAGGGTGTAAAACCCTTTGCTGTTGTAGCGATAGCCCGCCAGGGAGAAGTGAGTGCCCGAGGCGACAAAATCTTTGCTGTAGCGAACGCGCCAGGAGCGGCCTTTGCTGGCCTGCTGCTTTTTCAGCAGCGCTTTGGCGCGGGTGACATCAAGGGAGAAAGCACCCAAATCGCCCAGGTTTTTCCCGACGCCCAACGCCCGGGACTGATAATGGCGACTCTGCTGCGCACCACCGTAGGCGGTGAAACCCAATGGCATGCCGTAGATGGCGCTGCCCTCGGCAAACGGAGTTTGTTCGACGTCCTTGTCGTAAGACCGGTAACGCCCGGCGGTCACGCTGTAGCGGAGATTCTTTTCACGCTGCAGTACCGGGACCGAGGCGTAGGGCACGACAAAGTGACTTTCGCTGCCGTCGGTCTCTTTCACGGTGACCTGCAGATCGCCGCTGCTGCCGGTGGGGTAGAGATCGTTAATTTCAAACGCACCGGGTGCAACCGTGTTCTGATAAATGACGTAACCGTTCTGACGAACCATCACCAGCGCATTGCTGTGGGCAGTGCCGCGAATAATCGGCGCATAGCCTTTTTCACTGTCCGGGAGCATGTCGGTATCGGATTTCAGCTCAACCCCGGTATAGGGCACGCTGTCGAAAACGTCCGACGGGGAGGTGCTTTGCCCGACGGTCATATCGCTTTTCATCGCCACGATATCGCGTTGAGCATAGGTGTAGACGGAGCAGAACCTGTGCTCTTCCTCGTTGCCCGTTGTGCTGCGATTCCACGTGGAATAATTGCGTATGCGCCAGGCCCCCACATTGAGGCCCGGGCGCAGGTTAACGTACTGGCTGCTGTTATCCTGCTCTCCCTGCACACGGGCATGGCTCTGGCTGGCGGTGGCGCTGTAGTTCAGCAGACCTGCGGTGATCCCTTCGTCGAACGTTTTCGGGTCGATATACCCGCGCGGGACCTGGCCCAGCGCCGTTTGTGGAATACTGAGCAACAGTTGCTGATGTCGAACCTGAAACGTTGCGGATGCCGCGGGAATGGCGCTTATATCTGCGCACTGGCCTTTCGCCATCAGCGCGGGATACTGCCGGGTTTTGATCCCAAGATTTTTTAGCTCATCCAGGCTAAAGCAGGGTTGAAGAGAATGATTGCCCTGAGCGTCTTTTATTAATTTGAACGTGACATCACGGGTATCAATTTTATTATTGTTGATGAAAATATTGACCTGATATTTCCCGGGGGCTTGTCCCGGTCCTTTTTCATAAACAGACAGGTCGGTTTTCCCCTGTTGAGGATTATCAATATCCAGTAATGCCGGGTTGAAATAATCATCAGCCATAACCTGCTGCGCAAAGATCGCCAGTGCCAGGCCACATAAAATGACCAGCATTGAAGAAAGGCGATGGATGAACGGCTTTTTATGGCTGTACATGATGATATTAATAGCCTGAGTGGGTGTTAATGAACGGATGCCGACCAGGTCTGACTGATGCTGCCGTAATCAGTAATAATGGAGTAGGTGACGGTCGACCCGCTGGCATTATCGGGTAAGGCAAAGTGCGTTTCCGTTTTGGGGACTGCCCAGGTGGCTTTATCCACTTTATGGCCGTTAAGCATCACCGTCTGGAAATTCATATAGAAAGGCGTCGGGTTATTCACAACCAGGTCGTGACCTTCACGATGCCACTGAAGCTTGTCCGCCACAGCCTCGGGTTTGCCTGTTATTGCTGACGGGCGATACAACAATTTAATGCGTGTATTAATGGCAATCTGCAGGGTATTTACCCCTTCGACGTGCTTTGACGAGGGAATAGCTTTGATATTAAGCCAGTAAAGAGATTCACGATCCTCGGGCAAATTTCCGCCGGTGCGCACGACACGCAGGACGTTATCCTCTTTTGCATCGAGACGAAACAGCGGTGGGGTGATCAGGAAGGGGGCTTTAGCCGGGTTTTTACCGCCAGAATCAACCCAGGACTGTACCAGATAATCCGTGGCATCTGGGTTTGAAAGACCCAGAGACGACTCCTTTTTGTCGCCCTGATAGACCAGGCGTGTGCCATTAATAACGACACCGGCATGGGAAGTGGCGGCTACCAGTAAAAGAGCACTCAGTAAATAACCGTGGCGCATAAAGGTATCTCAATAAAAGAAGAGATATTAACTCCCAGAACAGAGCTAATATCTCAGGATGGATAATATCAGTTATAAATAACGGTGAAGGTCGACACGGCGTTTGCCAGGCCTGCGGTGATTGCGGCCTGGGTCTGAATATAACGGGCTCCAAACTCCAGGTTATTGACCGCCGTACCGGAGGCTAACGGATATTGCTGAGAGGGCGTATACAGACTCACCGGTTGCTCAGACGCGTCCACCAGCTGAATAGCGACACCTGTTGCAGCATCAACATCCGGCGTTAATGCCAGCGTAGTGTTGTTATCCGGATCCGGCGTGCCACCGAAGTTAATGGCGGCGGAAGTCACGGTCTCCGGGCAATTCTTTAATTGAATATCAAACTTCGTTAATGTGCTGGTAGATCCAGCCCCGGTAAATACCGTTTTAGATACTTTACCTAACTGAACATTTAATGGATTACTTAACCCGTTCACTACCTGACAAGCAGAATCAATAATTTCACCGGTGAAGTTAATCTGACCTTCACCGTTTGTTGCCGCAAATGCGGATGCAGAACATCCTGCCGTCGCGGCGATAAATAAACCTATAGCAACCTTGTTCATAACAAATCCTGGTATGTTTCTGGTGAGAACGTTGCCTGGACGTTTTCACCGTTGACCTTAAATGATTTTCCGTTGGTTATTTAATCAGAAACGGGTGGGGTAAGAATCTTCAACGGCAATCACAAATAATTGAAATAGTGCTTGAATTTCTTTTTTCATCATAAAAACAGAAGGATGATCCGGTTCAAAAACACTAACGGCCAGACGTTCTTCAGGGCTATATTGTTAACAAGATGAAGCTGTCAGGAGAGATGTCGTGGATTATCGCAAAATTATCAAAGAGGTAGGACGAGGGAAAAATCATGCCCGCGATCTGGACCATGAAACCGCTCGTGCGCTCTATACGCATATGCTCAACGGTGACGTACCCGACCTTGAAATGGGCGGTATCCTGATAGCGCTGCGTATCAAAGGAGAAGGCGAAGCGGAAATGCGCGGCTTCTACGAAGCAATGCAGGCGCAGACCCTGCGCTTAAACGCGCCAGTGGCAAAACCGATGCCGATTGTGATCCCGAGCTATAACGGGGCACGCAAGCAGGCCAACCTGACGCCGCTGCTCGCTATTTTATTGCACAAGCTGGGCTTTCCGGTGGTGGTGCATGGCGTAAGCGAAGATCCAACCCGCGTGCTGACCGAAACGATTTTCGGCATGCTGGGTATCGAACCCACACGGCATGCCGGCCAGGCACAGGCGAAGCTTGATGGCCATCAGCCGGTTTATATCCCTGTCGGAGCCCTTTGCCCCCCGCTGGAGAAGCAGCTTGATATGCGCTGGCGCATGGGCGTGCGTAACAGCGCGCATACGCTGGCGAAACTGGCTACGCCGTTTGGCGAAGACGCGGCGCTGCGTCTTTCCAGCGTCTCTCACCCGGAGTACGTGACGCGCGTGGGGAAATTCTTTGAAGACATAGGCGGCAGGGCCTTGTTGATGCACGGCACGGAAGGCGAGGTGTATGCTAACCCGCAGCGCTGCCCACAGATGATGCTGATTGATTCCGCTGGCACGCGCGCCATTCTCGAGCGAGGGGAAGAGCGTTCCGACGCGATCCTGCCTGACGCAAAAGATCCGCATACCACCGCCCACTGGATTGAGCAGTGCCTGGCCGGAAAGGTTCCGGTACCGCACGCGATCAAGTTGCAGATGGCCTGTTGCCTGCTGGCGACCGGTGAAGTTGAATCCGTAGAGGCAGGGATGGAACGCGTCGGGAAGACGTTTTAAGCCCAAAAAAAAGCCCGTCCAGTGGCGGACGGGCAAGCAAGGGTAACAACAACAGGGTCAATGAGGGTTGGAGCAGCTCACCAGAGGGTATGGCGAGGGTGGAGCATTCAGTCAATTACTTATAGATAACCGCAGTACCGCTCAGTTTGTTATTGGTGTTCGCGGAGGTGATGGTGTATCCGCTTGCACCGGCAGCAGCAGCTTTCTCAGCCAGTTTCGCTTCCAGACCGTCCAGAGTGGTCGCGCCTTCAGCACTTACCACACCGAGTTTGTTCATGCTCTGCGCCTGAGATGGAGACACAGGTTCTGCAGCAAAAGCGCCGAAAGACAGAGCGGACAGGGCAACAGCAGCAACAGCATATTTGATGGTTTTCATAATTAATCTCTCGCAGGTGATTCTGTTAAGGGGACGATGTTCCGTCGATGTGATAAGTATCACGTTTTTTTATGCGAGAGAAAATCGAAGAGAATTGACGTGGTTGCTCAAAAAAATTGAATGACAAATAACTTATTGAATATTAATAAATTCAGAGGACGACTTTACACTTCTTGTAGCTGCGCTTTACAGAAGCGACGAGAAGGGCACATTTTGCTACGCGGTTCGCAAAAAACCGTGAGCGTAAAGGTAACCGCTTGCGCCGTTAACTTCGGTAAAGGAAAGTCAACGTAGCTGGCTGTCTTTCGATCCTCTGCGATTATATCCTGAGTGTGCGCTATTTTTCGAATCTTTCTCCTGCTGGCAGGCGATGCATAACCGTACGCCCGGTATGGCTTTGCGCCGCGCTTCCGGGATCACCTCTCCGCACTCTTCACATTCATAGAGACTTTCACCGCGCGGAATTTCACCGCGAGCGCGCGCAACCGCATCTTCAATTGTACTGTTGATTTGTTCGTTAACGGCGTCATCATTCGCCCAACCGGAAGCCATGGTTTACTCCTGGGATCTGTTAAGCCCTGTTTTTACTATGGGGTGAAAAAACGTGCAGTCAAGGCAGAGAGGAACTGCATCTGTCAGGCAGATGCAGTTTGTTTATAGAAAGAGACCTTATTTATAAATGGTCGCCGTGCCATACATATGGTTATCCCCGCCCGCGGCGTTAACCACGAAACCTTTAGCCCCTTCCTGGCGGGCTTTTTCGGCGAGTTTATTCTGGAGATCGTCAAGGTTACTTGCGCGGCTTACCGAGACGGTGCCCGCAGGCTTGAGCTGGCTGGTATCTGTATTGTCGGTCAATGACTGTACCGCCATGGCAGAGAATGACGCGGTAGCCAGTGCACCCGCGAGAACAACAAGGGTCAGGTATTTTTTCATAATCACATCCTCATGAGGAAACAACAGGTGATTCCCTTTAAGTTTAGAAGCCTGGCGAGTGTGATTTAGCGCAAAAATTTGATGATGATCTGCTTATTTTTTGAACGATAAAAACTGACGTTTTACTGACAGATCATAGACATAAAGGTGTTTGATTTATGACGGGTTTTTGAGCGTCGCAGAGAAATATTTACCGTTGAGCCTGCAAAGGGTATCTTACGCCGCTGTTTAAAGGAGAAAGCCATGACTTCCCAAAAGCCGGGATTGCACCCACGAAATCGCCATCGTAACCGCTATGACATGAATGCGTTGTGTCAGAGCTGTCCTTCGCTGCAGGACTACATTGTGCAGACACCTGCCGGTGAACCTTCGGTCAACTTTGCCGATCCGCAGGCGGTTAAAATGCTCAATAAAGCCCTGCTGGCACACTATTACGGTGTGGCGCACTGGGATATTCCGGAAGGCTTTCTCTGCCCACCCGTGCCGGGGCGGGCCGATTATCTCCACCATCTTGCCGATCTTCTCGCTGGCGATCGCAACGGTGTCATCCCTGAGCAAGCATCCGTGCTTGATATCGGTACCGGGGCGAATCTGATTTATCCGTTGATTGGCGTTCATGAATATCACTGGCGCTTTACCGGCAGTGAAATCGGTAATGAGGCGTTTTCCAGCGCACAGGCGATTATCAACGCCAACCCTGGGTTAAGCCGGTCTGTCCGCTTGCGTCGGCAGAAAGATGCCGCATCGATCTTCAACGGGATTATCCACAAGAACGAAAGCTACGATGCCACCCTGTGTAACCCACCGTTCCATGACTCCGCGTCCACCGCCCGTGCGGGCAGCGAGCGCAAACGCCGCAATCTCGGTCAGGCGGAAGATGCCGCGCTGAACTTTGGGGGGCAGCAACAGGAACTGTGGTGCGAAGGGGGAGAAGTGGCATTCATCCTGCGAATGATTGAGGAAAGTAAAGTATTTGGCCGTCAGGTTAAATGGTTCACGACGCTGGTATCCCGTGGGGATAACCTGCCCCCCCTCTACCGTGCACTGACCGACGTGGGCGCCGTTAACGTGGTGAAAAAAGAGATGGCGCAAGGCCAGAAGCAGAGCCGCTTTATCGCCTGGTCTTTTATGGACGCTAACAAGCGCAGTAAATAGCCCACAGGCAGGCCGGGTAAGGCGACGCTGTTACCCGGTCCCCACGCTATAAGGTGGGCTCCTGTGGCGGTGTGGGGGACGCCGGTGAGGGTAATACCTGATAGGTCTGCACCGGCATCCGCACCGCGGCCAGGTCAAAGTGTTTTTTCACCATGCTGTCGAGTGCAAAGCGCACCGTCCACTGCTTCAGTGGCTGCGTGGTGAACGACACGCGCAGGGTAAATGCCGTGTTCGTCAGGCCGACAATACCGGCAAACGACGGCTCTCCAATCACCAGCCCGCGAATATCCTCCATCGCCATCATCTCTTCCACGGCGTCCCGTAGCGCCTGTTTCGCTTTATCTGCATCTTCATGACGGTCAACGTCGTAGTTGGCCACTACCGAACCAATGCCTCGGACAAAGTTAGCGAAGGTGGTTATCGATGACCATGGAATTATGTGGTACGCCCCGGTGTCCTGGCGCACGCCGACGGAGCGAATGGACATGCGCTCTACCGTGCCGGTTAACGGCCCAATCGTGACCAGATCCCCGGTGTTCATCCCGTTCTCAAACTGGATAAAGACGCCGGTGATTATATCCTTCACCAGGGTTTGCGAACCAAAGGAGATAGCCAACCCCAGCGCGCCGGCACCTGCCAGCAGTGGCGCGATGTTCACGCCGATTTCCGAGAGCACAATCATGATGGTAATGGTGCTGATAATAACCGCCAGCGCATTGCGAAACAGCGTCAGCAGGGTGCGGGCACGGGCGCTGGGCAGGGGGCGACCGTGAATGTCGGAGACCAGACGGTTCTCGATAAGGCTCGCCAGCAACGTCCAGCCAACCGCAGAGAAGAAGAGGATCAGCGCGATGCGAATTAAAATATCGACGGTCTTTTCGCCCGCGCCGTTGTGCAGCCAGTTCCAGAAGTCAAACAATCCCCATGCGTTAAGCAACAGCATAATCGCCACGCAGACGGTGAGAATGCGCGCCACTTTCAGTGATACCGAGATCCAGCCGTTGACCCTTTTTTGCAGTTCCGGATAACTGCGCTGCACCTGTGGCGAGAGGGTGAAGGTTTTCGATAGCCAGCGCGACAGCAGGCCAGAGACAAATGCCGCAATGCCAATGATGGCCAGGCTCTTGAACGTCGCTCCCATCATAAATTTCAGGCTGTTGCCCGGGTCGAACAGCGAGAAGAAGCACAACACGATAAAATAGGCGCTCGCCAGCCAGTGCCACACCAGCGCGAAGGCGCGGATAAAGAGACTGAAAAACGACAGGGAACGATCGGCCAGATGCAGCAAGCTTTGGGTAATGGTCTTTTTGTTATGGAAGATAAGGTACAACGCCCAGACGGTAATGCAGATCATAATCAGTACATTCGCCAGGGCGCCAAACTGCACGTTGACCTGGTTGGAGATGATCGGCACGGCAACCAGCAGACCGTAACCAATCAATCCACTGAGCACGCTGAGGCGCAGCGCCCAGTATCTGGCGCTCTCATCCCGAATCGAGAAGGGACGAAGATCCGGTACGTGCGGGCAAAATATCAAACGCAGCAGCGCCTTAAAGAACTCGATCAGCGCAAAGGCGTTGAGGAAGAGCGCCTGCTGGAAAGCGATGGTTTTATTGCCGGCGTTAAGCCTGTCGGCCAGGACCTGGCCCATAAACAGCGTCAGCGCCAGCAGCAGTAAATCGATGATAAACGCCGACGCTATCATCAGCGGCAGGTGTAACCAGCTGCTTTTCTGCTGGTTCTTCTTGCGCCCCCATTGCCCCATCTTACGGTAGAGCGGCCATGCGCACAGGCGTACCAGCCAGTAAAACAGAAATACAGCGCCCGCCAGCATCAAAAACTGCGTGGCGGCTGTCGTAAACGTATGGGGATTAAACGGTTTATGGGGCGAACCAATCAGGTTGCGATAGAGCTGGGCAAAGCGCGAGGAGAGCTCGCTTCCATAGTGACGGCTCACGTCGGTGACATTTTCCAGCACCGTTTTTTGTTCTTCCACTTGCGGAGGGGTAATTGTCGGCACCGGCTCCTGCGGCGGCGTGGCGGCGACTTTTCGCAACTGTCCGATTAACTCCTGCCGGGAAGTATCGTTTTCAAGCACATCGGCAAGGGCACTGTAGGCGGCTTTTTTCTGTTCAACATCCGGCTCTGGGGGCGGTGTCGTTTGCTGTGTGGCGGTCGTGCCGGTGGTGACGCCAGGGATGGAAACGGCGAACGATGGCGCACAAAACAGGCTAAGCAACAGCAAGATCCACGGCACGGCATCCTCCGGTGAAAATAATGAACAAAAAGATAAGTATAGAGGGCGAGGCGCGCGGGAGGATTTTTGGGAACAATCTGGCGTAAAAAAGCCGGGCATGCCCGGCTCAGAATGGCGTAGCTGAAGCGCTATCAGGAGACGTGCTGCAGGAACTCCTGCAGGCGCTGGCTCGGTGGATTGGCAATTAGCGCTTGTGGGTTACCGTCTTCAGCGATGCGGCCCTTATCAATAAAGATCAGGCGGGAAGCCACTTTCTCAGCAAAGCCGATTTCGTGGGTCACGATAACCATCGTCATCCCTTCTTCAGCCAGATCCTGCATGACTTTCAGCACTTCGTGACGCAGTTCCGGGTCAAGCGCCGAGGTTGGCTCATCGAACAGCATCATCTTCGGTTTTACCGCCAGTGCGCGGGCGATAGCCACACGCTGCTGCTGTCCACCGGACAACTCAGAAGGGTAGTGATGAGCACGCTCCGCGAGGCCGACTTTAGCCAGCAGATCTTTAGCCAGCGTTTCCGCCGCCGCTTTGCTGGCGCCACGTACGCGCAGTGGACCAAACATTACGTTTTCCAGCGCCGTCAGGTGCGGGAACAGGTAGAACTGCTGGAACACCATGCCGGCTTCCTGACGAATCAGACGGTCGTCGACTTTCGGGTCATTCACCTTCAGGCCATCGACAATCAGATCGCCGCTGGTGATCTCTTCCAGCTTGTTGATGCAGCGCAGCAGGGTCGATTTACCGGAACCGGATGGCCCGATAATGACCACCACTTCACCCTGTTTGATGTTCAGATCGATATTGTGCAGCACCTGGGTTGGGCCAAAGTGCTTGGAAACGTTTTTAAATTCAATCACAGGATTTTCATCCTTCTTTCAAGACGACGCAGAACGAAACTCAGAACCAGAGTGATGATCAGGTAGACAACGGCTACCGCACTCCAGATTTCCAGCGCACGGAAGTTGCCCGCGATGATCTCCTGGCCCTGACGGGTCAGCTCAGCAACGCCGATAACGATGAACAGCGACGTATCCTTAATACTGATGATCCACTGGTTCCCCAGCGGTGGCAGCATGCGGCGCAGGGCCAACGGCAGAATGACGTGGCGGATCGTTTCGCGACGAGAAAGGCCTAACGCCAGACCCGCTTCACTGAAACCTTTATGAATCGACAGGACCGCACCACGGGTAATTTCCGCGATATAGGCACCTGAGTTGATCATAATGGTCACGACAGCGGCGCTGAACGGGTCAATGCGCAGGTCGGTGAAAGCCATTGGCAGGGCGAAGTAGATGAACATGACCTGAACGACAATTGGGGTGCCGCGGATCACTTCGATGAAAACCAGTGCGATGTGGTTTGCAATCCAGCCGCCGTAGGTGCGGGCGAAACCGGCGACAAGACCGATAATCAACCCGCCAACCAGACCGAGGACCGAAATCCACAGGGTCATTTTAGCGCCTTCAAGCAAGATAGGAATGGCAGGCCAGATGGCGCTCCAGTCAAACTGCATGATAGTTTCCTGTTACTGTTACCGTGTTTCTAAAATAGCAGGGGCGAAAGGTCGCCCCCGAGTGAACGTCATTTTTAAGAATTATTATTTAGGCTCGGTACCGAACCATTTTTTATAGATTTCGTTGTAGGTGCCGTTCTCTTTCAGGGTTTTCAGCGCGCCGTTAACTTTCGTACGCAGGTCGTCGCTGCCTTTAGGGAACGCAATACCGTACTGCTGGGCTTCCAGAGAATCACCGACGGCTTTGAACTTGCCGTTGCCCGCCGTTTTGATGAAGTACAGGATGTTAGGGGTATCGTGCAGCACCGCGTCAGCACGGTTGGTACCCAGCTCCATGTAGGCGTTATCGATGTTCGGGAACTGACGCAGGTCTTTGGTTTTGATGTTTGCTTTCGCGTAATCAACAGAACCGGTACCGCCTTTCACCGCGACGACTTTACCGTCGAGGTCTTTCACGCTTTTTACATCGTTATTATCGGCTTTCACCATCACCAGCAGGCCGCTTTTGTAGTAGCCGTCAGAGAAGTCGATCGCTTTTTTACGTTCTTCAGTAATGGTGATACCGGCCAGGGCCAGATCAACGTTTTTCGTTTGCAGTGCCGGGATGATGCCGCTGAAGTCCATTGGCTTCAGGGTGTAATCCAGTTTGAGTTCTTTTGCGATAGCAGCCCACAGATCAACATCAAAGCCAACGTACTTATCACCCTGTTTGAATTCAAACGGAACGAACGCCGTGTCGGTCGCCACAACCAGTTTGTCGGCAGCCTGGGAAGAGACCGCAAAAGCCAGGGTAAGTGCAGCCAGTGAAACTTTTAATACAGACTTCATAGCATTTCCTTTTATATCCACGGGGCGATCCCCTGCGAGAACGAGTGGCACAATGAAAAAATCGTGCCAACTTTACAAGCTGTTGTTTTACAAAGGGGATGATGTCATGCATTGCACAGAAAACGGGGCAATGAACTTTTATTGCACCAAAGTGGAGCACCGTTTTGGTGCGCGTCATTTGGCTCAACAGACGAAGCGTTATTTAGCGTAAATTCTGACGAAAAAACAATCTTCCGTTAACGGTTGTGTGAGGTGATTATTACAATTTTTTCACTTTTGCAGCGTCTCAGGCCAAAAACGTGCACCATAGATGTGCAAAACCCTCACCGGAGGGCGAGGGTTGTATAGGAAATTCTTATGAATTATTCGATGTTGGACTCAATGAACCACAGGAACTGGTCCAGGTCGCGGGAAGCGGCGGTGAAGATATCGGCTGTATCTTCGTCTTTCGCTTCACCGATAGCTTTACGCACATCATTAGCCACTATCGCATAGCGGTCTGCCAGCTCTTTCAGGTGATCCTGAACGGTATGGATATCCAGCGGATAACTTTTCAGTGGCGTCTTGCTGTTAATCACCTGCGTGGTACCCAGTGCCACACCGCCTAACTGTACGGCACGTTCGGCCATGGTATCGAGGTGGGTAACCAGTGCTGTGCGGAAGCCATCCAGCATTTCATGAACGGCAATAAAGTTTGCACCGCGCATATTCCAGTGGGCCTGTTTGGTGATCAGCGAAAGATCGATGAACTGGATCACCTGGCGATTCAGCAACTCAATGGTCGCTTTTTTGTCGCTATCCGATACATCGTTACGGGTATAAAGCAGATTAGACGCTTTCGTTTTCACCAGTTTAGCGGTACTCATAATCTCATATCCTCTTGATGTTTGTGTCCCAGGTAATTGCGGGATTAAGTATAGCACCGGATTTTTTCCCTGCGGGGAGGCTCTGCCTATCAGTTTAATAGTGAGAAGGACGTTGTGTTTACAATGGTATGAAATTAAAGGGATTATTTAAAATTGATGCAGATCAATCCTAATTCAGGAAAACGTTATCGACAGCGGGGGAAATATTTCACGAAGAGTGCAAAGTATGTAAAAAAATATTTTAAACGGGAAACTGGCCTTTATTCTGCATGGCTATAAAGCCACGCAGAATATAGGGCGCTAATTGAGGTCAATTTTCTCAACTTTAGGTTCCGGGCGCATCGTCAGCGTTGAGCCCATTGAGGCGGCGATAATCGAACACAGGGCCAGCGTCTGGGTGAAGGTCAGGGTTTCCCCGAGGAAAACCATCCCTGACAGGGCGGCGAGTGCGGGCTCCATGCTCATCAGCGTGCCGAAAATGCGCGTCGGCAGGCGCGTAAGGGCTATCATCTCTAAAGAGTAGGGGAGTGCTGTGGAAAGAATGGCGACCGCCAGCCCGATGGGCATGACTGACCATTGCCAGATGGACTCGGTGGCCTGAGCCATACCCACCGGCACAAAGATGATAGCGGCAATCAATGAACCGATTGCCACCGTCGCCGGGCCATGCTCTTCCCCGGCGCGCTGTCCGGTCACTATATAGATAGCCCAGCAGGCACCCGCCCCCAGAGCCAGCGCCGCGCCCGTAAGATCGATCTCTGAGACGCTCTGGCCCAGCGGCAGCAGGAACCACAGGCCAAGAACGGCTAAAATTACCCAGATAAAGTCAACGGGACGACGGGACGAGAAAAGCGCTACCGCCAGCGGGCCAGTAAACTCCAGTGCCACGGCAATTCCCAACGGAATTGTCTGGATGGAGAGATAGAACATGTAGTTCATCGCTCCCAGGGACAGCCCGTAAAAAAGCAGCGGTAAGCGTTGTTCTTTTTTAAAGCGTAAACGCCAGGGTTTGAAAATCACCACCAGGATCGCGGTTCCGAGGGCAATACGCAGGGCCGTGACCCCAGGCGCACCGACCAGCGGAAAGAGAGATTTGGCCAGCGAGGCACCGCTTTGAATGGACAACATGGCGATGAGTATGACGACAACCGGCAACCAGACCGACGACGAGCGGGATAACCCAGGCATCCTTTCTCCTGTCAACTTATGTCAAATGAAGTAAAGGTTGCAGTGTAAAGGAAATAAGCTGCAACGGTTGAGAGACCGTTGAAAAAAAAACGTGTAAATTCCGTAAAATGGTTAAGCGCTGGTGGATTTATCGCCTATCAGATTAGGAATAATCTGGATGAATGTAACGGCGCAGACGCGCAGTATGAGCGTTTTATAGCGAAAATTGTATGTGATTTGAATGAGATAGCTGACGCTGGAAACGTTCTGTTACAGGAAAGGTTCAGTTAGACATCACGAATCACAAAGAGTTTCGCAAATTTTTTTGATATATTTAAAACTTACGGACTTACTTGAAGCACATTTGAGGTGGTTATGAAAAAAATTGCATGTCTTTCAGCACTGGCCGCTGTACTGGCTGTTTCCGCAGGTACCGCTGTAGCTGCTACTTCTACTGTAACTGGTGGTTACGCTCAGAGCGATATGCAGGGCGTGATGAACAAAGCTAACGGTTTCAACCTGAAGTATCGTTACGAGCAGGATAACAACCCACTGGGCGTGATCGGTTCTTTCACCTACACCGAGAAAGATCGTTCTGAAAACGGCGCATACAACAAAGGCCAGTACTACGGCATCACCGCTGGTCCAGCTTACCGTCTGAACGACTGGGCAAGCATCTACGGTGTTGTAGGTGTTGGCTACGGTAAATTCCAGCAGACCGAAAACCAGGGTCTGAACCGCACTGCAAGCAACAGCGACTACGGCTTCTCCTATGGCGCGGGTCTGCAGTTCAACCCAATCCAGGACGTCGCTCTGGACTTCTCTTATGAGCAGAGCCGTATCCGCAACGTTGACGTTGGCACCTGGATCGCGGGCGTAGGTTACCGCTTCTAATCACTTCGGTGAGCCAGTAAAAAATCCGCCCAATGTGGCGGATTTTTTTTTACGTTAACCCCTCGCCTTGCAGGAGAGGGTAGCAGATTGCCCGGATTATTTACTCTTAATATCGAAGATATCGGTTCCCAGATGGTTATAGTCAACTTTCTGTAACTTGAAGTTGGTAACGTAAACTGGGGGAGCCTTCTTGTTAGAGACAAACGGGTACGCATTTTTTATCTGCTGTGCCGAAATCCCCGTCCACTGCGAGAAGAAGGTCAGGAAATCATTGGCCGAACGCCGCGCTTTAATAATGCGATGCGTTTTATCATCACTCGACACAACCATAAACGGTACCTGGAAGTTCTGCTGGAACTTATCGTCGTGCGCCAGATACTGCACCTCTTTACCGCGCTCTTTAAACGCCAGCCCGTGATCCGAGAAGTAGACCATCGAGAAACTGTCACCCGTATTGCGTAACTGATCGTACAGTTTGCTCAGCAGGTCGTCGGTTTGCGTCATGGTGTAGAGATAGCATGAGGTCTCTTTGGACTGCACAAACTCTGCGTATTTACCGCCGGTCCGATCGCAGGCCTGCGGGTGAGACCCCATCAGGTGCAGAACAATCAGCTGCGGCTGGGTACGCGGAGAGGCAAAGACCTGCGCCGTCATTTTCAGCAACGCTTCATCTTTCGTGTTCTTGTCCGCTTCAAAATCACCGTTCTTCAGGAACTGCACTTCGTCGGCGCGTCTGGCGATACTGGCAATGGCCGTATCGTATTCGCCAATTTGTCCCTGATTGGAGAACCACCAGGTCTGGAAACCTGCCCGGTTCGCCAGGGTAACAAAGTTATCCTGAAACTGGGGTTTGTCATCGACCACCCGGTTCAGCGTCAGGCCGAGAGATTTCTGCGTTGAGCCGCTGGCCGCAACATAATCGGTAAACAGGATGCCTTTGACCGAACTGGCGAACGGTGTGTTGTCCCAGTGTCCGCCAAAGGCTCCCATGGCGTCGCGACGTGCACTTTCACCAATCACCACCACATAGGTGTGATATTTGGGCTTCACGGCCAGCACGTTCCAGGTGTCTTTCATATTTGAAAGCTCAGCCATACGTGCCTGTTCGTCGAGCACCTCTTTATTGTTAACGACGACGTCTTTCACAAAACGGAACACCGGATAGCCGGTATCCTTCAGCTTGAACACCCCACCCCAGGCCAGGTTTTGTACTGGTGCGACAAAGAATGCCACCACGCTAAACGCCAGGCACAGGTGCTCAATTTTTCCCCACGTTTTTTTCTCTTCCACTTTACGGCGAACGGCTATCACGCCAAGGGCAAAGATAAAGAGGCCGACCACATAGCTGTACCAGGGGAAGATCGTCAGGATCTCTGTTGACTCTTCCATATTGGTCGAGTGCAGCGCCAGCAGGGTATTAAAGTTCGGCGAGCCGTAAGCCTGACCAAACGGGAAATAGAGTGCAGCGACCAGAGAACAGATTCCGACTAACGTTTTTTGCGCGCGCGGAGCCGTTCGCCACAGCACATGCAATATGCAGGTAAAGGCCACGGCATAGAGCAGGCTAAAGGGATAGCCCAGCGCAAAGTTAATCAGTAATGACTGCAAAAAGTAAAATCCCGTCCACGGGCTTAAGGCCCGGCTACGGGTAACAACGGTGTCTATCAGGGTTAAATTCATAGGTCACTATCATGGATAAAAACGCCATGTGCTCACCCTGGCGTCAAGGGTCATAACCTGCCTGACAGTGCGTGGAGAGGGAATGAGGGTCCGCTTCAGCGAGCCGCAAATTGTGCAGGGCTGCAAGAAGATAGTGCGAGCGCTAAATAATAGCAACAGTTGCTAAGCAGATGTTTTGCGAAGGGGATTGCAAATCCGTAAAAAAGATCGGGAATAGGGCGGCTAAAAGCCAGTGTACAGAGGGGTTGTGACGGAAAAATGAAGCGGCGTACCGCAACGCCGCTTAGTGGGAAGGTTTGTCGTCCTGATGCGGGGGTTTGTTGTTAAACATATCGCACAGCATGTTCAACAGCATCAGGCGTACTTTAAAGGGGGAGTGGGTAAACACGTTCATACACCTCTTGAATTCGTTCATGAGACCTCCTGATTTTTGATCCCTTCGATCCGTGAAGGGTGACTGCATTACATACAGATATAGCACAGGCTATATTGTATAGCTATGGCTATTTCGTTAATTTTTTGTGCTTGTAGAGGGATGGTTTACAATGTGCGCTCTCGATACCGGGCGCTGGAAGCGTCACCCCACTGAGGAAGTACAATGAACCGTCGCGCAGGTAAGCCAACAATCAGAAAAACGACGCAACTGGTGAATGTTGAAGAACATGTCGAAGGTTTTCGCCAGGTACGTGAAGCGCACCGTCGTGAGTTGATTGATGACTATGTTGAACTGATTTCCGATTTGATTCGCGAGGTCGGGGAGGCGCGTCAGGTGGATATGGCTGCACGGCTGGGCGTTTCCCAACCGACAGTGGCAAAAATGTTAAAACGTCTGGCCTCCGTGGGCCTGATTGAAATGATCCCCTGGCGCGGCGTCTTTCTGACGCCGGAAGGGGAGAAACTCGCCCAGGAGAGTCGTGAGCGCCACCAGCTCGTCGAAAACTTCTTACTGGTGCTGGGCGTAAGCCCGGAAATTGCCCGCCGGGACGCGGAAGGAATGGAACACCACGTCAGCGAAGAGACGCTGGTTAAGTTCCGCGAGTTTACCCTTAAATATGGTCCCTCCGCTGAATGAACATCCCCGGACTGCAGGCCCTGGCACGCGATCGTTTCTTCCATCTCTTATTCATCATTGGCGCAGTATTAAGCATCTTTGTGCCGTTTGCGCCACACACCTGGCCTGCGGTGATTGACTGGCGCACCATCATTACCCTCAGTGGCCTGATGATGCTCACCAAAGGGGTAGAGTTGAGCGGCTATTTTGACGTCCTGGGACGTAAAATGGTGCGCCGCTTTGCCACTGAACGCCGCCTGGCGCTATTTATGGTGTTCTCTGCTGCGGTGCTGTCGACGTTTCTGACCAACGACGTGGCGCTGTTTATCATCGTGCCACTCACGCTCACGTTGCGTAAGCTCTGCGAGATCCCGGTTAGCCGGCTGATCATTTTCGAGGCGCTGGCCGTTAACGCCGGTTCGCTTCTGACCCCTATCGGCAACCCACAAAATATTCTCCTGTGGGGACGCTCCGGGCTGTCTTTTGCCGCTTTTACCTGGCAGATGGCTCCGCTGGCGCTGGTGATGATGGTGTCGCTGCTGGCGGTCTGCTGGTTCGCGTTCCCGGTTAAAAAACTGCAGTACCACAGCGGTACCACGGGCCCGCAGTGGCAGCCGCGTCTGGTGTGGAGTTGTCTGGCGCTGTACATCGTTTTCCTGTTCGCGCTGGAACTGAAGTATGAACTGGCGGGCGTACTGCTCGTCGCCGCCGGTTTTTTATTCCTGGCGCGGCGCGTGCTGATCAGCGTGGACTGGACGTTATTGCTGGTCTTTATGGTGATGTTTATTGATGTGCATCTGCTTATCCAGCTTCCGGTACTGCAACACGTTCTGCACAGCGTCAGTGGCCTGTCGCAGCCGGGATTGTGGCTCACGGCGATTGGTCTGTCACAGTTCATCAGCAACGTGCCTTCCACCATTTTACTCCTCAACTACGTTCCCCCTGATACGCTGCTGGCGTGGGCGGTGAATATCGGCGGGTTTGGGCTGCTGCCCGGTTCGCTTGCTAACCTGATTGCCCTGCGTATGGCTAACGATCGTCGTATCTGGTGGCGTTTCCATGTCTGGTCGATCCCGATGCTGATTTGGGCCGCGGCGATCGGTTTCGGAATTTTCCTTCTCATATAGTGCGCAATTTGTCAGTTTTTCCTGGCAAACGTATAGCAACGTCCTAGCTTTAGTGAACGGCATAGTGTGATGCCGCTCACTGACAGGACTGTTGCTGACCTATGGCTGAAGATCAAAACCTGCCTGCTGACGAGCAGGAAAACAACACTAAACAGCGTAAGCGCCCGGGCAAAAAACCGTTAATCATCCTTGGCATTGTCGTGGTGGTGATGGTTATCGTGGCGCTGGTCTGGTGGTTTTTAACCCGTAACGAAGAGACCACTGACGACGCCTTTACCGACGGTGATGTGGTGACGATTGCCCCGAAAACGGCAGGCTATGTCACCGAGCTGCGCGTGCGCGATAACCAGCGGGTGAAAAAGGGTGACCTGCTGGTGGTTATCGATCCGCGTGATACCACCGCCCAGCGCGATCAGGCGCAGGCCCAGCTTGGGCTGGCGATCGCCCAGCTGCATCAGGCTCAGGCGCAGCTGGCGCTGTCAAAAGTCCAGTATCCCGCTCAGCGTGATGAAGCTAAAGCGCAGGTGATTAAAGCGCAGGCCGATCTGGCCAATGCGCAGGCGGAGTATCGCCGCCAGCGAGGCGTTGACCCGCGAGCGACCACCCAGCAAAGTATTGATACCGCCAATGCCCAGCTGCGCAGTGCCCAGGCGGGCCTGGCAAGTGCGCAGGCGCAGCTTGAAGTGGCGGAGCAGGTACAGCTGCAGATCCGCCAGCAGGAAACCAATGTGGAAGCGCGTCAGCGCCAGGTCGATCAGGCCAAAGCGCAGCTGGAAACCGCGACGCTGAACCTCTCTTACACCGAAGTCCGCGCCCCGTTTGACGGTTTTGTCACTAAACGCAACGTCCAGCCCGGCACCCTGGTGCAGGCGGGTACCGCGCTGTTTTCACTGGTCTCTCCGAATGTGTGGGTGGTGGCGAACTTTAAAGAGTCGCAGCTCGAACGCATGAAGCCGGGCGATAAGGTCGAGGTGTCCGTAGATGCCTGGCCGGATATGGCGCTCGAAGGCCATGTCGACAGTATTCAACAGGGCAGCGGCTCGCGCTTCTCCGCCTTCCCGTCGGAAAACGCTACCGGTAACTTTGTCAAAATCGTTCAGCGCGTGCCGGTGAAGATCGTGATTGATAAAGGGCTGGATCCCAACAAACCGTTGCCGCTTGGGCTGTCGGTTGCACCGAAGGTGACAGTGGAATGACGGATCACAGCCACGACAACTGGCGACCCGCCAGTAATCCGTGGGCGGTGGCGATTGTGGTCACGCTGGCGGTGTTTATGGAAATCCTCGACACCACTATCGTTAACGTGGCACTCCCGCATGTGGCCGGGTCGCTCTCGTCCAGCTACGACGAATCCACCTGGGTATTGACCAGCTACCTGGTGGCAAACGGCATAGTGCTGCCGATATCGGCTTTCCTGAGCCGGGTTTTTGGCCGCAAGCAGTTCTTCCTCATCTGCATCGTGATGTTCACCGTCTGTTCGTTCCTGTGCGGGATCGCCACCGAGCTGTGGCAAATCATTCTCTTTCGCGTAATGCAGGGCTTTTTCGGCGGGGGGCTGCAGCCCACGCAGCAGTCGGTGCTGCTCGACTACTTTAAACCCGAGGACCGGGGTAAAGCGTTTGGCCTGTCGTCAATCGCCATCATCGTTGCGCCGGTACTTGGCCCGACGCTGGGCGGCTGGATCACCGATAACTACTCCTGGCGCTGGGTTTTCTTCATCAACATTCCGGTGGGGATTGTAACGGTGCTGGCGATCTACCAGCTGCTGGAAGACCCGCCATGGGAAAGCAAATCGAAAGAGAAGCTGTCTATCGACTGGACGGGGATTGGCCTGATCGCGCTGGGGCTGGGCTGCCTGCAGGTGATGCTCGACCGGGGAGAAGATGAGGACTGGTTTTATTCGAACTTTATTCGCACCTTCGCCGTGCTGACGCTCATCGGCATTATTGGAGCGATTTACTGGCTGGTGTATGCCAAAAAACCGGTGGTAGATCTGCACTGCATGAAAGATCGCAACTTCGCCATCTCCAGCCTGCTGATGGCGGGCATGGCGATGATTCTGTACGGCAGTTCGGTGGTGATTCCGCAGCTTGCACAGCAGGATCTGGGCTACACCGCCACCTGGTCGGGGCTGGTGCTTTCGCCGGGCGCCGTGTTGATCGTATTGACTATCCCGCTGGTGCTGAAGCTGATGCCGGTGGTGCAGACGCGCTGGATTATCGCTTTCGGTTTTACCTGCCTGGCGGTGTCGTTCTTCTGGTCACGTACGCTGACCCCGGATATCGATTTCGAAACGCTGGTGTTGTTCCGCAGCGCCCAGTCGATAGGGCTTGGGTTCCTGTTTGTTCCTCTCACCACCATTGCTTTTATTTCGATACCGAGGCGGCTGAACGCCGATGCGGCGGCGCTGTTCACCATGTTCCGCAACGTGGCGGGCTCAATTGGCATCTCGCTTTCTACGGCGGCCATTACCGAACGTTCCCAGGCGCACAGCGCGCATCTGGCCTATCACGCGTCACCGTTTAATGAACAGTTCCAGCTGGCGATACGCGAAAGCGCACAGGCGATCCAGAACTTCACCACTCAGGTCGGGGACCCTACCGGTATCGCCACCGGGCGCATGTACCAGACCATGATCGAGCAGTCGCGCTTCCTAGCGTATATCGACGTGTTCACCATTCTGAGCGTGGTAGCCATGTTACTGATTCCGTTTTGTTTGTTGCTCTCGCCGGTTAAGAGCGAGGGGAGTGCAGGAGCACATTGATGATACACAGACGTTTAACCCCCCTGATGATCATGCTGCTGGCAGGCTGTGCCGTGGGGCCGGATTACCAGCCGCCGGCGTCGCAGACCCCGACACACTGGAACGACCCGGGTGACAGCGGCGTGAAGTCAAAAACGGCCTCGATGGCAACCAACCCACGCTGGTGGAAAACCTTCGGTTCACCGCAGCTGGACAGCCTGATAGAGCGCGCGATCGCGGGAAATTTATCCCTGCAGCAGACGGTGTTGCGTATTGCCGGGGCGCGCGAACAGATTAACCAGGCGGGTGGGGCGTTTTACCCTTCCGTAAACGGTAATCTGCAGGCAACGCGCCAGCAGCTTGGGCTGGAGGGAGAGCTGAAATCCCACGGCGTGTACGACCAGCTTGATAACGTGGATCCTGAACTCAGGGGCGCGCTAGGACCGCTGACGCAGCCGATCAATCTTTACCAGGGGAGCTTCGATGCGCAGTGGGAAATCGACCTGTGGGGCAAGGTGCGCCGACAGGTCGAGGCTGCCGAAGCGCAGCAGAAAGCGGCGATAGAGCAGCGTAACGACGCGCTGGTGTCGCTGGAGGCGGAAGTGGCGCGCGCATGGCTGCAGCTGCGGGGTGCGCAGAGCATCATTGCCACGCTGAACACCCAGATTAAGAGCGCGCAACAAACCCTGGAACTCACCGAAAGCCGCCAGCGGGGCGGGCTGTCACCGCAAATGGACGTTGAAAATGCGCGTGCCCAGTTGGGGAACCTCGAAGCGCAGCTTCCTCAGTATCAGGCCCAGGCACGGCAGGCAATGAATGGCCTCGCGATTTTACTCGGCAAGCCGCCGGGGGCGCTGGATGCGGAGCTGCAGTCGGCGCAGCCGATGCCCGCCCTGCCGGATATCGTACAAACGGGTATCCCCTCTACGCTGGCCCGTCGTCGTCCTGACGTACGCGAGGCGGAAGCCAACCTCCACGCCGCCACGGCGCAAATTGGCGTTTCCGTGGCGCAGCTGTTCCCGAGCTTTACCCTCTCCGGGCAGTTTGGTCTGCGAAACAGCGAAACCAACTGGCTGACGGACTGGAGCAGCCACTTCTACAGCTTCGGCCCGCAGGTCTCGATACCGATTTTCCAGGGCGGAAGACTGGTGTCGAGCGTGAAGGTGGCGCGTGCGCAGCAGGGCGCGGCAGTGCTCGACTACCGCCAGACGGTGCTCACCGCGCTCGGGGACGTGGAGAATGCGCTGGTGAGCTACCGCACCGATCAGCAGCGTGAAGCCGGCCTTGCTAAAACCATCGATGCGTTGCAAAACGCGTTTGATTTGGCAAGCGACAGCTACCGGCAGGGGATCGCCAGCTTTATTGACGTGCTGGATGCCCAGCGGCAACTGGCGCAGGCGCAGCAGCAACGCGCGCAGGCGCAGGTACAAAGCGCTCTCGATCTGGTGGCGCTCTACAAAGCGCTGGGCGGCGGCTGGGAGCCGTATCAGCAGGTGCAATTACCGGATTACAAGGTCTTTGGTGAGGCTCCGCGCGGATAAGATTCAGAGGATTGGGCAAGAAACGGACAGGAACACCACATTCGCGATGGCTATGGGGCGGGTATAACTATCGGGTACCCATCGAACGACATGCGAGGATTATCTTATGCGTTATCAAAAACTGGGCAATACCGGTCTGTTTGTGTCTGAACTGTGCCTTGGCACCATGACCTTCGGCGGAGAAGGCGGCATGTGGGGCAAGATTGGTCAGCTGCAGCAAAGTGAAGCCGAGCAGCTGGTGGGCCGTGCACTGGATGCCGGAATTAATTTCATCGATACCGCGGATGTGTATTCGGAAGGGCGCTCGGAGGAGATCACCGGCCAGGCGCTGAAGAACCTGAAAATTCCGCGCGAAAATGTGGTGGTTGCCACCAAAGTGTTTGGCGAAACGGGCACGGCCGGGGTGAACTCCCGCGGCAGTTCGCGCTATCACATCATCAGTAGCGTCAAAGAGAGCCTGCGCCGTCTGCAGCTCGATCATATCGATCTGTATCAGCTCCACGGTTTTGACCCGGCAACCCCTGTCGAAGAGATGCTCTACGCGCTGGATAACCTGGTGCAGCATGGGCACGTGCGTTATATCGGCGTCTCTAACTGGGCGGCGTGGCAGATTGCCAAAGCGCTGGGCATTTCCGAACGCCTTGGACTGGCGCGTTTTGCTTCGCTGCAGGCGTATTACACCATCGCCGGGCGCGATCTTGAGCGTGAACTGATACCGATGATGCAAAGTGAAGGCGTCGGGCTGATGGTCTGGAGCCCACTGGCAGGCGGTCTGCTTAGCGGAAAATATGGCCGTGACGGGCAGAGTGAATCCGGCGGTCGCCGCCTGGAATTTGACTTCCCGCCGGTGAATAAAGAGCGTGCTTTCGATTGCGTGGATGTGATGCGCACTCTGGCCGAGCGCAAGGGTGTCTCTGTGGCGCAAATTGCGCTGGCGTGGTTGCTGCATCAGAAGGCCGTAACCAGCGTCATTATTGGTGCCAAACGTGTCGACCAGCTGGACGACAACATTGCCGCCACCGGGATCCGTTTAAGCGAAGACGAGCTTAAACAGCTTGATGCCGTCAGCGCGCTGCCGCGCGAATACCCGGGCTGGATGCTGGAGCGGCAGGGTGAATATCGCCGTCATCAGCTCGCACAACAATAACCGTCCTTCCCCCCGGTCTCGCTTCGCTGACCGGGTTTTTTTCCCGCCTTGCTCACAAAAAACGATCCTCCTCTTTGATTGATTTTTCGTCTTCGCCTATATGACTAGTCATGAAATTTTAAATGACTAGTCATATAGGGAGCGATCATGAATCAATTTCTGCCAGCCAATTTTTTATGGGGCAATTCCGTATCCAGTATGCAGACGGAAGGGGCCTGGAATGAGGGAGGAAAGGGAATGTCGGTTTATGACATTCGCGAAGCCGGGGAGAACGTTTCTGACTGGAAAGTCGCGACCGATTCCTACCACCGCTATCGGGAAGATTTCGACCTGATGCAGGATCTGGGCATGAACTGCTACCGCTTTCAGATCGCCTGGAGCCGCGTATGTCCACAGGGCGACGGTGACTTCAACGACGAAGGTATCGCCTTTTATGACCGCTTTATTGACGATTTAATTGCCCGCGGCATTGAGCCGATGATCTGCCTCTACCACTTCGATATGCCGCTGGCGCTGGCGCAGGAGTACAACGGTTTTAACGATCGCCGTGTGATGGACGCGTTTATCCGCTACGGCAAAAAGATGATCGACTGTTACGGCGACCGGGTGAAGTAC
Organism: Enterobacter sp. RCC_40; assembly: GCF_041360735.1. Classification (NCBI taxonomy): domain Bacteria; kingdom Pseudomonadati; phylum Pseudomonadota; class Gammaproteobacteria; order Enterobacterales; family Enterobacteriaceae; genus Enterobacter; species Enterobacter sp. RCC_40. The sequence goes on from NZ_JBFUPR010000002.1 coordinate 665,158, forward strand.
TGGCTGACGTTTAACGAGCAGAACATCTTCCACATGCCGGAAGCCTTCCGGATCTCGGGCTATATGAAAGGCGAGAAAACCCTGCGCGAGCTGTATGAACTGCAGCACCACACCATGGTCGCGCATATGACCCTGACCGAATACCTGCACCAGACCCGTCCGGGGCAGCTGATGGGCGGCATGCTGGCGCACCAGCTGGTCTATCCGGCGACCTGTAAACCGCGTGATATCTTCTGCGCCCAGCAGTATGACGAATTCCTCAACCAGAACCTGCTGCGCGTCTTTGCCGGCCAGGGTTACAGCCCGGCGGTGATGGCGGTAGTTGAACAGCAAGGTTTTGCGGATATCTACCGCGCTGAGGATCTTGCGCTGCTGGCGCGTACCAAAAACGACTATATGGCCTTCAGCTACTACGCCAGTAAAACCCTCGACAGCGATGCGATCCCCGAAGGAACGCCGGTCAACGATTACCTTCTGCACGGTGATAAAAATAACCCGTACCTGAAAGCGACCGAATGGAACTGGCAGATTGATCCGCTGGGCTTTCGCACCATCATCACCCGCTATTACAACGACTGGCGTATGCCGGTATTCCCGATTGAAAACGGTATTGGGGTGATCGAGTCCTGGGACGGTGTGAATCCGATTGAAGATACCTACCGTATTGACTACCACCGGGCGCATATCGAGGCGATGAAACAAGCCATGTTTGAGGATGGCGCGGAGGTGATCGGTTACCTCGGCTGGGGCTTAATCGACATTCTGAGTTCACAGGGAGACATGCGTAAGCGTTACGGCGTGGTCTATGTGAACCGTGAAAACCACGACCTGAAAGACTTAAAGCGCGTACCGAAGAAGAGCTACGCATGGTTGAAACAGGTTATCCATACCAACGGACGCGAGATGTAAGCCGTACGCTGCCGGGCCGTTTTTGTGACTGATTGAAGGGAAATATCCGCTATGTCTGAAACAAAAATAACACCGCATATGCAGTCTTTTGTCGACAGATTTGTTGAGTTCTCGGCGCGCCTGGCAAACCAGGTGCACCTGCGTTCCCTGCGCGATGCCTTCGCCACGGTCATGCCCATTTTCATCCTTGCCGGTCTGGCGGTGCTGGTGAATAACGTGGTATTCCCATGGATTTTTGAAGGCGACACGCTGGCGCATTTTAAGGTGTGGGGCGAGGCGATTATTAACGGTACGCTGAATATCGCCGCGCTGTTGCTGGCACCGATGATTGCCTGGTCGCTGGCACGCAACAAAGACTTCGACAACCCGGTCTCGGCAGTGGTTATCGCCATCAGCAGTTTTATCATTATGATGCCGATGCGCTTACAGCTCACGCCCGTCGGCAGCGACGCCACGGTGAACGTCACGCAGGTGCTGACGTTCTCCAATATTGGCTCAACCGGCATTTTTGCCGGGGTGCTGATTGGTCTGCTCTCAACGGAACTGTTTATCGCCATTTCTCGTCTGAAAGCGCTGCACATTTCTTTAGGTGAAAATGTACCGCCGGCGGTCAGCAAATCGTTTACCGCGCTGATCCCGACGATCCTGACGCTTTCCCTGTTTGCCATACTGGCCGCGCTTCTGGCGAACGTGTTGCACACGGATCTCATCCATCTGATCACCACTTTTATTCAACAGCCGCTGCGCCTGATCAATACCAGCCTGCCGGGCACGATTTTTATCTATAGCTTTGGTAACTTCCTGTTCACGCTTGGGATCCATCAGTCGGTGGTTAACAGCGTGGTGCTGGAGCCGTTTCTGCTGATCAACACCAACGAGAATATGCTGGCCTTTGCCAACGGTCAGCCTGTCCCACATATCATCAATAATATCTTTGTACCGACCTTTGGTATGGTGGGGGGGACCGGCAGCACGATTTCCCTGTTGATTGCCATTTTCATCTTCTCACGGCAAAAATCGGCGAAACAGGTGGCCCGTTTGTCGCTGGCGCCGGGCCTGTTTAACATCAACGAGCCGGTCATTTTTGGCCTGCCGATTGTGTTCAACCTGCCGCTGATGATCCCCTTTGTGCTGCTACCTGCCATAGGTATCTGGTTTGCGTGGTTCTGTACTACCCTGGGGTTAATGTCGCGCTGTGTGGTTATGATCCCGTGGACAACCCCGCCCATTCTGAGCGCCTGGCTGGCAACGGCAGGGGACTGGCGCGCCGTGGTCGTGCAGTTGGCAATCATTGTATTTGGTGTATTCTTCTACCTGCCTTTCCTCAAAATTGCCGAGAGAGTGGCATTAAAAAACAGCGGGACAGAAAACTAACAAAAAGGAAGGACGATGGCGGCGAAGTACATCACCATAGCGCGGGAAATTAAGAAACGCATTATTAGCCAGCAATACGCCGCCAACGAACCGCTCCCGGACCAGTTTGCCCTGGCGGCGGAGTTCAGCACCAGCCGGATGACCATACAGCAGGCCATACGCCAGTTAATTGTGGAAGGGCTGATCTATACCCGTCAGGGGCAGGGGACGTTTATCCGCAAAAATTTCCTGCAACTCTCGCAGTGGGATCTTTCCGGCAGCGACTACTTCGGCGCAACAAAAACCTGGGAGCATCTGGGCACCGTTTCCAGCGTCGTGGTCCATTTCGAGTTGCGCTTTCCGAACGAGAAGGAGCAGGCCTCGCTGATGATTAACGCCGATGCGCCTGTCTATGACTTTGTTCGTTTGCGTCTGCTCAACGGTGAGCCGATGTCGCTGGACTCCACCGTTATGCCGCTTAATCTGGTGCCCGGTCTGAATAAAAGCCATCTTGAAGGCTCCGTGTTCCGCTACGTGCAGGAAACGCTGGGGCTGAAAATTATGGGGTCGTACCGGGTGGTGCGGGCGCTAAAGCCGAACGCGCTGGATATGCAACACCTTATCTGCGAGCAGACCGATCCGGTGCTGGAGGTGGAGCAGGTTATCTATCTGGAGGATGGCACACCGCTTGAGTATGCCCACTGTCACTACCGTTACGACCACGGCGGGATAGTTATCGTCAATAACGGATAAAAAAAAGCGGGCATCAGAGCCCGCTTTTTTATTCTCAGACCCGGTCAGCAAAGCGCCACCGGGCAGAGGGTCAGTTCAGACGCACTGGCATACCAGAACGGTTCTGAACGGCCTGGTCAACAATCGCTGTCTCTACATCCGGCTGAGAGGTCACGGACTGCACCGCGCTGTTCAGCGTAACCGGAACGATTTCGTTGTTGTTGATCTGGTCTTCGCTGGTGGACAGCGGGTTGTGTACTTCAATGTAACGGCTGCCATCCGGCTCAGACGTCGCTTTAACCGGTTCGTTGATGAACTGGACGCGGGTACCGACCGGCACGTTTTCGAACAGGAATTTGATGTCTTCGTTACGCAGACGTACGCAGCCGTGGCTTACGCGCAGGCCGATACCGAAGTTGGCGTTGGTCCCGTGAATCGCGTACAGACGGCCAATGTACAGCGCGTACAGACCCATTGGGTTATCCGGGCCTGCCGGTACAACAGCTGGCAGGGGTTCACCCGCAGCGATGTACTCTGCGTGCATTTTGGCGGTTGGCGTCCAGGTTGGGCCTGCTTTCTTACGCTCAACTTTGGTCGTCCAGTTCATTGGGGTGTCTTTACCCAGCTGGCCGATACCGATTGGCAGCACGATAACCGTGTTGGTGCCTTTCGGGTAGTAATACAGACGCATTTCCGCGCTGTTGATGACGATACCTTCATGGACGGTATCCGGCAGGATCAGCTGCTGAGGAATGTTCAGCACGGTACCGGCTTTAGGCAGATACGGGTCAACACCCGGATTCGCTTCCAGCATGTTAGACAGGCCCAACTGGTACTGCGCCGCGAAATATTCCAGTGGCTGAGCGTTACCTTCAGGCACCGTGACCACCTGGTTTTGACCAACCAGACGGCTACCGTCTGTCGGCAGCGGATAAGTCACCGCAGAAGCGGTTTTGCAAAAACCTACTACGGCTAACGCCGCCGCAAAAAGCGTTGTTAATTTCATGTTCATGTTGTGCGAGGTATCTAAGCCATTCCGGCGATGAGTTGATAAGTCTGAATCTTGATGGGAGCGCATTATATGTGCATTCCCGCTAACAGGGAATTCAGATGTGTACGAAATCACATTTTTTTCGATTTTGTTAAAGTTTAGCGGATTGCCGCAACGCGGGATCTCAATTCGGAATTGTGGCATAATGCCGTGTTTATCACACTTTTCGCAGGAATCTCCCCGTGTTAGTTACCAGCAACGTCACTATGCAGTTTGGCAGTAAGCCGCTGTTCGAAAACATTTCCGTCAAATTTGGCGGCGGCAACCGTTACGGCCTGATTGGCGCCAACGGTAGCGGTAAATCTACTTTTATGAAAATCCTCGGCGGTGATTTAGAGCCGACGCTGGGCAACGTTTCGCTGGATCCAAACGAGCGCATCGGTAAGCTGCGTCAGGATCAGTTCGCCTTTGAAGAGTTCACCGTGCTTGACACCGTTATCATGGGACACGCTGAGCTGTGGGAAGTGAAGCAGGAGCGCGATCGCATCTACGCTCTGGCGGAGATGAGCGAAGAAGATGGCTACAAAGTGGCCGATCTCGAAGTGCTGTACGGCGAAATGGATGGCTACTCTGCGGAAGCGCGTGCGGGCGAGCTGCTGCTGGGTGTGGGTATTCCGGTAGAACAACATTACGGTCCGATGAGCGAAGTCGCGCCAGGCTGGAAACTGCGTGTTCTGCTGGCGCAGGCGCTGTTCTCCAATCCGGATATCCTGCTGCTCGACGAACCAACGAACAACCTGGACATCGACACCATCCGCTGGCTGGAGCAGACGCTGAACGATCGCGACAGCACCATGATCATCATCTCGCACGACCGTCACTTCCTGAACATGGTGTGTACACACATGGCGGACCTGGACTACGGCGAGCTGCGCGTTTATCCGGGCAACTACGATGAGTACATGACGGCAGCCACGCAGGCGCGTGAACGTCTGCTGGCGGATAACGCCAAGAAGAAAGCCCAGATTGCTGATCTGCAGTCTTTCGTCAGCCGCTTCAGCGCGAACGCCTCTAAATCTCGCCAGGCGACCTCTCGTGCGCGTCAGATTGACAAGATCAAGCTTGATGAAGTGAAAGCGTCCAGCCGTCAGAACCCATTCATCCGCTTCGAGCAGGACAAGAAACTGTTCCGTAATGCGCTGGAAGTGGAAGCCCTGGCTAAAGGTTTTGAAAACGGTCCGCTGTTTAAAAACTTTAACCTGCTGCTGGAAGTGGGCGAGAAGATCGCCATTCTGGGTGCCAACGGCGTGGGTAAATCCACCCTGCTGAAAACCCTGGTCGGCGAACTGCAGCCGGATAACGGTACCGTGAAGTGGTCTGAAAACGCGCAGATTGGTTACTACGCACAGGACCATGAATACGAGTTCGAAAACGACCTGACCGTCTTCGACTGGATGAGCCAGTGGAAGCAGGAAGGCGATGACGAGCAGGCGGTGCGCAGCATTCTGGGTCGTCTGCTGTTCAGTCAGGACGACATCAAGAAGCCTGCTAAAGTGCTGTCCGGTGGTGAAAAAGGGCGCATGCTGTTCGGCAAGCTGATGATGGAAAAACCCAATATCCTGGTGATGGATGAACCGACTAACCACCTGGATATGGAATCTATCGAATCGCTGAACATGGCGCTGGAGATGTATCAGGGGACCCTGATCTTCGTCTCTCACGACCGTGAATTCGTCAGCTCGCTGGCGACCCGCGTGATCGAAATTACGCCTGAGCGCGTGGTGGACTTCACCGGTAACTACGAAGATTACCTGCGCAGTAAAGGTATCGAGAGTTAAAAAAAGCCCGGTGGCGCTACGCCTACCGGGCCTGTGTTTGATGCCCTCTCCCTGTGGGAGCGGGCATCAGGCCGTACTAGACCACCCATTCACTCCCTTCAATACCATTCACCAGCAGCGTGCGTTTTTCCCCGGCCGGTAACGATATCTTCAGCGCTTTCCACGCCGGACGATAATCTCCCCGCGCACTGACCTTCAGGTTGATGGTGGCACCGTCGCATGCCATGTCCCATTCCACCCACAGCGCATTGCCGTTCTGATAGCCCCAGCTTTCACCATCGTCTTCAAACAGCAGGCCCGCGGTTGAACCGACGCCTTTCACCGGGAACAGTTTCAGCTCACGGGTAGTGTCTTTTTCCGCGCTGACATGCGTAATGCGTTCGCTGAGCGGCAGACCCGCACCGGCACGTACCAGCAGCGGCAATTTCTCCAGCGGCGCATCACGTACGATCCACTGCCCGCCAGCGAACCACTCGTGGGTGTAAAAATCGTACCAGCCCGTTTCGTTATCCGGCAGCCAGACGCGTCGCTCGCGCTGCCCGGCCTCCACCACGCTGGCCACCAGCAGGTCGCGACCCAGCAGGAAATCATCGTTCTCCTCAAACGTCTGCGCATCGTGTTCGTGGTCGAGGAAGGTCGGGCGTAGCATCGGTTCGTCGTCAGCATGCGCCTGCCAGAGCAGGGTATAAAGGTACGGCAGCAGACGATAGCGTAATTCAATGGCACCACGAATAGCCGGCGTCACGCCCGGATACATCCACGGCTCGTTAACGGTGTGGTCATCATTCCATGAGTGAATGGTAAAGCGCGGATGCATCACGCCGTTTTGCACCCAGCGTACGAACAGTTCCGCGTCGGGTTTGTCGCCGGAGAAACCACCGACATCATGCCCCACATTAAACAGCCCGGACAGGCTCATTCCCAGACCCATGCGGGTGTTATAACGCAGGGTGTCCCAGCTGGTACGGTTATCGCCGCTCCAGGTCTGGACGTAACGCTGCATGCCCGCGCAGCCGGAGCGGGAAATGAGATACGGACGTTTTTCCGGGGCAAAACGCTGCTGCGCTTCCAGCGAGGCACGCATCATCAGCAGCGGCATTACCGGGCGAATGTGCTTGATCGCGATTTCCTTGCCAAAGCCGTGGCAGCGGGCTTCGCCATCCCACACTTCATATTCGTTGTTGTCGTTCCAGGTGGAGTCGATCCCCATCTCAAGCAGCTGCGTGGTTACCCCTTCCTGCCACCATTTCACCGTCTGTGGGTTGGTAAAATCGAGGTGAGAACCTTCGTCATCCCAGAAGCTGGAGCGTTCTGGCGCGTCGGTTTCTGAATCGCGGATGAACAACCCGTTTTCCGCAACTTCGTTATAGCGCGGGTGATCCTGCAGCAGGCATGGCTTGATGTTGGCCGCCAGCTTTAACCCCGCGTCGTGGAAGGCCTGGGTCATCACCTTCGGCTGCGGCACCTTGTCGTGGTTCCAGTTAAAGACGTAGCGCTTGCCGTTGATCGAGGTATAGCCCGAAGAGAGCTGGAACGAGTCGCAGGGAATAGCATGTTCTTCGCACAGACGAATAAAGTTCATCAGCTGGTTCTGCGCATCCGGCGCGTCGGTGTAATGCATGGTCGAACCGCTGTAACCCAGGCTCCATTTCGGCCCGAAGAGCGTTTTCCCGGTCAGACGCACGAAGGCTTTGGTCACGTCCAGCGCCCGTTTGCCCGTGAACAGGTAGTAATCGATGTCGCCCGCTTCCGCCTGCCAGCGACGATAGGCGGTGTGATAGTTGTCAATCTCGTTGCCCAGATCCAGCCAGCAGCTGCTCAGGTTGTCGTAGAAGAGACCGTAACTCACGTCATCGCGACGGGTGAGGGTGAACGGAATATGTTTGTACAGAGGATCGGTGCTGGCCGCGTTGTAGCCCATTGCATCGAGGTTGCGCATCTCGTAGCGTTTACCGTTACGCTGCAGATCGCCGGCTTTCTCACCCAGACCGTAGAAGCGTTCATCCTTGCGGCGGCTCAGGTAGTGCGCCGCACCGTCGCCATGGGCATTCAGCAGATAGGCACTGGTTGGACGGTCGTTGACCAGTGGCTGCCACTCACCCGCCTCATTGCGGTAGTGCCACTCCAGCCACAGCGGCTGATGCACGGTCACACGCAGCTGTTCGGTAGCAACCGTCAGTACGTCGTCCTGCTGCGTTAGTGTCCAGGCGGGGCAGGTGAAACCACTCAGATCGTCGCGGCGGCGACCTTCCCACGGCACATCTTGTTGCGGGGCGATGCTCCAGGTGCGATCCAGCGTCAGCTCACCTTTGCGTTTAATCAGCACGCGGAACAGATTTTCTTCCAGCATATACAGGCACAGACGGTGCTGGTTATCGACCAGCAGTTCCAGATGATTTGCCGACTGCTTATCAACGGTCCAGCTTTTCAGGGTTTTCATATGCAATACATCCACTATCAGGCGCGCTTGGCGCGACGTTCAGCAATAAATGCCACCAGGAAAACAGCGCCAATCAGGTCAAAGAACCCCATGGCAATAAAGAGCGGGTTAAAGCCGATTTTGTCGGCGGTCACCCCAATTAACAGGGAGAACAGGAAGCTGGCGATCCAGGCCGCCGAGCCGCGCATGCCGTTAACGGTCGCCATCTGACCTTTATCAAATGACTCCACGACCAGGGCGCTGAGCATGCAGGAGATGATCTGATGCCCGAAACCGCCGATGGAGATCAGCACGATGGTGATATACGGGTCGCGGGTAATGGCCACGACCGCCAGGGAGATCATCAGGAATGCGCCGGTGACGGAGCTGGCCACCACCGAGTTCACACGGCTGCAGCCGAACAGTCGGGCATACAGACGGGTGAGGTAGCCGCTTGCCACGCTGCCGAGGTCCGCGGCAAGGAACGGCAGCCAGGCAAACATCGCAATCTGCTTCAAATCCATGCCGTGCTCTTTGGCGAGATACAGCGGAACCCAGAAGCTCAGCACGGCCCAGGCCGGTTCGGCCATAAACGCCGGAAGGGCGATACCGTAGAAGCGCTTATTTTTGGAGACATTTTTCAGCGCGGTGAGGAAGGGCAGTTTTACCGCAGGCGGTTCGTTATCCTGCTTGATAAACGCCAGCTCGTCCTTGCTCAGATTCGGATGCTGTTCCGGGTTGTGGTAAAAAGCCCACCAGAGGATCACCCACAGCAGCGCCAGCACGCCGGTAAACATAAATGCGCCCTGCCAGCCAAACGAGGCGTGCGCGAAATAGATGATGGGCGGTGCCAGCATCGCGCCAATGGAAAACCCTACGCCCGCCCAACCGGCCGCGACAGGACGTTCCGATTTCGGGAACCATTCGCCAATGGTTTTCGCATTCGCCGGCGTGGCGGCCGCTTCAGATGCACCCATAAAGAAGCGCAAGATAGCCAGGTGCAGCCAGCTGCCCGCCCCGGCGTGGAAAATACACATCAGCGCCCAGATCCCGGCGCAAACCATAAAGCCAATCTTCAGACCAATCACGTCGATCAACCAGCCGCACAGAGGCTGGAAAATGGTGTAGGCAATCTGAAATGCCCCGACGATCCAGGAGTATTGCTCGGTGGTGATCCCAAGGCTCTCTTTCAACTCAGGGGCGAGAATACCCAGCGAGTTTCGGGTGATGTAGTTAACGGTGACGCCCAGTAAGAACAGCACCAGCACATACCAGCGCAGGTTCTTAATGACGCGACGGGTTTTGCTTGTCGCAACGGTGTTATTGATGTCCTGACTCATTTTACTCTCCACAAGACGGACGGTAAGGGGACGGAGGTTCAGGTGTCACACAGATTTTTATGGCTTTGATTTCTATCCGTTTTAATTTAGAAGTTGCTATACAACTAGTATGGAAGTGGTGTGACAAATTCACCTTAAGGGAGAAAATGAGCGGGCAATAGTGGATTTTGTGCAAAATTTCTCATCAATGACATAAATCATCTGGCATGATGCTTTTCATGCCCGTTACTGCCTGATGAGTACGCTATGAAAATTTTTTCATTTCGCAAATGGAGCCAGATCACAAAATGGACAAAAGGCTAAAAATCACCGAAATTGCCGCCCGCACGCAGCTCTCCATCAGCACCGTGTCGCGGGTGCTGGCAGGAAAAGCGAACACCAGTGAAAAAGCGCGCGCCAGGGTACTGGCCTGTGCGCGGGAGCTGGGAGTGATGGACGGTCTGGCGGCGGGGCGTCTGCTGCTCAACAGCCTGGTGGTTTTTGCGCCACAGCGCGCCTTTGACGAGCGGTCCGACATCTTTTACTACCGCGTGATCCAGAGCGTGAGTAAAGGCCTTGCTTCCCACGATGTCCGTCTGCGTTATTGCGCGCTGGAAGAGAATGACAGCGACGCACAGCTTTTTCTGGCACGGATGAACGAGCCGGAGACACAGGCCGCTATTCTTCTCGGTATCGACGATCCGCATATCCACGATCTGGCGGTGGATGTGGGTAAACCCTGCATGCTGATTAACTGCCGCGACCGGCATATGCGCCTGCCTGCAGTGGCACCGGACCACCGCGCGATAGGTGAGCGGGCCGCGGACTATCTGTTTGAAATGGGACACCGTGAGGTGATGAATGTCCTCTGCCTGCGGCGTTACACCATGGAACTGCGTCTGGCCGGGATCCGCGATGCGTGGCAATCTCACAACCTGAAATTCAACGATAAACGCGATCTGCTGGTGGCTCCGAGCTTCAGCGCGCGCGAAACGGAAGAGCTGGTCACCTCCTGGCTCCGTCAAATGCAGGGTAAGGATCTGCCCACCGCATTTTTGGTCGGCGGCGATTTTATGGCGGCGGGCACCATCAGTGCGCTGCAAAAACAGGGCTTGCGCGTGCCGCAGGATATCTCGGTGATGAGCATTGACGGGTTTAATCTGGCGGCCATTCAGGATGTTCCGCTCACGGCGGTGCACGTACCGCGCGATGAACTGGGAACCGAAGCGGTGCATATGCTTCAGCAACGGCTGATGCGCCCGGATGCGCCAGTGGGAACGTTATTGCTTAACGGCACGCTGGCCGTGCGGGGATCTGTCCGGCGGATACGTCAGGGGAAACGACGCACCGCCGTGGAGCGGGAAGGGTTATACGACAGTTAAGCCATGCCCAGTGCACGCTTGCCGTGAATATTCAGATCGTTCACGGTAAAGCGGTCCTGCCAGTTTTTTTCATAATCTTCGCGCGGGAAATCGCCCGGCGATGCACCGGTTTCCAGCGCTGCTTTCACTTTTTTCGCATAGGCGAGATTTTTCTCGCACATTGGGGCGGCAGGGATATACATCACGTTGCCCCAGCCTTGCTGATTTTCCACCGGTGCAACGGAGTGGATCACGTCACAGTGCCACCACACGGAATCGCCTGCTTCCAGTGCAGGAATGCTGCTCAGCGCTTCGATTAGCAGCGGATGCCATTTCTCGGAGACCGGCAGGACACGTCCCGGCGCGACGCCGCAGAGTTCATCTTCCGGGACATCATCCAGCAGCGGACGCAGCAGAATGTAGGCCATCGCTTCCGGAATAGGCACCACATGCAGCAACCCCTGACCCGGGATCATATCTGACAGCGCCGTCCAGCCCTGGAAGGTGCGGAATACAGAACATTTTGTGGTGTTATCCACGGTGTACTCTTCCACTTCGGTACGGTGTGCGGCGTTCCACGGATCGTATTTATCCACGTTGCCGTCAAAAACGCGGGCAAAGACCTGCTGATAGGCCGGCAGCAGCCAGCGCTCCAGCGCGCCGGAATCGGTATGCGCGCCCAGCCCTTTAGAGGTGGCACCCGGTGGGCGACGACGAATACGGTCCGGATAAATGACGCTGACGTCCGGATCGAACCACTGTTTGCCATTACTCTCGAATGTCCATAAACGGTTCAGGAACGACTGTACCTGCGCCATCTCTTCACTCTGTCGGGCCTGCATTTGCGCCTGCGACCAGTAGATAGGGTAAATTTCCGGACGTGAGGCGGTTAAGGTACCAAAGAAGTTATCGCCCGGACCTTTATAGACCTCATCAAACCGGTTGAGATCGAGGTAGTCGAGCATCGATTGATCCCACGCCAGCGCCTGCTCGCGGGGGAAGTGACCTTTAATCACCGCGCAGCCACGGCGTTTGACCGCGTCACGCTGTGCCTGGGTGATCGTCCCGTTTTTCACATCCGCAAACGGGATAACCGGCCAGACGGTTTCACCTTTGTTCTTCAGGGCATTAATTTCCGCCACGCGGGTCGCGATTTTATCGCTGAGCGTGTCGAATACCGCCTGAACGTCTCCGATCTGCGCACGTAGTTCACGCTTCAACTGACGAATCGCTGCTTTATGGTCCGCAGGCAAACTTTCACTGGTAAACGTCATAACTGCCTCGCATCTTTCATTCGAAAGTAAAAATATCTACAAGTGATACTTTAAGTTAAAAATTAGTTAATGCAAGTTTAAATATTTGACGTGTGCCACAGGATGGAAAAAGAGTGAGGTGCCGGAGCAGTGCTCCGGCAAGGGAGAGATTACGCGTCGAACGGGGAGTGGTCGTCAAGCACGGCCTGAATCACATTCAGTGCGCCCTGATGGTTGTTGTCATCCGTGCTGTAGCGGCAGATCGTTTTAATGCTCTGCGCCGCGTTGCCCATGGCAAAATTGTATTTCACCAGCTTCAGCATTTCCGCATCGTTGCCGCTGTCCCCGATGGCCACGCACGCCTGCGGCGAGATTTTCCAGCGCTTCAGCAGACGGCTAATACCGTTGGCTTTGTGCAGGCCCGGGATAATTAAATCGACAAACCCAAAACCGCTGGTGACGGGTTTCATAATCCCGTCGAGGGAGACGTGCAGTTTGTCGACAAGATTCGGGATATCGCTGTCCGGCAAATTCAGGGAGAATTTGAACAGCACGTCGTCAATTTCGCGGTAATCACGGATGCGTTTTAAGCGGTGGTAGTGCTTTGACATGAGCGCCACAAACGCGTCCGGCGCCCGTTCGCTGACGTAGGCGCTCTCCAGCCCACAGGCCACAAAGTTGAGCGCGTTGTCTTTCAGCAACTCGCCAATGACAATTTGCGACTCATGGCGGGTCAGTTCACCGTGAAAAATCTGCTCACCGTGATCGAACACCAGCGCGCCATTTTCCGCCACGAAGGAGATCTGATCTTTCAGTTCCGGGAAGAAGGAGATGAGCTGGTAATACTGGTTGCCGCTGGCGACAACAAATTCAATATTACGGGATTTAAGCTGCTCAAACTGTGCCTGAAAGCGGTCGCGGTCGTACTGCTTGGCATCATCAAGGAAAGTTCCGTCCATATCGGTGACGATAACTTTTACGGTCATACTGTGCTCCTGAGTCACTGCGTTTGAAACATTCTAATAACAAGGTGACGGAGAGCACAAATTTAATTTCATTCGAAAGTCAAAGCAAAGCGGCAACCGAAATTGCCGCTTAAAGACAGGTTCCCTCTCCTTGATGGGAGAGGGCATAAGTCTGAAGAGAGTTAAAGCGTGTGCTCGGTACGCGCAATAATATCGTCCTGCGCATCCGGCGACAGGGCGGTAAAGAACGCGGAGTACCCTGCGACGCGCACCACCAGGTCACGATACTGGTCCGGGTGTTTTTTCGCTTCCAGCAGCGTTTCACGCGAAACGATGTTGTACTGAATATGCCAGCCCTTGTGCACTTCAAAGAAGGTACGCAGAAGCACCATCAGTTTCTGACGGTCACTGTCATTTTCCAGCGTCGACGGATTGAGCTTCTGGTTTAACAGTACCCCGCCGAGGATCGCTTCGGTTGGCAGTTTGCCGACAGAGCCAATCACCGCCGTAGGGCCGAGGTGGTCAGTACCGGAGGCCGGGCTGGCTCCTTCTGCCAGCGGAGTATGCGCCTTACGTCCATCCGGGGTTGCCATCGTTGCCGCGCCAAACGGCACGTTCGCGGAGATAGATGACGTGCCGGCATAGTAGTTACCGCCAATCGGACCACGGCCATAGCGCGGGTTATGGTACTGCTTCAGCTCGGCGATATAGGTTTCGTAGGCACGGGTCAGCAGCATATCCACGTTGTCGTCATCGTTACCGTATTTTGGCGCGCCGTTGATAAGCCGCTGACGCAGCTGCTCGTGGGTCAGCCCGTCGAAATCATCGGCCAGAGCGGCGGCCAGCTGTTGCTGACCTATCGTACCCTGTTCGAAGACCAGTTTTTTCACCGCGGCCAGGCTGTTGCCCAGGTTAGCAATACCCACCTGCAGGCCTGACACCCAGTCATACTTCGCGCCGCCTTGTTTGATGCTTTTCGCGCGTTCTATACAGTCATCCACCAGCGCTGAGCAGAGAATATCGGGGACGTTCTCTTCCAGCATCGTGTCTACCACATACTCAATCTCGATAGATTTGCGGGTGTAGTAGCGGATCTGGGTATCCCACGCCGCCATCACCTCTTCGAAGTTATCGAAGTTACCGGCAGAGAGTGCTTTCTCCTGTGGCAGGAATACCTTACCGCTGGTGGCATCGCGGCCGCCTTCCAGCGCTGCCAGCATCACGCGGGCGAAGTTGATAAAGCTCATGCCGGTGCAGCGATAACCCCATTTGCCACCCACTGCGGTTTCGATGCAGCCAATCGCGGCATAGTCATAGGCATCCTCTTTTTCGACGCCGAGCTTGATGAATTCCGGAATAACAATCTCATCGTTGTTGAACGCGGGCATACCAAAGCCGCAGCGGATCACCTGCACGCAGGCGTCGAGGAAGTCATTGCTCATGCCCGCATGATAACGCACGCTCAGGTTTGGCTGCGTGGAGCGCAGGCGACCACAGGATTCCAGAATCGCGTAGCTGAGCGGGTTGACCGCGTCCATAGGCTCACCGTTGATCAGCGTCTGTCCACCGATGGTGACGTTCTGATACAGCGGGCTACCCGCTGAAGCTTTGGAGTGCGAACCGGAGCGGATTTTGTTCACTTCCAGCAGCTTCAGCCAGCAGCTGTGCAGCAGCTCGATGGCATGTTCGCGGTCGAGGCTCTGGTTCAGCTCCACGTCGCGGCGGTAGTACGGATAGAGGTACTGGTCCATGCGGGCAAACGAGACGGAGTGGCCGTTGGACTCAATCTGCAGAATAAGCTGGATGAAGTAGCACAGCTGCAGCGCCTGCCAGAAGGTTGTTGGCGGCTGATGGGCGATTACATCACAGTTTTCTGCCATCGCCAGCAGCTCGTCGCGACGGCTTACACGGGATTCGGTTGCCGCCATTTCACGCGCCAGCGCGGCGAAACGTTCGATGTGCAGGCTGACCGCTTCCAGCACAATATCGATCGCTTTCAGGAACTGTTCCCCGTGAAGGTCGTCGAGCACCGTCAGGTTGATACGCGAACGACGCTCGGCCACTTTGTCGCGCAGACCATCGAGACCTTTTTCCAGCAGCAGCGGGAAGTTAACCGCCAGGTGTGCGTCGCCGGAGGTCATGTTACCTTCCGCTTTGATAATGCCGGTTTCCAGCAGCCCTTTTTGCTCGTCGGTGAACATGCCGTAGCAGCGATCCTGCACCGTCTGGCCACGCCACCATGGGCAGATCTCATGCAATACGCGCTTGTTTTCTTCGCTCACCGCAAAGCCTGCGCCCGGACGGTCCGCCAGATCGTCAATCTCTTTTTCAATCCACGAGACGGTGTATTCCGGGAAAATTGGCGCGGCGCGGACTTCACTGGCCTGGTTACCGATGATCAGCTCATCATGTTTTATCCAGATGGTGCGCTGCGCGAGGTGATGTGCCAGCGCCAGCGCGCGACGCACCGGGATCGGCTTGTCCATATGCTGCTGGTACATCTCGGTGTAATGCAGGGCGCGCTCGGTACAGACCGGCGGCTTCACGATATGCACGAGGGCCGTTTTGTGTGCTTTTATGCGCTCGCTAAGGGTGCTGAGATTCAGGGTCGTCATAAGTTTATCCTCGTAAGGTCGCGGTTAACCCTTTCTGGCAGGCGTACTGCTGTGCGAAGTCCAGAAGCGCAGGATCATCCAGCGGTTTATCAGGGGCAGAGTAGGGTTGGCCGAGCAGGGTATATTTGTTCATGCCCAGCGTGTGGTACGGCAGAAAATGGATCTCGCGGACGTTGAGTTCGTCTGCGGCAAAATTGGTGATGGCGGTAATCGACGCTTCATCGGCGTTGAAGCCCTGAATCAGCGGTACGCGGATGGTGACCTGTTTACCGGCGGCGGCCAGGCGTTTCAGGTTATCAAGGATCCGTTTGGCGGAACCGTCGGTCCACTGTTTGAACGTCCTGCCATCAACGTGTTTCAGGTCCGCCAGGAACAGATCGACATACGGTAATGACGGTGCAATATAATGCCATGGCACGTGGAGACAGGTTTCCACGGCGGTATGTATGCCTTGCTCATGGCTGGCTTTAAACAGGGCATGAGCCAGATCGGGATTCATAAACGGTTCACCGCCGGACAGGGTTATCCCGCCGCCGCTGCGGTCATAGAACGGTTTGTCGCGCAGTACGGTGGACATAATCTCTTCGACCTGCTTTTCTTCACCACAGACGGTGAGTGCCTGCGTCGGACAGCAGTCGGTGAGGGCGTCAAGAGTCTCTTCGTTAAGCTTTTCACGGTGGATAACCAGCCCATTCAGCGCACGATCGATAATGCCCGGCGCCGCTTTCTGGCACAGGTCGCAGCCTTCCAGGCACAGCCGCGCGTCAAAGAGCACATCCCGGTGGCGGGAGCGGCTTTCCGGATTCTGGCACCAGCGACAGCCCAGCGAGCAGCCTTTCAGGAACACCACGGTACGAATACCGGGGCCATCGTGGGTAGAGTAACGCTGAATATTGAAGATCATGTTTTCGCCTCTCATCTTGCATATGAAGATTAAATTACTTTCGAATGAAAGTTATCTTGATGCAGGTCAACTCCTGAGCAGGTTTTGTCGTGATAGGGTAAGTGCAGGCTAAATTTGAGGGTTACATCATGGAACTTTATCTCGATACTTCCGACGTTGCGGCAGTGAAACGGCTGGCGCGTATCTTCCCGCTGGCGGGCGTGACCACGAACCCCAGTATCGTGGCGGCAGGGAAAACGCCGCTCGAGGCGCTGCTACCGGCGCTGCAGGATGCGCTCGGCGGGAAAGGTCGCCTGTTCGCGCAGGTCATGGCGACCACCGCTGAAGGGATGGTGGAAGAGGCGCGTAAACTGCGCAGCATTATCAACGACCTGGTGGTAAAAGTGCCGGTAACGGCGGAAGGTCTGGCGGCGATCAAAATGCTGAAAGCGGAAGGGATCCCGACGTTGGGTACGGCGGTGTACGGTGCAGCACAAGGGATGCTGTCCGCGCTGGCGGGCGCTGAGTATGTTGCCCCTTACGTTAACCGCGTGGACGCGCAGGGCGGGGACGGGATCCAGACGGTGGTTGAACTGCAGCAGCTTCTGACGCTGCATGCCCCGCAGTCAAAAGTGCTGGCCGCGAGCTTCAAAACGCCGCGTCAGGCACTGGACTGCCTGCTGGCAGGTTGTGAATCCATCACCCTGCCGCTGGATGTTGCTCAGCAGTTTATTACTTCGCCTGCGGTGGATGCGGCGATAGTGAAGTTTGAGCAGGACTGGCAAGGGGCGTTTGGCAGAACGACGCTCTGATACGGTTGCCGGGTTATGCTAACGCTTGCCCAGCAACCATTTAGCGTCCGCATACCTCACAGCCGGGGTTGCGCATCAGTTTCATCTCGCGGAACTGGCAGGTCATCGCGTCATACATCACGATTTTCCCCGCGGCAGGCGTCCCATAATGCGCCAGCACTTTGATCGCTTCCATAGCCTGCAACGAACCTATAACGCCGACTAACGGAGCCATGACGCCCGCCTCCACGCAGGTGAGGGCGTTCTCGCCAAACAGACGGCTCAGGCAGCGATAGCACGGTTCGCCCCCGGCGTAGGTAAAGACGCTGATTTGGCCTTCCATGCGAATGGCGGCACCGGAGACCAGCGGCGTTTTGTGGGCAAAACATTCTGCATTCAACTGATTGCGAATGGTGACGTTATCGGTGCAGTCCAGCACCAGATCGTGTCGTGCTATCTGTGCCGACAGCGCCTCATCATCCAGCAGGGCGTCAATCAGGGTGAACTTCACGTGAGGATTGATGCGCGCCAGCGCCGCATGGGCCGATTCCACTTTTGGCTGGCCGAGGGTCGCGTCGCTGTGCAGCGTCTGGCGCTGAAGGTTCGACACCGACACGGTATCAAAATCCAGCAGCGTCATATTGCCCACCCCCGCCGCGGCCAGGTACTGGGCCGCAGCGCAGCCCAGCCCCCCCAGCCCCACGACCAGCACCCGTGCTGCCTTAAGCGCTTCCTGACCGTCGAAATCAAAACCGCGCAGAACAATCTGGCGGTTATAGCGCATCATCTCCTGGTCACTGAGTTCAGCCGTCATGTTAGCCTCCGAAGAGGTGGTTAAAGCTTTCCACCTCAACCCATTCACCCGGCTCCACGCTGCCGCGTTCACGCTCGAGAACGATAAAACAGTTGCCCTGGCTGAACGAGCTGAAGATGTGCGAGCCCTGGTGTCCGGTGGTGCTCACTTCCAGCTCGCCTTCAGCGTTGCGCGTCAGAATACCGCGCTGGAAATCAAGACGGCCCGGTGATTTCTTCAGGCGCGTCGCCGCACGTACGCGCTGGCGAACCGGCAGCGGGTGGGCCTGGTTACCAGACAGTTTTGCCAGCAGCGGAATGACCAGCTGGTAGAAGGTCAGGGCGGCGGAAACCGGGTTACCCGGCAGGCCGCAGAACCAGCTGTGTTTCAGCTGACCAAACGCGAACGGTTTGCCCGGCTTGATGGCCAGTTTCCAGAAGCCGATCTCCCCCAGCTCTTCAAGAATGGTTTTGGTGTAATCCGCTTCACCTACGGAAACGCCGCCGGAGCTAATTACCACGTCCGCAGACTGGTCCGCTTTAATAAACGCGGCGCGCAGTTTTTCCGGATCATCCGCAATGATGCCAAGGTTAATGACCTCACACCCCAGCTGTTCAAGCATCAGGTGTACCGCGAGGCGGTTAGTGTCGTAAATCTGGCCGTCCTGCAGTGGCTGGCCCGGAAGCTGGAGTTCATCGCCGGTGGAAAAGACCGCCACGCGTACCTTACGGATAACGTCAATTTCTGCAATGCCGAGCGAGGCCAGCACCGGCAGTTCGCCCACCGTCAGTTTCTGCCCGGCGGCAAATACCGTTGCGCCACGCGTGATGTCTTCACCGGTACGACGGATATTCTGTCCCGCTTTAACACTCGCGGTGAAGCGGACGCCCGCTTCCGTTTGTTCGGTCTCTTCCTGCATCACCACCGCTTCGCAGCCTGGCGGTACGGGGGCACCGGTCATGATGCGTATGCAGCTACCCGCAGGCCACTCACCGTTAAACGGCTGTCCGGCAAATGCTTTCCCCGCCACGGGCAGCGCCGTATCCGTCCGGATATCCGCCAGGCGTACCGCGTAGCCGTCCATTGCGGAGTTATCGAACCCAGGCACGTTAAGCGGAGAGACGATATCGCGCGCGGCAATACGACC
The DNA here is from genome assembly GCF_041360735.1 of Enterobacter sp. RCC_40. Classification (NCBI taxonomy): domain Bacteria; kingdom Pseudomonadati; phylum Pseudomonadota; class Gammaproteobacteria; order Enterobacterales; family Enterobacteriaceae; genus Enterobacter; species Enterobacter sp. RCC_40. The sequence goes on from NZ_JBFUPR010000002.1 coordinate 684,527, forward strand.
AAAACAGCGCACCAATGGCAGCGTCTCGTGGTCGTGCAGGGGGGAAATTCGGTCAAGCATCTGCGTGAGTGCCGCCTCAAGCGGCATCAGTCCGGCGGTAAAATCCATGGTGGGCTCCTGCGGAGTAACGACGAAAGCGTCCATTATGGCAGAAAAGTGCCACTAACTGTATGACCCGATGGGTGTACGCTTTACATCACAGTTGCGTCTTTCTATATTCAAAAATCATCTGAAGTTTCAGCGACGATAATGATATTTATAGAAAAAGCCGCAAATCAGGCTAACGGGTGATGGGAATGGTTAATGCGGTAATCGCAATTCATGGTGGCGCCGGGGCAATCACCCGTGCCCTGCTCAGTCCCGAGCAGGAAAAACGTTATATTGATGCGCTGTATGCCATTGTGGAAACGGGCCAGCGGATGCTGGAGGCGGGCGAGAGCGCGCTGGATGTGGTTACCGAGGCGGTACGTCTGCTGGAAGAGTGCCCGTTGTTTAACGCGGGCATTGGTTCGGTCTTTACCCGCGATGAAACGCACGAGCTGGATGCCTGCGTCATGGACGGTGTCACCCTTAAAGCGGGCACCGTCGCGGGGGTGAGTCATCTGCGTAATCCGGTGCTGGCCGCGCGTCTGGTGATGGAGGCGAGCCCGCATGTTCTTCTGACCGGGGCCGGGGCGGAGACGTTTGCCGCGGAACATGGCATGACGCCGGTTTCTCCCGATCTGTTTTCAACACCGGAGCGTTATCAACAGCTGCTTGAGGCGCGCTCGGCAAACGTGACGCAGCTTGACCATACCGCGCCGCTCGATGAGCGCAGCAAAATGGGCACGGTAGGGGCGGTGGCTCTTGATAAAGCCGGGAATCTGGCTGCGGCCACGTCGACCGGCGGAATGACCAACAAACTGCCGGGCCGGGTAGGTGACACTCCATTACCGGGGGCAGGGTGCTATGCCAATAACGCCACGGCGGCAGTGTCATGCACCGGAACCGGTGAAGTGTTTATTCGCGCCCTCGCGGCGTACGACATCACCGCGCTGATGGATTACGGCGGGTTAAGCCTGGCCGAAGCCTGTGAACGCGTGGTGATGGAGAAACTGCCCGCACTGGGGGGTATCGGTGGGTTAATTGCGGTGGATCGTGAGGGCAACGTGGCATTGCCGTTTAACAGCGAAGGTATGTACCGCGCGTGGGGTTATGCCGGTGATGAACCCAGTACGGGGATCTATCGTGAATAAGGGGGCAAAGCGTGCCGCACAGTGAAGAGCTGGACAACCGTGAAGTGCTGGCTGTCCATCAACTGAATATTGCGTTTCAGGAAGAGCGGCAGTTCATCCCCGCAGTACAGAATTTATCGTTCTCGCTCAACCGCGGCGAAACGCTGGCGATTGTGGGCGAGTCCGGTTCAGGGAAATCGGTCACCGCACTGGCGCTGATGCGTCTGCTGGAACAGACCGGCGGACAGGTCAGCTGCGAAAAAATGCTGCTGCGCCGGCGTAACCACCAGGTCATTGATTTAAATGAGCTGAGCGCCTCGCAGATGCAGAGCGTGCGCGGGGCCGATATTGCGATGATCTTCCAGGAGCCGATGACCTCGCTGAACCCGGTCTTTCCGGTCGGGGAACAGATTGCCGAGTCCATCCGCCTGCATCAGGGGTTGAGTGGTGATGAGGCGCTTCGTGAAGCGAAACGCATGCTCGACCTGGTACGCATACCGGAAGCGCAGGCCATTCTGGGGCGCTACCCGCATCAGCTTTCCGGCGGTATGCGTCAGCGCGTCATGATTGCGATGGCGCTCTCCTGCCGTCCCGCGGTGCTGATTGCCGACGAACCCACGACGGCACTGGATGTGACTATTCAGGCGCAAATTCTGCAGCTTATCAAAGTGCTGCAGCAGGAGATGGAGATGGGGGTGATTTTCATCACCCACGATATGGGCGTGGTCGCCGATATTGCCGATCGCGTGCTGGTCATGCATAAGGGCAACGCCGTGGAAACCGGCACGGTTGAGCAAATTTTCCATGCGCCGGTTCATCCTTACACCAAAGCGCTGCTGGCGGCGGTTCCGCGGTTGGGGGCGATGAACGGCAGCGATTTACCACGCCGGTTCCCGTTGATTTCTCTCGAAGCGGCAGGCCAGCAGGAAGATGAAATCGAGCAGGATACCGTGGTACCCGGAAAGCCGATTCTGGAAGTGCGCGATCTGGTGACCCGTTTTCCCCTGCGCAGCGGAATGTTTAACCGCGTGAAGCGCGAGGTGCATGCGGTTGAAAACGTCAGTTTTGATTTATGGCCAGGCGAAACGCTGGCGCTGGTGGGAGAGTCAGGCTGCGGCAAATCCACCACCGGGCGGGCGCTGCTCAGGCTGGTGGAGTCCCAGGAGGGCAGCATAACCTTTAACGGGGAACGCATTGATACCCTTCCGGACAGCAAACTGCAGGCGGTAAGGCGAGATATCCAGTTTATTTTCCAGGATCCGTATGCCTCCCTCGACCCGCGCCACACGGTGGGGTATTCACTTATGGAGCCGCTGCGGGTGCATAACCTGCTCGACGGTGAAGCCGCGCAGCGTCGGGTGGCCTGGCTGCTTGAGCGCGTGGGGCTGAAGCCGGAACATGCCTGGCGTTATCCGCACGAGTTTTCGGGCGGTCAGCGGCAGCGTATTTGCATTGCCCGCGCGCTGGCACTTAACCCGAAAGTGGTGATTGCAGATGAATCCGTCTCGGCGCTGGATGTCTCTATCCGGGCGCAAATCATTAATTTACTGCTCGACCTGCAGCGGGATATGGGGATTGCCTTCCTCTTTATCTCACACGACATGGCGGTGGTTGAGCGTATCAGCCACCGTGTCGCGGTGATGTTTATGGGACAAATTGTGGAGATAGGACCGCGCAGGGCGGTATTTGAAAATCCACAGCACCCTTACACACGCAAGCTTATCGCCGCAGTGCCGGTTGCCGACCCTGAGCATCGCCACGGCCAGCGTGTGCTGCTGCAGGACGAAATGCCGAGCAATATTCGTAAACGGGGCGAGGCGGTGGAGCGCGTGGCGCTGCGCGAGGTTGGCCCGGGGCATTTTGTGGCCCCCCCGCGTCAGGACAATGCATTCTCGCGGTTATAACTTAAAACAGGCAGGAGAACACAATGGTTAAATTTGTAGCGCGCAGATGGTTACTCGCCGCGAGCGTGACGGCAGCCCTGGCCGCCGCGCCGGCGTTCGCTGCCAAAGATGTGGTGGTCGCCGTCGGTTCCAATTTCACCACGCTGGATCCGTATGATGCCAACGACACGCTCTCCCAGGCGGTGGCGAAATCGTTCTATCAGGGGCTGTTTGGCCTGGATAGCGAGATGAAACTTAAAAATGTGCTGGCGGAAGGGTATACCGTTTCCAGCGACGGGCTGGTGTATACCCTTAAGCTCAGAACCGGTGTGAAGTTCCAGGACGGTACAGATTTCAACGCGGAGGCGGTGAAGATAAACCTCGATCGCGCCAGCAACCCGGAAAATAGCCTCAAGCGCTACAACCTGTATAAAAACATCGCCAGCACCGAGGTGGTCGACCCGACGACGGTGAAGATCACCCTGAAAGAGCCGTTCTCGGCGTTTATCAATATTCTGGCGCATCCTGCCACGGCGATGATTTCGCCTGCCGCGCTGAAAAAATACGGCAAAGAGATCGGGTTCCATCCGGTGGGTACCGGCCCCTACGAGCTGCTCACCTGGAACCAGACCGACTTTGTGAAGGTTAAGAAGTTTGCGGGTTACTGGCAGCCGGGCCTGCCGAAGCTGGACACCATTACCTGGCGTCCGGTGGTGGACAACAACACCCGCGCGGCGATGCTGCAGACCGGTGAGGCGCAGTTCGCGTTCCCGATCCCCTATGAGCAAGCCGCCATTCTGCAGAAAAACAGCAAGCTGGAGCTGGTCGCCAGCCCGTCCATTATGCAGCGCTATATCAGCATGAACGTGACGCAAAAGCCGTTTGATAACCCAAAAGTGCGTGAGGCCATCAACTACGCCATTAACCGCCAGGCGCTGGTAAAAGTCGCCTTTGCTGGCTATGCCACGCCGGCTACCGGCGTGCTGCCTCCGGCGATCGCCTATTCGCAAAACTATCAACCGTGGCCTTACGATCCGGCCAAAGCGCGTGAGCTGTTAAAAGAGGCGGGCTTCCCGAACGGCTTTAGCACCACGCTCTGGTCGTCGCATAATCACAGTACCGCTCAGAAGGTGCTGCAATTTACCCAGCAGCAGCTGGCGCAGGTAGGTATCAAGGCACAGGTCACCGCGATGGATGCCGGTCAGCGTGCGGCTGAGGTGGAAGGGAAAGGGCAGAAAGAGAGCGGCGTACGGATGTTCTACACCGGCTGGTCGGCCTCTACCGGTGAAGCGGACTGGGCGCTGTCGCCGCTGTTTGCCTCACAGAACTGGCCGCCGACCCTGTTCAACACGGCCTTCTACAGCAACCCGAAGGTGGATAAAGACCTGGCGGATGCCCTGAAAACGACCAAACCGGAAGAGAAAGCACGCCTGTATAAAGAGGCGCAGGATATCATCTGGAAAGAGTCACCGTGGGTACCGCTGGTGGTGGAAAAACTGGTTTCCGCGCATAACAAAGCGCTGACCGGGTTCTACATCATGCCGGATACGGGCTTTAGCTTTGATGAAGCAGATTTAAAATAATACTCATGCCCGCAGGCCACCGCCTGTGGGATGAGAGGGAAAGGCATGCTGAATTATGTTTGTAAACGCCTGTTGGGGCTTATCCCGACGCTGCTGATTGTGGCGGTGCTGGTGTTTTTGTTTGTTCATATGCTGCCGGGCGATCCGGCACGTCTGGTTGCAGGGTCAGATGCGGATGCAACGGTTATCGCGCTGGTGCGAAAACAACTGGGCCTCGACCAGCCTTTGTATATGCAGTTTCTCCACTATATTGGCAACGTTCTGCAGGGTGACTTTGGCACCTCTATGGTGTCACGTCGTCCGGTGTCGGAAGAGATTGCCAGCCGCTTTATGCCCACGTTCTGGTTAACCATTGCCAGCATGAGCTGGGCGGTGCTGTTTGGTCTTGGCGCAGGTATTGTCGCTGCCGTCTGGCGCAACCGCTGGCCGGATAAGCTCGGTATGGCTCTGGCCGTCACGGGCATTTCCTTCCCGGCATTTGCACTGGGGATGCTGCTGATGCAGATATTCTCCGTGGAACTGGGCTGGCTGCCGACGGTCGGGGCCGACACCTGGAAACACTACATTCTGCCCTCGATGACGCTGGGCGCTGCCGTTGCGGCCGTGATGGCCCGCTTTACCCGCGCCTCGTTCGTTGACGTGCTGAGCGAAGATTATATTCGCACCGCCCGGGCGAAAGGGGTCAGCGAGAAATGGGTCATCCTCAAACACGGCTTTCGTAACGCGATGATCCCGGTGGTGACGATGATGGGGCTCCAGTTTGGTTTTCTGCTGGGCGGCTCGATTGTGGTAGAGAAGGTCTTTAACTGGCCGGGGCTGGGACGTCTTTTGGTGGATTCAGTCGAAATGCGTGATTACCCGGTTATTCAGGCCGAAGTCCTGCTTTTCTCACTGGAATTTATTCTTATCAACTTAGTGGTGGATGTGCTCTACGCCGCCATTAACCCGGCCATCAGGTATAAGTAAAATGCGATTGTTGAACTGGCGTCGTCAGGCCATGTTAAACGCTATGCCGGGGCTAAAGCCGGACCATATCCGCACGCCGTGGTCTGAATTCTGGCGGCGTTTTCGCCGTCAGCCGGTCGCTATGACGGCGGGGCTGTTTGTCCTGCTGCTGATTGTGGTGGCGGTCATTGCGCCGTGGGTAGCACCGTTTGATGCGGAAAACTATTTTGATTACGACCGTCTCAATGATGGACCGTCGATGCTGCACTGGTTCGGCGTGGACTCGCTTGGGCGCGACATCTTCAGCCGCGTGCTGGTGGGGGCGCAGATCTCTCTCGCCGCCGGGGTTTTTGCGGTACTGATTGGCGCGGCAATCGGCACCGTGCTGGGTCTGGTCGCCGGATATTACGAAGGCTGGTGGGACCGCATTATCATGCGTATCTGCGACGTGTTGTTTGCCTTCCCGGGTATTCTGCTGGCGATTGCGGTAGTGGCGATAATGGGCAGCGGTATGGCTAACGTCATTATTGCGGTTGCGGTCTTCTCAATACCGGCGTTTGCGCGTCTGGTGCGAGGCAACACGCTGGTGCTCAAACAGCAAACCTTTATTGAGTCTGCGCGCAGCATGGGGGCCAGCGATGCCACTATCCTGTTCAGCCATATTCTGCCGGGGACGGTGTCGTCTATCGTGGTCTATTTTACCATGCGTATCGGCGTGTCGATTATCTCGGCGGCCAGCCTGTCGTTTCTGGGGCTGGGTGCGCAACCGCCTACACCGGAGTGGGGCGCGATGCTGAATGAAGCAAGAGCGGACATGGTCATTGCACCGCACGTGGCCATCTTCCCGAGCCTGGCCATTTTCCTGACCGTGCTGGCGTTTAACCTGCTGGGCGATGGGTTACGCGACGCGCTGGATCCGAGGATTAAGGGGTAGGATGGAAACCCTCTCCCGGCGGGAGAGGGTGAAGGGAAGGGTAAAACGCCGTTAAACCCGGCTTCCCCACAAATCATACTCGTCGGCGTTTTCAACTTTCACGCGGACAATATCGCCCGGCTTGACGCTGGTTTCGCCGTTCAGGTAGACCGCGCCGTCGATTTCAGGGGCGTCCGCCATGCTGCGGCCAATTGCGCCTTCTTCGTCCACTTCATCGATGATGACCAGAATTTCGCGGCCCACTTTTTCCTGCAGACGTTCAGCAGAGATCTGCTGTTGCAGCTGCATGAAGCGGTTCCAGCGCTCTTCTTTCACCTCTTCCGGAACCTGATCCGCCAGTTCGTTGGCGGTCGCGCCTTCTACCGGGCTGTATTTGAAGCAGCCTACGCGGTCCAGACGTGCTTCTTTCAGGAAGTCGAGCAGCATCTGGAAATCTTCTTCGGTTTCGCCCGGGAAGCCCACGATGAAGGTGGAACGCAGGGTCAGGTCCGGGCAGATTTCACGCCACTGTTTGATGCGTGCCAGCTGGCGATCGACGGAGCCAGGACGCTTCATCAGCTTCAGAATACGCGGGCTGGCGTGCTGCAGCGGGATATCCAGATACGGAAGAATTTTCCCTTCTGCCATCAGCGGGATGACATCGTCAACGTGCGGATACGGGTAGACGTAATGCAGACGTGTCCAGATACCCAGTTTGGCAAGCTGTTCGCACAGGCCGACCATGCTGGTTTTCACCGGCTCGCCGTTGTGGAAACCAGAGCGATGCTTCACGTCGACGCCATAGGCCGAGGTATCCTGAGAAATGACCAGCAGCTCTTTAACGCCTGCGTCTGCCAGACGTTTGGCTTCTGCCAGCACTTCACCAATCGGACGGCTGACCAAATCGCCACGCATGGACGGGATAATGCAGAAGGTGCAGCGATGGTTGCAGCCTTCGGAAATTTTCAGGTACGCATAGTGACGCGGGGTCAGCTTCACGCCCTGTTCTGGCACCAGGCTCAGGAACGGATTGTGCTTAGGTTTAGGGACATAGTGATGAACATGCTCCAGTACCTGCTCGTAGCTGTGCGGGCCGGTGATCTCCAGCACTTTCGGGTGCACTTCGCGGATCTGGTCCACTTTCGCGCCCAGACAGCCGGTCACAATCACTTTGCCGTTTTCCGTCAGGGCTTCGCCGATGGCTTCCAGTGACTCCTGAACCGCGCTGTCGATAAACCCGCAGGTGTTAACGATCACCATGTCGGCGTTGTCGTAGCTTGGCACCACGTCATAGCCCTCGGTGCGCAGTTCGGTCAGGATGCGTTCAGAATCCACCAGGTTTTTTGGGCAGCCCAGGGAGACGAAGCCGATTTTAGGCTGGTGCGTAACATTGCTCATAGGTTAAAAATTCATCAATTATGGAGTTATCAGGGCGGGATTTTACAGCGTTCCGCGGGGGATTTATACACTCTTTGCGAGGCGGATGACCGGCGAGAAGGTTGTAACATTGTAAATAATGTTAATCAGTTAAGAATTATTGATCTCAGGCATTAAACTGTACAAAAAATAACCTTATTCTGAATGTGCACAATGGCTGACAGAGGAGGAAAGAGCATGTCCGTTGACAGACTGAAACGCGATCTGCTTAACAAGCTGATCAATGCCCGAATCGACCTTGCCGCGTACCTGCAGTTGAGGAAGGCAAAAGGGTATATGTCAGTCAGCGAAAGCGAACATCTGCGTGATAATCTCTTTGAACTTTGCAACTTCATGCGTGAAAAAGCACCCGTCCTGAAAGCGGAATACGCCGAAAGCGAACTCGTTGCGCTGCGTCGCGCCGCCGAGGTGCTCTCCATTGCAGGGGTATGTTTGATGAACGGACGCCACGACTGCCCGAATTTTATCGCTGTTAACGCGGAGAAGCTTGAAAACTGCCTGACCACGCTCTCTCTATGCATCATGTGTCTGAACAAGCACGAGACGCTTGAACAACACTGACACCGGGGGAGGCAACTCCCCCTTCTGATTAAGCTTTTGTAAAAGTGATAACGTGCCCAGACCCAGTGGCTAACCTTTATGCCATAAACCGATAAAGGAGTGCGTTATGCATCGATCTTCGCTGATTTTCCTGCCTGCGTTGTTTTTCCCGTTTTCTCTCCTCGCCGCCCCTGACGCGGTAAAAGTCGACGTTGTGCAAAACCGGCTCGATCATCCCTGGTCGATGGCGTTCTTGCCGGACAATAAAGGGTTGCTGGTGACCCTTAAGGGAGGCCAGTTAAAGCACTGGCAGGCCGGAAAAGGGCTTTCCGACCCGATCGTCGGCGTACCCAAGGTCTGGGCAAACGGCCAGGGCGGGTTGCTGGACGTGGCACTCGCCCCGGATTTTGAAAAATCGCGCCGCGTCTGGCTGAGCTATGCCGAGGCGGAGAATGACGGCAAAGCGGGAACGGCGGTTGGCTATGGCCGCTTAAGCGATGATCTCTCCCGAATTGAAGGTTTCCAGGTGGTCTTCCGTCAGATGCCGAAACTGTCCACCGGTAACCATTTCGGTGGTCGACTGGTCTTCGACGGTAAAGGCCATCTGTTTATTGGTCTGGGCGAGAACAACCAGCGTCCGACGGCGCAGGATCTGGATAAACTGCAGGGCAAAGTTGTGCGCCTGACGGAGGACGGCAAAGTGCCTGCCGATAACCCGTTTGTGAACACTCCCGGCGCACGGCCTGAAATCTGGTCTTACGGCATTCGTAATCCGCAGGGGATGGCGATGAACCCCTGGAGCGGCACGCTATGGCTTAACGAGCACGGCCCGCGCGGCGGGGATGAAATCAATATCCCGGAGAAAGGCAAAAATTACGGCTGGCCGCTGGCGACGCACGGTATCAACTACAGCGGCCTGAAGATCCCGGAAGCCCAGGGCGAGCACGTCGAGGGAACGGAAAAGCCGCTGTTTGTCTGGAAAGTGTCCCCCGCCGTGAGCGGGATGGCGTTTTACAACAGTGACGTATTCCCGCAGTGGAAAAACACGCTGTTCGTCGGGGCGCTGAAGGAGAAAGACGTTATCGTGCTGAGCGTGGAGGGCAACACGGTTACCGAGAAGGGGCGAATTTTAGGTGACAGAGACCAGCGCATTCGCGATGTGCGGGTGGGGCCGGATGGGTATCTGTATGTCCTGACCGATGAGACGGACGGGCAACTGTTGAAAGTCAGCCCGTCCGGATCGTAATCAGGTCACCGGGATCATCACCACGTGACGGTATGCCGGGCGCTCGCTCAGTTGCTTCAGCCAGCGCGCAAGGTGCGGGCGCGGCGTCCAGGTAACGTCAATGTTGGTCAGGTTCCAGATGAAGGGCGCAACGGCAATATCGCCTACGCCGAAGCGTTCGCCTGAGAACCACGGATGCTTCGCCAGTTCGTCGTCCATCATCGCAAACAGGTTTTCACAGGTGTCCTGGGCTGCATGAATGGCAGGATAGTCGCGGTCAGCTTCGGGGGTTCTGACAAGCCCCATCAGGATCACACGGTGTGCGGGGGAGAGCGTCTGGTTTGCCCAGTCCATCCACTTTTCACCCTGAGCGCGTTGGGCCGGATTATCCACCCACAGGCGGCTCTGACCATACTGTGCCGCGAGGTAACGCACGATGGTGTTGGACTCCCACAGCGTCACGTCGGTCTCTTCGTCGCGCAGCAAGGGCACCAGACCGTTTGGGTTCATGGCCAGATAGTCGGCATCTTTATTTACCCCAAACTGCAAACCTGCCATCACCTGCTTAAACGGTAAATCCAGCTCCTCCAGCGTCCAGAGGACTTTCTTAACGTTGGTTGAATTGTTCCTGCCCCACAGCGTAATCATAGAAACTCCCGAAATAGTCAAACAACCTGAGATGTGAATCAACGCCAGCGATTTGCCATGGTGGGATAAACCTAACAATTACGCAACAGAAGACAAAAAAATCGCCTGAATCAAAGCGTATCTGAATGTTATTGCATAAACTTTAATAACTTTACCTTGGTTAGGTTTCTTTAACCGTTTTAGTGCGCTATTACTCATCGCTTCTTGCGACACGGTGATGTGACGTAATTTTTGAATGGACACTCGGGTGGCATTTATGACGCGAAAAATGACTTCTCTGCGCAGCCTGGCGGCAGGCTCTGCGCTCCTTTTCCTGTTTGTACCAACTCTCTACGCAGCGGAACAGGCTGCGCCCGAAGCGCCGCCTGTGGATGCGCGCGCCTGGATCCTGATGGATTATTCCAGTGGTAAAGTGCTGGCGGAAGGCAATGCGGATGAGAAACTTGACCCGGCAAGCCTGACGAAAATCATGACCAGCTATGTGGTGGGTCAGGCGCTGAAAGCGGGCAAAATCAAGCTTGACGATATGGTCACCATCGGGAAGGACGCCTGGGCGACCGGCAACCCGGCGCTGCGTGGGTCATCGGTGATGTTCCTCAAACCCGGCGATCAGGTGTCAGTGTCTGATTTGAATAAAGGGGTCATTATCCAGTCCGGTAACGATGCCTGTATTGCGCTGGCCGATTACGTTGCGGGCAGCCAGGACTCCTTTATTGGCCTGATGAACGGCTACGCGCAAAAACTGGGCCTGACCAATACCACCTTTAAAACCGTGCACGGCCTGGATGCGCCGGGTCAGTTCAGTACCGCGCGCGACATGGCGCTGTTAGGCAAAGCGTTGATCCACGACGTGCCGGATGAATATGCCATCCACAAAGAGAAAGAGTTTACCTTCAACAAAATCCGCCAGCCGAACCGTAACCGTCTGCTGTGGAGCAGTAACGTCAACGTCGACGGTATGAAGACCGGCACCACGGCCGGCGCGGGTTATAACCTGGTCGCTTCCGCAACTCAGGGCGATATGCGCCTGATCTCGGTTGTGCTGGGCACCAAAACCGACCGCATTCGTTTTAATGAATCAGAAAAATTGCTGACCTGGGGTTTCCGCTTCTATGAAACCGTCACGCCCATTAAACCGGATGCCACGTTCATCAGCCAGCGCGTCTGGTTTGGTGACAAGAGTGAAGTGAACCTGGGGGCGGGTGAAGGCGGGTCGGTGACCATTCCCCGTGGTCAGCTGAAAAACCTGAAAGCCAGCTACACCCTGACCGACAGCCAGCTCACCGCGCCGCTGAAAAAAGGCCAGGTGGTCGGGACGATTGATTTCCAGCTTAATGGCAAATCGATTGAACAGCGTCCGCTGATTGTGATGGAAGCGGTAGAAGAGGGCGGTTTCTTTAGCCGGATGTGGGACTTCGTCATGATGAAATTCCACGGATGGTTTGGCAGCTGGTTCAGTTAAGCCTCCATTGTCGGGTGGCATCGCGCCACCCGGCATGACCTCTGCACCTGACTCAGTACATCAACTTCACCTGCTGCGCTTTCGCGTAGGCCACGGTCTCTTCATCCGGACGGCAATCGCTGACGATGGCGTCAAAGCGCGATAACTCACCCATTCTTGCCGGACGAACCTTGCCAAACTTGCTGTGATCGACCACCAGCACATGGTACTGCGCGGCGCTTAATGCCCAGTGCTTGACCGGCAACTCTTCCAGGTTAAAGCAGGTTGCTCCCTGACGGACAGTGACCCCCGCTGCGGAATAAAACGCGATATCCGGACATACGTTGCTGAGCGTATCCTGCAGATTCAGCGGCTTAAAGATGGCGTTGCTGGCGTGAAACTCACCGCCACAGAGGATCACCCGGCACTCGGGTTTCTCCTGCAGTGCCAGAAAGGTATTCAGCGAGTAACACACCGCCGTAAACGGAATGCTGCTGTCGATCGCTTCGATTATCCACGGCGTGGTGGTGCCGCAGTCAAAAAAAAGTGTCTGATGCGGCTGCACCAGCGAGGCCGCAAGCCGGGCGGCTTTGCGTTTCTCTTCCACCAGGCGCGTCTTTTGGTCGCTGATCAGATAATGGCTGGCGCTACGCGGCTCAAGCACAATGTACCCGCCCAGCAGCACGACAGGCGCGCTCTCGCTGTTCAGATCCCGGCGAATGGTCATCTCAGAGACCCCGAGGAGACTGGCGGCTTCCTTAAGATGAAGCTTATCACTGCGCTTCAGCGCCTGTATCAGCTGAGCAATGCGGTCATCGCGACGTGTTTCCATAGTTCCTCGGGATAAAAAAGTGAACCCCCGCAGGGCGGGGGTTCAAGTGTAACCTGTCAGACTGGGGTTAGTCACGTATCCAGCCTTTGCGGATCGGGATAGCAAAAAGGGTGCGATACAGATAAGACAGGCCGCGGTAGAGCACTTCACCGAAGAGATTCCACAGGATCGCTGCGCTGACGCAGCCGATGAGACCGACCAGCAACCCCCCCACCATATCCATCGGCCAGTGGACGCCGAGATAAACGCGAGACCAGGCGATAGCCCCTGCCACCACCATCAGCACCACACCCGACCACAGACGATGCCAGAACAGGAAGGCCAGCGCGAAGGTAAAGATAACCGTCCCGTGATCGCTTGGGAACGAGTCATCCGGAGCATGGTGCAGGAAGGTATACCCCGCGTGGTCGACGAAGGGGCGGTCGTGCGGGAACGTCAGGCCCAGAATGTAGCTGACCAGCACGCTGATCCCGAGGGCCATCGCCATCTTAATTACCAGCTGACGCTGCGCCTTCACCTGGCTTCTCGGCCCCCACAGCCAGAGGATCGCCGCCAGCACCGGCACGATACTGATCAGATCTTTTGCCAGGAAGGTGGCGAAATCAATCATCCACTCTGGCGAGGCCGGAGTGGCGTTGATGAGATAAAACAGCTGGTAATTCAAATTCTCTAACATAGCGTTGTCACTCTTTAGCAAACCAGGTGGAGACCAGACCGTAGACCACCAACTGGGAAAACCAGACCCACCACCCAGCCCACAGGTTGTGAGAGAAAAAATGCGCCCCGCGCATGACCTGGCCGTAACCCATCGCCAGACCTAAAACGACGCCCAGCACGACGAAGCACCAGGCAAGACGCGGACGCTCGCGCCAGAAGGCAAAGAACAGTCCCATCACCATAAAGCCGCTGGAGGCATGACCGCCGGGGAAACAGCGACCCGGACCGCTGTCAGCGGGAGCGGCACTGAACAGCGGATAAGAAACGGCCTTACCGCCATACTCCACCAGATCCCACGGGCAGCTGTGATGGCTTATGCTTTTCAGTACGCCAACCACCAGCGCGCCAAGCCCCATCAGCAGCGCGGCCGTGACCAGTCTCGCATTGCGCCTGAACGCGCCATAAATGAGCGCAACAGCACCTGCGGCGATGGCGATGTACTTCGCCAGTCGATGGTTCAGCAGGTCCAGCAGGTGGTCTTGCTGCAGTGGAAAACGGTGAGCAGCCGCGTCATACCATAAACCGGTGATCCATCTGTCGAGCGTTTCATCGCGGGATAGCCAGGTAAACAGCACGGCAAGGGCTATCAGTATTAAAAGCTGATAACCATAAAAGCGGGGTGGTAGACGGTAAAGTCGTTTTGTCTTATTTGTCTGTAAGTTAGACAATTCTGAACGGCTGGAAGTGGGTGCCATAATCCGGAGTCGTTGACGAGAAATGGGGCTATCATAAATCTGTCAACTTAAGGAAACCTTAAACAAAGACGATATGTGCTTTATTTCTGTTTCTTCTGGATAAATCACTATCTCGGGCCAGGGCATTTCATTACACTCGTCGCGATTTTGTCACGATAAAGAGATTGCATGTTAAACCGTTCTTCTTCTGGTTCACGTCTGGGTCGTCAGGCGTTGCTTTTCCCCTTATGTCTGGTGCTCTACGAATTCTCTACTTACATCGGCAACGATATGATCCAGCCCGGCATGCTGGCCGTTGTCGAACAGTACAACGCAGGGATCGAATGGGTACCGACCTCCATGACCGCTTATCTGGCTGGCGGCATGTTTTTGCAGTGGCTGTTAGGGCCGCTGTCGGATCGTATTGGCCGTCGTCCGGTGATGCTGACGGGCGTGGTGTGGTTTATCGTGACCTGCCTCGCCACGCTGCTGGCGCAAAATATTGAGCAATTTACCCTGCTGCGCTTCCTGCAGGGGGTGAGCCTCTGCTTTATCGGTGCCGTCGGGTATGCCGCCATCCAGGAGTCGTTTGAGGAAGCGGTGTGTATCAAGATTACCGCGCTGATGGCGAACGTGGCGCTGATCGCGCCCCTGCTGGGGCCGCTGGTGGGCGCTGCCTGGGTACACGTTGCACCGTGGGAAGGGATGTTCGTGCTGTTTGCCGTGCTGGCCGCCGTCGCTTTCTTTGGCCTGCACCGCGCGATGCCGGAAACCGCTACCCGTCTGGGTGAGAAACTGTCGCTAAAAGAGCTGGGGCGGGATTACAAAGAAGTGCTGAAGAACGGCCGCTTTGTGGCGGGCGCGCTGGCGACGGGGTTTGTTAGCCTGCCTTTGCTGGCGTGGATTGCCCAGTCGCCGGTCATTATCATCAGCGGCGAGCAGCTCAGCAGCTATGAGTATGGCCTGCTGCAGGTGCCGATTTTTGGCGCGCTGATTATCGGTAACCTGGTGCTGGCGCGTCTCACATCCCGCCGTACGGTGCGTGCCTTGATCATTATGGGCGGCTGGCCCATCGCAGCCGGGCTGGTTCTGGCGGCGGTTGCGACAGTGGTGTCGTCCCATGCGTATCTGTGGATGACCGCAGGATTAAGCGTTTACGCGTTCGGTATCGGTGTGGCGAATGCCGGGCTGGTGCGCCTGACGCTGTTTGCCAGCGAGATGAGCAAAGGCACGGTGTCAGCGGCGATGGGCATGTTGCAAATGCTGATTTTCACCGTTGGAATCGAGGTGAGCAAACACGCCTACGCATTTGGCGGCAACGGTCTGTTCAGCCTGTTTAATCTGGCTAACGGCGTGCTGTGGGTTGGGCTTATCGTGGTGTTCCTGAAAGATAAACGCGTCGGGAATGCTTTACAGCCGTAAGCTGTTTTCCCTCTCCCGGCGGGAGAGGGCCATGGTGGCGTTAATGAAACGGCGCTTCGCCATTCAACACCTTATCAATTACATCCAGCACGCCTTCGTCGTTATTGTGCGGGGCTTCAAAGCGTGCCACCGCCTTAATATGCGGCCTGGCGTTTGCCATCGCAAAGCTGAACCCTGACTGGCGCAACATTTCTACGTCGTTCCCGCTATCGCCAAAAGCCACCACTTCGCTGTCATCAATGCCCCAGCGCTTTTGCAGTATTCGCAGACCGTTGGCTTTATGCACTCCGGGGATGATGAGGTCGATACTGCCGTGGCCGGTCGTGACGGGCACCATAATGTCGTTCAGCTTTTCGTGCAGCATCGCCTGAATACGCGGGATGTCGTCGTCAGAGACGTTAAGCCCGAATTTGAAGAAAATATCGTTCAGGTTGCCGAAATCACTCACCATTTCGAGACGGTGGTAGTACTTTGCCGCGATATCCTTAAAGCCGTCGTCATAGTGCTTCAGCGTATAGGCGCTGCTTTTTCCGCAGGCGATAATCTCAATGCCCGGCACATCGTTTAACACGGCGGCAACGGTGTCGAAGTGCGTCTTCGACAGTTCACCGTTGAAGACATCTTCCCCGGCGCTGACCACCCAGCCGCCATTTTCCGCGACAAACGCAATTTCATGGGCAATCTCCGGGAAAAAGGAAATCAGCTGGTAGTACTGGTTGCCGCTGGCAACCGCAAAGCGAATGCCTTGCGCTTTCATTCGTGCATATTGCGCCAGAAAACGCGGGCGGTTATAGGTCTTGGCATCGCTCAGAAACGTGCCATCCATGTCGACGGCGATCAGTTTAACGCTCATATCCCTTCTCCAGTGTCGTTTGTTCCGTTTCCGGCTTCGCGACCGCGCGCGCTACCAGCGCTGCGATGATCACTAACCCTAACACCACCAGCATGGCGCTGCGCAGCCCGTAGTGCTCACCGAGGAAGCCAAGCAACGGTGGCCCCACCAGGAAGGCGAGGTAGCCCGTGGTCGCCACCACGCTGACGCGGGTCGGTGCATCCGGGCCAGTGTCGCTGGCGGCTGAAATGGTGAGCGGGAAGCCAAGCGAAGCCCCCAGACCCCAGAGGATCACCGACACGCCGGCAATCCAGTCCACGTCCACAAAGATGATCATCGCAATCCCCAGCCCGCCCAGCAGGGCGCTGGCACGCACCACCGCCACGCGGCTGTAGCGGTCAATAAACCAGCCACCGGTAAAGCGCCCGACGGTCATCCCGAGGGTGAAACCGGCGTAGATCAGGGAGCCGGAGGTTGGACTAAAACCGTGGCCGTCAACCATCAGCAGCGGCAGCCAGTCGTTAGCGGACCCTTCCGCAAAGGCCATCGCCAGCACCACCACGCCGATCAGCATCAGCTGAATGTCGCGGTAAAACGGCAGCCCTTTTTCCGCGGTGGCGTGTTCGTCAGAGGTGTTCTTGCCGGTGCCGTCAGGGATCGCCCGGATACCGGTCAGAATGGGGATAATACATACCAGTGCGGCCAGCAGAATATGCAGGTTCGCGGCGACGCCCGAGGCCGTCAGCGCCATCCCCACACCCGCACCGGCCAGCGTGCCAAGGCTGTAAAAGCCATGCATCATCGGCAGTACGGTTTTATTCATCTCCCGTTCAACCGTTGCCCCTTCAACGTTAATGGCCACTTCAGCGGCACCGAAGCTGCCGCCAAACACCGTCAGCCCAAGGGCAAACAGCACCGGCGAGGCAAGCCACAGCGCCATGCTCAGCACCAGCATCCCGAACACGGCACAGCACATGGTGGTGCGGATGACCGCCCGTGTACCGAAGCGTTTGACAAGCCACGCGGAGCACAGAATACCGCTCATGGAGCCTATCGACAGGCCAAACAGCACGATGCCCATCTCGGCCGTTGAGACGGATAAAATATCGCGAATGGCCGGGGTACGCGTGGCCCATGAGGCCATCAGCAGACCGGGAATAAAGAAGAACATAAACAGCGCCCACATGCGCAGCTGCAGGGTTCTACGGGGGGAGGTCAGAGTCATTGAAGTCAGCACCGGAAGTACAACAATAGCGACAACACTAGCAAGTTTGTGTACATTTGTACACAAACCACGTGGGGAATTTATGAGCAGAGCACCGAACGATCCTCAACGCCGGGAGAAGATCCTGCAGGCGACCCTGGACACCATTGCAGAGCACGGTATCCATGCCGTGACGCACCGGAAAATCGCCACCTGCGCGGGCGTGCCGCTGGGGTCGATGACCTACTATTTTGACGGTATGGAGTCGCTGCTGGAAGAGGCCTTTACGTGGTTTACCCGGCAGATGTCGCAGCAGTATCGGGATTTCTTCGCCGGCGTGACCGGGCCAGAAATGGCGTGCGAATCCATCACCACGCTGATCCACAGTTCGCAGGTCACGACGCCGCAGAATATGGCGCTGATGTACCAGCTCTATGCCTTTATGCACCGCAGTGCGGCGCTCAAAACGGTAATGCAGGACTGGATGAAGATGAGCCAGACCACGCTTGAGCAGTGGTTCGACCCGGTGACTACCCGCGCGCTGGATGCCTTTATCGAAGGGATGACGCTGCACTTTGTGACCGACAGAGCCCCGCTCACCCGGGAGGAGATCCGGGCGATGGTCGGCAGGATTGCGGGCGAGAGCGGACGTTAGATTGTGGTCGCGCCGGCCGTCATGTTTACCGTTGTTCCCGTGATGGCACCGGCTGCATCTGACGCCAGAAACGCGATGGTGTCTGCCACTTGCTCCAGCGTCGGCAGGCGATTCAGCATCGTGCTCTGTGCCGCGCCCTCCAGAAACTGCTCCACGCTGATACCCATCGCCTGCGCCTTGATGGCGAACAGGTCACCCACACCGGAACCGGCCTGAACCGCGTCGGCTATCGCATGCGAACGCACGCACAGGACACGAATATTCTTTGCCCCCAGCTCCGCCGCGAGCGCACGGGTTAACGCTTCCGTCCCCGCGCAGCCAACGATATGCCCGAGATGTCCCGGCATCGCCATATTTGCAGCCGGCGCAACGACGGTGATAAGCGTTCCGGCACGCTCACCGCCCATACGGGGTGCGACAGCTTTGGCGATGTTGAAATAGGCGGTCAGAAAAGGGTCGAACCCCTGTCTGAATTCACTGAGCGTTAATGCGTCGAGGCGTTTACCTTGGTCATGCATAAAGCCCGTGGCATTCACGACGATATCAATGCCGGTAACGTCCGGGAGCGTCGCGTCGGCATCGAGAGCATCGAAAACAAACAGCCGGGCTGACCCGCCAGCGGCGTGAATGCGGTTAGCGACGTGCTCCAGCCTGGCCTGATCGCGTGCCGCGAGGTAGACCGTTGCCCCTTCACGGGCGAGCGCATACGCAGCGGCGCTGCCAATAGCGCCGCTGCCACCAAAGATAACGGCGGTTTTATTTTTGAGACTCATACCTGCATCCCCTCACCAGCCCGGTCCATCAAATTATGGGTCGGGTGACGGCGGATGCAACTCCGCCACGGGGCAGGGTAGGTGGCTGACAAGACTTACGGCATCACTATCAGCAGATTAGCTGCCGGAGATTTTTTTTCCGCTGGCGTCCACCACCGCTTCGCCATCTTCTTTCGTAAACGCCCCTTTCTGTGCATCAGGCAGGATATCGAGTACGACTTCGGAAGGGCGGCACAGGCGAGTGCCCAGCGGCGTCACTACGATCGGACGGTTAATCAGGATCGGATGCTGCAGCATAGAATCGATAAGCTGGTCGTCGGTAAACCGGTCCCCGGCGAGGCCCAGCTGTTCATAAGGTTCGACATTTTTGCGCAGCAAATCCCGCACGGAAATCCCCATCTCAGCAATCAGTCTGGTCAGTTCATCACGAGACGGTGGGTTCTCGAGGTACAGAATAATTTCGGGTTCAGTGCCGCTGTTGCGGATCATCTCCAGCGTGTTGCGCGAGGTGCCGCAGGCTGGATTGTGGTAAATGGTGATATGGCTCATATCCGTTACTCATTACAGTGTGAAGGAGAGACGTAACGCCAGCGCGGCGAGCGTCACAAACAGAACCGGCAACGTCATGATGATGCCTGTCCGGAAATAATAGCCCCAGGTGATCGTCATGTTTTTCTGCGCCAGGACATGGAGCCAGAGCAGGGTGGCCAGGCTGCCGATAGGCGTGATCTTCGGACCCAGGTCGCAGCCAATCACGTTGGCATAAATCATCGCGTCCTTAATCACACCCGATGCCGTGCTGCCATCGACAGACAGTGCCCCAATCAGGACGGTCGGCATATTGTTCATTATGGATGACAGGAACGCCGTGATGAACCCGGTACCGAGCGTGGTGGCCCACAGGCCCTGCCCGGCGAGGAGATTAAGAACCCCTGACAGATACTCCGTCAGCCCGGCATTGCGCAGGCCATACACCACCAGGTACATCCCCAGCGAGAAGATAACGATCTGCCACGGTGCGCCACGAAGCACTTTTCCCGTATTAATGGCATGCCCGCGCTTTGCAACGGCAAACAAAATCAACGCGCCTGCTGTCGCGATAGCACTGACCGGAATGCCGAGCGGTTCAAGTACAAAGAACCCGACAAGGAGCAGTAACAGAACAATCCAGCCCGTTCTGAAGGTTGGAAGATCGTTAATCGCGCGGGAAGGCTCGCGGAGTTTTGACAGGTCGTATGTCGGTGGAATGTCCTTTCGAAAGAACAGGTGCAGCATCACCAGCGTGGCCGCAATCGCGGCGAGATCCACGGGGATCATCACCGAGGCGTATTCGCTGAACCCCAGCGAGAAGAAGTCTGCCGATACGATATTCACCAGGTTCGAAACGATCAGCGGCAGGCTGGCAGTGTCGGCGATAAATCCAGCCGCCATGACAAACGCCAGCGTGGCCTGCTTGCTGAACCCGAGGGCGAGCAGCATGGCGATAACGATGGGCGTGAGGATAAGCGCCGCGCCGTCGTTGGCAAAAAGCGCCGCAACGGCCGCACCCAGCAGAACGATATACGTAAACAGCAACCGGCCCTTGCCATTACCCCAGCGGGCCACGTGCAGCGCCGCCCACTCGAAAAATCCGGACTCATCAAGCAGCAGGCTGATGATGATGACGGCGATAAACGTGGCCGTCGCGTTCCAGACAATATTCCACACCACCGGAATATCGTTAATGTGGATCACGCCGCTGGCCAGCGCCAGTACAGCACCTATCGTGGCGCTCCAGCCGATACTTAACCCTCTGGGCTGCCAGATGACCAGCACCAGTGTAAACAGAAAAATTGCCCCAGCCAGAAACATCATGAACTCCGTTATATCTGTTTTTATGAATATGTTTTAACACGCGCCCGGAAGACGGTTTTTCAGCTTTGTGCGGGTCTCTTCCCGCAAACAGTTCCAGCTGTTGTCAATCACGGTGGCAGCCCATGCCGGCATAGTGGGGGACAAACGGTAATAAACCCATTTCCCCTCCCGGCGATCGCTCACCAGCCCGGATTCACGCAGCAGCGCCATATGGCGCGATACCTTGGGCTGTGATTCAGCCGTGGCGGAACAGAGATCGCAGACGCACAGTTCCCCGGCTTCGCGCAGAAGCATGACGATGGACAGGCGGGTCTCGTCGGAGAGGGCTTTGAAAAGTTGGACCGGATGTAGCATCGGCTTTCCTGCGGTTGGTTATATATATGGTTAAGCATATATGTTTGGGTGGAAAGAGGGAAGGCGGAATGTTGAAGAGGGGAATTTCAGGCAACAAAAAACCCATCAACCTTGAACCAAAACGGCGGGGTTGATGGGCTCCACAAATTGGGGACATCAAAGAAAAGCAGTGGCAATAGTTATGACTGCCCCCTGATAAAAAAGTTCTGCGCGTAACGAAAATTTTTTCGTCGTGCGCAGAACTTAAGAGTTATCCGAGTCCAGGCCAGATGATGATGATCAGCGTACCCGCCAGCGTAAGCAGTACGTTAGCGATAGCGTAGGTGCCCGCATAGCCCAGCGCAGGAATATTGCTGCGTGCGGTATCACTGATAATTTCCATTGCCGGGGCGCAGGTACGGGCCCCCATCATTGCCCCGAAGAGCAGGGCGCGGTTCATGCGCAGCACATAAGCACCGAACAGGAAGCAAATCACTACCGGTACCAGGCTGACGATAAGTCCGGAAACCAACATCTGCCAGCCAACAGCACCCAGGCTGTGGCCAATGCCGCTACCGGCGCTTAAGCCGACACCCGCCATAAAGACCATCAGACCAAACTCTTTCACCATATTGAGCGCCCCCTGCGGAATGTAGCCGAAGGTCGGGTGGTTCGCTCGCAGGAAGCCCAGCATGATGCCGGCGAACAGCAGCCCGGCAGCGTTACCGATGCCAAAGCTAAAGTTGCTGAACTGGAAGGTGATCATCCCGATCATCAGGCCGACGATAAAGAAGGCGCAGAAGGCCAGCAGGTCGGTGACCTGGCTGTGAATAGAGATAAAGCCGATGCGGTCCGCAACGGTTTTCACGCGTCGCGCATCGCCGCTGACCTGCAGAACGTCGCCTTTGTTCAGCACGACGTTGTCGTCAATTGGCATCTCAATCTGGCTGCGGATCACGCGGTTGAGGAAGCAACCATGATCGGTCAGCTTCAGCTGCGCCAGACGACGGCCGACGGCGTTATGGTTTTTCACCACAATCTCTTCTGTGACGATACGCATATCGAGCAGATCGCGGTCAAACACCTCTTTACCGTTGCGGAAGCTCGGGTCGAGGCGGGCGTGGGCATCCGGGTAACCAACCAGGGCAATGTCATCGCCCATCTGCAGCACGGCGTCGCCGTCCGGGTTTGCCAGAATGCCGTTACGGCGAATACGTTCGATATAGCAGCCTGTCTGGCGGTAAATCCCCAGCTCGCGGAGGTTTTTCCCGTCCGCCCATGCAACCAGCTCGGGCCCAACGCGGTAGGCGCGAATCACGGGCAGATAGACTTTACGCTTGCTGTCGGTGTCCAGACCGCGTTCGCGGGCAATTTGCTGAGCGCTGGTCTGCAAATCCTGGTGCTGCAGTTTTGGCAGGTAGCGGGCGCCCACAATCAGGCTCACCAGACCAATCAGATAGGTCAGGGCATAGCCCAGGCTCAGGTGGTCGAGCGCGGTAGAGAGTTGCGCACCGGCCATGCCGGAGTGGCGCAGGGTATCGCCTGCACCCACCAGCACCGGCGTGGAGGTCATCGAGCCGGCGAGCATACCGGCCGTCAGCCCGATATCCCAGCCAAACAGTTTACCCAGCCCTAAGGCGATCAGCAGCGCGCTGCCGACCATGACCAGCGCCAGCATCAGATAATTTTTTCCGTCGCGGAAGAAAATTGAAAAAAAGTTGGGCCCGGCTTCCACACCAACACAAAAAATAAACAGCATAAAGCCTAAGTTGAGCGCGTCCGTGTTAATGCTGAAATGCTGCTGGCCTAATAATAGTGAGACGACTAAAACGCCAATGGAATTACCAAGTTGAACCGAACCAAGGCGCAATTTACCCAGGCAAAGGCCCAGCGCCAGTACCACAAATAATAACAGGATGTAATTCCCATTTAACAAGTCTGCGACGTTTATATTCACGGAGGCTAACTTCTTGTTTACCAGTAAGTTGTTGAATGAAAGGACTTTTTGGGCTACTGTTTTCTGGGTCAGGGAAAGGCTTTAACGCTCCCTGTTTCCAGCTTTATTCCCTAAAACATTAGCTGGCGGTTAGTTTAATCGTATTAGCTACTGACAGCCACCTATTATCGCTTCACCCTGTGTGTACTTTGGCAAGGATTGCCGCATTGCTTTATCTGACTGGGCGTCTACCCGACGAAAGTGTATTTGATAGAGATAAGTCAGGAGGATAGTTTGAACATTAAACGAAACTGGGCGGGGGTGATCAGCTGCTTTTTGCTGTTCATTGTCGTTTGCATGTCCCTCGCTTTTAATGTGAAGGGAGCGTTCAGGGCGTCGGGTCATCCGGAGCTGGGGCTGCTCTTTTTCACCCTGCCAGGGGCTGCTGCCAGTTTTCTCTCCCGCCGGGGGGAAGTGGTGAAACCGTTACTGGGCGCAATACTTGCAGCGCCGCTGTGTCTGCTGCTGATGCGGTCACTGTATATTTCAACGCGCAGTTTCTGGCAGGAGCTGGCGTGGTTGCTGAGTGGCGTCTTCTGGTGCGCACTGGGAGCGCTATGTTTTTTGTTTGTCCACAGCATGTTGGCCCGGCGCAGACAGCACAAATAAAAACGCCCTCAGGGTGAGGGCGTCTTAGCATTACTGAGCGGCAAACAGGCCCAGATGCTCTTTAGCGTATGCTTCAAAGTCTGTGCAACCGCCGATGTGTTTCTGATCGAGGAAAATCTGCGGTACGGTTTCAACCGGTTTACCCACGGTTTTTTCCAGATCGGCTTTGCTGATCCCTTCCGCATGGATATCAACATAACGGAAGTTAAAATCATCACGCTCTTCGGTCAGTTTCTCAGCCAGCTCTTTCGCGCGCACACAGTAAGGGCACCCTGGACGACCAAAAATTACTGCAAACATTTCTCTCTCCTCGAAAACAAGCCTGACGGCGAATGGGTCTATAGTGCCCGATAACCTGCCGTCATTAAAGAAGGTTTCGCCTGTCGTTATAATACCTCTCAGCTATGTTTCGCCAATTACATCGCGCGCATCATTGCCTATACTGGCTGCGATATGATTCACGCAAGACAAAGAGAGACAAGATGACGCCAACCATAGACCTGCTACGTTCCCATCGTTCAATTCGCCACTTCACCGACGAGCCGATAACGCCGGCGCAGCGTGAAGCCATTATTGACAGTGCAAGGGCGACATCCAGCTCCAGCTTCCTGCAGTGCAGCTCCATTATTCGTATTACCGACCCGGCAATGCGTGAACAACTGGTGACCCTCACCGGTGGACAAAAGCATGTGGCACAGGCAGCCGAGTTCTGGGTGTTCTGCGCCGATTTTAACCGCCACCTGCAGATCTGCCCGCAAGCCGAGCTTGGCCTTGCCGAACAGCTGCTGCTGGGTGTCGTGGACACCGCGCTGATGGCGCAAAACGCCTTCACGGCGGCGGAATCGCTGGGGCTGGGCGGCGTGTACATCGGTGGGCTGCGTAACAATATCGAAAGCGTTACCGAACTGCTGAAGCTGCCAAAACATGTTCTGCCCCTGTTTGGCCTGTGCCTTGGCTGGCCTGCGGATAACCCGGACCTCAAGCCGCGCCTGCCTGCGGCGATGCTGGTGCATGAAAACCACTACCAGCCTGTCGATCAGGATGTGCTGGCGCAATACGATGAAGAGCTGGCGCACTACTACATGACGCGCGACAGCAATAACCGTCGCGATACCTGGAGTGACCACATTCGTCGCACCATCATTAAAGAGAATCGCCCGTTTATTCTCGACTATCTGCACAAACAGGGCTGGGCGACACGATAGCCCATTCATCCTGCGCCTGCCTGCGTGTATGATACGCAGGCTTTTTCCATGTCTTTAGAGAGGTGCAGGGTGAAAATTGCCATTTTGTCCCGGGATGGAACGCTCTATTCATGTAAACGCCTGCGAGAAGCGGCGGCAAAACGGGGGCATCAGGTTGAGATCCTCGATCCGATGTCCTGCTATATGAACATTGATCCTGCTGCCTCATCGATTCATTACAAAGGCCGCAAGCTCCCGCATTTTGATGCGGTTATCCCCCGCATCGGCTCCCAGATAACCTATTACGGCACGGCCGCGTTGCGCCAGTTTGAGATGCTGGGCAGTTATCCGCTCAATGAATCCGTTGCGATATCTCGCGCCCGCGATAAGCTCCGTTCGCTGCAACTGCTTGCCCGGCAGGGAATCGATCTTCCGGTTACCGGCATTGCACATTCACCGGACGACACCAGCGATTTAATCGATATGGTGGGTGGCGCGCCGTTAGTGATCAAGCTGGTGGAAGGCACTCAGGGCATTGGTGTGGTGCTGGCCGAAACGCGGCAGGCGGCGGAAAGCGTGATTGACGCCTTTCGTGGGCTGAATGCCCATATTCTGGTGCAGGAGTACATTGAAGAAGCCAAAGGGCGCGACATTCGCTGTTTTGTTGTCGGTAACGAGGTGGTTGCGGCCATCGAACGCCAGGCAAAAGAGGGCGACTTCCGCTCTAATCTGCACCGTGGCGGCGTGGCGAGAGTCGCGGATATCAGCGATCGCGAGCGTGAGATTGCCGTGAAGGCGGCGCAAACGCTGGGGCTGGATGTAGCGGGTGTTGATTTACTGCGGGCGACGCGCGGGCCGCTGGTGATGGAGGTGAATGCCTCACCGGGACTGGAAGGGGTGGAAAAAACCACCGGGGTCGATATTGCGGGTAAAATGATCTCATGGGTCGAGCGCCACGCAACGCCGGGCTACTGTCTGAAAACGGGCGGTTAAATGGATTACAGCGCACTTTTTGCGTACTCTATGCGAAGTTTTTAATAAAGAGGCTGCACCGCGATGGATTTACAGGTCGTTCCAACACTGGATACGTTACGTCAATGGCTCGATGATGCCGGTATCACTTTCTTTGAATGTGATTCCTGCCAGGCGCTGCATTTGCCTCATATGCAAAATTTCGATGGTATTTTCGATGCCAAAATCGATCTCATTAACGACGTAATCCTCTTCTCTGCGCTGGCCGAAGTGAAACCGTCTGCGCTGCTGGCACTGGCCTCTGACCTGTCGGCCATCAACGCCAGTTCTTTGACGGTGAAAGCATTTCTCGATATACAGGATGATAATCTGCCAAAACTGGTCGTTTGCCAGTCTTTATTCTCCGGTGCCGGCCTCTCTTTCAAGCAGTTCTCCTGGTTTATGCGCTTGAGTGAAGAGCAAATTTCGATGGTAATGATGGAAGCCAATGCGCACCATTTGCTGTATAGCGCGGAAGATGATGCAGAGAATAATGATGCATCTCCCAATTTTCTTCACTAAGCCTGTCTGACTTTTGCGCAGTCGCTGCCATAGCGGCTGCATAACGCCATTTTTTCTGCTGCTTTTAACCTTTCTTTAAAGAATTTTTCACCTCCCCAAACGCCATTTCGGCTTATCACGTAGACATAACCTGCATAAAAAATTGATAAAAGGCGTTTTTTCGTCTGGGCTATAGCCGGAGACACGGGCTACAGTTATTCTTGCGATGCTTAAAAAAGCGAGCGGATCCTGCCGGGTAAAGAGGTTTCTTTTTATTTCGTGCAGAGCGACAAACTATGCATGATTATTGCATATTTTCAGATTGCACAGTTTTAGTTCGTTTGTTAACGAGCTTTCAGAAGGAATAACGATATGATCGCCTTGAATAAAAAATGGTTATCGGGTCTGGTTGCGGGTGCTCTGATGGCCGTCTCTGCCGGCACGCTCGCTGCGGAACAAAAAACGCTGCACGTTTATAACTGGTCTGACTATATCGCGCCGGATACCGTCGCTAATTTCGAAAAAGAGACCGGCATTAAAGTGGTCTATGACGTTTTCGATTCCAACGAAGTGCTGGAAGGGAAACTGATGGCGGGCAGTACCGGTTTTGACCTGGTGGTACCCTCTGCAAGCTTCCTTGAGCGTCAGCTGACGGCAGGTGTCTTCCAGCCGCTCGATAAGAGCAAATTACCGAACTGGAAAAACCTCGATCCGGAAGTGCTTAAGCTGGTCGCCAAGCATGACCCGGAAAACAAATACGCGATGCCGTATCTGTGGGCGACCACCGGTATTGGCTATAACGTCGATAAAGTCAAAGCGGTCCTGGGTAAAGATGTCAAACTCGACAGCTGGGACGTGGTGCTGAAGCCGGAAAACCTTGAGAAGCTGAAAAGCTGCGGCGTCTCTTTCCTGGATGCGCCAGAAGAGATTTTCGCCACCGTGCTGAACTACCTGGGCAAGGATCCTAACAGCAGCAAGGCCGATGATTACACCGGCCCGGCAACCGATCTGCTGCTGAAGCTGCGTCCGAACATTCGTTACTTCCACTCCTCGCAGTACATCAACGACCTGGCAAACGGCGACATCTGCGTGGCGATTGGCTGGGCAGGGGACGTATGGCAGGCGGCTAACCGCGCCAAAGAAGCCAAAAACGGCGTGAATGTTTCCTACTTCATTCCGAAAGAGGGCGCGCTGGCGTTCTTCGACGTCTTCGCCATGCCGGCTGACGCGAAAAACAAAGACGAAGCTTACCAGTTCCTTAACTACCTGATGCGTCCGGAAGTCATCGCGCATATCAGCGATCACGTCTATTACGCTAACGGCAACAAGGCCTCTGTGCCGCTGGTCAGCGAAGAGATCCGCAATAACCCGGCTATCTATCCGCCGGCGGATGTGTTTGCCAAGCTGTTCACCCTGAAAGTTCAGGATCCAAAAATTGACCGCGTACGTACCCGTGCGTGGACCAAAGTGAAAAGCGGTAAATAACGGCGTCCGGTACGGTTGCCCGGTGGCGAAAACGCTCACCGGGCCTGCTAAACCCGTCGGTCGGGCTGGCGTGAGCGCCGCCCGACGATGCGCACCCTGATGGTGCGTTTGCACCAGTTTTGATTTCTGCCGGAGAGCACCCCGTGAATGACGCGATCCCCCGCCCGCAGGCGAAAGTCCGTAAAGCGCTGACCCCGCTTCTTGAAATTCGTAACCTCACCAAATCTTTCGATGGTCAGCATGCCGTGGACGACGTCAGCCTGACTATCTACAAAGGTGAAATTTTTGCCCTTCTGGGCGCATCTGGCTGCGGTAAATCGACCCTGCTGCGTATGCTGGCCGGTTTTGAACAGCCTACCGCCGGGCAAATCATGCTGGATGGTGTCGATCTTTCCCGCGTGCCGCCGTATCAGCGCCCGATAAACATGATGTTCCAGTCTTACGCGCTCTTCCCGCATATGACGGTGGAGCAGAATATCGCCTTTGGTCTTAAGCAGGACAAACTGCCGAAAGCCGAAATCACCGCCCGCGTGGCGGAGATGCTCAGCCTGGTGCACATGCAGGAGTTCGCGAAGCGTAAACCGCATCAGCTCTCTGGTGGTCAGCGTCAGCGCGTGGCGCTGGCCAGAAGCCTGGCGAAACGGCCAAAGCTGCTGCTGCTCGATGAGCCGATGGGTGCCCTGGATAAAAAACTGCGTGACCGTATGCAGCTGGAAGTGGTGGATATCCTTGAGCGCGTGGGGGTGACCTGCGTGATGGTTACCCACGACCAGGAAGAGGCGATGACCATGGCCGGGCGTATTGCGATCATGAACCGCGGTAAGTTCGTACAGATTGGCGAGCCGGAAGAGATTTATGAGCACCCGACCACCCGCTACAGCGCGGAGTTCATCGGGTCGGTCAACGTCTTCGAAGGGCTGCTGAAATCGCGCGAGGATGACGGTCTGGTGATTGAGTCGCCGGGGCTGCAGCATCCGCTTAAGGTCGATCCGGATAGCTCGGTGGTGGATAACGTGCCGGTGTATGTTGCGCTCCGCCCGGAGAAGATCATGCTGTGCGAAGATCCGCCTGCCGATGGCTTTAACTTCGCCGTCGGGGAAGTGGTGCACATTGCTTACCTGGGCGACCTCTCCATCTACCATGTGCGTCTGAAAAGCGGGCAGATGCTCAGCGCCCAGCTGCAGAACGAACATCGTTATCGCAAGGGACAGCCGACCTGGGGCGATGAAGTGCGCCTGTGCTGGGATGCGGACAGTTGTGTAGTGCTGACGGTATAAGGAGCGGACAATGAGTACCTTAGAACCTCCAGCCCGCGTTGAAAAACCGGGTGGCTTTGCGCACTGGCTGGCGCGCATGCAGATGAACCACGGACGCAAGCTGGTGATTGCCATGCCTTACGTGTGGCTGATCCTGCTGTTCCTGCTGCCGTTCCTGATTGTTTTTAAGATAAGCCTGGCGGAAATGGCGCGGGCGATCCCGCCCTATACCAACCTGCTGGACTGGGCTGACGGACAGCTGACGCTGACCCTTAATCTCGGCAATTTCCTGCAGTTGACGGAAGATCCGCTCTATTTCGAAGCTTATCTGCAGTCGTTGCAGGTGGCGGCGATCTCGACGATCTGCTGTCTGCTTCTGGGTTACCCGCTGGCATGGGCCGTGGCGCACAGTAAATCCTCGACGCGCAACATTCTGCTGTTGCTGGTGATCCTGCCGTCATGGACCTCGTTCCTGATCCGCGTCTACGCGTGGATGGGGATCCTGAAAAACAACGGCGTGCTGAATAACGTCCTGATGTGGCTTGGGGTTATCGATCAGCCCCTGACGATCCTGCATACCAATCTCGCGGTCTATATCGGGATTGTTTACGCCTATCTGCCGTTTATGGTGCTGCCAATTTATACGGCGCTGACGCGTATCGATTATTCGCTGGTGGAAGCATCGCTTGACCTTGGTGCCCGCCCGCTTAAAACCTTCTTCAGCGTTATCGTTCCGTTGACCCGGGGCGGCATTATTGCCGGGTCGATGCTGGTCTTTATCCCGGCGGTAGGGGAGTTTGTGATCCCGGAACTGCTCGGTGGCCCGGACAGCATCATGATTGGGCGTGTGCTGTGGCAGGAATTCTTTAATAACCGCGACTGGCCTGTGGCGTCTGCGGTGGCGATCGTGATGTTGCTCCTGCTGATCGTACCGATCATGTGGTTCCACAAACATCAGCAGAAACAGATGGGAGACCACGGATGAACAACTTACCGGTAGTGCGCTCCCCGTGGCGAATTGCCATCCTGGTGATTGGCTTTACCTTCCTGTATGCACCCATGTTGATGCTGGTGATCTACTCGTTCAACAGCTCCAAACTGGTAACGGTATGGGCCGGCTGGTCGACGCGCTGGTACGGCGAATTGTTCCATGATGACGCGATGATGAGCGCGGTGGGGCTGAGCCTGACCATCGCCGCGCTGGCAGCCACGATGGCCTCCGTGCTGGGGACCATTGCCGCGCTGGTCATGGTGCGCTTCGGGCGTTTTCGGGGGTCGAACGGCTTTGCCTTTATGATCACCGCGCCGCTGGTTATGCCAGACGTTATCACCGGTCTGGCGCTGCTGCTGCTGTTCGTGGCCCTGGCGCATGCCATTGGCTGGCCGGCAGATCGCGGTATGCTCACCATCTGGCTGGCGCACGTCACCTTCTGTACCGCGTACGTGGCGGTGGTTATCTCTTCGCGTTTGCGCGAGCTGGACCGCTCCATTGAAGAGGCGGCGATGGATCTCGGTGCGACGCCGCTGAAGGTCTTCTTCATTATCACGCTGCCGATGATTATGCCGGCGGTGATCTCCGGCTGGCTACTGGCGTTTACGCTGTCGCTCGACGACCTGGTTATCGCCAGCTTTGTCTCAGGACCGGGCGCGACGACGCTGCCTATGCTGGTCTTCTCCAGCGTACGCATGGGGGTCAATCCGGAGATTAACGCCCTGGCCTCGATCATCCTCGGGGTGGTCGGAATTGTCGGATTTATCGCCTGGTATTTGATGGCGCGCGCGGAAAAACAACGTGTGCGTGATATCCAGCGTGCAAGACGCGGCTGAAGGATTTAAAATTTCCAGTGATGTGCCGCGCATGACGCGGCACTGTTTTTCAGGGAAGTAAAACATTGGGATTATTAAAAAAATCACGTCTTACCCACGCTCGTCCAAACGTTCCTGCACTGGTGCAGGTGGCGGCGCTCGCTATTATTATGATCCGCTGTCTTGATGTGCTGATGATCCTTAACACCCTGGGTGTGCGCGGTATGGCTGAATTCATTCACCGCAGCGTACAGACGTGGAACCTGACGTTGGTCTTTTTGAGCAGCCTGGTACTGGTGTTTATCGAGATTTACTGCGCATTTTCGCTGGTCAGAGGACGCAACTGGGCGCGCTGGGTCTATTTGCTGACGCAAATTACGGCGGCAAGCTATCTGTGGGCCGCCTCGCTGGGGTATGGCTATCCGGAACTGTTCAGCATTGCGGGTGGATCAAAACGCGAGATTTTGCACGCGCTGTTTTTGCAAAAACTCCCGGATATGCTGGTGCTGTTCTTCCTGTTCGTGCCTGCTTCCAGTCGGCGGTTCTTCCAGCTGCAATAATGTGTATAATCGCAGCCCTCGTGATTCTTAAGGTTTTGATATGCAGTGCGCACTCTATGACGCCGGTCGCTGCCGCTCCTGTCAGTGGATAGAACAGCCGGTTTCTCAGCAACTCACCGCCAAAATGGCCGACCTGCAACACCTGCTGGCAGACCATGCCGTGGGCGAATGGTGCGCACCTGTCAGCGGGCCGGAGCAGGGCTTTCGTAATAAAGCCAAAATGGTGGTGAGCGGCAGCGTTGAAAAACCGCTGCTGGGCATGTTGCATCGCGAGGGTACGCCTGAAGATTTAACCGACTGTCCGCTTTATCCCGCCTCGTTCGCCCCGGTCTTTGCTGCGCTCAAACCGTTTATTGCCCGTGCCGGGTTAACGCCCTATAACGTTGCCCGCAAGCGCGGCGAGCTCAAATACCTTCTTCTTACCGAAAGCCAGGTAGACGGCAGCATGATGCTGCGCTTTGTTCTGCGCTCAGAAGCCAAGGTGGAGCAGCTTCGCGCGGCGTTGCCATGGCTTCAGCAACAGCTTCCGCAGTTAACCGTTATCACCGCGAATATTCAGCCGGTGCATATGGCTATCATGGAAGGGGAGCGGGAGATCTTCTTCACCGAACAGCATGCGCTGGCAGAAACGTTCAACGATGTACCGCTGTGGATCCGTCCGCAAAGCTTCTTCCAGACCAACCCGACCGTCGCGAGTGCGCTTTATGCCACCGCCCGTGACTGGGTGCGGGCGTTAAATATCCATCATATGTGGGATCTGTTCTGCGGGGTGGGTGGCTTCGGTCTGCACTGCGCCACGCCAGACATGCAGCTTACCGGGATTGAGATCTCCGCCGACGCGATTGCCTGTGCCAGACAGTCTGCTGCAGAGCTTGGGTTGACCCGGCTGCACTTCCAGGCGCTGGACTCCACGCAGTTCGCGACGGGGCAGGACAATGTGCCTGAACTGGTGCTAGTGAACCCGCCGCGCCGGGGCATCGGGAAAGCGCTGTGCGACTATCTGAGCCAGATGGCACCGGACTACATCGTCTATTCCAGCTGCAACGCGCAGACGATGGCAAAAGATATCGCGACGCTGCCGGGCTACCGCATTGAACGCGTCCAGCTGTTCGATATGTTCCCGCATACCGCGCATTATGAAGTCCTGACGCTACTCGTTAAATCTTAAACAAAATGTGAACTCTGTCCGCCTGCGAAATCAGGTAAGCTTATCTCATCAGAATTGAAGAAGGCTTACCCATGAAGCAGATCCTGCTGGTGGAAGATGACCACGATATCGCTGCGCTTCTGCGCCTCAACTTAGAAGATGAAGGCTACGCCATCACCCACGAGCCCGATGGGGGCAATGCCTTACAGTGCCTCGAAAAGCAGCCGTGGGATGCGGTGATCCTCGATTTAATGCTCCCCAATGTCGACGGTCTGGAGATTTGCCGTCGCATTCGCCAGATGACCCGCTACCTGCCGGTGATCATCATCAGCGCCCGCAGCAGCGAAACCGACCGCATTACCGGGCTGGAAACCGGGGCGGACGATTATCTGGCCAAGCCGTTTTCGGTACAGGAGCTGATCGCGCGTATCAAGGCGCTGTTCCGGCGCCAGCAGGCGATGGGGCAGGCGCAAAGTGCCGGGAATATTCAGGCTCACGGCCTGACGCTCGACCCGCTGGCGCGCAGCGTGCTTTTGCACGGCCAGGTGGTGGATCTCACCCCGCGCGAGTTTGAACTGCTGTACTTTTTTGCCCGTCATCCCGGTGAAGTTTTCTCGCGTCTGGCGCTGCTGGAACAGGTCTGGGGCTATCAGCACGAAGGTTACGAACACACCGTCAACACCCACATTAACCGCCTGCGCATCAAGATTGAGAAGGACGCCGCCGAGCCGGAGATCATTCGCACCGTCTGGGGCAAAGGCTACAAATTTGCGGAGCCAAACGATGCGCCGCTTTAGCCTGAGCCAGCGCCTGACGCTGCTGTTTATTCTGCTGCTGACGCTTTGTGCGACCATCGCCTGCGCGGTGCAACTTTACAGCACCACGCAGTACGGTAATGCGATGGTGCAGCGGCTGTCCGGTGGCCTGGCGCAGCAGATTGTCCAGCGGGAACCGATTCTGGATGCACAGGGCAGGGTTGATCGCCACGCGCTGAAACCGCTCTTTGACCGGCTGATGACCTTCAATCCAAGCGTCGAACTGTACGTTGTCTCGCCTGATGGCGAACTGCTGGCTGACGCCGCGCCGCCGGGGCATATCCAGCGGCAAAAAATCGACCTCGGGCCGGTGCAGACTTTCCTCAGTGATGCCGCGCGGCCGGTACTGGGCGATGACCCGCGAAGCCAGAACAAAAAGGTTTTCAGCGCAACGCCGTTGCGTCAGGACGGAGAACTGAAAGGCTATCTGTACATTATTCTGCAGGGCGAAGAGTCAAACGCGCTGGCGGAGATGGCCTGGCATCAGGCGCTCTGGAGCACCGTCCTGTGGTCATTGATGTGGGTCGCGCTGTTTGGTTTGCTGGCGGGGTTATTGGTCTGGTACTGGGTAACGCGTCCGGTCAAACGTCTTACGCAGGAAGTGGCCGGGCTGGAGCAGGACAGCATTAGCGCCATTAAGCAGCTGGCGGCGCAGCCTACTGAAACCACGATAAAGGATGAAGTGGCCACGCTGCGCAATACGTTTATCGAGCTGGCCCGTAAAATCACCCTGCAGTGGGATCAGCTGGCCGACAGCGATCGCCAGCGCCGGGAGTTTATCGCCAATATTTCGCACGATTTACGCACGCCGCTCACCTCCTTGCTGGGCTATCTCGAAACGTTGTCACTGAAATCCGCGACGCTGACGCCGCAGGAGCACCAGCAGTATCTCGCCACGGCGCTGCGCCAGGGGCAGAAAGTGCGTCATCTTTCGCAGCAGCTGTTTGAACTGGCGCGCCTTGAGCACGGCGGCATCAAACCGCAGCGCGAGCGTTTTGCCATGGGTGAGCTGATTTCAGACGTGGCGCAGAAATTTGAACTCACGGCCCGCACGCGGGAGGTGAACCTGCGCATTGATGTACCGGGCCCGTTGCCGCTGGTGAATGCCGATGTCTCGATGATTGAGCGGGTGGTGACTAACCTGCTGGATAACGCGATGCGGCATACGCCGACCGGTGGAGAGGTCCGTCTGGCGGTCTGGCAGGAGAACGCGCAGCTACAGGTTGAGGTGGCTGATAATGGAACCGGCGTTGATGCTTCTCTTCGCAACGATCTGTTTGAGCGTCCTTCGGCGTTAAATCCGCAGGCATCACGGGAAAACCGTGGCGGGTTGGGGCTGTTGATTGTGAAACGCATGCTGGAACTGCACGGCGGGGGGATCAGGCTGATGGAGTCCACGAACGGGGCTCGTTTTCGCTTCTTTGTTCCACTGTGAAATTGCCGGGTTTGCCCGGCCTACAGACCACCCCCGTAGGCCAGGCTACCCGACAAAAGCTGTTATTGCGGGAACCACTGATCGCTGATTTTCTTGTACGTGCCGTCAGCTTTGATTGCTTTCAGCGCGCCATTCAGTTTTTCCAGCAGAGCTTTGTTATCCGGACGCACCGCAATGCCCAGGCCCGTACCGAAGTACTGTGGATCGGTCACTTTTTCGGTCGCGGTGCCCAGCTGTGGGTTGGTTTTCAGCCACTCGTTCACCACCGCAGTGTCACCGAAGACCCCATCAATACGGCCATTTTTCAGGTCGATAATGGCATTCTGGTAGCTGTCATAGGCCACGGTTTTCACTTCAGGATGTTTGTCCTGCAGGTATTTCTGGTGCGTGGTGCCGTTTTCCATCCCAATGCGTTTGCCTTTCAGCTGGTCAAAGGATGTGTAAGCCCCTTTCTTCGCAATGACCACCGCCGAGTTGGCGTAGTACGGGTCGGTGAAGGTGACCTGCTTGCTACGCTCTGGCGTGATGTCCATCCCGGAGATCACCGCGTCGTATTTTTTGAATTTCAGCGACGGGATCAGGCTGTCAAACGCATGGTTCGTGAACGTGCAGTCGGCCTGCATCTGTTTGCACAGGGCTTTGGCGAGGTCGATATCAAAACCGACAATCTGGTTGCTGGCATCCAGCGACTCAAACGGCGGATAGGTGGCCGAAACGCCGAAGTTGATTTTATCTGCAGCTGATGCGCCAGCGGCGAAAGTGGCTAGTAAAGCGGCCAGAACTAACTTTTTCATTGTAATGCTCCCGTCTGTCAGTCTGTCTTATGCGCCGTGTCTGCGGCATGGAAATACAATGCCATTTAATGAATTTATATTCAATAAAAATGATTAAATATCATTTAATCCATAAAAAAAGACGGGCTGTCGTTAGACTTGCCCGTCTTCGTCAATAAAATTTATGCAAATCGGTGATTAATTACGGCGCTCAAACGCCAGCGCTTTACGCTCGATAAGGCGCATCATCAGCGTCAGCAAACCGTTTACCACCAGATAGACCACGCCCGCGGCACCAAACACCATGACGTCATAGGTGCGTCCATAGAGCAGCTGCCCGTGGCCCATGACTTCCATCAGCGTGATGGTGTAGGCCAGAGACGTACTCTTGAAAACCAGCACCACTTCGTTGGAGTAGGAGGAGAGCGCACGTTTAAACGCGTACGGCAGCAAGATAGCCAGCGTGTCTTTCTTGCTCATGCCCAGCGCACCACAGGACTGCCATTGCCCTTCCGGGATGGCACGGATAGCCCCGTAGAACAGCTGCGTGGTATAGGCCGCACTGTTCAGCGAAAGGGCAATCAGGGCGCACAGCCATGGCTCAGAAAGCAGATGCCAGATAACCGGATACTCCTGCAGCGACGGGAACTGACCCGGGCCGTAGTAAATCAGGAAGATCTGCACCAGCAGCGGTGTACCGGTGAACAAGGTAATGTAGGCTCGCACAATCCATACCAGCACCGGCGTTTTTAGCGTCAGGACGATGGTAAAGATCAACGCCAGGATGAGCGCCACGATGATCGATGCGACGGTCAGCGTCAGGCTGGTGTGCAGCCCTTTCATCAGCTCCGGAAAATATTCAAGCATCAGCCTGGTCTCCGTTCAAAGCGCGTCGCACGCAGATCAATGCGCTTGAGGATGTACTGACTCACCAGCGTGATCACCAGATAGATAGCCGCCGCCACGATGTACCAGGTAAACGGCTCCTGGGTACGGGTCGCGATACTTTTGGTTTGCAGCATTAAATCGTTCACGCTGATCAGGCTTACCAGCGCGGTATCTTTCAGCAGCACCAGCCACTGGTTACCCAGCCCGGGCAGCGCATGACGCCACATCTGCGGCATCACCAGACGGAAGAAGATCGCCGATTTCGACAAGCCTAACGCCTGGCCAGACTCCCACTGTCCCTGCGGAACCGCTTTCAGCGCACCGCGCAGGGTTTGCGAAGCATACGCGGAATAGAGCAGAGAGAGGGCAATCACGCCGCACAGGAACGGGCTGACGTCAAAGTTCTCAATCTGCATCTGCACCGGGATCTGCACCACACCCAGATTGAGGGTGAAGCCGTCCGACAGCGTTAACAGCAGCTGCGAGGAGCCAAAATAGATAAACAGGACCACCAGAATTTCAGGCAGCCCACGCAGCACGGTGACCAGCGCTGAGCCGGCCCATGCGACAGGGAACCATTTTGCTGATTCCCATACCGCAAAGATCATCGCCAGCACAAGGCCGATAATCAGTGCGCAAACGGCAAGGCCGACGGTCATCCCGGCGGCGCTTGCTAAAGGAAAAATTTCATTCATCAGGAATTACTTCTGGAACCATTTTTTATAGATGGTTTCGTAGGTGCCGTCTTTCTTCACTTTTTCCAGCGCAGCGTTGAATTTCTGCTGCAGCTCAGTGTTGCCCTGACGAACGGCAATACCCAGACCCGTGCCGAAGTAATCCTTGTCGGTCACTTTATCGCCCACTGGCGCCAGTTTATCGTTGGCTTTCAGCCACTCGGTCACCACGGCGGTGTCGCCGAACACGCCATCAATACGGCCGTTCTGCAGATCCAGCTTCGCATTCTGGTAGCTGTCATACGGAACGGTGGTGATTTCCGGGTGTTTATCCATGATGAATTTCTGGTGCGTGGTGCCGTTCTGCACGCCCACTTTCTTGCCTTTCAGCTGATCAACCGACGTGAATTTGCCTTTCTGACCAATAAACAGGGCAGAGTTGTCGTAGTAAGGGGTGGTGAACAGAACCTGTTTTTCGCGCTCAGGGGTGATATCCATTCCGGCCATAACAGCGTCGATACGGCGGAACTTCAGGCTTGGGATCAGGCTGTCGAACGCCTGGTTGCTGAAGGTGCAGGTTGCGTCGATCTCTTTACACAGGGCGTTTGCCAGATCCACGTCAAAGCCGACAATTTTATTGTTCGCATCAATGGATTCAAACGGAGGATAAGACGCTTCAGTCGCGAAACGAATCGTCTGGGCTGCGGTAGCGGAAAGGGTGACGCTGGCGAGCAGCGCGGCAAGTAATACTTTTTTCATTATCATTTCCCCTGACACAATCAATGAGATAAATAGTTTTTGAACGCATCGGTTTGCGGGTTTGAGAAGCAGCTCGCATCACCTTGCTCAACGATATACCCGTTTTCCATGTAGACCACGCGGCTGGCCGTTTTGCGCGCCACTTCCACTTCATGGGTTACGATGACCTGAGTAATATGGGTTTCCGCCAGCTCGCGAATGATGCTCACGATCTGGGCGGTAATTTCGGGATCCAGCGCCGCGGTCGGTTCATCAAACAGCAGTACCGCAGGCTCCATCATCAGCGCACGGGCAATCGCCACACGTTGCTGCTGACCACCGGACAGGTGCAGCGGATAGCGGTCGCTGTAAGGCTTGAGGCGCAGACGCTCCAGCAGCTTATCCGCACGCGCGATCGCCTGATCTTTACTTAAGCCCAGCACGCGGCACGGGGCTTCGATCAGGTTTTGCAGTACGGTCAGATGCGGCCAGAGATTGTATTGCTGGAAGACCATGCCAACGTTTTGACGCAGTTCACGAATCGCTTTATCAGACGGTGTTTTCGCGAAATCAAAATGGTTACCGGCGATAGCCAGCGTACCCGAACGGGGCATTTCAAGCAGATTAAGGACACGCAGAAGGGAGCTTTTACCTGCACCGCTTGGGCCAAGCAAAACCAGCGTTTCGCCTTCCGGGCAGTCCAGCGTGATGTCAAACAGCGCCTGGTGTGCGCCGTAGAAGCAGTTAATGCCGTTTAGTTTAATACTCATCGGGGCAGTCTTTACTCATCCAGGCAATCTATAGCAATTGAGGCCGCAGATAGTACCGTTGACAGAATAGTTATGCAATATTTCTGCGTTAAAAGTTAAATATAACCCGCAATACCCTCTAAACATAGCACAAAATAGCGAACGGCAATGTCGGCGAGTATAAATGTCGGCATTCCGCATGAAATGCCGCACATTTTACGGGGTTAACGCTTTTTAAACGGGAGGCTTAGCGGTTTTCAATCGACTGGCGGAGCGTGCCTGCCGGGGCGTGAACGCTGCCACCGACGTACCTTACGTCGTCCACCGCCCAGCACTGACCTTCACGGATCATCAGCACTTCATCCTGCCAGGTCTGGGTTCCCTGGGTCAGTTTGACGCGCAGGGGAATGTTTCGCGCATCGGTGTTTGGGATCGTTGAAGCACTGGTGACCTCGGCGCTGTCAGGCAGCGTGGCGCGGCTGGAGAACGGATCGGATTTAAGCAGCGCGTTATGCTGCGGATCGCGGGTGGCGTCGCTCAGCAGTTTCGCCAGGCCGTCACTCAGATACGGTCGCAGGGCGGTAATATCATTGCTGCGGTGCTGTATGCGGTAATCATAGAACTGTTGCGCCACGGTATCCGGGCCGCCCTCAATGCATGGGCCGCTGCGGGTACCAATATCCTTAAAGGCTGGCGTGACCGTGGTGGTGCAGGCGCTGAGCACCAGCGCGCAGGGCACGAAAAGTGTTAAAGCTGAATAGCGCATGTTGATTTCCTTATTTATTAACTATCCTTTCAATCATAGCGTAACGAACCGATAATGCTGTACCTAAGGCATTGAACGCTAAAGAAGGAGAGAAAGTATGCAGTTTTCAACAACGCCTACCCTGGAAGGGCAA
Organism: Enterobacter sp. RCC_40; assembly: GCF_041360735.1. Lineage (NCBI taxonomy): Bacteria > Pseudomonadati > Pseudomonadota > Gammaproteobacteria > Enterobacterales > Enterobacteriaceae > Enterobacter > Enterobacter sp. RCC_40. Next base: position 724,178 of record NZ_JBFUPR010000002.1, read on the forward strand.
CCTATTACCGAGTACTGCGGCGTGGTCACCGGCGAAGCCATACTGGGCGCGAACATTTTCCGGGACTTCTTTGCCGGCATTCGCGATATCGTGGGGGGACGTTCTGGCGCGTATGAGAAAGAGCTGCGCAAAGCCCGCGAAATTGCGTTTAAAGAGCTTGGCGAACAGGCCAAGGCGCTGGGTGCAGATGCCGTGGTAGGCATCGATATTGACTACGAAACGGTCGGTAAAGATGCCAGCATGCTGATGGTGAGCGTAAGCGGTACGGCGGTGAAAACCCGTCGATGAAGCGCTCGCTTGCCACACTCCTGCTGGCGCTGTTGCTGGCAGGGTGCGCCACGGAAAAAGGCATTATTGATAAAGGTGCCTATGAGCTGGATACCCGCCATCAGGCCCAGGCGGCTTACCCGCGTATAAAGGTGCTGGTGATCCACTACACCGCCGATGACTTTGACAGCTCGCTGGCGACGTTAACCGACAAGAATGTCAGCTCTCACTACCTGATCCCCGCCAAACCGCCTGCCCCTGAGGGCAAACCGCGTATCTGGCAGCTGGTACCGGAGAGCGAACTGGCATGGCATGCCGGCATCAGCTTCTGGCGCGGCACCAACCGTATTAATGACACCTCCGTGGGGATTGAGCTGGAAAACCGGGGCTGGCAAAAAACGGCGGGAGTAAAACACTTCACCCCGTTCGAGCCGGCGCAAATTGCGGCTCTGATCCCGCTCGCCAAAGACATTATCGCCCGCTACGACATTAAGCCGCAGAACGTTGTCGCGCACTCTGATATTGCTCCCCAGCGTAAAGACGATCCCGGCCCGCTGTTCCCCTGGCGCGAACTGGCGCAGCAGGGAATTGGTGCCTGGCCCGATTCGGACCGCGTCAACTTTTATCTCAATGGGCAGCCACGCTATCAGGAAGTGGACAGCGCACTGCTGCTCGATCTGTTAGCGCGGTATGGCTATGAAGTGCCTGAGGCTGCCACAGCCCAGCAGCAGAAAAGAGTGATTACCGCGTTTCAAATGCACTTCCGTCCACAGCTGTGGAATGGTGTGGCTGACCGTGAAACGCTGGCCATCGCTGAAGCGCTTCTGGAAAAGTACGGACAGGGGTGATCCTGCGGGATACCCCCTCGTGAGTATTTTTCGCGTAATTTAAGTAAGATTAATCTTAAGTACAAACTCAATTCATTTTTAGTTAATTGACTTAAAATTATCCGGATTTAAGATGGACACATAGCTTGCTAAGTAAAGCAGCAAATTAACGTAAACAATTTCTACTTTTATTTTCTCCTTGAGTGTTTCATCAGGAAAATATTCCTGGGTTGAGGCCTTACGTCTTAATCCTGAGTTTTATATTTCACATCTTAAATTGGGTATAATAATGTTAAGCATCTACGGTAAAAAATTACGTCCGCAAAACGAAGTCAACGCAATTATTTCTGCAACGTCAGGATTTGAAGAGAAGACGTTAAAAAAGTGGCAGAAAATATCTACCAGTGATTCACAGTATATTCATATTATCGTCAGTGGCGACGTTGAGTTCCGCCGCGAATCTGATGAACTGTGCATGTTCACCGTTCAAGGGCCGTGTATATTTGGGCTTTGTTCTATGTTTTACAGCGCCACGCACATGTATGGCCTCATTCGGTCAAATACCGTCGTGCGCTCGATAAAAAAAGAGGCCTTCGCCCAGCTAATGACTGAAAACAATCTGTGGCCGGAACTGACGAAAGTGCTCTCCTGGTATATTTGTATGCTGAGCAAGCGTGACGATGTGCTGGTTGCCCGCAGCGCCTATTCGGTAGTGCGCGAATTTTTATACGAGATTAATGAACTGATTGTTCAGCATCAGCGTGATATCAATATATATGACTATATTCAGGAATACACCAACCTGGCACGCAGTACCATTATTAAAATTCTCTCCGACCTGAAAAAAGGTCAGTATATTGTGGTGGAAAAGGGGCGACTCCTTAACCTGACATCCTTGCCTGAAAAATATTAATTACTCCAGCCGGTCTCCTTTATGACGTAAAGGGGACCGGGAAATATTCTGCGTTTCGTCAACCGGCGGCGCGGGAATTTTGCCTTGCGAATAATCCTGCTCTTGTTCTTTTAACGCCTGCTTAAACAATTCTGTTAATGAGGAACTGTCGCTGCCAGCCCGTGCAGAAGCGTCGGTGTGCGCCCCGGTTCCGGGTAACGTATCCCGCGCGGTATCATGCTGAGCCGCTCCTTCAGGCGCCTGCTGCCAGTCGGTATCATCGCCGTTAATCGGCAGATCCTGCAGGGCAGGCATATCCTCATGCACCGGCGCAGGTTTAGGGTGCGGATGCGGGAAGGGTTTGCTCACATACACATAATGCATATCGGAAAGCTGTGTTTCCGGTCTGGCGCTGCTCGCGTTGATGGGGGCGGGTGCAGGGTGGCGCAGATCCCAATATACATGCGCGTACAACCCGGCCATCAGCATGGCGCACAGACCCAGGAGTCCTAAAACGGTGTGGGCAAAAACGTGTCTCAGTCCGGGAAGGCGATATGAAAACCAGACCGCTTCCCCGGTGGTGTAACTGCGCTGAGCCGCAAGGCTGATAGTAGACATCAGGAATGCTTCTCCTGCATTTTCGCATCCGGTATCGCATGCGAAGCCTGGATCAATACGCTCGGCGTGGTGTTGGTTTCCCGCATTAACTGCATCAATGTCTCTTCGCCGGGAATACCGTCCACATGCAGATGCATTTTTTGCTGGAACGCGCGGGTGCGTTTCATCATCTCCGCAGTCCAGCGCTGAGCGTGAGTTTCAGGTTGAGAAAGGGCCTGGCTCAGCTGCTGATCAAGCCAGGTCATCTCTTTGCCGTCACTGGTTGCGCTGATGGCGTCTTTACCTTCCGGCGTCAGGCGGTGCAGTTGCGTATAGTTTCCGGTTGCATGCCGGTTAAACCAGTTGCGACTGACCTGCCAGGTCCGGTTATTCATCAGCAGGTCCATCGAGGTTTCTCCGACGCGGGCGACCACCGCATAGTTAAGATGATTGCCGGTTTTGAGCTCGCTCACCCACGGATAACCTTCTCCTGCCAGCGCATCCGGAGAGGCATTTCCCTGCTTACACATCAGGTTTACCTTCACCGCGTTTTGACACAGCGCATCGTCCGCCGAGGCGTCATACCCCCACATCAGATAAAGCTGATGCATCGCGTCCGGCTGATTGACTATTTCCTTGTCGATAACCGGCACGACGGGGGCCTGAAGGGGGGCGGCCGGGTGTTTCCAGCTTATCGGGACCGGCAGAGAAACCGGGAGGCGAGCAGTCATTGAGGCGGTGAAATACCAGCCGCAAGCCGCGAACAGCACAGAGGCAAACAGTGAAACCGTTGCCAGACGCTTACCCTGTTTTTTCGCGGGCAGCACCTCTGCGGCCGCCAGGCGTAAATGTCGCGGACTGACCTGGCTTGCGCGTTCGGTCCAGGCCGCGAGCATCGACAGGTGCGCCAGCGCATTCAGTTCACTGATTTTCCCTTTTGTCATTGCGTGCATCTTACGCACGCGCGCCGGGGATAACGGCGAGCTTTCGCCTCCGTGCTCTTCGCACTGCGCCTGCACGTAGCTGAGATATTCACGGCAGGTCAGGGGGCGCAAGGTGTGGTGGGTATGCACATATTCACGCAGATCAGATTGCTGTAGCCGCGCCGCCTGATTTTCCGCGCCCGTCAGCACCACCGATAAATGACACCCCAGCTCCTGCGCACGGGTGAGCAACATCCCCAGCACCGTCCGGCAGGTCTCTTTCATGGCTTCAGTATGGGAAATGACCAGCACGGTGGCCTGTGTTTTCCCGGCTTGCCACTGCTGCAGCACGGTATCGACCGCCTGAATACGGCTGGCGATTGCTTTCGTGTCCGGGCTGAGCTTGTACAGCAGGCTACTGGCGCTCAGTTTTGGAAACGCGTTGATGGCAAGAACGCGGTTGTCGCTGTTTTTCAGCGCATCGCTGAACTGGCCCAACAGCGAAGTATCGTCGCTAAAGAGCCCGCATATTCCCGCCTGTTGGGTTTTCTCTTTCAGCAGGTTAAATACGTCCTGATGATAAGGCACCAGAAAATCCCCGGATAAGCGGGTGACCTTCCTGAAGGGCGGGGTTTTAAAAGTAAAGTGGCTCTGATACATAACGACTTACCGTCTCTGATTAGGAATAGCAACAGGTCGTAAAATTACGGTAAGGAGACGGGGCGATCAATTTTTCAACTGGGTAAAAATATCCGGCAGAAATGTCCTAACACCTCGATTTTAGACGGTCAATAATTTTCTTTATTAAAGTTGGTGGCGAAGTCGATGGTCGTATTCACCGCGTCTCATTACTCTTTTCACACGTTTTGTCGCAGCGTGATGCTGCTTATTTTCGCTTTGTTAAAGGCCAGATGAAAAATGAGGTTCTCATTTCTGTCACGGTGGATAACCCCTTGTATGATGTTGGCGCTGTTAATTTTTAGCGGCCAGCAAGGGTATTTCACGTTTAAAGATTATAAAAAGGTTACGAATAGGTTGGCTAACTCCGATGCGCAGCCGCTGAAAAACCGCCGCGAAGAGAAAACATTCACGCTTTTCACGGCGGCAGCACGTCAGGACACTGGGCCGGCTGCGCTAAAAGCCCCGCTGGCGGCGGAAATAGAAGGCATTGTGCGCAGTGATGACCCCTGGCTTTCCTTCGCTGTTATTAAAACGCCCGCGGGCCAGAAGAGCTACCGCGAAGGGGAGCCGCTGACCGGTTTTAACGATGCCTTTATTCAGGAAATTAACAAAGACAGTGTCATCGTGAATTATGAAGGCACCACTCAGACGCTGACCTTAAAGAAACCGGATTATTTCAAGGGCGGCGTTGATAGCGGCCCGGTAACCAAATCGACAAAAGATGCAGGCGCAGACACGCTGCATCTGAATGATTATCTGGTATTAAAACCGGTTGTCGAAAAAGGCCAACTGGAAGGCTATGCCATTAACCCCCGGAATGCCTCTTCCTTTTATAGCCATTCAGGGCTGAAAAAAGGGGATGTGGCAGTCGAAGTGAATGCTGTCGATATGACCGATGAAGTCAAGGCAAAAAATATTATTGCTGAATGGTCAAAAATGAAAGAAGCGGAGGTTGTCGTCAGACGTCACGCTCACCTTGAAAATATTCGGGTCAATGTTCTTAACAATTAATAAGTGTACAGACATGAAGAAATTTCCATGGGCGTGCGTGGCGCTGACCGCATTGTCGTTATATTCGGGTTCGCTGCTCGCAGCCAACTTTAGCGCGAGTTTTAAAAATACCGATATCCGCGAGTTTATCGATACGGTAGGCCGCAACCTTAACAAAACCATTCTCGTCGACCCGTCGGTTCAGGGCTCCGTATCCGTCAGAACCTACAACGTGCTGACGGAGGATGAGTATTACCAGTTCTTCCTGAGCGTGCTTGATCTCTACGGTCTCTCGGTGATCCCGATGGATAACGGCATGGTTAAAGTGGTGCGCTCAAGCGTGGCCCGCACCGCCGGTGCGCCGCTGGCAGACAGCACAAACCCGGGCAAAGGCGATGAGATTATTACCCGTGTCGTGCGCATGGAAAACGTGCCGGTGCGTGAACTCGCGCCGCTGTTGCGTCAACTGAACGATGCCACCGGCATCGGCAACGTGGTGCACTTCGAGCCTTCCAACGTGCTGCTGTTAACCGGTAAAGCGTCCGTGGTGAACCGGCTGGTGGATCTGGTCCAGCGCGTGGATAAAGACGGTATTCAGCGTCGCGAAATCGTCCCCCTGCGCTTTGCTTCCGCCAAAGCGCTCTCCGACATGTTGAATAATCTCAACAATGAAGAGCAGAAAGGGCAGAACGCGCCGCAGTTGGCCACCAAAGTGGTGGCGGATGACGAAACCAACAGCCTGGTGATCAGCGGTTCGGAAGATGCGCGCACGCGTACCCGCACCCTGATCCATGAGTTAGATCGCGAGCAGAACAACGAGGGGAATACCCGCGTCTTCTATCTCAAGTACGCCAGCGCCACCAAAGTGGTTCCGGTGCTCACCGGTATTGGCGAACAGCTGAAAGACAAAGCCGGCACCGCGAAGGCGAAAACTGCCACCGCGGCAACCGATCTGAATATTACCGCCGACGAGTCAACCAACTCGCTGGTGATCACCGCGCAGCCTAACGTGATGAACTCCCTTGAGAAGGTGATCGACAAGCTCGACATCCGCCGTCCGCAGGTGCTGGTGGAAGCCATCATTGCTGAAGTGCAGGACGGCAACGGTCTGGATCTCGGCGTGCAGTGGACCGGCAAGCACGGTGGCGTCCAGTTCGGCTCCACCGGCCTGCCCATTAGTCAGATAAAAAATGGCACCATCAAGGGCGCCAGCTTTACTGGCCTGGCGACCGGCTTCTTTAACGGTGATTTCGGTGCGCTGATGACCGCGCTCTCAACCGACGGCAAAAACGACATCCTTTCCACGCCAAGTGTGGTCACGCTGGATAACAAAGAGGCGTCATTCAATGTCGGTCAGGACGTGCCGGTGCTTTCCGGTTCGCAGACCACCAGTGGCGATAATGTCTTTAACTCCGTAGAGCGCAAGACGGTGGGGACCAAACTGAAAATTGTGCCGCAAATCAACGACGGCGACATGATCCACCTGAAGATTGAGCAGGAAGTCTCAAGCGTCGACAACAGCGCAACGGAAGACGCCAGCCTTGGCCCAACCTTTAATACCCGAACCATCAATAACGAAGTGATGGTGCACAGCGGGCAAACGGTGGTGCTCGGCGGCCTGATGGAGAATGTCACTAAGCAGTCGGTCTCCAAAGTGCCGCTGCTGGGGGATATTCCGCTGGTCGGGCAGCTTTTCCGCTACACCTCGCAGGACGCGTCCAAACGCAACCTGATGGTCTTTATTCATACCACCGTGCTGCGTGACGACGACAACTACAGCGCGGCGTCGAAAGAGAAATATGACCAGATCCGCGCCCGCCAGCAGCAGCGCGTTGAGGAGAAAAAGCTCGGGATCATTGAACCGGCGGATAACGCCGTGTTACCCGCGTTCCCTGCTGCGAGTGCTGCATCGGTGAAAACCAGCGCGTCCCGCAATCCGTTTAAAGAGTAAGGCGGAGGTATCACGTGGACGAACTGAGCAAAACCCTGTGTAGCAGCGGCTACGCAAAAGATAACGGCGTTTTATTTTTTCACGATGCGGTCTATATCCGTGATGACACCCCGGCACTCGCGCTGCTGGAAGTGCGTCGGGTGCTGGGACGCGCGTTTGTCCCGGTCACCCTGACGGCGGAAGCCTTCGATGAAATGCTGGCCAGGATCTGGCAGCAGAGCAGCGGGGTGTCCCAGCAACTGGTGGACGATATGGACGCCGATATCGATCTGATGGCGTTAACCGAGGAGATCCCGGACAACGAAGATCTGCTCGATAACGATGAAAACTCGCCGGTGATCCGCCTGATCAACGCCATTCTCGGCGAGGCGGTAAAAGAGGGCGCGTCGGATATTCATATTGAAACCTTCGAGCGTACGCTGAGCATTCGCTTTCGCGTCGACGGCGTGCTGCGTCCGGTGTTGCAGCCCGCGCGTAAGCTCGCGCCGCTGCTGGTTTCGCGTATCAAGGTGATGTCCCGGCTGGATATCGCGGAGAAACGTCTGCCGCAGGATGGCCGTATTTCCCTGCGCATTGGCCGTAAGGCGGTCGACGTGCGCGTATCGACCATTCCGTCCCAGTATGGTGAACGCGTGGTCATGCGTCTGCTCGATAAAAGCAATCTCAAGCCTGATATCAACAAGCTTGGGCTGATTGATGAAGAACGGGAGAAGTTACAAGGGCTGATTGACCGCCCGCACGGCATTATCCTGGTCACCGGGCCAACGGGTTCCGGTAAAAGTACCACCCTGTACGCGATTCTCTCGGCGCTGAACGGCCATGAGCGCAACATCCTGACCGTAGAAGATCCCATTGAATACGAGCTGGAAGGGGTGGGGCAGACGCAGGTTAACCCGCGCGTGGACATGACCTTTGCCCGCGGGCTGCGCGCAATTCTGCGCCAGGACCCGGACGTGGTGATGATCGGCGAAATCCGTGACGCCGAGACGGCACAAATTGCGGTGCAGGCGTCGCTCACCGGTCACCTGGTCATGTCTACGCTGCACACCAACAGCGCCGCCGGGGCGATAACCCGCCTGCGGGATATGGGGCTGGAGTCGTTTTTAATCGGTTCATCGTTACTGGGGGTCATTGCCCAGCGTCTGGTGCGTCGGCTGTGTCCGCACTGCCGTACCACCAGTCCGCTGGATGACAATGAAAAGGCGCTGTTCAGCTTTATGGACCAGCCGCCACACGCGATTTATCGCGCGGTGGGGTGCGAACACTGTCGCCAGAGCGGCTATCAGGGGCGCGCCGGTATTCATGAGTTTCTGGTGGTCGACAGCACCCTGCGCCGCGCCATTCATGAAGATAAAGACGAAATGGCCATCGAAACCGAACTCTTTAAGCAGGCCTATAGCCTGCGTGAGAACGGGCTGCTGAAGGTGATCGGTGGCGTCACTTCGCTGGAAGAGGTGATGCGCGTCACCGCCGAGCGCGGAGGAGATGCGTAATGGCCTTCTACGCCTGGACGGCGAGGGATACCGCGGGCAAAACCCGGCGTGGCACGTTGCAGGCTGAGGGGCAAAAGCAGGTTCGCCAGATGTTGCGCGAGCAAAAGCTGATGCCCGTCAGTATCAACGAAACCCGTGAGGTTGCGGCTGCCGGTAATGCGAACGCCGGGGCAAAACTCTCCACGCCGGTGCTGTCGATGTTTACCCGTCAGCTGTCGACGCTCGTCAACGCTGCGCTGCCGCTGGAGAGCGCGCTGAAGGCAATCGCGAAACAGACGGAGGACAAAAAGCTCGCGGCGATGGTGGTGGACATCCGCGAGAAGGTGGTGGAAGGGCATACGCTGTTTGAGGCTTTCAGCCAGTTTCCGCGCAGCTTCGACAAGCTCTACTGCACGCTGGTAATGGCCGGTGAAAAGACCGGCCATCTGGGCGACGTGCTGGAAAAGCTGGCCGAGTACAACGAGCAGCGTCAGAAGATGAAAAGCAAGCTCACGCAGGCGATGGTCTACCCGATCACCCTGACCGTGGTGGCCATCGCGGTGATCGGCATTCTGCTGGTGGCGGTTGTGCCCCAGGTGATTGAGCAGTTCACCCATATGAAACAGCAACTGCCGATCACCACCCGCACGCTGATCGCGGTGAGTGATTTCCTGCAGGTTTACGGCCTCTATATCGTCGGCAGCCTGGCAGGCGGGATGATGGTTTTTAAGGCCTGGCTTCGAAACGCTAAAAATCGTTTTCGCTGGCACAGCTGGCTGGTGAACGGTTCGCCCGTCAAAAAGCTGGTCTGCGCCATCAACAGCGCCCGCTATATCCGTACCCTGAGCATTTTGCAGGCCAGTAGCGTGCCGCTGCTGGAGGGGATGTATATCGCGATGGACGGGATCGAAAACCGGTATGCCCGGCAGGTGCTGGAGCAGGCGGCGGATACCGTGCGCCAGGGGGCATCGCTTTATGCGGCTCTGGAGCAGGCGAAATTATTCCCGCCGACCATGCTGTATATGATTGCCTCAGGGGAAGAGAGTGGGGAATTAGGCCATTTAATGGACCGCGCGGCGGAAAACCAGGAATCGGCATTACAGCATCGTATTACGTTAACGCTGTCGGTATTTGAACCGGCACTGGTGGTATCTATGGCGACGATTGTTTTATTCATCGTCCTGTCAATATTACAACCGCTTCTGCAACTTAATAATATGGTAGGTTAAATCATGGCTATAAAACGCAAACACCTGGCTCGCCAGGCGGGCTTCACCTTGCTCGAATTAATGGTGGTTATTGTTATTCTCGGCGTACTCGCGAGTATGGTGGTACCCAATTTAATGGGCAATAAAGAAAAAGCGGATACCCAAAAAGCGACCAGCGATATCGTCGCGCTCGAAGGCTCGCTGGATATGTATAAGCTGGATAATCACCGCTATCCCACCACCGAGCAGGGCTTGCAGGCGCTGGTCACGAAGCCAGAGATTGCGCCCATTCCCAACGGCTACCGTGCGGACGGTTATATCCGCCGCCTGCCGCAGGACCCGTGGGGCGGGGATTATATTCTGGTCAGCCCGGGTGAACACGGTGCCGTAGACGTTTTCTCCGCCGGTCCGGATGGCGAAGCCAATACCGCCGATGATATTACAAACTGGTCTCTGGATAAGAAAGAGAAATAATGAAACGTCAACGCGGCTTTACGTTGCTGGAAATTATTCTGGCGCTGGTGATATTTGCCAGTTGCGCCATGATGGTGGTTTCAACAATACCCTCACGCAGCGGTGTGGATATATTTGGTCAGCAATTAAAAGCCCTCGTTGATTATGGTTCAGACCGGGCAGTGATGGACGGAAATATCGTGGGGTTGGTTATGACCGCGGATACATACCGGCTGGTGACGCTCGAGGATAAAAACGGTGAACGTCACTGGGTGTCGTTATCCGCGGGGCGGATAACGACCCGGGGTGATTTCCCGCCGGAGATGCACGTCTCGCTCTCGCCGCAGCGTCTCGCCGCCACGGTGGCGTCCGAACCGCAGGTGTTATTTCTGCCGGACGGTGAAATCAGCCGCTTTACGCTGGCGCTGCAAAGCCGCGACAACGCGCACCATTTCCGCGTGGTGTCGCAAGGCGCGGCCCCTGTAACGGTAGAAAACGATGGCTAACGGCAAGAGAAAGCAAAAGGGGATGACTCTGCTGGAGGTGATGGTCGCGCTGGTCATCTTCTCCACCGCCGCACTGGCGCTGATGAACTCGGTCTCCCTGAACGTGCGTTTCACCCACGGGCTGGCCGATACATTGCAGGCCAGCTGGGTCGCCGAAAATCAACTGGCGGAGGCGCAGCTCAACAGACGTGATTTTCCTGACGCTGAAGCGCAGGGGGCAGAGGTCATGGGCGGGCGCAGCTGGGCCTGGCGAAAGCAGCGCGTAAAAACCGCGGCTAACGGCTGGGCGAATGCCATCCGCGTCTATGCAGAAGGCGATGAAAGCCAGCCGGTTATTTCACTGCAGGTCATCGCGCCGGGAGAGGAACCGTGAAGAAAATCCGACGCCAGCGGGGATTTACCCTGCTGGAGATCATGATTGCGCTGACCATTTTTGCGGTGATCAGCACCCTGGCCTGGCAAATCCTCGACGGGGCGATGCGCACCAGTTCGGCGACGGAGGCCAGCGCGGCAAAGCTCAATCAGCTTCAGCGTGCCTGGAGCCTGATGGAACGCGATTTCTATCAGCTTCAGGCGCGTGCGCCGCGCAACGAGCCGGATACATTTCGTCAGGGGGATGACGGCCTTGAGCTGACCACGCTGAACGGCGTGAGCGGAACCGTACAGCTGGAGCGCGTGCGCTGGCGGCTGGAAGAGGGGCGACTGTACCGGGATGTCTGGCCGGTGATTGACAGCCCGGCGGATGCCAGACCCGATGCGGTGCCGATTGTCGGCGAGGTGAAATCTCTGCAGTGGCGTTTTTACCGTCAGGGCTGGCAAAAAAGCTGGAACGACCCGGCACATCTGCCGGATGGCGTCGAGCTGACGCTGACGATGGAAAACGGGGAAACCTGGCGCTGGGTGTTTACGACGCCGGGCGATATCCCCGAGGCCGCCGCGCCAGCGCCCGCAGACGCACCTGCCGCGCCACCTTCAGCGGAAGCGACATCATGAAGGCTTTACGTAAACAGAAAGGCGTCGCGCTGCTGGTGGTACTGATCCTGCTGGTCATGATGTCGGCGCTGGCTGCCAGAATCAGCCAGCAGTTCTGCCGCAATCTGCAGAAAACCCATTACCAGGTGAGTCAGCAGCAGCTGCGCTGGGCCATGCAGGCTCAGGAGAAGGTGGTCAAAGATCGTCTGCAGAGCGACGCCAGCGGTGAGAGTAAATCCCTTACCCTGCAGGGTGACTGGCACCAGCCGCTGGAGACCCGGGGTGACGATTACACGGTGGTCAGCCAGGTGGAAGACGCCCAGGACTGCTTCAACGTGAATAACCTGCTGGCGGCCGATGACATCGCGCAGGGGCAAAATGCGCCCGCGGTGCCGGAAAAACCGCGAAAAGAGCAGATTGTTGAGCAACTCCTGACCGGGAGTGGCCTCAGCCAGTCCACGGCGCACGAGGTTTACTCGCAGCTGGTGGACTATCTGGATGGCGATACCACCACGGCCAGCGAGGGGGCGGAGAGCGATGCCTGGGCAGGCGTGGTGCCCCCCCGGCAGCCCGCAAACCAGATGATGCGCACGATCGCTGAGATCACGCTGCTGCCGGCATTTCCGGCAACGGCATACCGGAAGGTGAGCACGCTGCTGTGTGCCTTACCGGATACCGCCAGCAAGGTGGATGTGAACACCCTGAAACCGGAACAGGCCGCCTTACTGGCCGCCATGTTCCCCGGAAAAATAACGCAAGACGATGCCGTACGCCTGATTGAATCGCGACCTGAAACCGGCTGGGAAAATATGGAAACCTTCAGCAACGCGCTGGAGCAGGCCTTCCCGCAGGTGAAAGACGACCTTCCGCAGGTGGCCGGACAACTCTCCACCCAAAGCCGGTACTTCCGCGTTAACTATACCGGCAACACCGATGCGCTAACGCTTCGCGTGGTAAGCCAGCTTCAGGTCAATAACGAAGCCGGTGAGATCGTGACGTGGCAACGTCGTTACCGAATGATTGAATAAGAAAAGCAGATGGCTATGAAACAGGTACTTTTTGTTCGTCCCGACAGCCGTGAGGGCGGGAAAATAATGTGGTGTGCTTCCGGCAGCCAGCAGGTTGACGTTGTGGAGCGCCTTGACGCGCTGGCAGACCATCCTCTCGCGGCCCGGGTCTGTTTACTGTTGCCCGCGGGCAACATGATCTTCCGCCATTTTACGTTGCCGAAAAAAGTTGCCTCTCAGACGGCGGCGTTCTCGTGGCTGGCGGAAGAGACGCTCATTGGCGATGTGGACAACCTTCACTGGACGGTGCTTCACAAAAAGGGGGCCGACGTTGACGCGGTGGCGATTGATACCGATGTTCTGCGCGGGTGGTTAGCCCGTTGCCAGGAGGCCGGTTTGAAGGTGATTCAGGTGCTGCCGGATGCCTGGCTGCTGCCGGTGACGGCAGGAGGAAGCACGCTGGTTGCCCTGGATGACCGCTACTGGCTGCGCCTGTCGCCCCATGTCGCCAGCGAAATGGAGGCCAGCCTGCTGCCGCTGCTGATGCAAAAAACCCCAGACGGTGACGTGTGCTGTTACGGCGAACCGCCAGCCGGTGTCGGGGTGGATCTTCTGCACCCGTGGCAGCATCCGCTGGTGTTGATCCAGCCCCAGTGGCAATCCTGTCGGGTCACCCTCCTGCACGGTGAATTCAGCCCGAAGGCAGGGAAAGGCAGCGCGTCTAAAGGAATAAAAATCGCGATGGCGGCGGCGGGCCTGCTGTCTCTCGGGCTGTTGCTGGGCCCGCGGATCGCGATGGCCTGGATGCTGGTACAGCAGGAAAATCGGGTTCAGCAGGAGATCGTTCAGGTTTATCAGCACCATTTTCCCAGCATGCGCCAGCAGACCAATATCAAATACCACTTTGGTCAAAACATGAAAAAGCAGCACAAAGGGGTATTCCTGCAGCTGGATGATCTTGAGCAAGCCAGGCAGGCCGTACCCGCACTTGAGATCTCCCTGCTTGAGTACGATGCGCAACAAAATGCGCTGACCCTGAGCGTCAGTGCGCAAAGCCAGGCCGCACTGCAGTCGTTTGTGGAGAAAACAGGTGAGCATTTTGATTTCACCCTACAGCCTGTTTCTACCACTGCACCTTATACCGCCATGATCGCAGGGAAATATAAATGAAAGAGCGAATCACGAAGCTTACGTCGCGTTATCAACAATACAGCATCCGGGAGAAATATATTTTAAAAACCGGTGCCGTTGCCCTCCTGGCCGCGGCTGTTTATTACGCGGGCATGATGCCACTGGATAATATGATTCAAAATAGCAAATCAACGCTGACCCGACAAAAAGAGACGCTGAACTGGATGCGCAGAGAAATAGATAAACACCACCTTCCGGTGATGATCATTAAAACGGATAACCCGCGCACGGTGGTGGAGAACAGCGCTCATGAAATTAACCTTTCCCTGACGGAGGTGCGTCAGGACGGGCAAACCTTATCGTTCGTGGTGAACCGCGTAAACGTGTATGAATTAAAAAACTGGCTGCGGGAAATCAACCAGACCTCCGGCGTCAGGCTGCAAAAAATGAACCTTACGCCGGTCGATCACCTCAGTGACGTGAAAGCCGAAGTGCAGCTCACCTGGCGCAAAACCGCATGAACACCGTTGCGCTGATGCGGGAAGTCTACCCGGTGGGGTTCCCGGTGATGAGTGCGATCCTGGGCAGCATGGTGGGCAGTTTTCTGGGGGTTGTCGCCGAGCGCGTGCCGGGCATGGTGATGGAGGAGGAAGGCGCGGGCAACTTGCTGTTTCCGGCCTCTCACTGCCCGGTGTGCCAGCATGATCTTGCTGCCTGGGAGAATATCCCGCTGGTCAGCTGGCTAGTATTGCGCGGGCGCTGCAGGCAGTGCGGCACGGCCATCCCGCTGCGCTTATTGATGCTCGAACTCGTCACCGCGCTCTTTTTTGGCCTCACCGCCTTGTGCATTCCGGGCGAACCGGCGTTGTTCTCACTGTGGTTGCTGGCCGCGTTTCTGCTGCCGCTGGCGATGATTGACTGGCAGCATCAGTTGCTCCCTGACTGTCTGACCCAGCCGTTGCTGTGGGCAGGACTGTTGTTACACCTCGTTGACCACACGCTGCCGCTTAAGGATGCGCTGCTGGGGGCGGTGGCTGGCTACCTTTCGCTCTGGTCTCTCTACTGGGCATTTCGTCTGCTTACCGGACGAGAAGGATTAGGCTATGGCGATTTTAAACTTCTGGCGGCGTTAGGCGCCTGGTGTGGCTGGCAGGCACTGCCCACCCTGGAATTGATTGCCGCGTTAAGCGGTATTGTCGGATATTTCGCGACAACACATGCGAATAAAAATAACCGCGTTATTTCTTTCGGTCCTTATTTAGCTTTTGCCGGCATGACGGTTTTTGTTTATCAGGTTGCCTGTTCCACATTCTGAATACACCGGTCAAGTTTTTTTAGTGATTTTTTCGATTGGGGAATGAAAGGAATACAGTATTTATTCAGCGTATCGTTAAAGACATAAGCTTCACGGAATTCGAGCTTGTATCTTTTAATGGAGGAATACAGCGCGCCACAGAAATAGCGGTTAACGATTATTGCTTAAGTTGAAATTCAAAGTCTGTAAAAACTATTCCATGTTTTAAAGGAAGACATGGGTCATTAACGTTTACAAATAAATTTATCAGGAAATAAAAATGAAATTTATGAAGCCTAAATATCTGGCGCTTTTCGTTGCAGCGGCGTCCAGCTCTGCCTTCGCGGCGGCGCCAGGTACGCCAACCCTCAGCAGTGGCAATGATAAGTTTGCGATTGTTGAAGTTGACCAGGCAGCGCAAGACTATAACAGCCTTGTGAAAGTCCATGATGGCGCGGATGTGAAAGTTGAGTGGAACGTCTGGAGCGGCGATGCGCCAACCTCGGCGAAAGTACTTCTGGATGGTCAGGCCGTGTGGAGTGGTGCCGCAAGCGCCTCCGGGTCAGCCACCTTCAAAGTGAAAAAGGGCGGACGCTATCAGGAGCAGGTTGAACTCTGTAACGCCAGCGGGTGTTCTAAAAGTGCCAGCAAACTGATCATCGTGGCGGACACGGACGGGAGCCATCTGCTGCCGCTGAACACCACCCTGAAGGAAAATAACAAAACTTTCTCTCAACATACGGACAAAGTGGTGGGTGCCTATTTCCCTGAGTGGGGCGTCTATGGGCGTGAGTTCCCGGTGGATAAAATCCCTGCGGCGAACCTGAACCACATTTTGTACGGTTTCATTCCGATCTGTGGCGGTGATGGCATCAACGACGGGTTAAAAACGGTTGAGAACGGCAACAGCTTCGCCGCGCTGCAGCGCGCCTGTGCGGGCCGTCAGGATTACACCGTGGCCATTCACGATCCGTGGGCGGCATTGCAAAAACCGCAGGCCGGCGTGACCAACTGGGACGACCCCTACAAAGGTAACTTTGGTCAGTTGATGGCGCTGAAAAAAGCCCATCCGGATCTGAAAGTGCTGCCTTCCATTGGCGGCTGGACGATGTCCGATCCGTTCTTCCAGATGCATGATTCAGCGATCCGCGCGCGCTTCGTCTCTTCCGTGAAAGAGTTCCTGAAAACCTGGAAATTCTTCGACGGGGTCGATATTGACTGGGAATTCCCGGGGGGTGGTGGTGTGTCGGAAAATCTTGGCAACCCTGCTCAGGACAAAGCCACCTATACCGCGGTGATGCACGATCTGCGCGCGATGCTGAACGAGCTGTCTGCAGAAACGGGCCGTACGTACGAACTGACCACCGCCATTGGTTCCGGTAAAGACAAAATTGAAGACGTGGATTACACCACGGCGCAGCAGTACCTCGACCACATCTTCCTGATGAGCTACGACTTCTACGGCGGCTGGAGCAATACTGATCTCGGCCACCAGGCGGCGTTGCACGGCGCGGAGTGGAAACCGGACACCAACTACACCACTGAAAACGGCGTGAACGCGCTGCTGGAGCAGGGCGTGCAGCCGGGCAAGATTGTTGTGGGGGCGGGCATGTACGGTCGCGGCTGGACCGGCGTTCATGGCTACACCGGCGACAATCCGTTCACCGGTACGGCAACGGGCGCGGTCAAAGGCACCTGGGAACCGGGCGTGGTTGACTACCGTCAGATTGCGAACGAGTACAAAGGCAAGCCAGGCTGGGAATACAAATACGATGCCGCGGCAGAAGCGCCGTATCTGTTCAATAAAGCCACCGGCGATCTGATTACCTATGAAGACGCGCGTTCTACCACGGCAAAAGGTAAGTATGTGCTGGCGAAAAACCTGGGCGGTCTGTTCTCCTGGTCCATCGACTCGGACAATGGCGACATCCTCAATGCGATGAACGAAAGCCTGTTGGGCGGCGGTTCAACGCCGGTTGATCCCGTTGTCACCAACCATGCGCCGATCGCTGCGGCTGCCGATCAGACCGTGACCGGGCCTGTTACCGTCACCCTTGATGGCTCTGCGTCTAGCGATCCGGACGGCGACGCCATTACCTATAAGTGGACCCAGATTTCCGGTCCAGCCGTGACCCTTACCAACAGCACGAAAGCCAAAGCCTCCTTCGGCGCGGCGGCAGTGACTCAGAACCAGACGCTCTCCTTCCGCCTGACGGTGAAAGATGCGAAAGGCCTGACGAACGCCATTGATGTTCAGGTCGTGAACAAAGCACCTAAAGCGAACCAGGCACCGGTGGTCAACCCGATGGAAAGCATCACGCTGCAGGCGGGTGAAACCTATGCCCTGCATGCGCAGGCGGCCGATCCGGATGGTGACGCGCTGACCTATGCCTGGAGCGTGCCGGCGGACATGAACGCAACCGGTACTGACACCGCGAACGTGAATATCACCGCACCGGCTGTCGCTTCCGATTCCACCTACACCCTGAGCGTGGTGGTCAGCGACGGTAAAACCAGCGTTCAATCGAACGTGCAGGTTATTGTCACGCCAAAAGCAGCCGATGAGGTCACGCCGCCATCTGACGAGGTAACACCACCAGCCGATGAGGTCACGCCGCCATCTGACGAGGTGACACCACCTGCCGATGAGGTCACGCCACCTTCTGATGAAGGCTCTGCCACCGGCAGTTGTGATGCACCTGTTGATGCCAATGCCAGCCAGTACCCGGCCTGGAGTGCGAGCAAAATCTACAACAGTGGTGACACCGTGAGCGCCGACAACCTGGTGTGGAAAGCGAAGTACTGGACACAGGGCAATAAACCTGGCTTTGACGCGGATGCGTGGGAGCTGGTCAGCCAGGTGAAAATGAACTGGCGTTCAGATGTGGTTTACAACGGTGGCGATACGACCACCTACCAGGGGTATGTCTACCGTGCGAAATGGTGGACCCGTGGTGATAAACCAGGTAACAGCGATGTATAGGTGAAAGAAGGCGCGTCAGCAGACTGCAAATAACCTTCTAAGCCTGAGGTTGCGGGTTTGATATCGCCTGCAATCGTTGACCACACCCCGTTTCGGGTGTGGTCAACCCCTTTCGGAATAAGACAGCGTGCGCAAGGAGAAGGATCGTCAGTAAATAAACAGGTAATGAGATGAAACGCTTTTTATTGTTATTGCTTATTTTAAGTCAGAGTGCGGCAGCAAATTGCTGGGATAAAGCGGCGCATTATTATCATGTCGATCCGTATTTATTATATGCCATTGCGCAGGTGGAATCTGGTATGAATCCGAATGCCGTGGGGTGGAATCAGGATGGCTCGCGGGATGTGGGATTAATGCAGATTAACAGCACGCATTTCAGCGAACTGCAGCGCCAGGGCATTGACGAGAACCGGCTTGTGACCGAGCCCTGCACCTCCATTATGGTGGGCGCGTCAATACTGTCGACGATGATCAACGTATATGGCTATAACTGGGAAGCCGTCGGGGCTTATAACGCGGGAGTGAAAAAAGAGAATTATTCAAAGCGTATGAATTATGCCCGCAAGGTCTGGGCGAAATATCAGGAGATAAAACCTCGTTCCTCTTATTAATTCTGCTTTTTGTTTTTTGAAGCGTACCCAGAGGTGCGCTTCAGAAAATGAAAAATTACCGCACTCTTTGGTTTATTTATTAAGGGAATAATACATAAACCGTGATTGCATTAACCCTTGTTGCTATATATAGGATGAGTTGAAATGACCAAAAGGACCTTACTGAGCGTGCTCGTTGCGGGTGCATGCATTGCGCCTTTCATGGCACAGGCTGCGACGCTGCAGGCAACCACCAGCGAGCCGTTCACCCTGAAAGCCAGCGATCTGGCGAAGAAAGAACAGGAACTGACTAACTTTCCACTGATGGCGTCGGTTAAAGACACCATTCGTACGCTGGATAATGCCCAGGTTGAGCTGATTGAGCCAGGCCGTGCAGCGAACCCGGATAACGTTAAACGCGTTGAAGGCATTGTGAAGGCCAGCGACTGGGAATACCTTTTCCCGATGCGAGCGCAGTCCTACACCTACAGTAACTTCCTCAAAGCGGTGGGCAAATTCCCGGCGCTGTGTAAGACCTACAACGACGGCCGTGACAGCGACGCCATCTGCCGTAAAGAGCTGGCCACCATGTTTGCCCACTTCGCACAGGAAACCGGCGGCCACGAAAGCTGGCGTCCGGAAGCCGAATGGCGTCAGGCGCTGGTTCACGTTCGCGAAATGGGCTGGACCGAAGGGCAGAAAGGCGGTTACAACGGCGAATGTAATCCTGATATCTGGCAGGGACAAACCTGGCCGTGCGGCAAAGACAAAGACGGCGATTTCGTGAGTTACTTTGGCCGTGGGGCAAAACAGCTGTCTTATAACTACAACTACGGTCCGTTCTCTGAAGCGATGTTCGGCACTGTCCGCACGCTGCTCGACAAGCCGGAGCTGGTGGCTGACACCTGGCTGAACCTGGCAAGCGCCATCTTCTTCTTCGCCTATCCGCAGCCGCCGAAACCGAGCATGCTGCAGGTTATTGACGGCACCTGGCAGCCAAACGATCATGACAAAGCCAACGGCCTGGTTCCGGGCTTCGGCGTGACCACCCAGATCATTAACGGTGGCGTAGAGTGTGGCGGCCCGACTGAGATTGCCCAGTCTGAAAACCGTATCAAGTACTACAAAGAGTTTGCGAAGTACCTGAAAGTGCCTGTCCCGGCAAATGAAGTACTCGGCTGTGCCAACATGAAGCAGTTCGATGAAGGCGGCTCCGGTGCGCTGAAGATTTACTGGGAGCAGGACTGGGGATGGAGTGCCGATACGCCAGACGGTAAAACGTATTCCTGCCAGCTGGTCGGTTATCAGACGCCGTTCAGCGCCTTTAAAGAGGGTGACTACACGAACTGCGTGAAGAAATTCTATAACGTCAACATTATCAACGATGACGGTTCCGCCGTGACGCCGGACGAGCATCCGGTCACTCCGGCACCGACGCCATCGGAAGATGAAACCCCGGCACCGGCACCGGTTCCGGACGAAACGCCGGCAGAACCGACCGTGGTGAACCACGCACCGGTCGCGCAGATTGCGGGCCCAATCGGTGCGGTGGAAGCGGGCGCGCAGGTATCCCTGAGCGCAGAAGGATCCACTGACCAGGACGGCAACACGCTGACCTACACCTGGCGTTCACAGGATGGCCAGACGGTCACCGGTGAAGACAAGGCGGTGGTGACCTTTACCGCGCCAGAGTCTGCGACGGCTCAACAGTACGAAGTCAGCCTGACCGTGAGCGATGGCGAGCTGAGCAGCACCACTTCCTATCTGCTGAACGTTAAAGCGAAAGCCACGACGCCGTCTGAAAACGACGGTACCTCAGGTGCTTACGCCGCGTGGAGCGCGAACAGCAAGTACAAGGCAGGCGATATCGTGGATAACCACGGTAAACTGTTCCAGTGCAAACCGTTCCCGTACAGCGGCTGGTGTAACAATGCCCCGGCGTACTACGAGCCAGGCGCGGGTCTGGCGTGGTCAGACGCCTGGACGGCGCTGTAAAACAAAACGGCAACCTTCGGGTTGCCGTTTTCGTCTCTGTTCTCTGAGATGAGCGCGCTCAACTAGCGATGCAATTTGCCGTGGTCACGCAGCCAGGCGGCAGTTCGCACAATCCCTTCATCCAGGGAGACAATCGGCTTATACCCCAGTTCGTTTTCTGCGCGGGTGATATCCAGCGTAAAATCAAAGTTGAGCTTTGACACACCGTAGTGCGTCAACGCAGGCTCTTTCGCCGATTTACTCCCAAGACGCTCCATACTGCGGGCAATCATATCCAGCATCGGGTAGGGCACGGAACGAATACGGCAGTCGATTTGCAACTCGTCAATCAACCTTTGCACGATGCTGCGCAGCGTGCAGGGCTCACCGTTGGTGATATTGTACGCGCGACCGGAAATCAGGGTATCGCAGTCCGGCTGGCTTGCCAGCCACATGGCGTGGACCGCATTTTCGTAGTACGTCATATCCACCATCGCATCGCCACCGCGGGGCAGCAGCACGCTGCCGTAGTGGTGCATCATCTGCGCCAGACGCGGGATAAACACTTTGTCATGCGGGCCGAACAGGCTCTGAGGACGCAATACGGTAAAACGGGTGTGCGGGTTCGACTGCGCCAGCAGATCGATCACCTCTTCGCTGGCCGCTTTACTGCGGGCAAACTCACAGGCAAAGCGCGCCGGGCGAAAATCTTCCTGCACGTCGCGGTGATGGTGATAGTCGAAATAGAGAGACGGGGAGGAGATATGAATAAAGTTACGCACGCCCCAGGCCACGGCCCATTCACCCAGACGACGGGTGGCACGCACGTTGGCGAGGTCAAAAGCTTCCTGGGTACCCCACGGGGAGGTAAAACTGGAGCAGTGCCACAGCGTATCGATACCGGCCAGCATCACCTTGGCCTGAGAGGAGACCAGCTCCGTCAGGTCGGCATGGACAAACTCTGCGCCCATTTTTTGCAGCAGTTTACCCATCGCTTCGTTGCGACCGGTGGCCCTGACGCTGATGCCTTTGTTGCGCAGAAACTCGACCGCATTTCGGCCTAAGCCGCTGGTCGCCCCGGTAACCAGTACCTTCATATCAATCCACTGTGTTGAAAAAGAATTTCGTGCGCATTCTTTCGTGAATTACGGCGGGTTGCAATGGGAAAGGTGAAAGAATAAGAGTTTTATTGAGTTATTTTCGTCTTTTGTTCTGCCAGCTGCGCGATACGTTTCGCCATTCCGCGAAAGATAAACAGGTGAGCGGGGATCATTAACAACCAGTAGAAAAGCCCCGGCATCCCGTGCGGATGCCACCAGGCACGAACGTCCAGTTCACGATGGTCGCCTTTGTCTTTTAGCGTAAAGCACAACCGTCCCAGACCGGGCGCTTTCATGCCAAACAGCAGCGCCAGCTGTTTTTCGGGCTCGACGATAATTACCTTCCAGCTGTCAACCGTATCGCCTACCGCAAGATACGGGTGCGCAGGACGGCCTTTCGCCAGCCTGTGTCCTGCCAGCAGATCCAGTGCGCCACGGGTTTGCCAGAGGATATTGCCGAAGAAATAGCGTTCTTTGCCGCCAATCTGATTCACCACCTCCCACAGGTCCGCCAGACTGGCCGGGGTGTTCACCGTGCAGCCCGCCTGTTTAGGAAAGTAACCGTACTCAGGCCGCCAGCGGGCAAACGCCTGGGCGTCGTAGCCCCAGTCGCTGGAGTTCATCAGCTGTTCCTCTTCCTTGAGCGTATTGCGTATCGCGTCATCGAAACGGATCAGCGTCTGGGGGATCAGCGCACGCAACGCACGATCGTCGGCCAGCAGATCGTGTTTGAGCCCCTGGATCAGCGCTTTTGCGGTCGTCGGCGGCACGGACGTAATGACGTTTAAAAACCACACCGAGATCCAGCGGGTAGGGAAGGGAATGGGGATCAGCCAGCGTCGGCGGCCGCTGACACGCATAAAATGTTCGAACTGTTGCTGGTAGCTCAGCACTTCCGGGCCGGCAGCCTCAAGCACACGGTGTTGCTCAGCCGGATGGTCCAGCAGGGCCACCAGATAATGGCGTAAATTTTCCAGCGCAATCGGCGTGGTGCGCGATCGCACCCAGCGCGGCGGGGTAAGCACCGGCAGGTTGTATACCATGTCGCGCATCACTTCGAACGCGGCGGAGCCGGCCCCGACGATGATCCCCGCCCGCAGTTCGGTGACGGGAATATTGGCGCCGCGCAGGGTCTCAGCCGTGAGCTGACGGGCGCGAAGATGATCGGACTGCTCGTTAGCAGGCGCCTGCAGCGAGCTTAAAAAAATCACCTGCTTCACCGGTGTGCGCAACAGCGCGTCGCGGACGTTCATCGCCACCTGACGCTCGTGGGCGATAAAATCGCCCCCTTCGCCCATGCTGTGAACAAGGTAGTAAAGCGTGTCGACCCCTTCCAGTAACGCCGGCAGCGTCGTGGGCCAGTTGAGATCGACGTTGTGACAGGTCACCCCGGGCAGGTGCAGTTTTTGCAGACGCTCCGTGTTGCGTGCCACGGCCAGCACCTGGTGTCCCTGCTGACTTAACGCAGTGGTGAGATGCTGACCGATATACCCACTGGCACCGAGTACCAGAATACGCTGCGGCACGCTCTGCTCCTTAGCGCTGTAAAAACGCCTGCCAGTGTTTCACCACGTCTGCCAGCTGCTGACGATTAACGTCTAAGTGCATAACCAGGCGTACCACCGGCGAGGCGTTGATCAACACGCCACGGGCTTTCATAAACTCACCCAGCGCGGCAGCGTGCTCTTCGCCCACGCGAATGAACAGCATGTTGGTATCGTGGCGCATAACGTCTGCACCAATCTCGCGTAGCTGTGCGGCCATCCACGCGGCGTTTTCATGATCGTCTTTCAGGCGGGCCACGTTGTTTTTCAGGGCGTACAGTCCGGCTGCTGCCAGAATACCGGCCTGGCGCATCCCGCCGCCGGTCATCTTACGCCAGCGGACCGCGCGTTTGATGTAGTCCGCATTGCCCACCAGCAGCGAGCCAACGGGCGTCCCCAGCCCTTTAGACAGGCAAATAGTGAACGAATCGCAATACTGCGCGATGTCTTTCAGCTCGCAGCCATACTCCACCACGGCGTTAAAGATGCGCGCGCCGTCCACGTGCAGCCCGAGTTTGCGCTCGCGGGTGAATTCCCACGCTGCTTTCAGGTACTCGCGCGGCAGCACTTTGCCGTTGTGGGTGTTTTCCAGACTGAGCAGCCTGGTGCGGGCGAAATGCACATCATCGACTTTGATTTTCGCCGCGACCTTGTCGAGGGGCAGGGTGCCGTCCGGGGCGGCATCAATCGGCTGAGGCTGAATGCTGCCCAGTACCGCCGCACCGCCTGCTTCGTACAGGTAATTGTGCGCGCCCTGACCGGCAATATACTCTTCACCGCGTTCGCAGTGGCTGAGCAACGCCACCAGGTTGGCCTGGGTGCCGGATGGCAGAAACAGGGCGGCCTCTTTACCGCTTAGCTCGGCGGCATAACGCTGCAGCGCATTCACCGTCGGATCGTCACCGTAGACGTCGTCCCCGACCGGGGCGGCCATCATCTCTTCGAGCATGGCGCGACCCGGACGGGTAACGGTATCACTGCGTAAATCAATCATTTCACATCCCTTTAATTTAAGAGGTTATGTGAAATGTTTTACCTGAGCCAGTTGGTTTTTGCCAGTTCGATTACCTCATCACCGCGTCCGCTGATGATGGCGCGCAGCATATAGAGGCTGAATCCTTTGGCCTGCTCGAGTTTAATCTGCGGTGGGATCGCCAGCTCTTCTTTCGCCACCACCACGTCCACCAGTACCGGACCGTCGATGGAGAAGGCGCGCTGCAGGGCTTCATCGACTTCTGAGGCTTTCTCTACGCGAATACCGGTGATGCCGCAGGCTTCAGCGATGCGCGCGAAGTTGGTGTCGTGCAGCTCGGTGCCGTCCGTCAGATAGCCACCTGCCTTCATCTCCATCGCCACAAAGCCCAGCACGCTGTTGTTAAAGACCACGATTTTCAGCGGGAGCTTCATCTGCACAACCGACAGGAAATCGCCCATCAGCATGCTGAACCCGCCGTCGCCGCACATCGCCACCACCTGACGCTCTGGTGCGGTGGCCTTGGCCCCCAGCGCCTGCGGCATGGCGTTGGCCATCGAACCGTGGTTGAATGACCCCAGCAGACGGCGTTTGCCGTTCATCTTCAGATAGCGTGCTGCCCAGACGGTCGGGGTGCCCACGTCGCAGGTAAAAATGGCGTCGTCGTCCGCGAAATGGCTAATTTGCTGCGCCAGATACTGGGGATGAATGGCTTTGTCGCTCGGTTTGGCAAGATCGTCCAGTCCTTTGCGTGCATCGCGGTAATCACTGAGGGCTTTGTCGAGGAACTTCCGGTCGGTTTTTTCTTCCACCAGCGGCAGCAGGGCGGCGAGGGTGGATTTGATGTCCCCTACCAGCGCCATATCGACTTTACTGTGGGCACCAATACTGCCCGGGTTAATATCAATCTGAATGATTTTGGCATCCGTCGGGTAAAACGCGCGGTACGGGAATTGGGTGCCGAGCAGGATCAGCGTGTCGGCATTCATCATGGTGTGGAAACCGCTAGAAAAACCGATCAGTCCGGTCATGCCCACGTCATACGGATTGTCATATTCGACGTGCTCTTTGCCGCGCAGGGCGTGAACAATCGGGGATTTTAACTTGCCGGCAAATTCCACCAGCTCTTTGTGCGCGCCTGCACAGCCACTGCCGCACATCAGGGCGATATTGCTGGAGTAACGCAGCAGCTGCGCGAGCTTTTTGAGCTCTTCTTCAGCCGGCGTGATGACAGGCTGTGGGGCGTGATACCAGTGCGAACTGGCACCTTCAGGCGCGGCCTTCAGCGCCACGTCACCGGGAATAACGACCACCGAAACACCGCGGTTAAGCACGGCTTTGCGCATTGCAATGGCCAGAACCTGAGGGATTTGTTCTGGTGAGGAAACTAATTCGCAATAGTGGCTGCATTCACGGAACAGCTCCTGAGGATGCGTCTCCTGAAAATAGCCGCTGCCGATTTCGGAAGAAGGGATGTGGGCGGCAATCGCCAGGACCGGTACGTGATTGCGGTGGCAGTCAAACAGACCGTTGATCAAGTGAAGGTTGCCCGGACCGCACGATCCGGCGCAGACGGCCAGTTCACCCGTAACCTGCGCTTCCGCCCCAGCCGCGAAGGCGGCAACCTCTTCATGACGGGTTGGCATCCATTCAATGGTCTTCATCTTATTGAGGCTATCGCTCAGCCCGTTCAGGGAGTCGCCGGTTACGCCCCAGATGCGCTTTACGCCTGCCTGCTCGAGGGTTTTTGCTATGTATGCAGCCACGGTTTGTTTCATGGGTGTCCATCTCCTTTAAGTGATATCGCTTACAAGCTTAGAAGAAAGTCACTGTATTGCCGCGCTTTCCCCCTTATTAAAAGGTGCTTTTCACCCGCAATGATTCGGCATAATCTGGTCATCACACAGATGAAAACAGGAATCATTTCAAATGGTTAAATCATTGTTAATTGCTGTTAATGAAAAGCTATCGTGCGACGATGCCGGCAAACTCTTGTTACGACTTGCCGTCGGTGGGCTGATGCTTTTTCACGGTTTACACAAGTTATTGGGTGGCGTGGGGTTCATCAGCGGCATGCTGGTGGAAAAAGGATTACCGGGGTTTATCGCCTACGGCGTGCTCATTGGCGAAGTGGTGGCGCCTGTCCTGATTATCGTGGGGCTTTTTACGCGCCCGGCGGCGCTGGTGCTGGCGTTTACCATTATTGTGGCGTGGCTGATGGTCGGGACGGGGGAAACCTTTGCGCTGGACGCGGTAGGTGCCTGGGCGATTGAGAGCCTGGTGTACTTCTTTATCGGTGCGCTGGCGATAGCATGCTTAGGCGCTGGGCGTTTTGCGTTGGGGAAAGCGCCGGTCTGGCGGTAGGCGTACTAACAGGGGGGTAAACGCGAGCGCTTACCCCCGTCATTCGCGCGTTGGCTGATTATGCCAGCACAAGATCGCCCTGTGGATGACACGAGCACGCCAGCACGTATCCGTCGGCGATTTCTGCCTCGGTCAGGGTCATGGTGCTCGTCACGGTGTACTCACCGGAGACCACTTTGGTCTTGCAGCAGCCACACACGCCAGCACGGCATGCTGCCACCACCGGCACGTTGTTGCTTTCCAGCGCGTCCAGTAGCGTGGTGCCGACCCGGCCAAAGAAAGTCTGAGCAGGCTGCAGTCTGGTGAACGTAATTCCGCTGGTTGCCGCTTCCGCGACCGGGGTGAAGAACTGCTCTTTGAAGAAGCGGGTCACGCCCAGCGCTTTCACGTCCTGCTCAACGATATCCATATACGGCGCCGGCCCACAGGTCATCACGGTACGTTCCGCGAGATCCGGGACGCTTTGCAGCAGTTCGCGGCTCAGACGTCCGGCGACAAAACCGTGGGTTGCGTTATGTTCCGCCACCAGCGTCACCGGATAGTTACGCCACTCTTCGGCAAAGATCACATCTTCCGGCGAGCGCACGCTGAAGATCACCTGAACATCAGCCTGCGGACGGTTTTTCGCCAGCCAGCGACGCATTGACATGATCGGCGTGACGCCACACCCGGCGGCCAGCAGCAGGAATTTATCTTCCGCTTTATCGTCACAGGTGAAATCCCCGTGTGCGTCCGACAGCCAGAGGTAATCCCCGCGCTTCACGTCCCGGGTAAGCCACTGCGAGCCTGCGCCATCATCGATACGGCGGATAGTGAGCGTGATGTACTCGCTCACGCCCGGCGTTGAGGAGATCGTGTAGGCGCGCAGCGTGTCCGCTGAGTTGCGGACACTGACCAGCGCATACTGACCTGCACGGTACGGATAGTAGTCATGGCACAGCAGGGACAGCGTCCACACATCCGGCGTCTCCTGATGGATGTGATGAACCTGCATCCGCCACGGACATTGTGAGGTTGGCATGGTCATGAATAACTCCTTACGCGCTCAGCAGCTGCTGCATATCTTCTTCTACGGTGGTCACGGAACGCAGACCAAACTTCTCGTTCAGCACGGCCAGCAGATCCGGTGTCAGGAAGCCGGGTGCGGTGGGGCCGGTCACAATGTTGGTCACACCGAGAGAGAGCAGGGTCAGCAGGATGACAATCGCTTTCTGTTCAAACCAGGAGAGCACCAGCGACAGCGGCAGATCGTTGACGCCGCAGCCCAGTTTTTCCGCCAGCGTGACGGCCAGAATGATGGCAGAGTAGGCATCGTTACACTGACCCGCATCGACCAGACGTGGCAAACCTTCAATGTTGCCGAAGTCCAGCTTGTTGAAACGGTATTTACCGCACGCCAGCGTCAGGATCAGGCAATCTTCCGGTACGCTGGTGGCGAAATCGGTGAAGTAGTTACGCTCACCGCGCGCGCCGTCACAGCCGCCAATCAGGAAGATATGGCGCAGTTTTTCACGGCTCACGAGGTCAATCAGTGAATCCGCGGCACCGAGCAGGGTTTCGCGACCAAAGCCGACGGTGATCAGATGTTCGATTTCGCTGTACGGGAAGCCACCCATCTGCTGCGCCTGGGCAATGACCGGGCCGAAATCATCCCCTTCCAGGTGGCTCACACCCGGCCAGCCAACGATGCTGCGGGTCCAGATGCGGTCGTCATACGCGCCAACGGTGGGGTCGATGATGCAGTTAGAGGTCATCACGATGGGGCCCGGGAAACGGGCGAACTCAACCTGCTGGTTCTGCCAGCCGCTGCCGTAGTTCCCGACCAGGTGTTTAAATTTACGCAGTTCCGGGTAGCCGTGTGCGGGCAGCATTTCGCCGTGGGTATAGACGTTAACGCCCGTGCCTTCGGTCTGCTTCAGCAGGTTATAGAGGTCTTTCAGGTCATGGCCGGAGATCAGGATGCACTTGCCTTCGGTCGCTTTAACGTTAACCTGCGTCGGTGTCGGGTGGCCGTAGGTGCGGGTTTCACCGGCATCCAGAATACGCATCACGTTGAAGTTCATCTGGCCGATTTCCATTGAACATTCGAGCAGCGGATTCATCTCGGCAGGCCAGGTACCCAGCCACGCCATGATTTTGTGGTACTGAGCATAGATAGCGTTATCGTACTGGCCCAGAACGTGCGCGTGTTCCATATAGGCCGCGGCCCCTTTCAGGCCGTACAGGCAGAGCAGACGCAGGCCGAGAATGTTCTCGCCAATCGCCGCTTTATCTTTGTTGGGGGTGAATTCTGCTGCCTGACGCTGCAGCTCGCCCAGGTCGTCGCTCACCAGCTGCAGGTCTGCCATTGGGTTTTCTACCCGTGCGTTGGCATCGGCGCTCAGGCACTGCGCTTTCAGCGCTTCACGCAGCGCAATTGCTTCGCGGGCATAGCCGACGATGCGCGGGGAATCAAAGTTAACGTTAGTCAGCGTGGAGAAAAAGGCGCGGGGGGCGAAACTGTCTACATAGTGGTCAATAATGCCATATTCGCGGGCCTTGAATGCCCATGCGGAAAGGCCTTGCAGGGCGGCAATCAGCAGATCCTGCAGGTCTGATGTTTCTGCGGTTTTGCCGCACATACCTTGCGCATAAGAGCAGCCATTGCCTGCTGGGGTACGGATGGTTTGTTCACATTGCACACAAAACATAATCACACCTGTTAAAGTTATATTTGATATACATGTTTGAGATTATGCCTGTGACTGAACGGTGAAAAGGGCTTTCTTCTACAAAATAGAGGGAGATTGATTTAGCGCAATTTTGGCGGCAGAAAGCCTACCGCCAGAGGAGTATCAGGCGGAGAAAAACGCCATCAGAACGGGAACCAGCAGGCTCAAAATAAAGCCGTGTACGATGGCGGCAGGCACCATCTCCAGCCCACCTGAACGCTGCAGAACCGGCAGGGTAAAGTCCATCGACGTGGCGCCACACAGCCCCAGTGCGGTCGAGCGACTGCGGCGCACCAGGCCCGGGATCAGCATAATGGCAATTAATTCTCGCGCCAGGTCGTTAAAGAAGGCGGCGCTCCCGATGACCGGACCGAACGATTCGGTCAGCAGAATACCGGAAAGGGAATACCAGCCAAATCCGGAGGCCATTGCCAGACCGGTTTTTAACGGCAGGCCGAGAATAAAAGCGTTAATCACGCCCGCCACCAGTGAGCTAATGACGACGATAACCGCGACGATCATTCCACGGCGATTAAGGACAATCTGTTTCAACGTCATGCCATTATTTCGCAGCTGAATACCGATAAGGAACAGCAGGAAAATGAGGGTATATTCACTGGCTTCCGTCGCGTGCTGTAAAAAATTCCATCCGCTCAACCCAAGAACAAAACCCAGCACTACGACGCCGCATAATTTTAAAGATTCCAGCGCCATTGCAATTCGTGACGGCAGTTTTTCCTGATGGTGGTGATTTTTCCACGGAATAGTGCGCTCAAGCCAGAAAAGTGCGGCAATATTGCACAGCAAAATAACGGCGCAGGTGACGACAGAATAATGCAGGATCGCCAGCAGATTGGTGGCCAGATTATCCAGAAACGCCAGGCTTATCCCCATAAAGAAAAGAATGACGTAGACAATCCAGCTCAGAAAACGGTTGATAAGCCGTAACGCGGATTCGCGATGCAGCGGGATAAGGTAGCCCACAATCAGAGGCAGCAGAATGATGAGGAGTCCTGAAAACATGAACAACGGGTCCTTGTGAATATCTGTTAAGCGCCAGAGACACTACCCAATAAACGTTGTCAGGTAAAGGAGCAACAAAAAAGCCGGGTGGCAGCAACGCCTGACCCGGCCTGAGTGTTGTCATGCAGGTCGGGTAAGCGTAAGTGCTACCCGACTGCACACGCAATTAATCGCGTTTTTCCAGCAGGGTGCGATACAGCACGCCGCCCAGAATACCGCCGATGATTGGCATTACCCAGAACAGCCACAGCTGCTCAAGCGCCCAGCCGCCCTGGAAAATAGCGACGGCAGTACTGCGCGCCGGGTTTACGGAGGTGTTGGTGACCGGAATAGAGATCAGGTGGATAAGCGTCAGCGCCAGACCAATGGCAATAGGTGCAAAGCCCGCCGGGGCGTGTTTGTCGGTTGCGCCGTGGATCACCAGCAGGAAGCCTGCGGTCAGCACAATTTCAATCACGATGGCAGAGAGCATGGAGTAACCGCCAGGGGAGTGTTCGCCGAAACCGTTTGAGGCGAAGCCGCTTGCGGCGGCGTCAAAGCCGGCTTTACCGCTGGCAATAACGTACAGAACCGCTGCAGCAATAATCCCGCCAACAACCTGGGCCACAATATAACCAATGACTTCTTTAGCAGGGAAACGACCGCCCGCCCATAAACCTAATGTCACCGCCGGGTTAAAATGACCACCGGAAATATGACCCACGGCAAACGCCATGGTTAATACGGTTAAACCGAATGCCAGCGCAACGCCGACAAAACCAATACCTAATTCCGGAAATGCTGCTGCCAGAACGGCGCTACCGCAGCCACCAAACACCAGCCAGAATGTACCAAAGCATTCTGCTGCTAATTTTCTAAACATAACCACCTCAATAATAAACTTCACACGCGTTCCTGCGTGCGGGATATCGTCAAAAAAGGGATGACGACTCAAAGAGCCATTATTTTAAAAACAAAAACATCCCTTCGCCACTAAAATTAATTCGGTTAATTTGATTTATGGCAACGTGATGTCATTCCTTGTTCAAATCGACGGTAAATAGAGCATAGACCAATTCTCTACAGCACGAAGGTTGTGCTGTCGTGTCAAAGTTCCTGCCGCTATACTGCTGATAACTTAAAGGAAAAAGTGATCATCTCGCGGGGGATTTATGCTTCTCGAACGTGTGGAAATTGTTGGGTTCCGCGGTATTAACCGCCTGTCGCTGCAGCTTGAGCAGAACAACGTCCTGATCGGTGAGAACGCGTGGGGTAAGTCCAGCCTTCTGGATGCGCTGACGCTGCTGCTTTCGCCCGAAGACGATCTGTATCACTTTGCCCATGATGATTTCTGGTTTCCTCCCGGCGATGTGAATGGCCGCGAAAAACACCTGCACATTATTCTGACATTCCGCGAATCCGAGCCGGGGCGTCACCGCGTGCGTCGCTTCCGTCCGTTATCACCCTGCTGGGTTCCGTGCGACGACGGTTTCCACCGGATTTTCTACCGGCTGGAAGGTGAGATGGCAGAAAACGAGGGCGTATTAACCCTGCGTGATTTCCTCGATGAGAAGGCCAACCCCATTCCGCTGGATGACATCGACGACCTGGCTCGCCACCTGATTCGCCTGATGCCGGTGTTGCGCCTGCGTGATGCGCGTTTTATGCGGCGGATCCGCAACGGCACCGTACCGAATATGCCGGAAGTGGAAGTGACCGCCCGCGAGCTGGATTTCCTGGCGCGAGAGCTGGTGGCGCGTCCGCAAAATCTGACCGATGGTCAAATCCGCCAGGGGTTGTCGGCAATGGTACAACTGCTGGAACACTATTTTTCCGAGCAGGGGACGTCGGAGTCGCGCCATCGTCTGATGCGCCGCCGCTCTCACGATGAACAACGCAGCTGGCGCTACCTCGATATCATTAACCGGATGATCGACAGGCCCGGTGGCCGTACCCATCGGGTGATTTTGCTGGGGCTGTTTTCGACGCTACTGCAGGCCAAGGGCACCGTTCGTCTCGACCGTGACGCCCGCCCGCTGCTGCTGGTGGAAGACCCGGAAACGCGCCTGCACCCGATCATGCTCTCGGTGGCGTGGCACCTGTTGAATCTGCTGCCGCTGCAGCGCGTGACCACCACCAATTCCGGCGAGTTATTGTCGCTGACCCCGGTCGAGCACGTCTGCCGTCTGGTACGTGAGTCTTCCCGCGTCACCGCCTATCGCCTCGGGCCGGGCGGGATGAACGCGGAAGAGGGACGTCGTATCTCGTTCCACATCCGCTTTAATCGTGCGTCGTCGCTGTTCGCCCGCTGCTGGCTGCTGGTTGAGGGAGAAACGGAAACCTGGGTTATCAACGAACTGGCGCGTCAGTGTGGCCACCATTTTGATGCCGAAGGTATCAAGGTCATCGAATTTGCCCAGTCGGGGATCAAGCCGCTGATCAAATTCGCCCGGCGGATGGGCATTGAATGGCATGTGCTGGTGGATGGTGACGAAGCGGGAAAAAAATATGCCGCGACCGTGCGTGGCCTGCTGAATAATGAGCGCGAAGAAGAGCGCGACCACCTAACCATGCTGCCGGCCATGGACATGGAGCACTTTATGTACCGTCAGGGGTTCGACGACGTGTTCCACCGGATTGCGATGGTGCCGGTGGATGTGCCAATGAACATGCGGCGCGTGATTGCCAAAGCCATCCACCGCTCTTCAAAACCTGATTTAGCGATTGAGGTGGCGACGGAAGCGGGGAGACGTGGCGTGGAGTCCGTGCCGACGCTGCTGCGCAAGATGTTCTCCCGCGTGCTGTGGCTGGCACGCGGGAAAGCGGATTAAGTGCGGGTCGCCTGCGTGACGTGTTGCGTCAGGCTGTCCAGTAGCGCATAGCGGCGGCGGTACTCAGCGCGCTTTTTGCTCGCAATCTCTTCCATCGGCTTACGGGGCATGGCGAGCGGCAGCATGAAGTGGCCGTTATCCTGTTTTTGCCCACCGAGGGAGAGCCAGAAGCTGTCATAATCGGCCCGCAGTTTCCCCTCTTTTTTCTTGCGGTAACGCCAGCTGCGGTAGATATGCGTGGCGTTACTCACCGCGACAATATGCTCAACCGGGAAAGCTGCGCCAAGCGTCATTGCCGTTTCAACCAGCAGGCGTTTCGGGAACAGGCCGTGACACGCTTTGGTCGCCCCCTGGATCAGTTCATGTGGAACATGTGCTTTTGCCCCCTGCAGGCCGCCGATGAACAGCGTTGTTTTTCCTTCAAACGGGCACAACGTGAAGGTCATTTCCGCCAGCACGGTATTCTGATGGTTACAAAAGACGAGGGTGGCTTCACCTTCTTTATCCATGAAGGCGTCAGCGCACAGGCGCACAGTAAACTGCTGTTCGTCTTTTCCGGTCAGGGTCAGCAGGGTTGCCCCCTGCGGTGAAAGGTAACCCTTGACCAGCGTTGCCGGAAGCTGGCGCGTCATGGTCTGGTAGTGCCAGGTCAGCGATTCCAGCGCCTGTCGGCGATCCATGTCCACCGTTAACCACGGGCGGTGCAGGCGGCACGGCAGCCCCGGCTGCACCTGCAACATTTGCATCAGGCGCGGCTGCTTTGCCAGCTCTGACAGCAGACGCGTGGTGCTGAACGGTGTCATCAGCGAACGGAGCATGAATTTACGTCGATAAGCGGGGTTTTGCCATGCCAGCCCCGGAGTGATCTTCCCGAAGGCCAGATTATTGAAGAGCTGCCAGCCGGATTTAGGCTGGTGCTGATGAGAAATAAGTGTATCGACGATGGAAGACATGTTAGATCCTGCTTCTGAAGGAAGGGTTCTATTTCAGCAGGCGAAATTTCAATAACTCATCAACAAATCGAGGCGATTTCGGTGCGCGGGGGTTTCGTTGAGGAGTCGTTTAGATAGAATCAACGTTTATAATTGCCAGAACATTTATTTGGAATATTTATGAACCTCAAGGGAAAACGCAGAACGTGGTTTCTGCTGCTGGCGGTAATTGTTATCGGGGGAGGGTTCTGGCTATGGCAGATCCTGAATGCCCCTGTACCACAGTATCAAACACTGATTGTCCGTCCGGGCGAGCTGCAGCAAAACGTGCTGGCGACGGGAAAACTGGATGCCCTGCGCAAGGTTGACGTGGGTGCACAGGTAAGCGGTCAGTTGAAAACGCTGTCGGTTGAGATTGGCGACAAGGTGAAAAAAGGCCAGCTGCTGGGCGTTATCGATCCTGAGCAGGCGCAAAACCAGATCCGTGAGGTGGAAGCCACGCTCATGGAACTGCGTGCCCAGCGTGCACAGGCGCAGGCTGAGCGCAACCTGGCCCAGGTGACGTTAACGCGTCAGCAGGCGCTGGCCAAAACGCAGGCCATCTCGAAACAAGATTTAGACACGGCTGCCACCGAGCTGGCGGTTAAGCAGGCGCAGATCGGGACTATCGATGCGCAGATCAAGCGCAACCAGGCCTCGCTGGATACGGCCAAAACCAACCTCGACTATACGCAGATTGTGGCGCCCATGGCCGGGGAAGTGACTCAAATTACCACGCTGCAGGGGCAAACGGTGATTGCGGCGCAGCAGGCGCCCAACATTCTGACCCTGGCGGACATGAGCACCATGCTGGTGAAAGCCCAGGTCTCAGAGGCGGATGTTATTCATCTGAAGCCGGGGCAGAAAGCCTGGTTTACCGTCCTCGGCGATCCTCAGACGCGCTATGAAGGCGCGCTAAAAGACATTCTGCCGACGCCGGAAAAAGTGAACGATGCCATCTTCTACTATGCGCGCTTCGAGGTACCTAACCCGCAGGGCGTGTTGCGTCTGGACATGACCGCACAGGTGCACATTCAGCTTACCGGCGTGAAAAATGTGCTCACCATTCCTCTCTCTGCGCTGGGTGAATCCACCGGCGAGAGCCGCTATAAAGTGAAAGTGCTGCGCAACGGCGAAACGCGTGAGCGAGAAGTGGTCATTGGTGCACGTAATGACACCGACGTGGTGGTGGTCAAAGGGCTGGAAGAGGGTGAGGAGGTTGTCACCAGCGAAAGCCTGCCCGGAGCCGCTAAATGACGGCGTTGCTAGAGCTGAATGACATTCGTCGCAGCTATCCGTCGGGTGATGGCCCGGTTGAGGTGCTGAAGGGGATCACCCTGCGCGTCGAAGCGGGCGAGATGGTGGCGATTGTCGGTGCGTCCGGCTCCGGTAAATCGACGCTGATGAATATTCTCGGCTGTCTGGACAGACCCACCAGCGGCACCTATCGGGTGGCCGGTATGGATGTTTCCACGCTGGACGGTGACGCGCTGGCAAAACTGCGGCGGGAACATTTCGGTTTTATCTTCCAGCGTTACCATCTGCTCTCTCACCTGACGGCGGCGCAGAACGTCGAAGTGCCGGCGGTCTATGCCGGCGTCGAGCGGAAAAAACGCCTTGAGCGCGCCCAGGTGCTGCTGACGCGTCTGGGGCTGGCGGAGCGGGTGGAGTACCAGCCCTCGCAGCTCTCCGGCGGCCAGCAACAGCGTGTCAGTATCGCACGCGCGCTGATGAACGGCGGTCAGGTGATCCTCGCAGATGAACCGACCGGGGCGCTCGACAGCCATTCGGGTGAAGAGGTGATGGCGATCCTTCACCAGCTTCGCGATCAGGGGCATACGGTCATCATCGTTACCCACGATCCGCAGGTGGCTGCGCAGGCCGAGCGCATCATTGAGATCCGCGACGGAGAGCTGGTCAGCAACCCGCCGGCGCGACACGCCCGGGCGGCGGCGCCGAAAGAAGTCCTGCCGGCGTCAACCGGCTGGGGACAATTTTCCAGCGGGTTTCGTGAGGCGCTGACCATGGCCTGGCTGGCGATGGCCGCCAATAAAATGCGCACCCTGTTGACCATGCTGGGCATCATCATTGGTATCGCCTCGGTGGTGTCGATTGTGGTCGTGGGCGACGCGGCCAAACAGCTGGTGCTGGCGGATATTCGGGCCATCGGGACCAACACCATTGATGTCTATCCCGGCAAAGATTTTGGCGATGACGAGCCGCAGTATCAGCAGGCGCTGAAGTACGACGATCTGGCGGCTATCCAGAAGCAGCCGTGGGTGAATTCGGCCACGCCGGCGGTCTCACAAAACCTCCGTCTGCGGGTAGGCAATGTTGACGTTGCTGCCAGCGCCAACGGCGTCAGCGGCGATTACTTTAACGTCTATGGCATGACCTTCAGCGAAGGTGCCACCTTCAATGCCGAGCAGTTAGCGGGCCGGGCGCAGGTGGTGGTGCTTGACGCCAACTCGCGCCGGCAGCTCTTCCCCAATAAAACCAACGTGGTGGGCGAGGTTATCCTGGTCGGAAACATGCCTGCGACGGTGATTGGCGTGGCGGAAGAGAAACAGTCGATGTTTGGCAGCAGCAAGATCCTGCGCGTCTGGCTGCCCTATACCACCATCTCCGGACGGATTATGGGGCAGTCCTGGCTGAACTCCATCACCGTTCGCGTGAAGGAGGGCTACGACAGCGCGCAGGCCGAGCAACAGCTGGAACGGCTGCTGACGTTGCGTCACGGGAAGAAAGATTTCTTCACCTGGAATATGGACGGTCTCTTGAAAACGGCGGAAAAGACCACACGTACTCTTCAGCTGTTCCTGACGCTGGTGGCGGTGATCTCGCTGGTGGTCGGCGGTATCGGGGTGATGAATATCATGCTGGTATCGGTCACGGAACGTACCCGGGAGATTGGCATCCGCATGGCCGTCGGTGCCAGAGCCAGCGATGTGCTGCAGCAATTTTTGATTGAAGCGGTGCTGGTGTGTCTGGTGGGCGGCGCGATGGGCATTGCGCTGTCGATGATGATCGCGTTTGCTCTGCAGCTTTTTTTACCCGGCTGGGAGATTGGTTTCTCGCCGGTGGCCATTCTTACCGCATTTTTGTGTTCGACTTTTACCGGCATTTTGTTTGGCTGGCTGCCTGCCCGCAATGCGGCGCGCCTGGATCCTGTGGATGCGTTGGCTCGCGAATAGGCTGAAAATAAAAATGCCAGCCGATCGGGCTGGCATTTTGACGGCGGGATGTACACAATAAAACAGAGAGCTATGCGACCGTTTCTGCTTCAATGGGTACGATCAGGCTTGCATGATTGCCTTTTGGTCCCTGGTGTACATCGAACCGGACGGACTGCCCGGCTTTGAGCGTTCTGTAACCATCCATCTGAATGGTGGAATAGTGAGCGAAGATATCCTCGCCGCCGCCTTCGGGGCAGATGAAGCCAAACCCTTTGGCGTTGTTGAACCACTTAACAGTACCCATTTCCATGCTTCGACATCCTTCGTAAATCTTATAAGTTAAGATGGAATGAACCGGTGGTGGAGTGGGGGCTGTTCAAAACCTCGCCATCTCACGCTTGTACAATTTAGAGAAACGAAAGAAGTCGTCAAGCGTTTGGCGCTTGAGATGGGACAATAATCAACCAAAGTTTGAAGCAGTTAACGCTATTGCAACAGTTTGTGACAGACATCGCGGATGACAGTAATAGATGATTGTTATCTAACATCTGAGGTAGATTCAAAGTGGTTATGCAAAATGGGTAAGACCAACGACTGGCTGGATTTTGACCAGCTGGCGGAAGATAAAGTGCGTGACGCGCTAAAACCGCCATCTATGTATAAAGTTATGTTAATGAACGATGATTACACGCCGATGGAATTTGTTATTGACGTGCTACAAAAGTTCTTTTCTTATGATGTAGAACGTGCAACGCAACTGATGCTTACCGTTCATTATCGTGGCAAAGCTATCTGCGGCATCTTTACCGCCGAAGTGGCGGAGACCAAAGTCGCGATGGTGAACGATTATGCGAGGGAGAACGAGCATCCGTTGCTGTGTACGCTGGAAAAGGCCTGATAAGGCATAAAATTTGGGGGAGGTGCCTATGCTCAATCAAGAACTGGAACTCAGTTTAAATATGGCTTTCGCCAGAGCGCGTGAGCACCGACATGAGTTTATGACCGTCGAGCATTTACTGCTCGCACTGCTTAGCAACCCATCTGCCCGCGAAGCGCTGGAAGCCTGCTCCGTGGATCTGGTGGCGCTACGTCAGGAACTCGAAGCCTTCATCGAACAAACCACACCGGTGCTGCCAGCCAGTGAAGAAGAGCGCGACACACAGCCGACGCTCAGCTTCCAGCGCGTGTTGCAGCGTGCGGTCTTCCACGTCCAGTCTTCCGGACGTAGCGAAGTGACGGGCGCAAATGTGCTGGTCGCCATCTTCAGCGAGCAGGAGTCACAGGCTGCCTACCTGCTGCGCAAACACGAAGTCAGCCGACTCGACGTGGTTAACTTTATCTCTCACGGAACGCGTAAAGACGAGCCGAACCAGGCATCGGATTCCAGCAATCAGGTCAATAACAATGAAGAGCAAGCAGGCGGGGAGGATCGTATGGAAAACTTCACCACCAATCTCAACCAGCTTGCTCGCGTTGGCGGTATCGATCCGCTGATTGGTCGCGATAAAGAGCTGGAGCGCGCGATCCAGGTATTGTGCCGTCGCCGTAAGAACAACCCGCTGCTGGTGGGTGAATCCGGCGTCGGTAAAACCGCGATTGCCGAGGGTCTCGCCTGGCGTATTGTGCAGGGCGACGTACCGGAAGTGATTGCCGATTGCACCATCTACTCGCTGGACATTGGCTCGCTGCTGGCGGGCACTAAATACCGCGGCGATTTTGAAAAACGCTTTAAGGCGCTTTTGAAACAGCTTGAGCAGGACACCAACAGCATTCTGTTTATCGATGAGATCCACACCATCATCGGTGCCGGTGCGGCCTCGGGTGGCCAGGTGGATGCCGCTAACCTGATCAAACCGCTGCTCTCCAGCGGTAAGATCCGCGTGATTGGTTCCACAACGTATCAGGAGTTCAGCAACATCTTTGAGAAAGATCGTGCCCTGGCGCGTCGCTTCCAGAAAATCGATGTGACTGAACCCTCTGTTGAAGAAACCGTGCAGATCATCAACGGTCTGAAACCGAAGTACGAAGCACACCACGATGTGCGTTATACCGCCAAAGCGGTACGTGCGGCGGTGGAGCTGGCGGTGAAATACATCAACGATCGTCATCTGCCGGATAAGGCCATTGACGTGATTGATGAGGCAGGGGCGCGTGCGCGTCTGATGCCAGCCAGCAAGCGTAAGAAAACCGTTAACGTGGCGGATATCGAGACCGTGGTGGCCCGTATCGCGCGTATCCCTGAGAAGAGTGTTTCTCAGAGCGACCGTGACACGCTGCGCACCCTTGGCAATCGCCTGAAAATGTTGGTCTTTGGGCAGGATAAAGCCATTGAGGCTTTGACCGAAGCCATCAAGATGGCCCGTGCCGGACTGGGGCATGAACATAAGCCTGTCGGTTCCTTCCTGTTCGCCGGTCCGACCGGTGTGGGGAAAACCGAGGTAACGGTTCAGCTCTCCAAAGCGCTGGGCATTGAGCTGCTGCGTTTTGATATGTCCGAGTACATGGAGCGTCACACCGTCAGCCGTTTGATTGGTGCGCCTCCGGGCTATGTGGGCTTTGACCAGGGCGGTCTGTTAACCGACGCGGTGATCAAGCATCCGCACGCGGTACTGCTGCTCGATGAAATTGAGAAAGCGCACCCGGACGTGTTCAACATCCTGCTGCAGGTGATGGACAACGGGACGCTGACCGATAACAACGGGCGCAAGGCGGACTTCCGCAACGTAGTGCTGGTAATGACCACCAACGCCGGTGTACGTGAAACGGAGCGCAAATCTATCGGCCTTATCCATCAGGATAACAGCACCGATGCGATGGAAGAGATCAAGAAGATCTTTACGCCGGAGTTCCGTAACCGTCTGGACAACATCATCTGGTTCGATCACCTCTCTACCGAGGTTATCCATCAGGTAGTGGATAAGTTCATCGTCGAACTGCAGGTTCAGCTGGATCAGAAAGGCGTGTCGCTGGAAGTGAGCCAGGAGGCCCGCAACTGGCTGGCTGAGAAAGGCTACGACCGTGCGATGGGTGCCCGTCCAATGGCGCGTGTGATTCAGGACAACCTGAAGAAACCGCTGGCGAACGAGCTGCTGTTTGGCTTGCTGGTAGACGGCGGTCAGGTGACGGTCGCGCTGGACCAGGAGAAGAATGAGCTGACGTACGATTTCCAGAGTGCGCAGAAGCACAAGCCGGAAGCGGCTCACTGATTTCCTGCATTAGTCTTAAAAACCGGGCAACTCACTGCCCGGTTTTTTTATGCCTGCTCGCACCGAAACTTTGCGAGGCGCTTTCCATATTTTCATCTCACTCATTGCTGTATAAATTCACAGTCCTAGAATGGCGGCGCACCTGCAAAATCAGGTGTCAGGATTGGCGTCCTGTAAGTGTGTGAGCAGCACCATTGCTGCAGGCTTCGTTCGCCCTAAGGAAAAGGGTATAATTCTGCATCTGGCGGGCGAATCGGAAGCTTCTTTTGAAGCGCCAGTAGCACACACACTGGTACGCCAATTCCTTTTCGTCCGCCGCCAGCGAACCTGGCGTTTCCTGCGGTGGTAACTCAACGTGTGTGAAGGTATTACCCAATGAATACAGAAAACTGTTTCTCCCAGCTCTACAGCGAACTCTCCCTCAACCCCGATCTCCCGACCTTGGCCGGGCGCTGCATGCTGCTCACCGAAATTCTGCTGGACTGCAACGCCCACCCGCAAACGCAGCCCGTGTGCCGCTGTTTAGGCGCGTATCTGGAAGAGGTCAAAACCGGACTCACAGAATCAATGCGTGATTTTCAGATAGTGGAATTTGAGGAGGACGCTGAACCACCGCGACAAAAAGCGTGGCTACTGGAAGATACCGAAACAAAGTGCGACTACTGCCGGGCAGTAAACCACGTGCTGCTGGTGTCCCATTTTGATCGGGATATGCTGCCGTACCTGACGGGATTGCTGCATGAGATGGCGCATTCCATGGCCGGGGATTTAATCACGCCGGCGCAGCCCCGCATGACAATACATCTTCCTGCCCGGCATTAAACCGTTAAATAAAAAAGGCCGGGGTTAACCCGACCTTTATATATTCATCTGCCATTACAGGCGAAAACAATTAGCGACTACGGAAGACAATGCGGCCTTTGCTCAGGTCGTACGGGGTCAGTTCAACAGTCACTTTGTCGCCCGTTAAAATGCGGATATAGTTTTTGCGCATTTTACCGGAGATGTGCGCAGTTACCACGTGACCGTTTTCCAGCTCTACGCGAAACATGGTGTTAGGCAACGTATCAAGTACGGTACCCTGCATTTCAATATTGTCTTCTTTGGCCATCTAATCCTCTGGGGTATCACTACCAAGTTTTGAACCGGCAAGATAATGCCGAAATTCATCAATTAAGTAAAGAATTGCGCGTTTAAAACGCAGCAAAATAGTTTCGGCGCATTGCCCAAGCGTCACGGTACAACCGAACGGAAAGCGCATTCGTAAAGGGGATACAACAGGATAAACGTCAGGACGTTATCTGAAGCGGAGGACCCAAACGGCGGCGAGGCAACAGGCAGAACCTACTCTGCGGCATAATTATAACACCCTCACAAAAAATATGCGGAAAACATTTAGGCATTGGGCATAAAGAGCGTTCTTGGTACCCAGAAGTCTCGCGGCAGCTTCTCCTGACGGCAAACGTCCAGATGTTCTATGTAGTGACGGCGGGGGATTTCAACCGCGCCGAGCGAGGCAGTATGCTCATTGAGGACCTGGCAATCCATCAGTTTTCCACCGCGCTGGGCAAACTCCTGGCAGAAGATCAGCAGCGCGGTTTTCGAGGCATTCACGGCACGGGAGAACATCGATTCGCCGCAAAACAGCGTCCCCTGCGCAACGCCATACATCCCGCCGACGAGTTCACCGTCTTGCCAGACTTCAATGGAGTGCGCGAAACCCAGCTCATGCAGCTGGTGATAGGCGGTAATGATATCGCGGGTGATCCAGGTTCCTTCATGACGGTCTTCGGCACAGCCTTCAATGACCTGACCGAAGGCATGATTCAGGGTGACGCGGTAGGGTGATTTCGCATGGAAACGCTTCATGCTGCGGCTCAGGTGAAACTGCGCCGGCCACAGCACGGCACGGGGATCGGGCGACCACCATAAAATCGGGTCGCCGGGTGAAAACCACGGGAAAATGCCGCGCTGGTAAGCCATCAAAAGCCGCGCAGGACTGAGGTCGCCGCCAAGGGCCAGCAGCCCGTTAGGTTCACGCAGCGCTCCCTCCGGCGAAGGGAACGCGATGTTATGACGAGAAAGCTGGACCAGGCGCATGACAGCAGAACTCCAATACGCGAGTTAGGATCGGTACAAATATAGTCTACAGACGCTGTTTAAACTGGTAGTAGCGACCCTGTTTCGCCAACAGTTCTGTGTGACTACCTTGCTCAATAATATGTCCGTTGTCCATCACAATTATCTGATCAAAACTCGCCAGCCCGCGCAGGCGGTGGGTGACCATCAGCACGGTTTTTCCGGTCATAACATGGGCCAGTAAATCAAGGATTTGGCTCTCGGTTGTTGCATCCAGCCCTTCGGTGGGTTCATCAAGCAGCATCAGTGGCGCATCGTGCAACAACGCGCGTGCAATCGCCAGACGGCGCAACTCGCCGCCGGAGAGCTGACGACCGCCTTCCCCGAGCCAGCCGTTCAGCCCGTCGTTCTCAAGCAGTTTTTGCAGCCCAACCTGCTCCAGCATGGCGCGCAGATCATCGTCGGAGGCCTGAGGTGCCGCGAGCAGCAGGTTATCACGCAGCGTCGCGCTGAAGAGGTGCACGCGCTGCGGAACCACGCTCACGGTCTTGCGCAGCGTCTGTTCGCTGAAGTCGGTCAGCGGCGTATCGTTAAACTGAATCTGACCGTGCTGCGGATCCCAGGCACGGGTCAGTAGCTGAAGAAGGGTGGATTTACCGCAACCGGTACGACCGAGGAGCGCAATCCGCT
This sequence comes from Enterobacter sp. RCC_40, assembly GCF_041360735.1. NCBI lineage: Bacteria > Pseudomonadati > Pseudomonadota > Gammaproteobacteria > Enterobacterales > Enterobacteriaceae > Enterobacter > Enterobacter sp. RCC_40. The sequence continues at coordinate 767,543 of NZ_JBFUPR010000002.1, forward strand.
GGCCTGCTTTAACAGACAGCGTGATCCCTTCCAGCGCGTTTTGCGCCTGTTTTTCATAGGCAAAGGTGACGTTATCCAGGGTCAGCGCAACCTGCGTCGGCACGGCGGTCTGAGCGCCGCTGAACGTAACCTCCGGCTCCTGCTCGGCAATCTGAGTGATGCGCAGGGCAGAAGCGATGACCTGCCCGAGATGCTGGAAGGCGCCCGTCACCGGGGCCAGCGCTTCAAACGCGGCCAGGGCGCAGAAAACGAAGAGAGCAATCAGAGGGCCGGGCTGGGTATTTCCACCTACACCACCTGAAGCCATCCACAGCATGGCGATGACCGCCACGCCGCCGATTAACATCATCAACGCCTGGGAGAATGCCGTCAGCTCCGACTGGCGGCGCTGGGCTTCATGCCAGTTCAGCTCAGTGCTTTCCATTTGACTGCGATAACGCGAGCTGGCACCAAAAATGGTCAGTTCCGCCTGTCCCTGCAGCCAGGATGTCAGCTGTTGTCGGTAGTCGCCGCGCAGTCGCGTCAGGTTCTCGCCAGTGGATTTACCTGCACGATAAAACAGCGGTGGCAGGATAATCAGCGTCAGCAGCATGATGCCACCCAGCGTGAGCGCAACGGGAACGTCCAGAACCGACAACCCCAGCGTGACCACCACAATCACCACAAACGCCCCCACGATGGGTGAGATGACGCGCAGGTAAAGGTGATCCAGCGTGTCGACATCGGCTACGACACGGTTGAGTAACTCACCCTGACGAAAACGTGCCAGCCCGGCAGGGGAGAGGGGTAGCAGTTTGCTGAAGGTGTAAATGCGCAGGTGCTGTAGCACGCGGAAAGTGGCGTCGTGGCTGACCAGACGCTCAAAATAACGTCCGGCAGTACGCGTGATTGCGGTGCCGCGAACGCCTGCCGCAGGAAGCATATAGTTAAAGCTGTATAAACCCGCGAACCCCGCGACGGCCGAAGCGGACAAGAACCAGCCGGAGAGCGTAAGCAGACCGATGCTGGCAAGCAGGGTAACAATCGCCAGCACAATGCCCAGCAGCAGCATCCATTTATGGCGTTTATAGAGCGCAAGATAGGGAAGCAGAGCACGCATCAGATATCCTCCTGACGGTTTGCCAGCAGGGTGGCAAACGGGCCCTGCGCGGCAACGAGAGAGGCGTAATCGCCTTGCTCAACAATATGACCATTTTCCATGACCCAGATCTGATCCCAGTCAGCAATACCTTCCAGCTGATGGGTGACCATCAGGGTGGTCTGCTGCCGCGAGGCCGCATTCAGGGCATCCATGACGCGTTGCTCACTGTGTGCGTCAAGGCTCGCTGCTGGCTCGTCGAGCAGCATGAGCTGGCATGGGTTAAGCAGCGCGCGGGCAACCGCCACACGCTGGGCCTGACCGACTGACAGGCCGGCAGACTGGTCACCGACAACGGTATCGACACCCTGCGGAAGCTGCGGCAGAAACTCGCTGACCCAGGCGCGGTCGAGCACGGATTGCAGTTCATCGTCACGCGCATCCGGGCGAGCCAGTAGCACATTGTCTCGCAGCGTGGCGGCAGGAAGCTGAGGGTTTTGTCCCACCCAGCTAAGCTGTTTACGCCAGGCAAGCGGATCGAGATCGCGCAGTTCAGTTTGGTTGATCCGCAGCGATCCGGTGTAGGCCATAAAACCCGATAGCGCATTGAGCAGAGAGCTTTTCCCTGAACCGCTGATGCCTACGAGCACCACACGTTTTCCGGCCGGAAGGGTAAAGTTAAGCGGGCCTGCCAGCACGTTGCCTTCAGGCGACAGAATGGAGAAATCACGCGCTTCAAGGGTAACCGGCTCTTTGGCGTTCAGCGTCACGTCACCGCGTTCCGGATGCGCCAGTGGCGTTTCCATAAACGTCTTCAGGCTGTCAGCCGCGCCCACGGCCTGCGCTTTTGCATGATAGAAGGTGCCCAGATCGCGAAGCGGCTGGAAAAATTCGGGGGCCAGTATCAGCGCAAGGAAACCGGCTGAAAGGGTCACCGCCGTGCCGTAGTGGCCAAAATCCAGCGCGCCGAGATACGAGAAGCCAAAGTAGACTGCCACGAGCGCAATCGACAGCGAGGTAAAGAATTCGAGTACGCCGGAGGAGAGGAACGCCAGACGTAACACTTCCATGGTGCGCTGACGGAAATCCTGCGATGCGAGGCGGATATTTTCAGTTTCCGCTTCACCGCGGCCAAAAATGCGCAACGTTTCCATGCCGCGCAGACGGTCAAGGAAATGGCCGCTTAAGCGACCCAGAGCCAGAAAGTTACGTCGGTTAGCGTCCGCGGCGCCCATGCCCACCAGCGCCATAAACAGCGGGATCAGCGGGGCTGTGCCCAGCAGGATCAGCGCTGCCATCCAGTTGACCGGGAAGATGGCGATGACAATCAGCAACGGAACGAAGACGGCTAGCGCCATCTGTGGCAGATAGCGCGCATAGTAGTCATGCATATCGTCAATCTGCTCAAGGATCAGCGTCGCCCAGCTTCCCGCGGGTTTACCCTGGATCCACGCCGGACCGGCCTCCTGAAGGCGGTCAAGCACCTGACGGCGGATCTCATAGCGGATATGCTGTCCGGCGTGAAAACCCACGCGCTCACGCAGCCAGACCACCCAGGCACGAAGAACAAAAATCAGGATCAGGACGATAAAGGGCAACAGGAGCGCTTCGCGCGGAATGTTCTCCATGATCATGTGATTAAGAATGCGGGCCAGCAGCCATGCCTGGGCAACAATCAACAGACCACTGACAAACCCCAGAAAACGGGAGATTGTTAGCCAGCGGCGGGAAAGAACGCTTTGCTGTTTCAGCCAGCGTGTTAACTCTTGTTGACGGGTTTTTTCCATTGCGTACTTAGCAGGTGACGTTATTAGAAGTTGGGCAGCGCAATGTTACAACGGAGAGACAATAAAGGCGACTTATCGCCGCCTTTATTTACGTTTGTTACTGACTTGTAAAGATTATTTACCTTGTTCCGCCAGCCCGTCGAGGTAGCGTTCAGCGTCCAGCGCGGCCATACAGCCGGTGCCAGCAGAGGTGATCGCCTGACGGTAGATATGGTCCATCACATCGCCAGCAGCGAATACGCCAGGAATGCTGGTCTGGGTCGCGTTGCCGTGAATACCGGACTGCACTTTGATGTAGCCGTTTTCCAGCTCCAGTTGCCCCTCGAAAATCGCGGTGTTCGGGCTGTGACCGATCGCCACAAACAGACCCGCCACTTCCAGCGTTTCGACGTTATCGGTGTTCTGGGTATCACGAATACGCAGACCGGCAACGCCCATCTGATCGCCCGTGACTTCTTCCAGGGTACGGTTGGTGTGCAGCACGATATTGCCACTCGCCACTTTATCCATCAGACGTTTGATCAGGATCTTCTCTGCGCGGAAGGTGTCACGACGGTGGATCAGGTGCACTTCAGAGGCGATGTTCGCCAGATAAAGGGCTTCTTCCACGGCAGTGTTGCCGCCACCGATAACCGCCACTTTCTGGTTGCGATAGAAGAAACCATCGCAGGTTGCGCAGGCGGAGACGCCACGGCCTTTGAATGCTTCTTCAGACGGCAGACCGAGGTAACGAGCAGAAGCGCCGGTCGCGATGATCAGCGCATCACAGGTGTACTCGCCACTGTCGCCCGTCAGACGGAACGGACGGTTCTGCAGGTCAACCTTGTTGATATGATCGAACAGAATTTCGGTTTCGAATTTCGTCGCATGCTCGTGCATACGCTCCATCAGCAGCGGCCCGGTCAGGTCGTTCGGGTCGCCTGGCCAGTTTTCCACTTCCGTGGTGGTGGTCAGCTGACCGCCTTTTTCCATGCCGGTAATCAGAACCGGTTGCAGGTTAGCGCGTGCAGCATAGACCGCCGCGGTATATCCCGCAGGTCCAGAACCAAGAATTAGCAGCTTACTGTGTTTGGCCGTGCCCATGAGATCCCCATTGTTGTTGGCAGACATTTGGCTGGATTGTAGGGAATTTGTTGTCGTAAAAAAAGAGCGCAGCAATTTTGATATCGATATGTGCAATAGCCAGCGACGATGAATTAAGCGCTATAACATCACGCTTTGCGCCGAAATTCGCTCGTTTGTACGGCAATAAAATGAGGATTAATACCCTGCCGTAATGAATATCCGGCATGTTGTACTAAAAATCGATGTTTTGCTTTGACAATCCCCTGCGCTTTTGCGAAAACATTCAAGGAAGAAAAAAAACCGCGTTAACCGCATGCCGCATAGGCATGCACGTAAATGCCATTTTTACCGGGTCAGTGAAATCTACGCATGGCGTGGACAGACGCCATACGTGATATCGGTGACTGCCTTCGGGCAACGGTCTTCTTACCAACAGAACCCGAATCCGCATCGCGTCTAATACATAACCAGGCGATGTGATGACTAACGGGTACAGGCTCTGAACAGTGATGTGCACAGGGTCCAGGCAGGAGTAGGGAAGGAATACAGAGAGACAATAATAATGGTAGATAGCAAGAAGCGCCCTGGCAAAGATCTCGACCGTATCGATCGTAACATTCTTAATGAATTGCAAAAGGATGGGCGTATTTCCAACGTCGAGCTTTCAAAACGTGTGGGACTTTCCCCGACGCCGTGCCTTGAGCGTGTGCGCCGACTGGAAAGACAGGGTTTCATTCAGGGCTATACGGCTCTGTTGAACCCGCATTATCTGGATGCCTCACTTCTGGTATTTGTTGAGATTACTCTGAATCGTGGTGCGCCGGATGTGTTTGAGCAATTTAACGCCGCTGTACAAAAACTTGAAGAAATTCAAGAGTGTCATCTGGTATCCGGTGATTTCGACTACCTGTTGAAAACCCGTGTGCCTGATATGTCCGCCTACCGTAAGCTGCTGGGTGAAACCCTGCTGCGTCTGCCGGGCGTGAATGACACCCGTACCTATGTGGTGATGGAAGAAGTCAAACAGAGCAATCGTCTGGTTATTAAGACGCGCTAACACGGAACAGGTGCAAAATCAGTGTAGTTTGATTACACTCCTGTTAATCCATACAGCAACAGTGCCGGGGATACCCGGCGCTGTTGTCCGTTTTAGCAAACAGGCAGGATATGCCTGATACCTGGAGAGCCTTTCTTGAGCCAGGAATACACTGAAGACAAAGAAGTCACATTATCGAAGCTAAGCAGCGGACGTCGTCTCCTCGAGGCTTTGCTGATTGTTATTGCCCTTTTTGCCGTCTGGCTGATGGCAGCCCTACTCAGTTTCAACCCCTCAGATCCCAGTTGGTCACAAACCGCCTGGCATGAGCCTATCCATAACTTAGGCGGTGTTCCCGGCGCCTGGCTTGCAGATACGCTCTTCTTCATTTTCGGGGTGATGGCCTACACCCTTCCCGTCATTATCATTGGCGGGTGCTGGTTTGCCTGGCGCCATCGTCAAAACGATGACTATATCGACTATTTCGCGGTGTCGCTGCGCCTGATTGGCGCACTGGCGCTGATCCTCACCTCGTGTGGGCTGGCGGCTATCAACGCCGATGATATCTGGTATTTCGCCTCTGGCGGGGTGATCGGCAGCCTGTTGAGTTCTGCGCTACAGCCCATGCTTCACAGCAGCGGTGGCACGCTTGCGTTGCTCTGCATCTGGGCGGCAGGACTGACGCTGTTCACCGGCTGGTCGTGGGTGAGCATCGCTGAGAAGATCGGCAGCTTTATCCTCACCCTCCTGACCTTCGCCAGCAACCGTACCCGTCGCGACGATACGTGGGTTGACGAAGATGAATATGAAGATGAGTACGAAGAGGAAGACGATGCTCCCGTTCAGCGTCGCGAATCTCGTCGTGCCCGCATTATGCGCGGCGCGCTGGCGCGTCGTCAGCGTGTTGCCGAGAAATTTGCCAACCCGCTAGGCCGTAAAACCGATGCGGCGCTCTTCTCCGGCAAACGCATGGATGAAGACGATCAGGTTGAATATCGTGCAGCCGGTGCGGCTGTCGATCCAAACGATGTGCTCTTCTCCGGCAACCGTGCCACGCCGGGAGCGTTTGATGAATACGACCCGCTGTTAAATGGCCACTCCGTGACCGAGCCGGTCGCTGCAGCGGCCGCCGCCACTACGGCTTCACAGGCGTATGCCGCTCCAGCCGATGCGGTGATGCCTTCAGCACCGGTTCCACCACCCGAATCCGCCATTCAGCAACCTCAGGTGGAGTGGCAAACCGCCCCTGGCGTTCATACGCCTGAGCCGGTTATTGCGCCAGAGCCAGAGAGCTATGTTCCTGTCCAGCAGGAAGCCTGGCAGCAGCCTTATCAGCCGGAGCCGGCATATGAGCCTCAGGGATATCCGCAGTACGCGCAGCCTGCCGCACAGCCTCATCAGGAGTACGTGCCGGAGCCGATTGAACCTGAACAGCCATACGTAGCGCCTCAGCCAGAGCCTGGCGTGGTGGAAGAGGCGAAACCGTCTCGTCCGCCATTGTACTATTTTGAAGAGGTCGAAGAGCGTCGTGCCCGCGAGCGTGAACAGCTGACGGCCTGGTATCAGCCTGTGCCTGAACCGGTGCAGGAGCCTGTAACCAAAGCACCTTCTGTTTCGGTTCCTCCGGTTGATCCAACGCCTGCCGTTGCACCTGTTGCTGAAAGCGTGAAGCAGGCTACAGCGGCAGCCGCCGCGGCTGCCCCGGTCTTTAGCCTCGCCACAGGCGGTGCGCCACGTCCACAGGTGAAAGAGGGCATTGGCCCGCAGTTACCTCGCCCAAACCGTGTCCGCGTGCCAACGCGGCGTGAGCTGGCCTCCTACGGTATCAAGCTCCCTTCTCAGCGTATGGCTGAGGAGAAAGCGCGCGAGAATGAGTATGAAGATGACGTTGATGAAATGCATCAGGATGAACTGGCGCGCCAGTTCGCCGCGCAGCAGCATCAGCGCTATGGCGAAGAATACCAGCATGAAGTGCATCATCCACAAGACGAAGATGACGCGGCTGAGGCGGAATTAGCGCGCCAGTTCGCGGCCACGCAGCAGCAGCGTTATGCCGGTGAGCAGCCCGCCGGAGCGAATCCGTTCTCGCTGTCGGATTTTGAATTCTCGCCAATGAAAGATCTGGTTGATGATGGCCCGAGCGAGCCGCTGTTCACGCCGAGCGCGATGCCGGACGCTGAACCGACGCGTCCGCAGACTGCGCCAGCGCCGCAGGCGTATGCACAGCCGCAACAACCGGCACCGCAGGCGTATGCACAACCGCAGCAACCGGCACCGCAAGCGTATGCACAGCCGCAGCAACCGGCGCCGCAGGCGTATGCACAGCCGCAGCAACCGGCGCCGCAGGCTTACGCGCAACCGCAGCAGCCACCACAGCCGCCGCAGTTCCAGCAGCCTCAGGCACAGCCGCAGGAGAGTCTCATTCACCCGCTGCTGATGCGTAATGGCGACAGCCGTCCGTTGCAGCGTCCAAGCACGCCTCTGCCGTCGCTGGATCTGTTAACCCCACCGCCGGCTGAAGTCGAGCCGGTCGATACCTTTGCTCTTGAGCAGATGGCTCGTCTGGTGGAAGCGCGTCTGGCGGACTTCCGTATCAAGGCTGATGTGGTCAACTACTCCCCAGGGCCGGTGATCACTCGCTTCGAACTTAATCTGGCACCAGGCGTAAAAGCCGCGCGTATTTCTAACCTTTCCCGTGACCTGGCGCGTTCTCTGTCGACCGTGGCGGTGCGTGTTGTAGAGGTTATTCCGGGTAAACCTTACGTCGGTCTTGAACTGCCGAATAAGAAACGTCAGACCGTTTACCTGCGCGAAGTCCTGGATAACGCGAAGTTCCGCGACAACCCGTCACCGCTGAGCGTGGTTCTGGGTAAAGATATTGCGGGCGAGCCGGTGGTGGCCGATCTGGCAAAAATGCCTCACCTGCTGGTGGCAGGTACCACCGGCTCCGGTAAATCCGTCGGTGTGAACGCCATGATCCTCAGCATGCTCTATAAAGCGCAGCCGGAAGATGTTCGTTTCATCATGATCGACCCGAAAATGCTGGAACTGTCGGTCTATGAAGGTATCCCGCATCTGCTGACAGAAGTGGTTACCGACATGAAAGACGCGGCCAATGCCCTGCGCTGGAGCGTTAATGAGATGGAGCGTCGCTACAAGCTGATGTCTGCGCTGGGCGTGCGTAACCTTGCCGGTTATAACGAGAAAATCGCCGAGGCGGCACGGATGGGTCGTCCGATTCCGGACCCTTACTGGAAACCGGGCGACAGCATGGATGCCCAACATCCGGTGCTGGAAAAACTGCCTTACATCGTCGTGCTGGTGGATGAATTCGCTGACCTGATGATGACCGTCGGTAAAAAAGTGGAAGAGCTGATTGCACGTCTGGCGCAAAAAGCGCGTGCGGCCGGCATCCACCTGGTTCTGGCGACGCAGCGTCCGTCTGTGGACGTTATTACGGGTCTGATCAAAGCGAACATTCCAACCCGTATCGCGTTTACCGTATCGAGCAAAATTGACTCGCGTACTATTCTCGACCAGGGTGGCGCGGAGTCGCTGCTGGGTATGGGGGACATGCTTTACTCTGGCCCGAACTCCACCTCTCCGGTGCGTGTTCACGGCGCATTTGTTCGCGACCAGGAAGTTCACGCCGTGGTGCAGGACTGGAAAGCGCGCGGTCGTCCGCAATATGTTGATGGCATTACCTCCGACAGCGAAAGCGAAGGCGGCGGTGGTGGCCTGGACGGCGGCGAGGAGCTGGATCCGTTATTCGACCAGGCGGTTAACTTCGTCACCGAAAAACGTAAAGCCTCTATCTCGGGTGTGCAGCGTCAGTTCCGCATCGGCTACAACCGCGCAGCGCGCATCATCGAGCAGATGGAAGCGCAGGGCATTGTGAGCGAGCAGGGGCACAACGGTAACCGTGAGGTGCTGGCACCGCCGCCGTTTGATTAACCTTCAGTGATTGCAAAGAAGGGTAAATCAGCCAAAATTAAGCATTTTCTTCTGTCGCCTGCCTTCGGGCAGGTACACAATAGAGGGCAGAACCCCATATCGGGATGACGTATTTTAAGGAATAACAATGAAAAAAATCGCAATCGCCTGTGCATTACTCACCAGTTTTGTCGCCAGCAGCGTCTGGGCTGATGCGGCAAGCGACCTTAAAAGCCGACTGGATAAAGTGAGCAGTTTCCACGCCAGCTTCACGCAAAAAGTGACTGACGGCAGTGGCAATGCGGTGCAGGAAGGTCAGGGGGATTTGTGGGTAAAACGCCCGAATCTGTTTAACTGGCATATGACTCAGCCGGATGAGAGCATCCTGGTTTCTGACGGTAAGACCCTGTGGTTCTACAACCCGTTTGTCGAGCAGGCTACTGCGACCTGGCTGAAAGACGCGACCAGCAATACGCCTTTTATGCTGATTGCGCGTAACCAGTCCAGCGACTGGCAGCAGTACAACATCAAACAGAATGGTGATGAGTTTGTTCTGACGCCGAAAGGCAGTAATGGCAACCTGAAACAGTTCACCATCAACGTGAGCACCAACGGAACCATCAATCAGTTTGGTGCGGTTGAGCAGGACGACCAGCGTAGCAGCTACCAGCTCAAGACCCAGCAAAATGGCGCGGTTGACGCGTCTAAATTCACCTTTACCCCGCCGCAGGGCGTAACGGTGGACGATCAGCGCAACAAGTAAGAGGCATGAGTGAGCAATCTGTCGCTCGATTTTTCTGAGAATGCGTTTCAACCTCTGGCCGCTCGTATGCGGCCAGAAAATTTAGCGCAGTACACCGGCCAGCAACACCTGCTGGCTGCGGGGAAACCCTTGCCGCGTGCCATTGAGGCCGGGCATCTGCACTCCATGATCCTCTGGGGGCCACCCGGTACAGGCAAAACCACGCTCGCGGAAGTTATCGCCCGCTATGCTAACGCGGATGTCGAGCGCATCTCGGCGGTCACGTCCGGCGTGAAGGAGATCCGCGAGGCGATTGAACGTGCGCGGCAAAACCGCAATGCCGGGCGACGTACCATTCTCTTTGTCGACGAAGTTCACCGTTTCAATAAAAGCCAGCAGGATGCTTTCCTGCCGCACATTGAAGACGGCACCATTTTCTTCATCGGTGCCACCACCGAAAACCCGTCGTTTGAGCTCAATTCCGCACTGCTTTCCCGTGCACGTGTTTACCTGCTCAAATCCCTGACCGTGGAGGATATTGAACAGGTTCTCACGCAGGCGATGAACGATAACGCGCGCGGCTACGGCGGGCAGGATATCGTTCTGCCTGACGACACGCGCCGGGCGATCGCTGAACTGGTTAACGGCGACGCCCGCCGGGCACTCAATACGCTGGAAATGATGGCCGATATGGCCGAAGTGGATGCGTCCGGCAAACGGGTACTGAAACCGGCGTTGCTCACCGAGATCGCCGGGGAGCGCAGCGCGCGTTTCGACAATAAAGGCGATCGGTTTTACGATCTAATTTCGGCACTGCATAAGTCCGTGCGCGGCAGCGCGCCCGATGCGGCGCTTTACTGGTATGCCCGCATTATCACCGCCGGTGGCGATCCGCTGTATGTGGCCCGTCGCTGCCTGGCGATTGCCTCTGAAGATGTCGGGAATGCCGACCCGCGCGCCATGCAGGTGGCTATTTCGGCCTGGGACTGTTTTACCCGCGTCGGGCCTGCTGAAGGCGAGCGTGCTATCGCTCAGGCGATTGTTTATCTGGCCTGCGCACCGAAAAGTAACGCTGTCTATACCGCCTTTAAAGCGGCCATGTCCGACGCTCGTGAACGCCCGGATTATGACGTGCCGGTACATCTGCGCAATGCGCCGACCAAACTGATGAAAGAGATGGGGTATGGGCAGGAGTACCGCTACGCCCACGACGAACCCAATGCCTACGCCGCCGGGGAGGAATATTTCCCGCAGGAGATGGCACAAACCCGCTATTATCACCCCACAAACAGAGGTCTTGAAGGCAAGATTGGCGAAAAGCTCGCCTGGCTCGCCGGACAGGATCAAAATAGCCCTATAAAACGCTACCGTTAGTGCGATCGTTGCGGTAATGTTGGCAATGTATCCCTGTGGCCGCAGGCTGTGGTCACATTTTCCTATTTTAATTCGATAAGCACAGGATAAGCATGCTCGATCCCAATCTGCTGCGTAATGAGCCAGACGCAGTCGCTGAAAAACTGGCACGCCGGGGCTTTAAGCTGGATGTAGATAAGCTGCGCGCTCTTGAAGAGCGTCGTAAAGTTCTGCAGGTACAAACTGAAAATCTGCAGGCAGAGCGTAATTCTCGATCGAAATCCATCGGCCAGGCGAAAGCGCGCGGGGAAGACATTGAGCCATTACGCCTGGAAGTGAACAAACTGGGTGAAGAGCTGGATCAGGCGAAAGCGGAGCTGGACGTGCTTCAGGCCGAGATCCGTGATATCGCGCTGGCGATCCCGAACATTCCTGACGATAGCGTACCTGTCGGTAAAGATGAAAACGACAACGTTGAAGTGAAACGCTGGGGCACGCCTCGCGAGTTCGATTTCGAGGTTCGCGATCATGTGACCCTGGGCGAAATGCATGCCGGCCTGGACTTTGCGGCCGCAGTTAAGCTGACCGGTTCTCGCTTCGTTGTGATGAAAGGCCAGATTGCTCATCTGCATCGCGCTCTGGCGCAGTTTATGTTGGATCTGCACACCGAGCAGCACGGTTACAGCGAAACCTACGTCCCGTATCTGGTTAACCACGATACGCTGTACGGTACTGGCCAGCTGCCAAAATTTGCCGGCGATCTGTTCCACACCCGTCCGCTGGATGAGGAAGCTGACAGCAGCAACTACGCGCTGATCCCAACTGCGGAAGTGCCGCTGACTAACCTCGTACGTGATGAGATCATCGACGAAGACGACCTGCCAATCAAACTGACAGCACACTCACCGTGCTTCCGTTCTGAAGCGGGTTCTTACGGTCGCGACACGCGTGGTCTGATCCGTATGCACCAGTTCGACAAAGTAGAGATGGTGCAGATTGTCCGCCCGGAAGAGTCGATGGACGCGCTGGAAGAGATGACCGGCCACGCTGAGAAAGTGCTGGAGCTGCTGGGTCTGCCGTACCGTCGTATGGCGCTGTGCACCGGTGATATGGGCTTTGGTGCCTGCAAAACCTTCGACCTGGAAGTCTGGGTTCCTGCGCAGAATACCTACCGTGAAATCTCTTCCTGCTCTAACGTCTGGGATTTCCAGGCGCGTCGTATGCAGGCACGTTGCCGCAGCAAGTCTGACAAGAAAACCCGTCTGGTGCATACCCTGAACGGTTCTGGTCTGGCTGTCGGTCGTACACTGGTTGCCGTGCTGGAAAACTATCAGCAGGCGGACGGTCGTATTGAGATCCCTGAAGTGCTGCGTCCATACATGAAAGGCCAGCAGTACATCGGTTAATGATTTGACGTGAAACAAAAAAGCGCCTCAGGGCGCTTTTTTTATACCTTAGAATTGATACGACGCAATAACCCCTCCCTCCAAAGTAGTAATACTCCTCCGAATGAAAGTCAGCATAAAAAACCAATAACGAAGTCATTCGTTATATATAAAACTATATAGCGGCTTATGCCGCCTCTCTTTTCTTTGTGAGCAACCAAAGTGAGTCTCTATGAAAATCAAAGCGCCTGAAGCGTTAATGGCTGCCGAGGTCACTCGCCGTGGGTTGATGAAAACCACGGCAATTGGTGGTCTGGCCGTTGCCAGCAGCGCCTTTACGCTCCCTTTTTCTCGTCTGGTGTCGGCGGCGGATGCACTGTCCCCGGCCACCCCGGAAAAAGTGGTGTGGAGTGCCTGTACCGTAAACTGCGGTAGCCGTTGTCCACTGCGTATGCATGTGGTGGATGGTGAGATTAAATATGTCGAAACCGATAATACCGGGGACGATAACTACGAGGGGTTACATCAGGTCCGCGCCTGCCTGCGCGGCCGTTCAATGCGTCGTCGCGTTTATAACCCGGACCGCCTGAAGTATCCGATGAAACGCGTTGGCAAGCGTGGAGAAGGGAAGTTCGAGCGCATTAGCTGGGATGAAGCCTACGACATCATCGCGACGAACATGCAGCGTCTGATCAAAGACTACGGCAACGAATCCATCTATCTGAACTATGGTACCGGGACGCTCGGCGGCACGCTGACCCGCTCCTGGCCACCGGGAAAAACGCTGGTGGCCCGTCTGATGAACTGCTGCGGCGGTTATCTGAACCATTATGGCGACTACTCTTCGGCGCAGATTGCCGCCGGTCTGAACTACACCTACGGTGGCTGGGCAGACGGTAACAGCCCGTCTGATATCGAAAACAGTAAGCTGGTGGTGCTGTTCGGCAACAACCCGGGTGAAACGCGCATGAGCGGTGGCGGGGTAACGTACTACCTCGAACAGGCGCGCGCCAAATCGAATGCCCGCATGATTATTATCGACCCGCGCTATACCGACACCGGAGCAGGGCGTGAAGATGAGTGGATCCCGATTCGTCCTGGCACCGATGCTGCGCTGGTCTCCGCGCTGGCGTGGGTGATGATCACTGAAAATCTGGTCGATCAGCCGTTCCTCGATAAATACTGCGTCGGTTATGACGAGAAAACATTGCCAGCCAGCGCGCCGGCTAATGGCCACTATAAGGCCTATATTCTCGGTCAGGGCAGCGACGGTATTGCCAAAACGCCGGAATGGGCGTCCACCATCACGGGAATTCCGGTAGACCGTATTGTTCAACTGGCACGCGAGATTGGCTCGGCTAAACCGGCCTATATTAGTCAGGGCTGGGGTCCACAGCGTCATGCGAACGGTGAAATTGCCACCCGTGCCATTTCGATGCTCGCCATTCTGACGGGTAACGTGGGCATTCATGGCGGTAACACCGGTGCGCGTGAAGGCTCCTATGAAGTGCCGTTTGAACGTATGCCGACGCTGGAAAACCCGGTTCAGACCAGTATCTCCATGTTTATGTGGACTGATGCCATTGAACGCGGCCCGGAAATGACTGCGCTGCGTGACGGCGTGCGGGGTAAGGACAAACTGGATGTCCCGATCAAGATGATCTGGAACTACGCCGGAAACTGTCTCATCAACCAGCACTCTGAAATTAACCGCACCCATGAAATCCTGCAGGATGACAAGAAGTGCGAGATGATTGTGGTGATCGACTGCCACATGACTTCTTCGGCAAAATATGCCGATATTATTCTCCCGGACTGCACGGCCTCTGAGCAGATGGATTTCGCGCTGGATGCCTCCTGCGGCAACATGTCCTATGTCATCTTTACCGATCAGGCCATTAAACCTCGCTTTGAGTGCAAAACCATCTATGAGATGACCTCTGAGCTGGCGAAACGTCTTGGCGTTGAGCAGCAATTTACCGAGGGGCGCACGCAGGAAGGGTGGATGCGTCATCTGCATGAACTCTCCCGCAAAGCGATCCCTGACCTCCCGGATTTCGATACCTTCCGTGAGCAGGGGATGTACAAACAGCGTGATCCGGAAGGCCACCACGTGGCGTACAAAGCTTTCCGTGACGATCCGCAGGCCAATCCGCTGACCACGCCATCGGGCAAAATTGAAATTTATTCAGAAGAGCTGGCAAAAATTGCCTCTACCTGGGAGTTGCCGGAAGGGGATGTTATCGATCCGCTGCCGATCTACACGCCGGGCTTTGAAAACTACAACGATCCGCTGACCGCGAAATTCCCGCTGCAGTTGACCGGCTTCCACTACAAAGCGCGTGTTCACTCCACCTATGGCAACGTCGACGTACTGAAAGCTGCCTGCCGTCAGGAGATGTGGATTAACCCGATGGATGCCAAAGCCCGTGGGATCAGCAATGGCGACCGCGTGCGCATCTTTAACGGTCGCGGTGAGGTACACATTGAAGCCAAGGTGACTCCGCGCATGATGCCTGGCGTTGTCGCGCTGGGGGAAGGGGCCTGGTATAGCCCGGATGCGAATGGCATCGACCAGGCAGGCAGTATTAACGTACTGACCACGCAGCGTCCGTCGCCACTGGCGAAGGGCAACCCGTCCCACACGAACCTTGTTCAGGTTGAAAAGGTGTAAGGAGTAACCGATGACAACCCAGTATGGATTTTTTATTGATTCCAGCCGCTGCACCGGGTGCAAAACCTGCGAGCTCGCCTGCAAGGATTACAAAGATTTAACCCCGGACGTCAGCTTCCGCCGTATTTATGAATACGCGGGCGGTGACTGGCAGGAAGACAACGGTGTCTGGCACCAGAACGTGTTTGCCTACTACCTGTCGATTGCCTGCAACCACTGCGAAGACCCGGCCTGCACCAAGGTCTGCCCGAGCGGGGCGATGCACAAGCGTGACGACGGGTTTGTGGTGGTGGATGAAGATGTCTGCATCGGCTGTCGCTACTGCCACATGGCCTGTCCGTACGGTGCCCCGCAGTACAACGCCGCCAAAGGGCATATGACCAAGTGCGACGGCTGCCACACTCGCGTGGCAGACGGCAAAAAGCCGATCTGCGTGGAGTCCTGTCCGCTGCGTGCGCTGGACTTCGGTCCTATCGACGAGTTGCGTAAAAAACATGGTCAGTTGGCAGCCGTCGCGCCGCTGCCGTCCGCGCACTTCACGAAGCCAAGCATCGTGATTAAACCTAACGCCAACAGCCGCCCGACAGGGGATACCACCGGCTACCTGGCAAACCCGAAGGAGGTGTGAGATGGGAAGTGGATGGCATGAATGGCCGCTGATGATCTTCACGGTCTTTGGGCAGTGTGTGGCGGGCGGTTTTATTGTCCTCGCGCTGGCGCTGCTGAAAGGGAATCTTACTGCTGAGCAACAACAACGTTTAGTGTTGAGTATGTTTGGCCTGTGGGTGCTGATGGGAATTGGCTTTATTGCCTCTACGCTGCACCTCGGCTCACCAATGCGCGCGTTCAACTCCCTGAACCGGGTGGGCGCGTCGTCACTCAGTAATGAAATCGCCAGCGGGGCGATCTTCTTTGCTGTGGGTGGGCTGGGTTGGCTGCTGGCAGCACTGAAGAAGTTGCCGGCAGGGCTGCGCAGCGTGTGGCTGATTGTCACGATGGTGCTGGGCGTGGTGTTTGTGTGGATGATGGTGCGGGTTTATAACACCATCGACACCGTGCCGACCTGGTACAGCATCTGGACGCCGATGAGCTTCTTCCTGACGCTGTTTATTGGTGGGCCGCTTCTTGGCTTCATGCTGCTGCGCGTAGCGGGTGTTGACGGTTGGGCGATGCGTTTGCTGCCTGTCGTTTCACTGCTGGCGCTGGTGGTGAGCGCAGTCGTCACCCTGATGCAGGGCGCGGAGCTGGCAACCATTCACAGCTCTGTTCAGCAGGCGTCTGCCCTGGTGCCGGCATACGGCTCGCTGATGGCCTGGCGCGTGGTACTGCTGGTGGCGGCACTGGTGTGCTGGATTGTGCCTCAGCTTAAGGGGTATCAACCCGCGCTGCCGCTCCTGTCACTGGCTTTTGTGCTGGTCCTCGCAGGTGAACTGATCGGCCGCGGTGTGTTCTACGGTTTGCATATGACCGTAGGTATGGCCGTCGCCAGTTAGCGTTGCCGTGGGTGAGATAAAGCCGGGACGGAGCGCCCGGCTTTTTTTATTTTAATCATGAAATTTTTCGACTGACGTTTTGTTTTCACTTCGGGCATTAATAAATAAAAACAGATACATAATTCATATCTATAGCAGGCGTTGCATTAGCAGGATAAGTTTTTTAAATCGACAGGGAACATATCGTGCGTGGCGGTGAAATCAGTGGATTGACTTTGTTTTTGCCAGTGGCATGATGCGCACGAAATCTGAACTTCCTCACGGTTTTTAATCCATGACCATCTATACCCGGCCAGTGCTTTTATTGCTCTGTGGCCTGCTTCTGCTGACCCTGGCGATCGCAGTGTTAAATACGCTCGTCCCGCTGTGGCTCGCCCATGAAAACTTACCGACCTGGCAGGTGGGTATGGTCAGCTCGTCCTTTTTTACTGGCAACCTGCTGGGTACGCTGGTTACAGGAAGCCTGATTAAACGCTTTGGTTTTAACCGCAGCTATTATCTGGCCTCGCTGCTCTTCGCTGTCGGATGTGCCGGGCTGGGCCTGATGGTCGGCTTCTGGAGCTGGATGGTATGGCGCTTTATCGCCGGAGTGGGTTGCGCGATGATTTGGGTGGTGGTTGAAAGCGCGCTGATGTGCAGCGGCACGTCACGTAACCGCGGACGCCTGCTGGCAGCCTATATGATGGTTTATTACATCGGTACCGTGCTTGGTCAACTGATGGTGAGCAAACTGCCAACCGACCTGATGAGCGTTTTGCCGTGGGTGACGGGAATGGTGCTGGCAGCAATCCTGCCGCTGCTCTTTACGCGCATTGTGAACCAGAACAGCGAACACCAGGAAGCAACCCACGTCTGGCCAATGCTGAGACTGCGTCAGGCGCGCCTTGGCGTTAACGGCTGTATTATCTCCGGAATTGTGCTTGGTTCACTGTATGGCCTGATGCCGCTTTATCTGAACCATCAGGGCGTCAGCGATTCCGGGATCGGTTTCTGGATGGCGGTGATGGTGAGTGCGGGGATTGTCGGTCAGTGGCCGATTGGACGCTTGGCCGATCGCTTTGGTCGCCTGCTGGTGCTGCGTGTTCAGGTTTTTGTGGTGATCATGGGCTGTCTCGCCATGCTCAGCAATGCGGCGATGGCGCCTGCGCTGTTTATTCTGGGTGCCGCAGGTTTTACGCTCTATCCGGTCGCGATGGCCTGGGCCTGTGAGAAAGTTGAACACCACCAGTTAGTGGCAATGAACCAGGCGTTGTTACTGAGCTATACCATCGGCAGCCTGCTGGGACCGACCTTTACCGCGATGCTGATGCAGAATTACTCCGACAATTTGCTGTTTATTATGATCGCCAGCGTATCGTTTATTTATCTCTTAATGCTGCTGCGCAAAGTGGGAGAACACCCGACGCCTGTGGCGCATGCCTGATTAATAAAAAGCCAGTCGATGACTGGCTTTTTTGTCCCCATCACATATAAGACTTTTACGTATTGTTTGTTTATTGCACCAGGCGATAATTCAGGTGAGTTATATCACTAAAAGGCAACAATCATGTCTACTCGTCGTTTTACCACTACCGCTCTGGCAGTAGTGTTGTCTTTAACGTTTGCTGCAGCTCCGGTCATGGCTAACCCGGGTAACGGGAATGGCAGTGGTCACGGGAACAGTGGCGGACAAGGTAATGGCGGCAGTCACGGCAATTCCGGTAGTCATGGCAACGGAAATTCCGGTACCCACGGTAATAAACAAAATAACGGTCAGGAAAATCCAGGTAAATCGAATAAAAGCGTCAGTGACGATGTCGACGCCCGTGTGAGCTTCGATCATGCCCGTCACCTGGCACTCAATTACGGCTTAACAGGTTATGAGTCACTGCCTCCGGGTATTGCGAAAAACCTCGCACGCGGTAAACCGCTCCCTCCGGGCATTGCGAAGAAAACCGTGCCGGCTTCTATGCTGGGCCAGCTTCCTTCCTATCCTGGTTATGAATGGCGTGTCGTCGGTGACGATCTGGTCTTAATTGCGCTGAGTACTGCGGTTGTGACCACCATTATTAATGGCGTCTTCAGATAATATAAAAAAGGCCCGGTTCTCACCGGGCCTTTTCTTAATACATTACCTTGTGGCCGTACTGTTCAAGAATACCTTTCACGCGTTCCATCGTCTCTTTCTTCGGCGGCTTAACGCCATCGAGTTTATATTCTTCACCCATGGCGACCCACTTGTGTTTACCCAGTTCGTGGTAGGGCAGAAGCTCAATTTTCTCAACGTTGCCCATATCGCGGGTAAATTCTCCCAGCCGATGCGCGGAATCGTCATCATCTGACCAGCCAGGTACAACAACATAGCGGATCCAGGTTTTGATGCCTTTCCCGGAGATGTAATTGGCGAACTCCAGCGTACGGTGGTTGGAAACACCCACCAGATTTTGGTGGATCTCATCGTTCATCTGTTTGAGATCGAGCATCACCAGGTCGGTGACGTCGAGCAGTTCATCAATGACCGGATCGTAGCGGCGGACAAAACCGTTTGTATCGAGACAGGTATGAATGCCTTCTTTGCGACAGGCGCGGAACCAGTCGCGCACGAATTCGGCCTGCAGAATGGCTTCACCGCCGGAAGCGGTTACGCCGCCGCCGGATGCGTTCATAAAGTGACGATAGGTCACCACCTCTTTCATCAGTTCTTCGACGGTCACTTCTTTGCCGCCGTGCGTATCCCAGGTGTCACGGTTATGGCAGTAAAGGCAGCGCATCAGGCAGCCCTGGAAAAAGGTGATAAAGCGGATACCCGGGCCATCGACAGTGCCACAGGATTCAAAGGAGTGAATGCGACCAATAATTGACATTGCGGTGATATCTCCAGCATCGGCCCGTCCGGGGCCTGTGTATGCACAGCTCAAAACCGGCTGTGTTTAAGTCTGTTTTGGCTGTTATCCATAGAGTATAGATAGCGGACAAAAGAGACTGTGATGGAGAGAGTGTTAAAAAGGCCCCACGTATGTGGAGCCTTTATTGTACGCCTTTTAACGCGTGATTTCAGTCAATTCCACTTACATGGACTGAGTGAAAGTACGGGTGATAACGTCCTGCTGCTGTTCTTTCGTCAGGGAGTTAAAACGTACTGCGTAGCCGGATACACGGATGGTCAGCTGAGGATATTTCTCAGGGTGTTCCATCGCATCAAGCAGCATTTCACGGTTCATTACGTTCACGTTCAGGTGCTGACCACCTTCAATGGACGCTTCGTGGTGGAAGTAACCATCCATCAGACCCGCGAGGTTAGTTTTACGTACTTCGTCGTCTTTACCCAGCGCATTTGGCACGATAGAGAAGGTGTAAGAGATACCATCTTTCGCGTAAGCAAACGGCAGTTTAGCGACGGAGGTCAGAGAGGCAACAGCACCTTTCTGGTCACGACCGTGCATTGGGTTAGCACCAGGACCGAATGGCGCACCCGCGCGACGACCGTCCGGAGTGTTACCGGTTTTCTTACCATACACAACGTTAGACGTGATGGTCAGAACAGACTGAGTCGGGATAGCGTTACGGTAAGTGGTCAGCTTCTGAATTTTCTTCATGAAACGTTCAACCAGGTCAACCGCCATGTCATCAACGCGAGAGTCGTTGTTACCAAACTGCGGATATTCGCCTTCGATTTCGAAGTCAACAGCCAGACCGTCTTCGTCACGAATTGGTTTAACTTTCGCATATTTGATTGCAGACAGGGAGTCAGCCGCAACGGACAGACCTGCGATACCACACGCCATGGTGCGGATAACGTCACGGTCGTGCAGCGCCATCAGAGAGGCTTCGTAGCTGTACTTGTCGTGCATGTAGTGGATAACGTTCAGGGCAGTGACGTACTGTTTAGCCAGCCAGTCCATGAAGTGATCCATACGCTCCATGACTTCATCGAAGTTCAGAACGTCGCCTTTGATTGGTTCAGACTTAGGACCAACCTGCATTTTCAGTTTTTCATCAACGCCGCCGTTGATTGCGTACAGCATGGTTTTCGCCAGGTTTGCACGCGCGCCGAAGAACTGCATTTGTTTACCAACAACCATTGGGCTTACGCAGCATGCGATAGCGTAGTCATCGTTGTTGAAGTCCGGACGCATCAGGTCATCGTTCTCGTACTGCAGAGAAGAGGTGTCGATGGACACTTTAGCGGCGAATTTCTTGAAGTTCAGAGGCAGTTTTTCAGACCACAGAACGGTGATGTTCGGCTCCGGAGAAGGACCCATGGTGTACAGGGTGTTCAGGAAGCGGAAGCTGTTTTTGGTAACCAGAGTACGGCCATCAACACCCATACCACCGATAGATTCCGTTGCCCAGATTGGGTCACCAGAGAACAGCTCATCGTATTCAGGGGTACGCAGGAAGCGAACCATACGCAGTTTCATGACCAGGTGGTCAATCATTTCCTGAGCGTCTTGCTCGGTGATTTTACCCGCTTTCATATCACGTTCGATGTAAGCATCCAGGAAGGTGGATACACGACCGAAGGACATTGCTGCACCGTTCTGAGACTTAACAGCGGCCAGGTAGCCGAAGTAGGTCCACTGGATAGCTTCCTGAGCGTTGGTTGCAGGACCAGAGATATCGCAGCCATATTTAGCCGCCATTTCTTTGATCTGACCCAGCGCGCGATGCTGTTCAGCGATTTCTTCACGCAGACGAATAGTCGCTTCCAGGTTTACACCGTTTTCCAGATCAGACTGCAGGGAAACAAACTGCGCGTATTTGTCTTTCATCAGGAAGTCGATACCGTACAGCGCAACGCGACGGTAGTCACCGATGATACGGCCACGGCCATAGGCATCTGGCAGACCAGTCAGAACGCCAGATTTACGGCAGTTCAGAATGTCTTTGGTGTAAACATCGAATACACCCTGGTTGTGGGTTTTGCGGTATTCGGTGAAGATTTTTTTCAGCATTGGGTCCAGCTCGCGGTTATACGCTTTGCAGGAACCTTCAACCATTTTGATACCACCGAACGGGATGATCGCACGTTTCAGTGGTGCTTCAGTTTGCAGACCAACGATTTTCTCAAGGGCTTTGTTAATGTAGCCAGCATCGTGAGAAGTGATAGTAGAAGCAACGGAGGTGTCAAAATCAACTGGCGCGTGAGTGCGGTTTTCCAGTTTTACGCCTTCCATTACGCTGTCCCACAGCTTGGTGGTCGCGTCAGTTGCACCAGCCAGGAAGGATTCGTCACCTTCATACGGGGTATAGTTTTTCTGAATGAAGTCACGTACGTTTACTTCATTCTGCCAGTCACCTTTCGCAAAACCTTCCCAGGCTGTGGCTAACTTTTCATTAAGCTCGGACATGTAACACCTACCTTCTTAAGTGGATTTTTTATTTACTGCCTGAGATAACCATCAATGATGGTCGTCGCCACGCAGGTAAATGACCCAGTATGTCAACCCAACTAACAGACCCCCACCGATAATGTTCCCGATAGTGACAGGGATCAGGTTATCAGTAATGAAATTCATAATAGTCAGGTGAGAGAAACTTTCCGGGGTTGAACCAACAGCAGTCCAGAACTCCGGGCTTGCAAAGTTGCGGATTACAATTCCCATTGGGATCATAAACATGTTCGCAATACTGTGCTCGAAGCCGCTGGCAACAAACATCGCAACCGGCAGAACCATAATCATGGCTTTATCCATCAGGCTACGACCCGAGTAGCTCATCCAGACAGCCAGGCAAACCATCAGGTTAGCGAGGATGCCGAGAGCAACGGCTTCGATAAATGTGTGGTGCATTTTGTGGTCTGCAGTCTGCAGGACGTTGAGTCCCCAGCCACCGTTGGCGGTCATATACTCGCCAGAGAGCCACATCAACAGAACAAAGAGCAGACAGCCAATCAGGTTGCCAACATAGACATTAAGCCAGTTGCGCGCCAGTTGACCCCAGGTAATTCTTCCGCTGGCTTTTGCCACGACAATCAACACTGTAGAAGTGAAGAGGTCGGCGCCGCAGATGACGCAAAGAATCAGTCCCAGTGAGAAGCAAATACCGCCAATCAGTTTCGCCATGCCGAAAGGCATCGCGGCAGTACCGGTGGTGGCAGTGATGTAGAAGACAAACGCGATAGAGATGAACACACCAGCCGTGATCGCCAGATAGAACGTCTTCATCGGGTGTTTCGTTGCTTTATAGACACCTGCTTCTTCGGCAACTTTGGCCATAGCAGCTGGGAGTAAAAGATCAAAAGGGTTGTCAGCTTTCACACTAACTCTCTCTTTATTAAGTCGGCGACGAGATACTAACAAAGCATTATAGAAGAGAAATTGATATAGATCATATCTCGCCTGGCTTATAGGCCCGCAATGTGTATGGATTTACAGCAAAAGCGGAGTAAGTATTTGATTATCCGTATAAAAATAAATTTTAAAAGTTATGAAAAGAGTTGAATTATTTCTTTCGGCCACCTCTGCAACAGTTAATTAATATGGAGTAATTACCATAAAAAGTAACAGTAAAGCCCAAGTAAATATTATTATATTTACCCATATTTAACTTTATTATTACAATCAACAGTCATTGCCGAAAAAAATAAAAAACGGGGCAATGAAATTGCCCCGTAATATAGCCCAGACGATTGAATACGCCTACAGCTGGTAATGTTATATGCGCTTATTTTGACCAGTAAGCGGATTTCGCCTTCTGCAATTTTTCATACGCTTTCAGCAAAGACTGATGTGCCGGAAAGGCTTTCAGATCGCTATCCACAGCCTGAAGACCGTAGAACGGCGCTTCACCGCTCAGTGCTGCGCTGGCGGCTTCAACGGCGTCAGCACCGTACATGCGAACAAACGCATTCAGGTATTGCAGCGGCTGACGATCTTCTTCCTGCGCGAGAAGCAGCAGGGTTTGCAGGCAGCGATAGTAGTTAGTGCGCTCGGCAGAGAAGACAGACTGGTTAAACTCCATAGTCCACTCGGTCCAGGCCAGAGCCTGATCCAGATCGCCACCAGCCAGTGCCAGCATTGCTTTCAGCTCACCAATACGCAGGGTATACCAGCCGTTATCTTTACCGGTCGCCAGACCCAGCAGCTCGCGTACGCGGGTGAAGTCATCATGGCCTTCTTCGTCCAGTTGCGCGATCAGGTTCAGGTAATCTTCTTTTTCCCATTCGCTGCCCGGCAAGGCCAGCAGGGTTTCACGCAGGTGCGCGCCCATGCTGTTGTTCGCCAGCCACAGATCTTCTGCCGGATAGATGTCTGACATGCCCGGCACCAGAATGCGGCAGGCGTACACGCCAAGGTGTTCGTAGTCAGCGATGTAGACTTCTTTATCTTCCGCCTTAAAGATAGCCATCAGCGTGGCGAACTCTTCTTCGGTGGTACCTGCAAAGCTCCAGTCGACGAACGGATAGTCCGCGTCCTGCTTAAACAGATCCCAGGAGATCAAACCGCTGGAGTCGATGAAGTGGGTTTCAAGGTTGGTGTGCTCGGCCACTTCTTCATCGTCAAAGGTCGGTGGTGTAAACATGTCCAGATCTTTCAGGCCACGGCCCTGCAGTAACTCGGTGACGGTACGCTCCAGCGCTACGCCAAAGTCAGGGTGCGCGCCGAAGGAGGCGAAGCAGGTTCCGTTTTCAGGATTAAACAGCACCACACAGATAACCGGGTATTTACCGCCCAGTGAGCCGTCATAGGCAAAGATTGGGAAACCTTCCGCTTCCAGCCTGGCGATGGATTCCACCACGCCCGGGTAGCGCGCCAGCACGTCAGCCGGAATTTCAGGCAGGCTGATGGATTCGGCAATGATGCGGTTTTTAATGTGGCGTTCGAAGACTTCAGACAGCCCCTGTACGCGCGCTTCATTACGGGTATTACCGGCAGACATACCGTTGGACACATACAGGTTGCCAACGATGTTCATCGGGATATAGACGGTCTGCTCATCAGACTGACGCGTGAACGGCAGGGCGCAGATACCACGATCCTCATTGCCGGACTGCAGATCGATCAGCATGCTGGCGGTCAGTTCGTTTTCCGGATCGTAGAACGCACGCAGACGCGCGTCGAGAATGCCTTCCGGCAGCGCGTCGTCTTCAGGCAGCGGGAACCATTTTTCGTTCGGATAGTGCACAAACGGGCCGTTGGCGATGGTTTCACCCAGCCAGAAATCGGCGAAGAAATAGTTGGTCGACAGACGTTCAAAATACTCACCCAGCGCAGAGGCCAGTGCCGCTTTTTTTGTCGCGCCTTTACCATTGGTAAAGCACAGGGCACACTCTTTATCGCGAATATGCACGGACCAGACATGAGGCACCGGGTTGAGCCAGGAGGCTTCTTCGATATTAAAGCCCAGGTCGGTCAGTTTCTGCTGGAAGCGAGCGATGGAATCTTCCAGAGCGGCGTCTTTGCCGGGGATAAACGTTTGAGTCATGGCGTTCACTTTTATCGTACGTAAAGCGCGCAATGATACGGGTTTTGCGTGACAGGTGCTATCTTCGGCGAAAATAAAAGACTCGACTATGCTTACAGACAGTAACTTACTGTTAAGGCATAGAAAAATGAAAGCATTTGATCTCCAGCGGATGGCGTTTGATAAAGTTCCTCCCGAATTTTTGGGCGAAGTGGCCCTGCGCAGCCTGTATACCTTTGTATTGGTCTTTCTGTTTCTCAAAATCACCGGGCGGCGTGGCGTCCGGCAGATGTCCCTCTTTGAGGTGCTGATTATTCTGACGCTGGGTTCAGCGGCGGGGGATGTCGCCTTTTACGACGATGTGCCGATGGTGCCGGTCTTTATCGTTTTTGTCTCACTGGCGCTACTTTACCGGCTTGTCATGTGGCTGATGTCGAAAAGTGAAAAGCTGGAAGATCTTCTCGAAGGGAAGCCGGTGGTTATCGTCGAGAACGGGCGGCTGGCCTGGGAAAATGTACAGAGTGCCAACATGACCGAGTTCGAGTTTTTTATGGAACTGCGTCTGAATAGCGTTGAACAACTCGGGCAGGTGCGGCTGGCAATCATGGAAACGAACGGGCAAATCAGCGTCTATTACTATGCTGACGACGAGGTGAAGCCGGGGCTCTGTATTCTGCCGGATATGCTTATTGAGCGTTTCACGACCGTGCCTGAGTCAGGCGAATATGCCTGTATAAGATGTAGCCATGTTGTGGCGATGCAACCGGGCGATCATCAATTATGTCCCCGCTGTACAAATCCGGAATGGACGAAGGTTAGCCAGGCCAAACGCCTTACCTGACAGCCATATTGTCGGTTTTGCCGCAGTGAGATGGCAGATTGTATTGTGTGACGCGGGACACATTTCACCGGTCATAAGTTTTAGACATTGCGGCGCGTGTCACTGAATGATAAAACCGATATCCACAGTTATAACTTATTGCTTTTAGCGTGGTGAGGGGAAATGGCTCAAGTCTTTAATTTCAGTTCAGGTCCGGCGATGTTGCCGGCAGACGTGCTTAAACAGGCTCAACAGGAACTTTGTGACTGGAACGGTCTGGGTACGTCGGTGATGGAAATCAGCCACCGTGGTAAAGAGTTTATTCAGGTGGCGGAAGAGGCAGAAAAGGATTTTCGCGATCTGCTGAACATTCCCTCAAACTACAAAGTTTTGTTCTGCCACGGCGGTGGCCGCGGTCAGTTTGCTGGCGTCCCGCTGAATATCCTCGGCGACAAAACCACGGCAGACTACGTTGATGCGGGTTACTGGGCGGCAAGTGCGGTTAAAGAAGCCAAAAAGTACTGCTCGCCAAATGTTATCGACGCCAAAATTACCGTTGATGGCCTGCGTGCCGTGAAGCCGATGAGCGAATGGCAGCTCTCTGATAACGCTGCGTATCTGCACTATTGCCCAAATGAAACCATCGACGGGATTGCCATCGACGAGACCCCGAACTTCGGTAAAGACGTGGTGGTTGCAGCCGATTTCTCCTCTACCATTTTGTCCGCGCCAATTGACGTCAGCCGCTACGGTGTTATCTATGCGGGTGCGCAGAAAAATATCGGCCCGGCGGGTTTGACTATTGTCATCGTGCGCGAAGATTTGCTGGGTAAAGCCCATCAGTCTTGCCCGTCTATTCTGGATTATACGGTCCTCAACGATAACGACTCCATGTTCAACACCCCCCCTACGTTTGCCTGGTACCTCTCTGGCCTGGTCTTTAAATGGCTCAAGCAAAACGGCGGCGTGGCGCAGATGGACAAAATCAATCAGCAGAAAGCCGACCTGCTGTATGGCGTGATCGATAAGAGCGATTTCTACCGTAACGATGTCGCGAAAGCTAACCGTTCTCGTATGAATGTGCCGTTCCAGCTGGCGGACAGCAACCTGGATAAAGTCTTCCTTGAAGCGTCCTTCGCTGCAGGCCTGCATGCGCTGAAAGGCCACCGTGTTGTAGGCGGTATGCGAGCCTCTATCTATAACGCGATGCCGCTGGAAGGGGTTAAAACCCTGACCGATTTCATGATCGACTTCGAACGTCGCCACGGTTAATTACGCTGTTTTTCACCCCCGTAGCCCTGCCGCGGGGTTTTTATTATGTTGAGTTGAGAGTTAAGTTTCATGGAATCCCTGACGTTACAACCTATCGCGCGGGTAGATGGCACCATTAATCTGCCTGGTTCAAAAAGTGTCTCGAACCGCGCTCTGCTGCTGGCAGCTCTGGCAAACGGCACCACCGTCCTCACAAACCTGCTGGACAGCGATGACGTGCGCCATATGCTCAATGCGCTGAAAGCGTTGGGAGTTCATTACACGCTGTCTGACGACCGCACCCGCTGTGAAGTGACCGGCAACGGCGGTGCGTTACGCTCGCCTGAAAAGCGTGAACTGTTTCTGGGTAATGCGGGGACGGCAATGCGCCCGCTGGCGGCGGCCCTGTGCCTGGGCAGCAACAATATTGTGCTGACCGGTGAGCCACGCATGAAAGAGCGTCCCATTGGCCATCTGGTGGATGCCCTTCGTCAGGGCGGCGCGCAGATTGAGTATCTGGAGCAGGAAAATTACCCGCCTCTGCGTCTGCGCGGTGGTTTCAATGGCGGTAACGTCGACGTGGATGGCAGCGTCTCCAGCCAGTTCCTGACGGCTCTGCTGATGACTGCGCCGCTGGCACCACAGGATACGGTCATCACCATCAAAGGCGACCTGGTCTCTAAACCGTACATTGATATTACGCTGCACCTGATGAAAACCTTTGGGGTTGAGGTGGAAAACCGCGCTTATCAGCAATTCGTGGTTCGCGGTGCGCAGCAGTACCAGTCTCCGGGTCATTACCTTGTGGAAGGTGATGCTTCGTCTGCCTCCTATTTCCTGGCGGCAGGGGCGATTAAGGGCGGTACGGTGAAAGTGACCGGCATTGGCCGTAACAGCGTTCAGGGCGATATCCGTTTTGCTGACGTGCTGGAAAAAATGGGCGCCACGATTACCTGGGGCGATGATTTCATCTCCTGCACCCATGGCGAGCTGAACGCTATCGATATGGACATGAACCATATCCCGGATGCGGCGATGACCATTGCCACGGCGGCGCTCTTCGCAAAAGGCACCACGACGCTGCGTAACATTTACAACTGGCGCGTAAAAGAGACTGACCGTCTGTTCGCGATGGCGACCGAACTGCGTAAAGTGGGCGCCGAAGTGGAGGAGGGCGAAGACTACATCCGCGTCACGCCTCCGGCAAAACTGCAGTTTGCGGAAATCGGCACCTATAACGATCACCGCATGGCAATGTGCTTCTCGCTGGTGGCGCTCTCCGATACGCCGGTGACCATTCTCGACCCGAAATGTACGGCGAAAACCTTCCCGGACTACTTCGAGCAATTGGCGCGTATCAGTACCCCTGCCTGATTTGCCTTCGCGCCAGCCTCTGTGCTGGCGCGCTTACAGCGTTCCCACTCATTGACGTGATGATCTACACTTCTGGAGATGTGCGCCTGCCGCCTGCAAGCAACGCGAACGATGTAGAAGTATCATTGCGCAATAATTCTTCATCTAAATACCTGTAATTCGCGTTTTTGCACACAACGTTAACGATTGTGGGCATTGGCGCGTATAATGCGCGGCGTTTACGTTAACGGTATGCCTGTTTAAGGAGATAAAGATGACGGCAATTGCCCCGGTCATAACCATTGATGGCCCAAGCGGTGCAGGAAAGGGCACCTTGTGCAAGGCAATGGCGGAAGCATTGCAATGGCATCTGCTGGACTCTGGTGCTATTTACCGCGTGTTAGCGCTTGCGGCGCTGCATCACCATGTTGATGTGGCCTCCGAAGACGCGCTGGTTCCGCTGGCTACCCATCTTGATGTTCGCTTTATCTCAACCAACGGAAATCTGGAAGTGATTCTCGAAGGTGAAGATGTCAGCGGTGAAATTCGTACTCAGGACGTGGCGAATGCCGCTTCACAGGTTGCCGCTTTCCCGCGCGTGCGTGAAGCACTGCTGCGCCGTCAACGCGCCTTCCGCGAACTGCCTGGCCTGATCGCTGACGGGCGTGACATGGGAACCGTTGTCTTCCCTGATGCGCCAGTGAAAATTTTCCTCGACGCCTCCTCGGAAGAACGGGCTCAACGCCGCATGCTTCAGTTGCAGGAAAAGGGGTTTAGTGTTAACTTTGATCGCCTTTTGTCCGAGATAAAAGAGCGCGATGACCGCGATCGTAACCGCGCCGTCGCCCCACTTGTTCCTGCAGAAGATGCATTAGTTCTGGATTCAACCAGTTTAACTATTGAGCAAGTGATTGAAAAAGCGCTACAATATGCGCGCCAAAAACTGGCACTCGCGTAATTGCGACCGATTTAGCAGTACCCCCGCTGCAATGGATTGACGGCGGGTATGTGAAACAACCCCATCCGGCACGGAGCCAGGTGGACGTTATATTAACCTGAAGATTAAACATGACTGAATCTTTTGCTCAACTATTTGAAGAATCCTTAAAAACAATCGAAACCCGTCCGGGTTCCATCGTTCGTGGTGTTGTTGTTGCTATCGACAAAGACGTAGTACTGGTTGACGCCGGTCTGAAATCTGAGTCCGCCATTCCGGCAGAGCAGTTCAAAAACGCCCAGGGCGAGCTGGAAATCCAGGTTGGTGACGAAGTTGACGTTGCTCTGGATGCAGTAGAAGACGGCTTCGGCGAAACCCTGCTTTCCCGTGAAAAAGCTAAACGTCACGAAGCTTGGATCACGCTGGAAAAAGCTTACGAAGAAGCTGAAACTGTGGTCGGTGTTATCAACGGCAAAGTTAAAGGTGGCTTCACTGTTGAGCTGAATGGTATTCGTGCGTTCCTGCCAGGTTCTCTGGTAGACGTTCGTCCAGTCCGTGACACCCTGCACCTCGAAGGCAAAGAGCTTGAGTTCAAAGTAATCAAGCTGGACCAGAAGCGTAACAACGTTGTTGTATCCCGTCGTGCCGTTATCGAATCCGAAAACAGCGCAGAACGCGATCAGCTGCTGGAAAACCTGCAGGAAGGCATGGAAGTCAAAGGTATCGTTAAGAACCTCACTGACTACGGCGCATTCGTTGACCTGGGCGGCGTTGATGGCCTGCTGCACATCACCGACATGGCGTGGAAACGCGTTAAGCACCCAAGCGAAATCGTGAACGTGGGCGACGAAATCACTGTTAAAGTGCTGAAGTTCGACCGCGAGCGTACTCGTGTATCCCTCGGCCTGAAACAGCTGGGCGAAGATCCATGGGTAGCTATCGCTAAGCGTTACCCAGAAGGTACTAAACTGACTGGTCGCGTTACCAACCTGACTGACTACGGCTGCTTCGTTGAAATCGAAGAAGGCGTTGAAGGCCTGGTGCACGTTTCCGAAATGGACTGGACCAACAAAAACATCCACCCATCCAAAGTTGTTAACGTTGGTGATGTAGTGGAAGTTATGGTTCTGGATATCGACGAAGAACGTCGTCGTATCTCCCTGGGCCTGAAACAGTGCAAAAACAACCCATGGCAGCAGTTCGCGGAAACCCACAACAAGGGTGACCGTGTTGAAGGTAAAATCAAGTCTATCACTGACTTCGGTATCTTCATCGGCCTGGACGGCGGCATCGATGGCCTGGTTCACCTGTCTGACATCTCCTGGAACGTTGCAGGCGAAGAAGCAGTTCGTGAATACAAAAAAGGCGACGAAATCGCTGCAGTTGTTCTGCAGGTTGACGCAGAGCGTGAACGTATCTCCCTGGGCGTTAAACAGCTCGCAGAAGATCCGTTCAACAACTGGGTTGCACTGAACAAGAAAGGCGCAATCGTAAACGGTAAAGTCACTGCAGTTGACGCTAAAGGCGCAACCGTAGAACTGGCTGACGGCGTTGAAGGTTACCTGCGCGCTTCTGAAGCTTCACGTGACCGCGTTGAAGATGCCACTCTGGTTCTGAACGTTGGTGACGACGTTGAAGCTAAGTTCACCGGTGTTGACCGTAAGAACCGTGCAATCAGCCTGTCTGTTCGTGCTAAAGACGAAGCTGATGAGAAAGATGCAATCGCCACTGTTAACAAACAGGAAGATGCAAACTTCTCTAACAACGCAATGGCTGAAGCTTTCAAAGCAGCTAAAGGCGAGTAATATCAGGTTGTCCGCATCATTTTGAGCTGTAACGCATTTACAGCGAGAAGGATGAGGAGCAAACTTGACAGATTAGAGGATTCGTCCTGTAATCAATAACAAAGGGCGGCTACGGCCGCCCTTGTTTAATGAGCTGTTCAGCTAATTGGTTTGAAAGGAACCGGAGGAATCATGACCAAGTCAGAATTGATTGAAAGACTTGCCAGTCAGCAACCGCATATCCCTGCGAAAGCAGTGGAGGATGCCGTAAAAGAGATGCTGGAGCATATGGCCTCCACTCTTGCCCAGGGCGAGCGCATTGAAATCCGCGGTTTCGGTAGTTTTTCTCTGCACTATCGTGCTCCACGTACCGGGCGTAACCCGAAAACTGGCGATAAAGTCGAACTGGAAGGTAAGTACGTTCCACACTTTAAGCCGGGTAAAGAACTGCGCGATCGCGCCAACATTTACGGCAACTGAGTTTAGCCATCAGCGCTAAACTGGGTTCGAAAGAAAGCACCTGCGGGTGCTTTTTTTGTGCCTGTCGCTTTTATTCTGAAGATGCCGCGCAATTTTCCTTTTGTTTTCTGCAAACGGATAAAAATGCTTCAGCGCCCGCTGTAAACCGCGTTTCTTCTGGCTGACGACTCACCCTGCCTGCTTCCATACTGTCACCCTCAAACAGGGAGGTAGTAATGGGCATTCCCGCGATAAGTCTTTGCGCCATTCTGGCGATCGTGCCGTTACTCTGGTTACCCGTCCTGCCTGAACGTCATACCGTGTGGGTAATGATAGCCGGTGGGATAGCGCTGGCCGCCCAGCGACACAACGTCCTGAAGTATATGGGGATCATGGTGTTATTTTGTGTCTGGGGTCTTCTTGCTGCGCAGGAAAGCGTCTGGCCGATGCAACATTTAACGACGGGAGCAGTGCAGGCAGAGATAGAAATCACGGCCACCGATGGTGCAACAATGCATCAGGGCAACATTCTGCGTGTCGATGGTCAACGCTGGTGGGCATCCACGGGCGTGACGCTGTATGGCAATTACCTGCCGCAAAAGGTGTGTGCCGGTCAGCGCTGGGCTATGACGCTCAGGCTCCGGCCTGTGCATGGCGAGCTAAACGACGGGGGATATGATCCCCAGCGAAGCGCCTTTGCCCGACACCAGACGCTCAGCGGACGTTTCACGCAGGCGAAAATCGTCGATGAAAACTGCAGCTTGCGTGCTCAGTACCTGATGTCACTGCAACAGCGGCTTTCTGCTTTTCACTGGGGCGCGGTTATGCTTGGGCTGGGGATGGGAGAACGTCTGGAGGTGCCCCGGGAAATTAAAGATCTGATGCGCGACACCGGCACGCTGCACCTGATGGCAATTTCGGGTCTGCATATTGCGCTGGCCGCATCCATCGTCTGGTTACTTGCGCGTGGGCTTCAGTTCTTGATGCCGGGCCACTGGATCCACTGGCAGATTCCTCTCCTGGCCGGGTTGTTCTTTGCCGCTTTCTACGCCTGGCTTACCGGGCTGCAACCGCCCGCATTGCGAACGGTTATCGCACTTGCCGTGCTGGCGGCATTGCGCATTGGCGCCCGTCAGTGGTCTCCCTGGCAGGTGTGGTGTTGCTGTATCGCGGCAATCCTGATAAGCGATCCCTTAGCCGTGCTTTCTCAAAGTCTGGCCCTTTCAGCTTTTGCCGTCGCCGCGCTGATTTTCTGGTTTCAGTGGCTGCCTCTTCCTCGCGGGCACCGGGTTCGCTGGTTACAGCCTCTGGTGAATCTTCTTTATCTGCAAACCGGCATGTTGCTTCTGCTCATGCCATTACAGGTGCTGATTTTTCATGGGTTTAGCCTCTCTTCCCTGGTGGCTAATCTCTTTGCCGTCCCCCTGGTCACTTTTGTCTGCGTACCGCTGATCCTGGCCGGAATGTTGCTTCATCTGTTGCCGCTGACGGCGCTGGAAAGTGCCCTCTGGTTTGCAGCCGATAAATCCCTGGGGGGGTTGTTCTGGATGCTGATGCGCCTGCCGGATGGCTGGCAGAATGTAGATGAACGATGGCAATACCTGACGTTATTGCCCTGGCTTGCCATTATCGGCTGGCGCTTTCATGCCTGGAAATCCGTTCCTGCAGTTTGTCTGGCAGGGAGTATCTTACTGGCATTTCCGCTTTGGCGAACGGTGAGGAGTGAGGGCTGGACACTGCATATGCTGGATGTGGGGCAGGGACTGGCAATGGTCATTGAACGCCATGGCAAAGCCCTTCTTTATGATACCGGGCTCGCCTGGCCGGGTGGTGATAGCGCCCGGCAGTTAATCATTCCGTGGCTACGCTGGCACCATTTGCAACCAGAAGGCGTCATCCTCAGTCATGAGCATCTCGACCATGCGGGCGGCCTGGCGACGCTGCAAAAAACATGGCCCACGTTATGGATAAGAAGCCCGTTAGGCCGGGTGGAGCATCGGCCTTGTTTTCGCGGGCAGAGATGGATATGGGAGGGGTTAACCTTCACCGTCCACTGGCCACCTGCGGGCTATTCCGAAAGGGGGAACAATCGCTCCTGCGTGGTAAAAATCGACGATGGTGAGCAGAGTGCATTGCTTACGGGGGATATTGAAGCGCCAGCGGAACAGACTATGCTTAGCCATTACTGGCGTCATCTGGCGTCCACTGTGATACAGGTATCCCATCATGGCAGCAATACGTCTTCATCATTGCCACTGGTGCAGCGGGTAGAGGGGAGTATCGCGCTCGATTCTGCGGCCCGCTATAACGCATGGCATTTTCCGTCGGCAAAAGTTATCAGACGTTATCGAAAAGAGGGCTATATCTGGCACGATACCCCCCATTCTGGACAAATATCGGTGACATTCTCGCAACATCGATGGCAAATACAGCGCGTACGTGATGAATATTTACCGCGTTGGTATCATCAGTGGTTTGGCGCGCCCGGAGATAACGGGTAGAATATGCGGCTATTTCAACAGATGCTGGTTTTTTGAATGCATAACGACAAAGATCTCTCCACGTGGCAAACCTTCCGCCGACTCTGGCCGATGATTGCACCTTTTAAAGCAGGCTTGATCGTGGCGGGTGTAGCGTTAGTCCTCAACGCAGCCAGCGATACGTTTATGTTATCGCTTCTCAAACCGTTACTGGATGACGGTTTTGGTAAAACAGATCGCTCAGTGCTGATATGGATGCCACTGGTGGTTATTGGACTGATGATCTTACGCGGTATCACCAGCTACATTTCGAGCTACTGTATCTCCTGGGTTTCCGGGAAAGTCGTTATGACCATGCGCCGTCGGCTGTTTGGCCACATGATGGGCATGCCAGTAGCGTTCTTTGATAAGCAGTCTACCGGTACCTTGCTCTCACGTATTACCTACGACTCCGAGCAGGTGGCATCATCGTCGTCCAACGCGCTGATTACCGTGGTGCGTGAAGGTGCATCGATTATCGGTCTGTTCATCATGATGTTTTATTACAGCTGGCAGCTGTCACTGATCCTTATCGTGCTGGCACCGGTTGTCTCTATTGCTATTCGCGTCGTTTCAAAGCGTTTTCGCAACATCAGTAAGAATATGCAGAACACGATGGGCCAGGTTACGACCAGCGCAGAGCAGATGCTGAAAGGGCATAAAGAAGTGTTGATTTTCGGCGGGCAGGAAGTCGAAACCAAACGCTTTGATAAAGTCAGCAACAAAATGCGTCTGCAGGGGATGAAAATGGTTTCGGCCTCTTCAATTTCTGACCCTATCATTCAGCTGATCGCTTCTCTGGCGCTGGCCTTTGTTCTGTATGCGGCCAGCTTCCCGAGCGTGATGGAGACGCTGACGGCAGGTACCATCACCGTGGTCTTCTCATCGATGATTGCCCTGATGCGTCCGCTGAAATCACTGACGAACGTCAACGCTCAGTTCCAGCGCGGGATGGCTGCCTGCCAGACCCTGTTCAGCATTCTGGATACCGAACAGGAGAAAGATGAAGGTAAACGCGAGATTGAACGCGCCCACGGCGATGTTGAATTCCGCAATGTGACTTTCACCTATCCTGGCCGCGAAACGCCGGCTTTGCGTAATATCAACCTGTCCATTCCCGCGGGTAAAACCGTTGCGCTGGTAGGCCGCTCTGGCTCAGGTAAATCCACCATCGCCAGCCTGATCACCCGTTTCTATGATATCGACGAGGGTGAAATCCTGTTGGATGGCCATGACCTGCGGGAGTATACCCTGCAGTCCCTGCGTAACCAGGTGGCGCTGGTCTCCCAGAATGTGCATCTCTTCAACGATACTGTGGCAAACAACATTGCCTATGCGCGTACAGAAGAGTACAGCCGTGCGGAGATTGAAAAGGCGGCTCGTATGGCCTATGCGATGGACTTTATCAACAAGATGGATAACGGTCTGGATACCATTATCGGTGAGAACGGTGTACTGCT
Source organism: Enterobacter sp. RCC_40 (assembly GCF_041360735.1). Taxonomy (NCBI): domain Bacteria; kingdom Pseudomonadati; phylum Pseudomonadota; class Gammaproteobacteria; order Enterobacterales; family Enterobacteriaceae; genus Enterobacter; species Enterobacter sp. RCC_40. The sequence continues at coordinate 803,057 of NZ_JBFUPR010000002.1, forward strand.
CTCCGGTGGCCAGCGCCAGCGTATCGCCATTGCTCGTGCGCTGTTGCGTGATAGCCCGATTCTGATTCTGGATGAAGCAACCTCTGCGCTGGATACGGAATCTGAACGTGCCATTCAGTCTGCGCTGGATGAGCTGCAAAAGAACCGTACGTCGCTGGTGATTGCGCACCGTCTGTCGACTATCGAGCAGGCTGACGAAATCGTCGTTGTTGAAGATGGCGTGATTGTCGAACGCGGAAGCCACTCTGATTTGCTGGCGCACCGCGGCGTTTACGCCCAACTGCATAAGATGCAATTCGGCGAATGATTGCACGCATCTGGTCCGGTGAATCACCGCTGTGGCTGCTGCTTCTGCCGCTTTCCTGGCTTTATGGCCTGGTGAGCGGCGTCATTCGTCTGCTTTACCGCCTGGGGTTAAAGCAAGCATGGCGCGCGCCGGTGCCGGTTGTCGTGGTGGGTAACCTGACGGCTGGCGGCAACGGTAAAACACCGGTGGTGATCTGGCTGGTGGAGCAACTGCAAAATCGCGGTATACGCCCAGGCGTGGTATCGCGTGGGTATGGCGGAAACGCGGCGCAGTATCCCCTGTTGCTGACGGCGGAAACTACGACCGCTGAAGCGGGTGATGAGCCAGTATTGATTTACCAGCGTACAGGTGCACCTGTTGCGGTTTCCCCGGTACGCAGTGATGCCGTTCAGGCACTTCTTGCCGAACATGCGGTAGACATTATTATTACTGACGATGGTCTGCAGCATTACGCGCTGGCGCGTGATAAAGAGATTGTGGTCATTGACGGGGTTCGCCGGTTCGGTAACGGCTGGTGGCTACCCGCCGGACCAATGCGCGAACGCGCTTCGCGTCTCAGGTCCGTTGATGCGGTGATTGTTAACGGTGGAGAGGCCAAACCGGATGAGATCCCTATGCATCTCAGGCCGGGAATGGCGGTGAATCTGTTGACCGGAGAGCGCCGTGCTGTCTCGTTGTTACCCGCGCTGGTGGCCATGGCGGGTATCGGTCATCCTCCGCGTTTCTTCGCGACGCTGGAACAGTGTGGTGCCCGGCTTGAAAAACGCGTTCCGCTGGCCGATCATCAGGCGCTGGTGCCAGATCAGGTCGCGGCCCTGACAGCGCCGGGGCAGACGCTAATCATGACTGAAAAAGATGCGGTGAAATGCCGTGCCTTTGCGAAGGATAACTGGTGGTATCTGCCGGTTGACGCTGAACTCAGCGGTGAGCAACCGGAACAATTGCTCAAGGAACTGATTGCGTTAGTGCAGTAATGGCTTACGCGGTTCTGGTGGCGCTTTGACTGACAGGAAAACGCATGTCTTTACCGCAACTCTCGCTTTCAGCCGCACGTCATTTGCACCTTGCCGCACAGGGGCTACTCAAAAAGCCCCGCCGCCGCGCGCAGCCCGCCGATATTCTCTCTACCGTTCAGCGCATGTCGCTCCTTCAAATTGACACCATTAATATCGTGGCCCGTAGCCCTTACCTTGTGCTGTTTAGTCGGCTGGGGAATTATCCGCCTCAGTGGCTGGATGACGCGCTCAGTAAGGGGGACTTAATGGAGTACTGGGCGCACGAGGCCTGTTTCCTGCCGCGCAGCGATTTTGCCCTGGTTCGCCATCGCATGCTGGCCCCCGAAAAGATGGGCTGGAAATACCGACAGGAATGGATGCAGGAGCACGCGACTGAAATAGCACAGCTTATCGAGCATATTCAGCAAAACGGCCCTGTACGTTCCGCCGATTTTGAACATCCGAGAAAAGGGACCAGCGGCTGGTGGGAGTGGAAGCCGCACAAACGCCACCTTGAAGGACTGTTTACGTCCGGCAAAGTCATGGTGATTGAACGGCGTAATTTTCAGCGCGTGTATGACCTGACGCACCGCGTGATGCCCCACTGGGACGATGAGCGTGACTTACTCACCCAGGAGGCAGCGGAAGCCATAATGCTGGAAAACAGCGCCCGCAGTCTGGGCATTTTCCGGCCGCAGTGGCTGGCGGATTACTATCGCCTTCGCCAGCCGGCCCTGAAACCGCTGCTGGAAATGTGGCAGCGTGAACATCGTGTTATCCCCGTCACGGTAGAAACCCTCGGGGACATGTGGCTGCATTCGGATCTCCTCCCGCTTTTACCCCAGGCTCTGGAAAGTAAGCTTCAGGCAACCCACAGCGCGGTGTTATCGCCTTTCGATCCGGTCGTGTGGGACAGAAAACGGGCCGAACAGCTGTTTAATTTCAGCTATCGGCTTGAGTGTTACACCCCCGCGCCAAAGCGTCAGTACGGCTACTTTGTGTTGCCTCTGCTGCACAAAGGGCAACTGGTCGGTCGAATGGACGCCAAAATGCACCGCAAAACCGGCACGCTGGAGATTATCGCGCTCTATCTTGAAGAGGGGATCAAGACCACAGCGGCGCTGGAAAAAGGATTAACCTCCGCCATTAGCGAATTCGCACGCTGGCAGGGGGCCCACGACGTGGCGCTGGGTCGGGTGCCTGACGGGTTGTTTAGCACCTGTCGACGTGGCTGGGAAACAGACACTCCCTGAAAAAGGAATGTGTTAAGCTTTAGCGATTACCCATACGGAGGAACTATGGATCACCGTTTACTTGAAATTATTGCCTGCCCGGTGTGCAACGGCAAACTTTACTACAGCCAGGACAAACAAGAGCTGATTTGCAAGCTGGACAGTCTGGCATTCCCGCTGCGCGACGGTATTCCGGTATTGCTGGAAAACGAAGCCCGCTCCCTGGTGGCAGAAGAGAGCAAACCATGAGTTTTGTTGTCATTATTCCTGCGCGTTATGCATCAACCCGTCTGCCGGGTAAACCGCTGGTGGATATCAACGGCAAACCGATGATTGTGCATGTCCTTGAACGTGCGCGTGAGTCCGGTGCTGAGCGCGTTATCGTGGCAACCGATCATCCGGACGTTGCCCGTGCGGTTGAGGCGGCTGGTGGAGAAGTGTGCATGACCCGCGCCGATCACCAGTCCGGCACAGAGCGGCTGGCAGAAGTGGTTGAGAAATGCGGTTTTAATGATGATACGGTCATCGTTAACGTGCAGGGCGACGAGCCGATGATCCCGGCGGTCATTATTCGCCAGGTGGCGGAAAACCTGGCGCAGCGCCAGGTCGGTATGGCTACGCTCGCGGTACCTGTGCTCCACGCTGAAGAGGCGTTTAATCCGAACGCGGTGAAAGTGGTGATGGATGCCGAGGGCTATGCGCTCTACTTCTCTCGCGCCACTATTCCCTGGGATCGTGACCGTTTTGCGGTTTCAAAAGAGACCATTGGTGATTCATTCCTGCGTCATCTGGGGATCTACGGCTACCGCGCTGGCTTTATTCGTCGTTATGTCACCTGGGCACCCAGCCCGCTGGAGCATATCGAAATGCTGGAGCAGCTCCGCGTGCTCTGGTACGGGGAAAAAATCCACGTTGCCGTTGCGCAGGAAGTGCCAGGTACGGGTGTTGACACCCCGGAAGATCTTGAGCGCGTCCGCGCCGAATTGCGTTAATAGCGCCCGCATCCCTCCTTACGGGGGGATGTTCTCTCCCGGTTATTTTCCCTTTCTTTTCCATAATTGATCTCTGTCGGGTGACATCTTCTATCCGCGCGCTCATTATAAAAGCAGTAGTCTTAATGGGGGTAATCTCATATGGAACAGCTGCGTGCTGAACTGAGCCATCTGCTGGGTGAGAAGTTAAGCAGGGTTGAGTGTGTGAACGAAAAAGCAGATACCGCACTCTGGTCGTTATATGACAGCCAGGGAAACCCAATGCCGCTGATGGCCCGAAGTTTTACCTCGCCGGGCGTTGCAAGGCAGCTGGCCTGGAAAATGTCGATGCTTGCGCGACAAGGGACCGTCCGCATGCCGACGGTGTATGGCGTGATGACGCATGAAGAACACCCCGGCCCTGATGTCCTGCTGATTGAGCGGTTACGTGGCGTGCCTGTGGAAGCGCCTGCTCGTTCACCGGAACGCTGGGAACAGCTGAAAGATCAGATTGTCGAGGCGCTGCTGGGCTGGCACAGACAAGACAGCGGTGGGCTCGTCGGGCCGGTAGACAGCACCCAGGAAAACCTGTGGCCACTGTGGTACCGCCAGCGGGTCGAAGTGTTGTGGGGCACCCTTAACCAGTTTAATAACACCGGTTTGACCATGCAGGACAAACGTATTTTGTTCCGCACCCGGGAGTGTTTGCCCGCGCTGTTTGACGGCTTTAACGACAACTGCGTGCTGGTTCACGGCAATTTTACCCTGCGCAGTATGCTGAAAGACCCTCGCAGCGACCAGCTTCTGGCAATGGTAGGGCCGGGGATCATGCTCTGGGCACCGCGCGAGTACGAGTTGTTCAGGCTCAGCGACAGCGGGGCCGCAGAGGGGTTACTCTGGCATTATCTCCAGCGGGCGCCGGTTGCAGAAGCGTTTCTCTGGCGCCGCTGGCTCTATCTGCTCTGGGATGAAGTGGCGCAACTGGTCAATACTGGCCGTTTTAATCGCGCCAACTTCGATCTCGCCACGAAATCACTCCTGCCCTGGCTCGCCTGACGCGCCTTTTAGCCATTGCCAGAGGCGTCCAAGCGTTTCGTAACCGACACGATCGCTGTGCATCAGCCACACCGGGGACGGGATCGCCCGTTCCCACGGGTTAAGCGGCGCGTCGATGGCCATCTGGTTAGCCGGCGCGGGGAGGGGATGCAGGCCAACTCTTTCGAAGAAAATCATCGCCCGCGGCAGGTGCGAGGCGGACGTAACCAGCAGGAACGGGGCATCGCCAATCGCCTGCTTCACGGCGGCAGCTTCTTCTTCAGTGTCTTTTGGGCTGTCCAGCGTGATGATAGCGGAACGCGGTACACCCAGCGATTCAGCCACTCTGGCTCCGGCTTCGGCCGTGCTGACCGGGTTTGTTTTTGCCGCCGCACCGGTAAAGATCATTTTCGATCCCGGATTCGCCAGCCACAGGCGAATGCCTTCGTTCAGTCGAGGCAGGCTGTTGTTAATCAGGTTTGAACTGGGCGCCCAGTTCGGATCCCAGGTGTAACCCCCACCCAGCACCACGATATACTTTACCTCCTGATGACCCTGCCATGTCGGGTACCTGTTTTCGACAGGGCGTAACAGGCTATCCGCGACCGGTTGCAGACTCAGCAGCAGGAGGACCAGCCAGCCGACGGTAATAAGCGTTTTGCCACTCTTCTGAAAGCGACTAAACCACACCAGCGCCAGCCCCAGCGCAATGATGATAAGCAGCAGTGGAAGGGGAAGCATCATCCCCCCAATGTATTTCTTCAGGGTAAAAAGCATCCTTTTTGGTTCCTTTTTTAACCATATAGCAGGTGATTACTCGTGATATTACACCAGAGAGGTTCATTCTCCGCGCGGGTGTGACAAAATAGCGGTTTTGCAGTTAGCGAGTGGAACTCTCCCAATGCGGGATCGCAATTTTGATGACATCGCGGAAAAGTTTTCGCGCAACATTTATGGCACCACGAAAGGGCAGTTGCGTCAGACGATCCTCTGGCAGGATCTGGACAACATCCTGGCCTCGTTTGAGGGGCAAACGTTGCGCGTGCTGGACGCTGGCGGCGGTGAAGGGCAGACGGCTATTAAAATGGCCCAGCGCGGTCATCACGTAACGCTTTGCGATCTTTCTGCTGAGATGATCGCGCGTGCGACGCGTGCCGCAGAAGAGAAAGGTGTGAGCGACAACATGCATTTTATACAATGCGCCGCTCAGGACATCGCACAGCATTTGGAAACCCAGGTTGATCTGATATTGTTTCATGCAGTGCTGGAGTGGGTTGCGGATCCGCAAAGCGTGTTACGCACCCTGTGGTCGATGTTGCGCCCGGGCGGTACGCTGTCACTGATGTTCTACAATGCTAACGGCTTCCTGATGCACAACATGGTTGCGGGTAACTTCGACTATGTTCAGGTCGGGATGCCAAAAAAGAAAAAACGCACGCTTTCCCCTGATTATCCGCGCGATCCGCAGCAGGTGTATGGCTGGCTGGAAGAGATTGGCTGGCAGATAACCGGGAAAACGGGCGTCAGGGTGTTTCATGATTATCTGCGTGAAAAACACAAACAGCGTGACTGTTTTGACACCTTAACAGAATTAGAAACGCGGTATTGCCGTCAGGAACCTTTTGTCAGTCTTGGCCGCTATATTCACGTCACCGCGCACAAGCCGCAGATGCAAGGATAACCTATGAGTGAATTTTCCCAGACAGTCCCCGAACTGGTTGCCTGGGCCAGGAAAAACGATTTCTCCATCTCGCTGCCGGTAGACAGACTCTCTTTCCTGCTGGCGGTTGCCACGCTGAACGGCGAACGGCTGGATGGCGAAATGAGCGAGGGTGAACTGGTGGATGCGTTCCGCCATGTCAGTGATGCGTTTGAGCAAACCAGCGAAACCATTAGCGTGCGTGCCAACAACGCAATCAACGATATGGTGCGTCAACGTCTGCTGAACCGCTTTACCAGCGAGCAGGCGGAAGGAAACGCCATCTATCGTCTGACGCCACTGGGTATCGGCATCACCGATTACTACATCCGCCAGCGTGAATTTTCCACGCTGCGTCTTTCCATGCAGCTCTCGATTGTGGCGGGTGAGCTTAAGCGCGCCGCCGATGCAGCGGATGAAAACGGTGACGAATTCCACTGGCACCGTAACGTCTATGCGCCGCTGAAATATTCGGTGGCAGAGATTTTCGACAGCATCGATCTGACCCAGCGTCTGATGGATGAACAGCAGCAACAGGTAAAAGACGATATCGCGCAGTTGCTGAATAAAGACTGGCGTGCGGCCATCTCCAGCTGTGAAATGTTGCTGTCGGAAACCTCGGGTACGCTGCGTGAACTGCAGGATACGCTGGAAGCCGCAGGGGATAAGCTTCAGGCGAACCTGCTGCGCATCCAGGATGCGACCATGGCCCATGACGATCTGCATTTTATTGACCGTCTGGTGTTCGATCTGCAGAGCAAACTCGATCGTATTATCAGTTGGGGTCAGCAGTCGATTGACCTGTGGATCGGTTATGACCGTCACGTGCATAAATTTATCCGTACCGCGATCGATATGGATAAAAACCGCGTCTTTGCTCAGCGTCTGCGCCAGTCGGTACAGACCTATTTCGATGCGCCATGGGCGCTGACTTACGCCAGTGCCGATCGTCTGCTGGATATGCGCGACGAAGAGATGGCCCTGCGCGATGAAGAAGTGACCGGTGAACTGCCACCGGATCTGGAATATGAAGAGTTCAACGAAATTCGTGAGCAACTTGCGGCGATGATCGAAAAACAGCTCGCTGTCTACAAAACCAGACAAGTGCCGCTGGATCTTGGGCTCGTGGTGCGCGACTATCTGGCGCAATATCCTCGCGCGCGCCACTTCGACATCGCCCGCATCGTGGTAGACCAGGCCGTGCGTCTGGGCGTCGCGCAAGCAGATTTCACCGGGCTGCCGCCGAAGTGGCAGCCGATTAACGATTACGGAGCCAAGGTACAGGCGCATGTCATTGACAAATATTGAACAAGTGATGCCAGTTAAGCTGGCACAGGCGCTGGCGAATCCGTTGTTTCCGGCGCTGGACAGCCAACTGCGTGCCGGTCGTCACATTGGCTTAGACGAGCTGGACAATCACGCCTTTTTGATGGACTTCCAGGAGTACCTGGAGGAGTTTTACGCCCGCTATAACGTGGAGCTTATCCGCGCACCGGAAGGGTTTTTCTACCTGCGTCCACGTTCCACAACCCTGATTCCGCGTTCCGTGCTCTCTGAGCTGGATATGATGGTCGGCAAAATTCTTTGCTACCTCTATCTCAGCCCGGAGCGTCTGGCAAATGAAGGCATCTTCACCCAGCAGGAGCTTTACGACGAGCTGCTGGCGTTGGCGGATGAGAGCAAGCTGCTCAAGCTGGTGAACAACCGCTCCACGGGCTCGGATCTTGACCGCCAGAAATTGCAGGAAAAAGTTCGCTCTTCCCTTAACCGTCTGCGTCGTCTGGGCATGGTCTGGTTTATGGGCCATGACAGCAGCAAATTCCGCATCACGGAATCTGTCTTCCGCTTCGGCGCCGATGTGCGTGCGGGCGACGATGCGCGTGAAGCGCAGCTTCGCATGATCCGCGACGGTGAAGCGATGCCGGTGGAAAACCATTTGCAGCTCGATGATGAGCATGAAGAGAATCTGCCGGATAGCGGGGAGGAAGAGTAATGATTGAACGCGGTAAATTTCGCTCACTAACGCTGATTAACTGGAACGGCTTCTTTGCCCGGACGTTCGATCTGGATGAGCTGGTTACGACGCTCTCCGGTGGTAACGGTGCGGGTAAATCCACCACCATGGCGGCGTTTGTTACGGCACTGATCCCCGATCTGACGCTGCTCCATTTCCGTAACACCACCGAAGCGGGGGCGACCAGCGGCTCTCGCGATAAAGGCCTGCACGGTAAGCTCAAAGCAGGCGTCTGTTATTCGGTTCTGGACGTGATTAACTCCCGACATCAGCGTGTGGTGGTGGGGGTACGTCTGCAGCAGGTCGCAGGCCGTGACCGTAAAGTGGACATTAAACCGTTTGCCATCCAGGGTTTGCCAACCTCCATGCAGCCCACAGCGCTGCTGACGGAAACCCTGAATGAGCGCCAGGCGCGCGTGCTGACGCTGCAGGAGCTGAAAGATAAGCTCGAAACCATCGAAGGCGTGCAGTTCAAGCAGTTCAACTCCATTACGGATTACCACTCCCTGATGTTCGATCTGGGCGTTGTGGCGCGTCGTCTGCGCAGCGCGTCTGACCGTAGCAAATACTACCGTTTGATCGAAGCATCGCTGTACGGTGGTATCTCCAGCGCCATTACCCGCTCCCTGCGCGACTACCTGTTACCGGAAAACAGCGGCGTGCGTAAGGCCTTCCAGGATATGGAAGCTGCGCTGCGTGAAAACCGCATGACGCTCGAAGCCATTCGCGTGACGCAGTCTGACCGTGACCTGTTTAAGCACCTGATTAGCGAGGCCACCAACTACGTGGCGGCGGACTATATGCGTCACGCCAATGAACGTCGTGTCCATCTCGATCAGGCGTTAGAGTACCGCCGCGAGCTGTTTACCTCCCGTAAACAGCTGGTGGCTGAGCAGTATAAGCACGTCGAAATGGCGCGTGAACTGGGCGAGCACAACGGTGCCGAAGGCGATCTGGAAGCCGATTACCAGGCTGCCAGCGATCACCTGAACCTGGTGCAGACCGCCCTGCGTCAGCAGGAGAAGATCGAGCGCTACGAAGCGGATCTCGATGAGCTGCAAATTCGTCTCGAAGAGCAAAATGAAGTGGTGGCGGAAGCTGCCGACATGCAGGAAGAGAACGAAGCACGTGCCGAGGCCGCCGAGCTGGAAGTGGATGAGCTGAAAAATCAGCTGGCCGATTACCAGCAGGCGCTGGACGTGCAGCAGACGCGTGCAATTCAGTATACCCAGGCACTTCAGGCGTTACAGCGTGCAAAAGAGCTGTGTCATCTGCCTGACCTCACCCCGGAAAGCGCTGACCAGTGGCTGGATACCTTCCAGGCCAAAGAGCAGGAAGCGACCGAGAAACTGCTCTCGCTTGAACAGAAGATGAGCGTCGCGCAAACGGCGCACAGTCAGTTTGAGCAAGCGTACCAGCTGGTTGTGGCAATTAACGGCCCGCTTGCGCGTAACGAAGCGTGGGAAGTTGCCCGTGAACTGCTGCGCGACGGTGTGAACCAGCGCCATCTGGCCGAGCAGGTTCAGCCGCTGCGTATGCGCCTGAACGAACTGGAACAGCGTCTTCGCGAACAGCAGGAAGCCGAGCGTATGTTGGCGGAGTTCTGTAAGCGCCAGGGCAAAAATTACGATTTCGACGATCTTGAAGCTCTGCATCAGGAGCTCGAAGCGCGTATTGCTGCGCTTTCCGATTCCGTATCCAACGCCAGTGAACAGCGCATGACGCTGCGCCAGGAGATGGAACAGCTGCAGTCCCGTTCTAAGGTGCTGCTGCAGCGTGCACCAGTCTGGCTGGCTGCCCAAAGCAGCCTGAATCAGCTCAGTGAACAGTGCGGCGAACAGTTTGAGTCCAGCCAGGATGTGACCGAATATCTGCAACAGCTGCTGGAGCGCGAGCGCGAGGCGATTGTTGAGCGCGATGAAGTCGGCGCCCGTAAACGTGAGATCGATGAAGAGATTGAGCGTTTAAGCCAGCCTGGTGGTTCGGAAGACTCACGTCTGAACGCCCTGGCTGAACGTTTTGGCGGCGTGCTGTTGTCCGAAATCTATGACGATGTCGGTCTGGACGATGCGCCGTACTTCTCAGCCCTGTATGGCCCATCACGTAATGCGATTGTGGTCCCGGATCTGTCGCTGATTGCTGACCAGCTGGCAGGACTGGAAGATTGCCCGGAAGACCTCTATTTAATCGAAGGGGACCCGCAGTCGTTCGATGACAGCGTATTCAGCGTCGATGAGCTGGAAAAAGCGGTTGTCGTCAAAATCGCCGATCGTCAGTGGCGTTATTCTCGCTTCCCTGAGCTTCCGCTGTTTGGTCGCGCAGCGCGTGAAAACCGGATTGAAAGTCTGCACGCCGAGCGTGAGACGCTGTCTGAACGTTTTGCGACCCTGTCGTTTGACGTGCAGAAAACCCAGCGTCTTCATCAGGCGTTCAGCCGCTTTATCGGCAGCCATCTGGGCGTGGCGTTTGAAGCTGACCCGGAAGCCGAAATTCGCAAGCTCAACACTCGTCGCGGCGAGCTTGAGCGTGCGATCTCAAACCATGAAAATGACAACCAGCAAAGCCGCGTTCAGTTCGAACAGGCGAAAGAAGGCGTTGCGGCCCTTAACCGCATCCTGCCTCGCCTGAATCTGCTGGCAGATGACACGCTGGCTGACCGCGTGGATGAGATTCAGGAACGTCTGGATGAAGCTCAGGAAGCGGCACGTTTTGTTCAGCAGTACGGTAATCAGCTGGCGAAGCTCGAACCAATGGTCTCCGTGTTGCAGAGCGATCCGGAGCAGTTCGAGCAGTTAAAAGAAGATTACGCCTGGTCGCAGCAGGTGCAGCGCGAAGCGCGCCAGCAGGCGTTTGCCCTGACGGAAGTGGTGCAGCGCCGGGCTCACTTCGGCTACTCCGATTCCGCGGAGATGCTGAGCGGTAACAGCGATCTCAATGAGAAGCTGCGTCAGCGCCTTGAACAGGCTGAAGCGGAACGTACTCGCGCCCGTGATGCGATGCGTAGCCACTCGGCACAGCTGAACCAGTACAATCAGGTCCTGGCCTCGCTGAAAAGCTCCTTCGACACCAAGAAAGAGCTGTTAAACGATCTTCAAAAAGAGTTGCAGGACATTGGCGTCCGTGCTGACAGCGGAGCAGAAGAGCGGGCGCGTATCCGCCGTGATGAACTGCATGCGCAGCTCAGTAATAACCGCGCACGTCGTAATCAGCTGGAAAAAGCGCTGACCTTCTGTGAAGCGGAAATGGATAACCTGACTCGTCGCCTGCGCAAGCTGGAGCGCGATTATCACGAAATGCGTGAGCAGGTCGTGACCGCGAAGGCGGGCTGGTGCGCCGTCATGCGGATGGTGAAAGACAATAACGTTGAACGCCGTCTGCATCGTCGCGAGCTGGCCTATCTCTCTGCGGATGAACTGCGCTCTATGTCGGATAAGGCGCTGGGTGCCTTGCGTCTGGCGGTGGCGGATAACGAACACCTGCGCGATGTGCTGCGTATGTCCGAAGATCCGAAACGCCCTGAGCGTAAGATCCAGTTCTTCGTAGCCGTTTATCAGCACCTGCGTGAGCGTATTCGTCAGGACATCATTCGTACCGACGATCCGGTCGAAGCCATTGAGCAGATGGAAATCGAACTGGGCCGCCTGACGGAAGAGTTGACCTCCCGCGAGCAGAAGCTGGCTATCAGTTCCCGCAGCGTGGCGAATATCATCCGTAAAACCATCCAGCGCGAGCAGAACCGAATTCGCCAGCTGAACCAGGGCTTGCAGAGCGTATCGTTTGGTCAGGTGAACAGCGTGCGTCTGAACGTGAACGTGCGTGAAGCGCACTCGACGCTGCTGGAAGTGTTGTCTGAACAGCATGAACAGCATCAGGATCTGTTCAACAGCAACCGTCTTACCTTCTCCGAAGCGCTGGCGAAACTGTATCAGCGCCTTAATCCGCAGATTGACATGGGGCAACGCACGCCACAAACCATTGGTGAAGAGCTCCTGGATTACCGTAACTACCTGGAAATGGAAGTGGAGGTTAACCGTGGTTCAGACGGCTGGCTCCGTGCGGAGTCCGGTGCACTCTCTACCGGTGAAGCTATCGGTACCGGGATGTCGATTCTGGTGATGGTGGTCCAGAGCTGGGAAGATGAAGCGCGTCGTCTGCGCGGCAAAGATATCTCCCCATGTCGACTGCTGTTCCTGGATGAAGCGGCGCGCCTTGACGCCCGCTCAATTGCCACGCTGTTTGAACTCTGTGAGCGTCTTGATATGCAGCTCATTATCGCAGCGCCGGAGAACATCAGTCCTGAGAAAGGCACCACGTATAAACTGGTGCGTAAGGTATTTCAGAATACCGAACACGTTCACGTGGTCGGGTTACGCGGTTTTGCCCCACAGCCGCCAGAATCCTTACCGGAAACAACGGCAGACGCGTCCTGAGGCGTTTTCTAACCGTGAGCGGCGCACCAGCGCCGCTTTTTTTTCGCTTAACTTGTGTTTAAGGCTGCGTTATCTTTAAACTTCTTTACATAAGGTAAGGCAACAGGTTTGCCGTCACCCTATAATAAAAGAAAGCCCCAACGTGATGGGCATGTCGTGAAAACAGGGGGCAAGGGATGTTGCTAAAGAAAAAATGTGGTCGTCAGCTGTCTGCGCTAAGTTTATGCCTGGCAGTGACGTTTGCTCCACTGTTAACCGCTCAGGCCGACGAGCCTGAAATTGTGCCGACTGACAGCACAGCAACGACTGGCACACAGCCAACGTCGCTGTCTCAACCGCTGGAGCAGTCTCCTGCGACGGCCATCATGGCCGGTATTAAACCGTTGCCAGAAGGCATCGACGCGGAATCGCTTCGCCAGCAGCTGCTGTCTGGGCTGCCAGCAGGCTACACGCCTGTCTATACCAGCCAGCTCACGCTGCTCTATGCGGCGCGTGACATGAAACCCATGTGGGAAAACCGTGATGCCGTGCGCGCCTTCCAGCAACAGCTGGCAGAAGTCGCCATTGCAGGGTTCCAGCCGCAGTTCACAAAATGGGTTGAGCTCTTAACCGATCCTGCTGTCACCGGGCAGGCGCGGGACGTGGTGCTTTCCGATGCCATGATGGGGTATCTCCAGTTTGTGGCCGGTATTCCGGTCAATGGTAACCGTTGGTTGTACAGCGATAAGCCTTACAAGCTGGCGACTCCGGCACTGTCGGTAATTAACCAGTGGCAACTGGCGCTGGATAGTGGCGATCTGCCGCGCTTTATTGCGAGCCTCGCGCCGGCACATCCGCAATACGCGACCATGCATCAGTCGCTTCTGGAACTGGTCGGGGATTCACGTCCATGGCCGCAGATGCGTGGTACCGCGACGCTGCGTCCTGGACAGTGGAGCAGCGATGTGCCTGCCCTGCGCGAGATCCTCAAACGCTCCGGTATTCTGGATAGCGGGCCTAAAATTGCCCTGCCGGGTGACGATGCGCAAAGCGTCGTTGTCAGCCCGTCAGCCCCGGTGAAAGAGAAAAAAGCCGCCGTTCTGAGTGATAAGCCCGCGGCCTACGATCGGGAGCTGGTTGCAGCGGTTAAGCAGTTTCAGGCTGCTCAGGGGCTGGGTGCTGATGGCGTGATTGGCCAGTCAACGCGCGACTGGCTGAACGTCTCACCTGCGCAGCGGGCAGGGGTGCTGGCGCTCAATATCCAGCGTTTACGCTTGCTGCCAGGGACCCTCTCTACCGGCATCATGGTGAATATTCCGGCGTATTCGCTGGTCTATTACCAGAACGGCAGTGAAGTGCTGGCGTCACGCGTGATTGTGGGACGTCCCGATCGCAAAACGCCTATGATGAGCAGTGCACTGAACAACGTGGTGGTTAACCCGCCGTGGAACGTACCGCCGACGCTGGCACGTAAAGACATTCTGCCCAAGGTCTGGAACGATCCGGGTTACCTGGAACGCCATGGCTATACGGTGATGCGCGGCTGGAACAGCAAAGAGGCGATAGACCCCTATATGGTCGACTGGTCAACCATTACCGCGTCTAATCTGCCATTCCGGTTCCAGCAGGCACCCGGTGCACATAACTCGCTCGGACGCTACAAGTTCAATATGCCGAGTTCAGATGCTATCTATCTGCACGATACGCCGAACCACAATCTGTTCCAGAAAGATACCCGCGCGCTGAGCTCAGGCTGTGTGCGTGTCAATAAAGCCTCGGAGCTGGCTAATATGCTGTTGCAGGATGCAGGCTGGAACGATACGCGCATCTCTGACGCCCTGAAGCAGGGGGATACGCGTTACGTTAATATTCGCCATAATATTCCGGTCAATCTTTATTATCTGACGGCGTTTGTGGGTGAGGACGGGCGGACGCAGTATCGTACAGATATTTACAATTATGATCTCACGGCGCGATCCGGCGCACAAATTTTGCCAAAAGCTGAACAATTAATCAGGTAAATGAAGCAGTTCGGGAAAATAGGTTGTCGTAAGTAATGGTGAATACGGGGCTATATGGCTGGAGGCCGCGTATTTACTGGGGTGGGGTGCCTTGACGTAGTCGGCTTTGCCAGTTAAGGTGCCCTTCGTGCGCTAAGCATATTTACGATAAACATTGACCTGTAGACCTGATTATCATGGACAAATTTGACGCTAATCGCCGCAAACTGCTGGCGTTAGGTGGGGTTGCGCTCGGCGCAGCGGCCATCTTGCCGACGCCAGCATTTGCCACCCTCTCGACACCTCGTCCGCGAGTTTTAACGCTCAACAATCTCCACACCGGTGAGTCGTTAAAAGCGGAGTTCTTCGATGGCAGAGGCTATATTCAGGATGAATTAGCAAGACTTAACCATTTTTTCCGTGATTTCCGCGCGAATAAAATAAAAGCCATCGACCCAGGACTGTTTGATCAGTTATTCCGCCTTCAGGGCCTGCTGGGTACCAGCAAGCCAGTGCAACTTATTTCTGGTTATCGCTCTGTTGATACCAATAATGAACTGCGCGCCCACAGCCGTGGGGTAGCGAAAAAAAGCTATCACACGAAGGGACAGGCAATGGATTTCCATATTGAAGGCGTTTCGTTAGCCAATATTCGCAAAGCTGCGTTATCTATGCGCGCAGGTGGTGTAGGATATTACCCAAGTAGCAACTTTGTGCATATTGATACCGGTCCGGTCCGGCACTGGTAATAACGAAACACAGGAGCAGTATGAACTATCGTATTATTCCGGTTACTGCATTCTCCCAGAATTGTTCATTAATCTGGTGTGAGCAAACCAAACTGGCCGCGCTTGTCGATCCCGGCGGTGACGCTGAGAAAATCAAGCAGGAAGTCGCGGATAGCGGTGTCACGCTGATGCAGATTTTACTGACGCATGGTCATCTTGATCATGTTGGTGCGGCGGCGGAGCTGGCACAGCACTTCGGTGTGCCTGTGATCGGTCCGGAAAAAGAAGATGAGTTCTGGCTGCAGGGTTTACCAGCCCAGAGCCGCATGTTTGGCCTTGATGAGTGTCTGCCCCTGACGCCCGATCGCTGGCTAAATGAAGGAGAGCGCGTTAACGTAGGGAATGTGACTTTACAGGTGTTGCATTGTCCTGGGCATACGCCAGGCCATATTGTCTTCTTTGATGACCAGTCCCGTCTGCTGATTTCCGGCGATGTGATTTTCAAAGGTGGCGTAGGACGCAGCGATTTTCCACGTGGCGACCACGGACAGCTGATTCAGTCGATTAAACAGAAGTTGTTGCCGCTGGGCGATGATGTGACGTTTATCCCTGGACACGGTCCGATGTCGACGCTGGGTTATGAACGACTCCATAACCCGTTCCTTCAGGACGAAATGCCTGTCTGGTAACCAGAATAAAAAAAAGCCTGCATTACGCAGGCTTTTTTTATGGGTGCAATTTACAGCACGGCGACGATGGCTTCGCACAGCGGCGCCATATTGTCTGGGGTCATGCCTGCAACGTTGACGCGGCCAGACGCCACGGCGTAGACGCCAAACTCTTCACGCAGACGCAGAACCTGTTCTTTGGTCAGACCGCTGAAAGAGAACATACCGTTCTGCTTAATAATAAAGCTGAAGTCACGGTCAGCGCCTTTCTCCGCAAGGGTGTTCACAAACAGCAGACGCATGCGCTGAATACGCTGACGCATATCGTTCAGCTCTTGTTCCCAGATAGCGCGCAGTGCATCGTTGCTCAGGATAGTCGCAACGACAGAGGCACCGTGTGCAGGCGGGTTAGAGTAATTAGCGCGGATCACGGATTTCATCTGGCTGAATGCACGATCAACGGTTTCAGTGTTCGCCGCAACCAGCGTACAGGCACCGACACGCTCATTGTACAGACCGAAGTTCTTGGAGTAAGAGCTTGCCACGATCAGTTCCTGATGCACGGCAGCAAAAGCGCGCAGGCCTTCCGCATCTTCTTCCAGACCACGGGCGAAGCCCTGGTATGCAAAGTCAAACAGCGGCAGCCAGCCTTTTTCTACGGAGAGCTTCGCCAGCTGTTCCCACTGTTCCAGCGTTGGATCAATACCGGTTGGGTTGTGGCAGCAGCCGTGGAACAGCACCACATCACCCTCCTGAGCCTCGTTCAGGCTGGCCAGCAGACCGTCGAAGTCCAGAGAGTGGTTAGCCGCATCGTAGTAAGCATATTCGCGTACTTCCAGGCCTGCAGAGTTGAATACGCTCTTGTGGTTTGGCCAGCTTGGGTTGCTCACCCAGACACGCTTAACAGAGGTGTTTTTCGCAAGGAAATCCGCCGCGACGCGCAGCGCGCCGGTACCGCCAGGGGTCTGTGCTGTACGCGCACGCTTGTCGCTCACAATTGCACTGCCTTTGCCGAACAGCAGTTCCTGAGTGCAACGACCAAATTCAGGGATACCATCAATACCGAGGTAATTTTTGGTGGTTTCATTTTCCAGCAGATACTGCTCAGCTTTTTTAACGCTGGTCAGCACCGGGGTTTTGCCGGTTTCATCTTTATATACACCAATACCCAGGTTGATTTTACCAGGGCGGTCGTCGGCACGAAACAGATCGGCCAGGCCCAGAATAGGGTCGGCAGGAGCGGCGGTAATGTTCTCAAACATGACGAAGTTCCATTGTGATTACAGAAGTGAAATCCGCTATCAGGTTAACGGTAGATTTACAAAATGCCAACCGTTTGCGACAAAAAGCGTGCGGCTTTTCAAAAGTCGCCATTTTTTGCTATCAGACATAAAAAAACAGGGCCGAAGCCCTGTTCATTAAGCATATAACAAAGTGGTGTACTGATTAGAACTGGTAGGTCACAGCCATTGCAACCTGGTCGTCTTTACCGTTCACGATACCTACGCTACGAGAGTAGTCGGTGTCGTCGATCAGGTTCAGCTGGTAATCAACATAGATGTTGAAGTTTTTGTTGAAGTAGTAAGTTGCACCCAGTTCAACGAATTTCTGCAGGTCAGCATCGCCGCCAGCGAAGGTGCCACGTTGTGCAAGGTTTTTACCTTTAGACTGCACGTATGACACGGATGGGCGCAGACCGAAGTCGAACTGGTACTGAGCGATAACTTCGAAGTTCTGCGTTTTGTTTGCGAAAGAACCGTCGTCTTCACGGGTCATGTTACGCGTTTCAGCATAGGTGGTTGCCAGGTAGATGTTGTTCGCATCGTATTTAGCACCAACAGCCCATGCTTCCGCTTTCTCGCCTTTGCCGTCTGCGGATTGCCCGTCAGTACGGTCAGAGTTGCTGTATGCGCCGATCAGGCCGAAACCTTCACCGAACTCATAACCTACAGAGGTACCGAAACCGTCACCGTTAGCGGTTCTCACGTCAGTACGCTCGTTTTTGCCCTGATACTGCAGGCCCAGGCTCAGACCGTCAACCAGACCGAAGAAGTCTGAGTTGCGGTAAGTCAGGAGACCAGAGTTACGGCCAGTCATGAAGTTGTCAGAGTAGTTTGCCCAGGTCATACCTGAGAAAGATGGCGCCATATCGGTGTAAGATTCTACGTCGTATACGATACCGTAGTTACGGCCGTAGTCGATGGAACCTGCATCACCCGCTTTCAGACCGGCGAACGCCAGACGGGTACGCTGAGTCTGGTTGCTTTCTGCCTGGCTTGCCAGAGCACGGTATTCCCACTGACCGAAACCAGTCAGTTGGTCGTTAATTTGAGTCTCGCCTTTGAAACCGATCTGAGCATAGGTAGCGTCGTTGCTGTCAGTGTTGTCACCAGAGGTAACGAAGTCGTGCTCACCAACCACTTTCCCGTACAGATCCAGTTTGTTGCCGCTTTTGTTATAGATTTCTGCAGCGTTAGCTGCACCGGCTACCAGCAGGGCAGGGATTACCACTGCCAGAATATTGCGCTTCATCATTATTTATTACCCTCATTGGTTTTTTTATGACACTCGCCACTGCCGCCAATAAATTCTGTCAATAAATATTTCCGGAACTATTGATGAGAGTTAGGTGTCTTTATGTATCTGACAGGCATCTTTCCATTCATAGAACCGTTTCGCTAGCCTGAAAGTGCTACAATTCTCAAGATTAAGTTACAAAAAGAAATCATGTGTAACCAAATGTGTATTTTTAGGAACTTTGTGAACCACCTCAAATTTCAGCGTCCACTGGCGAATTAAACGGCAGATACTTTGATATCTATATGAAAAGCTTATAATTAATTTAGATAAAGGCAATTCCTATAAACAGAAGCCAAACGGCTCATTTTTTCTTATGACCCGAAAAAGACTTCTGGATGGCTGTAAAACTGGTTGAATTTTGTGCTATTGCTTCAGATTGCAATAAGCGCAATAAGAATAGGGTTTATTTTTTGTGCGTAGATGTTTCGTGGAAACAAAACGTAACAGGTAGTGGTTGTAACGGGGTTGTGGTTTAAAAATGCTGACTTTGCGCTGACGAAAACTGACAATGCAGAATAAAATAATGGCCAGCAATTGCTGGCCATTTGTTATTCAGTCGATTAGAAACTGGCGTTACGCGGTGTGCGTGGGAATGGAATAACGTCACGGACGTTCTGAACACCGGTGACATAGGCGATCAGACGCTCAAAGCCCAGACCAAAACCGGCATGCGGGACGGTACCGTAACGGCGTAAATCGCGATACCAGCTGTAATCCGCAGGATTAAGGCCCATCTCTTCCATGCGTGCGTCCAGTACGTCAAGACGCTCTTCACGCTGAGAACCACCGATGATTTCACCAATGCCCGGTGCCAGGACGTCCATCGCCGCAACGGTTTTACCGTCTTCGTTAAGGCGCATATAGAAGGCCTTAATGTCTTTCGGGTAGTTTTTCACCACAACCGGTGCTTTGAAGTGCTTCTCGGCCAGGTAACGCTCGTGCTCAGACGCCAGGTCAACGCCCCAGTAAACCGGGTTCTCAAACTTCTCACCGCATTTCTCGAGGATGGCCACCGCGTCGGTGTAGTCCACCTGCGCGAAATCTGCTGAGACGAAACGCTCCAGACGTGCGACTGCATCGCTGTCGACACGCTCTGCGAAGAATTTCATGTCGTCAGGACGCTCTTCCAGCACCGCTTTGAAGACATATTTCAGCATCGCTTCTGCCAGACCCGCGACATCATCCAGATCTGCGAACGCCACTTCAGGCTCCAGCATCCAGAATTCCGCCAGGTGACGGCTGGTGTTGGAGTTTTCTGCACGGAAGGTAGGACCAAAGGTGTAGATTTTGGACAGCGCGCAGGCGTAAGTTTCACCGTTGAGCTGACCAGAAACCGTCAGGAAGGCCTCTTTACCGAAGAAGTCTTTGTCATAGTCCACTTTACCTTCTGACGTACGCGGCAGGTTTTCCATGTCCAGCGTAGAGACGCGGAACATTTCACCCGCGCCTTCCGTATCGGACGCGGTGATCAGTGGGGTAGACACCCAGAAATAACCCTGCTCGTCGAAGAAACGATGCAGCGCCTGCGCCAGCGTATGACGCACGCGGGCAACCGCACCAATCAGGTTGGTGCGTGGACGCAGGTGCGCCACTTCACGCAGGTATTCGATGCTGTGACGTTTTGCCGCCATTGGGTAGGTGTCGGGATCTTCAACCCAGCCAGTGACTTCAATGGCTGAGGCCTGAATTTCGAAACTCTGACCCTGACCAGGTGATGCCACAACAACACCGGTTACGATAACGGAACAACCCGTTGTCAGGCGCAGAACGTCATCATTGTAATTGGGCAGAGAATTATTAATGACGGCCTGTACAGGATCAAAGCAGGAACCGTCATAGACGGCAAGGAAGGAGATGCCAGCTTTAGAATCTCGGCGAGTACGCACCCATCCGCGCACGGTGACTTCTTGGTCAACGGCGACACGGCCCTGGAGTACGTCGGCTACAGGCACAACGCTCATAATATTCTCTCTGTTAATAGTCGGAAAAAATAAACACTTGTCCACCCTTACTGGGGGGGATATCTATGTTACCTGGCATCCGCCATCAGACAAGCAGATTTCGCAGTCAAAAGAGAAGAATTAAGAAATAAATTGAGGAGAGGGGAGCCTGAAAGGCTCCCGAAAGCAGTTAACTGGCTTTTTTGATCTGCGGCAGATCGAATGCTTTGCGTAATGCGCGCACAAAGGCTTTGTCATGGCAGATGGTTTTACCGGGGCTATCGGAGAGCTTCGCTACCGGCTTACCGTTACATTCCACCAGTTTTATCACGATGTTCAGAGGTTTTACCTGAGGGATGTCGCAGGTCAGGCGGGTGCCAATCCCAAAGCTCAGGTTAATTCTGGAGGTGAAATGACGATAGAGATCGACCGCTTTCGCCAGATCGAGGTTATCAGAGAAGACCAGCACCTTGCTCATCGGGTCAATGCCCAGTTTTTCGTAATGGGCAATGGCCTTTTCACCCCATTCAACCGGATCCCCGGAATCATGGCGTAATCCCTGATACCGTTCGGCAAATTCAGGGCCAAAATCACGCAGGAACGCGTCCATCGTAATACAGTCGGTAAGCGCGATGCCCAGTTGATTGGGATACTCTTCCAGCCACGCGGCCAGTGCGGCACGCTGGCTGTTTGCCAGGTCCGGGCTTATCTGCTGATGCGCCTGGAACCACTCATGCGCCTGGGTGCCCATCGGGGTCAGATCCAGACGACGTGCCAGATCGTAGTTGCTGGTGCCCACGAACCACGGCTCCTGCTGCAGACGCTTCACAATAGCCTGCTGCACTTCGCGAGAGAAACGGCGACGCGTGCCAAAATCCATCAGGCGGAAGCGGGACATATCGAGCCCTTCGGTCAGCGTTGAGAATGCGGCCAGTTTATTTTCCAGCGACGCGACCGCCTGCTCAACGCCGGTTTCCGGCGAACGGTAGCGGTGGGCCAGTTCACTGATCACCGCGAGAAGCGGAACTTCCCACATGATCACTTCACGCCACGGTCCTTCAAGACGAATATCCAGCTTGCCGTTATCATTGACCACGGTCACCTGCTCCGGCTTATAGCGGAAGTCGCGCAGCCAGTTCAGGTAGTCAGCTTTAAAGAAGGGCAGGCCAGAGAGCCACTGATATTCGTCGTCCTGCAGCGTCAGATGCTGCATAGCATCGACCTGTTCACGAATGGAGTCTGCGTAGATACCGAGCAAGTCGTCACCACGGCAGCGGAATTCCGCCGCGACATGGACGTCATAGTAATGGTGGAAAACGGCTTGCTGCATATGCAGTTTATACGCGTCGGTATCCAGCAATGTATGCAGAACAGGAGAAGCGAATTGAGTCATAGGTGCGCAGTAGCATCCTCTCACAGGAGCGTTTAGTACAATAAACAACTCCGGAGTATACCTTGTTTAGTGATTTATTGAACCCCGATCACAACATAAGCGCTCTTTATGGTCGAGGGCATTTTGTGCCCCGTGTTATACAAATGTAGCGAAAAAGGTGTTTGTACCTGAAAAGATGAACATTCTGCATAGCGCGTTTTACACAACAGGAATAGACTGGATTCGTTATTCGACAAACGATGCATAAGGTTTTCTATGACACAACAGCCACAAGCCAAATACCGCCACGACTACCGTGCGCCGGATTACCTGATTAGCGATATCGATCTGACTTTTGACCTGGATGCCACTAAAACCGTTGTCACGGCGGTAAGCCAGCTCACGCGCCAGAGCGCGACGGCTGTGCCGCTGCGTCTGGATGGTGAAGACCTGACGCTGGTCTCCGTGCAGATCAATGATCAAGCATGGTCTGACTATAAAATAGAAGGCAACCAGCTGGTTATCGACAACCTGCCGGAACGCTTTACGCTGCGCATCGTGAATGAAATCAGCCCGGCTGCCAACACGGCGCTGGAAGGGCTTTACCAGTCTGGCGTGGCCCTGTGCACCCAGTGTGAGGCCGAAGGTTTCCGCCACATTACCTGGTATCTTGACCGCCCGGACGTGCTGGCACGATTTACAACGAAAATCATCGCCGATAAAACCCTCTATCCGTTCCTGCTTTCCAACGGCAACCGCGTAGGTGAAGGCGAGCTGGAAAACGGTCGCCACTGGGTACAGTGGCAGGATCCGTTCCCGAAACCGTGCTACCTGTTTGCGCTGGTGGCGGGTGATTTCGACGTGCTGCGTGATACGTTCAAAACCCGTTCAGGCCGCGACGTCGCGCTGGAGTTGTTCGTCGACCGCGGCAACCTGGACCGCGCGCCATGGGCGATGACCTCGCTTATCAACTCCATGAAGTGGGATGAAGAGCGCTTTGGCCTCGAGTATGACCTCGACATCTATATGATCGTTGCTGTCGACTTCTTCAACATGGGCGCGATGGAGAATAAAGGTCTTAACGTCTTTAACTCCAAATACGTGCTGGCACGTACCGATACCGCGACCGATAAAGATTACCTGGATATTGAACGCGTCATCGGACACGAGTATTTCCATAACTGGACCGGAAACCGCGTCACCTGCCGTGACTGGTTCCAGCTGAGCCTGAAAGAGGGCCTGACCGTCTTCCGTGACCAAGAGTTCAGTTCCGATCTGGGTTCCCGTGCGGTGAACCGCATTAACAACGTGCGCACCATGCGTGGCCTGCAGTTTGCGGAAGATGCCAGCCCAATGGCACACCCTATCCGTCCCGATAAAGTCATTGAGATGAATAACTTCTACACCCTGACGGTGTACGAAAAAGGGGCGGAAATTATCCGCATGATCCATACCCTGCTGGGTGAAGAGAACTTCCAGAAAGGGATGCAGCTCTACTTCGAGCGTCATGACGGCAGCGCAGCCACCTGCGACGATTTTGTGCAGGCGATGGAGGATGCGTCTAATGTCGATCTTTCCCATTTCCGCCGCTGGTACAGCCAGGCCGGGACGCCGATTGTCACCGTCAAAGACGACTACAATCCGGAAACCGAGCAGTACACCCTGACCATCAGCCAGCGCACGCCGCCAACAGCAGAGCAGGAAGAAAAACACCCGCTGCACATTCCGTTCAGTATTGAACTGTATGACAACGAGGGTAACGTGATCCCGCTGCAGAAGGGCGGCCATCCGGTCCACCACGTTCTGAACGTGACCCAGGCGGAACAGACCTTTATCTTTGATAACGTCTATTTCCAGCCGGTTCCCGCGCTGCTGTGTGAATTCTCTGCGCCCGTGAAACTGGAATATAAGTGGAGCGACCAGCAACTGACGTTCCTGATGCGCCATGCGCGCAATGACTTCTCACGCTGGGATGCGGCGCAAAGCCTGCTGGCGACCTACATCAAGCTGAACGTTAATCGTCATCAGCAGGGCCAGCCGCTGTCGCTGCCGGTTCACGTTGCGGATGCATTCCGCGCAGTCCTGCTGGATGAGAAGATTGACCCGGCGTTGGCGGCTGAAATTCTGACGTTGCCATCCGCAGGCGAAATCGCCGAACTGTTCGACATCATCGATCCGATTGCCATTGTGGCGGTGCGTGAAGCGCTGACCCGTACGCTGGCGAACGAGCTTGCAGACGAATTCCTCGCAATCTACAACGCTAATAAGCTTGACGCTTATCGTGTGGAACATGCTGACATCGGTAAACGTTCCCTGCGTAACACCTGCCTGCGTTATCTGGCCTTCGGTGAGCGCGAGCTGGCAAACACGCTGGTGAGCAAGCAGTATCACGAAGCAGACAACATGACCGACGCGCTGGCAGCCCTGGCTGCAAGTGTTGCCGCCGAACTGCCATGCCGTGATGCGCTGATGCAGGAGTACGATGACAAGTGGCATCAGGATGGTCTGGTCATGGACAAGTGGTTCATCCTGCAGGCCACCAGCCCGGCGGCCGATGCCCTCAGCAATGTACGCAGTCTGCTGAAGCATCGCTCCTTCACCATGAGCAACCC
The DNA here is from genome assembly GCF_041360735.1 of Enterobacter sp. RCC_40. Lineage (NCBI taxonomy): Bacteria > Pseudomonadati > Pseudomonadota > Gammaproteobacteria > Enterobacterales > Enterobacteriaceae > Enterobacter > Enterobacter sp. RCC_40. The sequence goes on from NZ_JBFUPR010000002.1 coordinate 827,619, forward strand.
AAACCGCGTGCGTTCCCTGATTGGCGCGTTTGCCAGCAGCAACCCGGCGGCGTTCCATGCGGAAGATGGCAGCGGTTATCAGTTTATGGTGGAAATGTTGACCGAGCTGAACAGCCGTAACCCACAGGTGGCGTCACGCCTGATTGAGCCGCTGATCCGTCTGAAACGCTATGATGCACAGCGCCAGGCGAAAATGCGTGCTGCGCTTGAGCAGCTGAAAGGGCTGGAAAACCTGTCTGGCGATCTGTACGAGAAGATCGCTAAGGCACTGGCCTGATCGAAAGACCCATCCTCCCTCTCCCGGTGGGAGAGGGAGGATGTCAGCCGTGAGCCGTCATTAACGCTCGCTCGCTGACCCCGCGCTTCATCACCCGATTCAGCACTTCCGCCTCCAGCTCTGCCAGTCTTGCCGACCCTACGCGGCGCGGACGCGCAATATCGACCGTGACATCAAGACCGATTTTCCCTTCTTCTATTAGCAGCACGCGGTCTGCCATCGCGACGGCTTCGCTCACGTCGTGCGTCACCAGAAGTACCGTAAAGCCATGCTTTTGCCAGAGCGCGGCAATCAGGTCCTGCATTTCGATTCGCGTCAGGGCGTCGAGCGCGCCGAGTGGCTCATCCAACAGCAGCAAGCCCGGACGATGTATCAGCGCTCGCGCCAGCGCCACGCGTTGCTTCTGCCCGCCGGAGAGCGCAGCAGGCCATTCATCCGCACGGTTTTCCAGCCCTACGGCGGCCAACGCCTGGCGGGCTTCATCCCGCCAGTTGCCGTTGAGGCCCAGTCCGACATTATCAATCACCGTTTTCCAGGGCAGCAGGCGCGCGTCCTGAAACATCATGCGGGTATCATCCTGAATAGTGGCCAGCGGTGTCGCGCCTGCCAGAATTTCGCCGCCGTTGGGGGATTCTAGCCCGGCTAAAAGGCGTAACAGCGTACTCTTGCCGCCGCCACTGCGGCCCACAATGGCGACAAATTGTCCGGCAGGAATATGCAGATCCAGCGCGTTGAGAATCGTGTTTTCGCCATAGCGCTTCGTGACACCGTTAAGGAGCAGCGGTGTACCCTGAGTCAGTCGGGCAGTATTCATGCTTTAGCCTCCTGTCAAATATAGGCTGGATTCCAGCGCAGCCAGCTGCGTTCCAGCCACTGGGCGCTGACGTCGGCAAGTTTGCCGAGCAGGGCATAGAGGATAATGGCCACCACCACCACGTCCGTTTGCAGGAATTCGCGGGCGTTCATCGCCAGATAGCCAATCCCTGAGTTTGCAGAGATGGTCTCTGCCACAATCAGCGTCAGCCACATCAGGCCGAGCGCAAAGCGCACGCCGACCATTATGGAGGGCAGGGCGCCCGGCAGGATCACATGCATAAAGAGGGCAAAACCGGACAGGCCGTAACTGCGTGCCATTTCGACCAGTCCGCGATCGATGTTGCGGATCCCATGCCAGGTATTAATGTAAATCGGGAACAGCGTACCCAGCGCGACGAGAAAAATTTTGGCGCTCTCATCAATACCAAACCATAAAATGACCAGCGGAATCAGCGCCAGATGCGGCACGTTACGCAGCATCTGAATGGAGGTATCGAGCAGCCGCTCGCCCCAGCGAGAAAGCCCGCTGATCAGACCCAGTACCAGGCCGATGCTTCCGCCAATCGAAAAACCAATTACCGCACGCCATGAGCTGATGGCCAAATGCTGCCAGAGTTCGCCGCTGACGCTCAGCGACCAGAATGCCTCTATTACGCCCTCCGGAGAGGGCAGGATACGGCTCGACAGCCAGCCGGCAGAGGACGCGAGTTGCCAGACAAGCACAATGCCAACGGGTAAAAACCATGGGGCGGCACGTAGCAACCATTTTTGTGAGGGGGCAGTCATGGCAACTCCTTAACTTTGTGCGGCTCTTCGCGGGATAAACTCGTTAGCCACGGCTTCGCCCTGAAGCTGGAGCTGGCGGGGCTGCGGTACGTCCGGGATGGTGACATCAAGATGCGGGAATAACAGCTCGCCCACTTTGTAGGCCTCTTCCAGGTGCGGATAACCGGAGAGGATAAAACTGTCGATACCCAGGTCCGCGTATTCATTGATCCGCGCAGCCACCGTTGGACCGTCGCCGACCAGCGCGGTACCCGCACCGCCGCGCACCAGGCCGACGCCCGCCCACAGGTTCGGGCTGATCTCCAGATTCTCGCGCTTACCGTTGTGCAATGACGCCATTCTGTGCTGGCCGACGGAGTCGGTTTTCGCAAACGCCGCCTGAGCTTTAGCGATAGTCTCATCATCCAGATGCGCGATCAGCCGGTCGGCCGCCTGCCAGGCTTCTTCATTGGTTTCACGCACAATCACATGCAGGCGAATACCAAAGCGCACCTTGCGACCATGCGCTGCCGCTTTAGCGCGCACCTGGGCAATTTTCTCTTTGACCAGCTCGGGCGGCTCACCCCAGGTGAGGTAGAGATCAACCTGTTCTGCCGCCAGATCCTGCGCCACATCTGATGAGCCGCCGAAGTAAAGAGGAGGGCGCGGCTGCTGCACCGGCGGGAAGTAGAGCCTGGCGTCGCGAACGTGAATATGTTTACCTTCGAAGGTGACGGTTTCCCCCTCCAGCAGACGTCGCCAGACGCGGGTGAACTCGGCGGACGCTTCATAGCGTTCGGTGTGATCGAGGAACACGCCGTCACCCGCCAGCTCCTGCGGATCGCTTCCGGTGACCAGGTTAAACAGGGCCCGGCCGTTAGAGAGCCTGTCGAGCGTTGCCGCCTGGCGCGCCGCGACGGTCGGGGAGACCACGCTCGGACGCAGTGCCACGAGGAACTTCAGGCGTTGGGTCACGGGGATCATCGATGCGGCTACCAGCCACGCATCCTCGCACGAGCGTCCTGTGGGGATCAGTACGCCGGTAAAACCGATTCGGTCGGCTGCCTGCGCAATCTGCTGCAGATAGCCGTGGTCAACCGGGCGTGAACCCTCTTCTGTGCCAAGATAGTGTCCATCACCGTGGGTGGGTAAAAACCAGAAAAGATTCAGACTCATGATTTGGTTCCTTCTTTGCCTGCGGGTTGCCAGATGCGTTCGCGAATATTCACCTGTTTTGGAACAAGGCGATTTTGATAGAAGAGATCTGCGGTTTGCTGCTGCAGCGCAGCGACGTGTGCGTCCACCGGGGTAATGGTGGTCTGTGGACGGTGATCGAGATAGCTCGCGATCACCGGCTCAGGTAAGCCCATGGTTTTCGCCAGCAGGGTAATGCTTTCCTGACGTTGGCTTTGCGTTAGCGCATCCGCCTGAGTAAAGGTGTTGAGGACATCCTGAATAAAAGCGCCATTCTTTTCCGCATACGGGCGCGCGGCGAGGTAGAACGAGCCGGTTTGTTTCAGCGTGGTGCCATCTTTTAATACCCGCACGCCACCCTGCAGTAAAGCTGCGGAGTAGTAGGGATCCCAGATAGCCCATGCGTCGACATTGCCCTGCTGGAAAGCGGCTCGAGCATCAGCCGGCGTCAAATAAACGGGTTGAATGTCGGTGAATTTAAGCCCGACCTCCTGCAGGGCCCGCAGCAGCAGGTTATGTGAGCTTGAGCCTTTCTGGAATGCAACCTTGTGGCCTTTGAGATCGGCGACCGTCTTAATGGTGCTATTTTCAGGGACCAGAATGACCTCAGCCTTCGGCTTGGCCGGCTCAACGCCGACATAAACCAGGTCGGCCCCCACCGCCTGCGCGAATATTGGCGGAATATCCCCGGTGCTGCCGAGGTCGATGCTTCCGACATTCAGGGCTTCCAGCATTTGCGGGCCAGCAGGGAACTCAATCCAGGAGAATGTGGTCTTCGGGAAGCGTTTTTCCAGAAGCTGATGGCTTTTAGCCAGCACCATACTGACGCTGCCTTTCTGATAGCCGATGCGTAAATGTTCAGGCGCCGTCTCTGCCGCGTGGGCCAGCGAGGTGAGCGCTAACAGCCCGGCCAGTCCGAGACGGGTTAATCTTTTAAACATGGGCGACTCCCTGTGAATGGTTAAACGCCGGGGCGTGGATATCTCTGCGGTGCAGGGCATGCCAGAAGGTTTCAAGGGCGCTGTCGAGACGGGTTTGCAGATTCGGCGTGAAGTGAGGTTTGTGTTGATAATCGATAACCTGCGAGTCGTCGGCAAAGACGCCGTGGAGGATCTCCTGCGCTTTTAGCGCATTGAGTACCGGCTTGAGGGCATAATCCACCGCCAGTAAATGGGCCACCGTGCCGCCCGTTGCCAGTGGCAGGACTACTTTGCCGTCCAGCGCACGTTCAGGCAGCAGATCGAGCAGGGTTTTCAGGGCCCCGGAAAACGAAGCTTTATAGATAGGCGTCGCCACGATTAAGCCATCAGCCCCTTTAAGCTGTTCAGTCAGCGTTTGCAGCGCCGGACTGTCAAAACGGGCGTAGAGCAGATCCTCGGGGTCGAAGTTATGCAGATTCCAGTGGCATACTTCCACATCCAGAGCATTGAGCTTTTCACGGGCATATTCCAGCAGTGCGCTGGAGCGAGAGGGGAATCGTGGACTTCCGGCCAGGGTTATGACGCGCATGCATGCTCCTTATAACTAATTGTTTGCTTTTATCTAACATTCATAACAATTTTCAGGAGTGTGACACTGCCCGGTTATTCCACTAAATGATTTATCTGCAATTTAAATGCGAAAAAGCGCATAAGAACGGGGCTGCGAGGTAAACGATTGCGTCTAACGGTGTTTTTTTTGCCACAGGTCAATTCCCTTTCCGGGCCGGATCGCACATAATCCCCTCCCGGTTTGCACACCGGGAATCCAGGAGAGTTCATGTACTACCCCTTCGTTCGTAAAGCCCTTTTCCAGCTCGATCCTGAGCGCGCTCATGAATTTACATTCCAGCAGTTACGTCGTATTACCGGAACGCCGCTGGCCGCACTGGTGCGTCAAAACGTGCCGGAAAAACCTGTGCAATGCATGGGCCTGACCTTTAAAAATCCGCTGGGTCTCGCGGCGGGTCTGGATAAAAATGGTGAGTGCATTGATGCCCTGGGCGCGATGGGCTTTGGCTCCATCGAAATCGGTACCGTCACGCCGCGTCCGCAGCCAGGTAATGATAAGCCGCGTCTGTTCCGCCTGGTCGAAGCCGAAGGGCTGATCAACCGCATGGGCTTTAATAACCTCGGCGTTGATCACCTTGTTGAGAACGTAAAAAAAGCCCATTTTGATGGTGTATTGGGCATCAATATTGGCAAAAATAAAGACACGCCGGTAGAGCAGGGTAAAGATGACTATCTGATTTGTATGGAAAAAGTCTATGCCTACGCGGGGTATATTGCGGTGAATATTTCCTCACCAAATACCCCAGGTCTGCGCTCTTTACAATATGGCGAAGCACTGGACGATCTTCTGAGTGCCATTAAAAATAAACAAAATGAGCTCCAGGCGATCCACCATAAATATGTTCCGGTCGCGGTTAAGATCGCACCGGATCTTTCTGCTGAAGAATTGATCCAGGTTGCCGACAGTTTAGTTCGCCATAATATTGACGGGGTGATTGCGACCAATACCACACTCGATCGCTCGCTCGTTCAGGGAATGAAAAACTGTGACGAAGCGGGTGGGTTAAGTGGACGTCCGGTACAATTAAAAAGCACAGAAATTATTCGTGCCCTGTCAGCAGAATTAAAAGGACGACTGCCGATTATTGGCGTCGGTGGTATCGACTCCGTGATTGCGGCTCGCGAGAAGATGGCGGCGGGTGCCTCACTGGTGCAAATCTATTCCGGTTTTATTTTTAAAGGACCGCAGCTGATTAAAGAAATCGTTACTCATATCTAATCTTTTCTCTTTATCAGACAACCAGGGCTTTATTTCCAGCCCTGGTTGTTTTATATTCCGTCATTGTTGCTTATTTAGTCATTATAGTCTTTTATTAATGGTGTTATAAACGAAGCGGCGAACAGGACATTTTTAGTACAGGAAGTTTGGGGACGGGAGAGAAACATGCGAATTAAACCTGACGATAACTGGCGCTGGTATTTTTGTGACGAGCATGACCGCATGATGCTCGATTTAGCCAATGGTATGTTGTTTCGTTCCCGTTTTGCTCGCCGAATGTTAACCCCGGACGCCTTCTCCCCGTCAGGCTTTTGTGTTGACGACGCTGCGCTTTATTTCTCCTTTGAAGAAAAATGCCGCGACCTGGTGCTTTCTAAAGAGCAGCGCGCCGAACTGGTATTAAACGCGTTAGTGGCCATTCGATTCCTGAAACCGCAAATGCCGAAAAGCTGGCATTTTTTACCGCACAGCATGAACTGGTCCCCCGCCACCGGCGATGCGGCGAGCGTAAACCTGAGCGATACCGCTGAAGAGGTGAGCCTGCTGGTGGTTGAGCCTGGCGAAAATGCCGCGCTCTGTCTGCTGGCCCAGCCCGGTGTGACCATTGCCGGGCGGACGATGCAACTGGGGGATGCCATTAAGGTAATGAATGACAGGCTGAAACCGCAGCAACGCGTAGACGCTTTCAGCCTCGAGCAGGCCGTTTAAGCTTCCAGCTGTACCGACGTTTTCGGAATACAGCTGCAGCACAGAATTGTACCATCATCGCCAATCGCGGATTTTTTCAGCGCGCTGACTTCCCCTTCGACCAGCTTGATTCGACAGCACCCACAGATGCCTGCCCGGCAGGAGTAAGGTACGCGGATCCCCGCTTGTTCCAGCTGTTCAAGTAAAACCTGCTGATTGTTGCCGCGGATAACGGTGCCCTGCCAGTGAATGTCTACGGGCGAGCTGGCCGGCGTCTCAACGTCGACGAACTCTTCTTCCTGACCTGCGCCATACACTCTTGCGGGTCCACGGGCGAGAATTTCGACTTCGTCGCCCACGCGGATGACGCCGCTTGAGCGCGGAATGAGGTTCTGGCCGAAATCCACATCGCCATTGTCCTGCGCTGTGCGGAATGACTGCAGCGTTTTTAACGGCTCGCCGGAAGGGTGTTTCTGGCCTTTTTCGGGACTGACGGTGGTAAAGATACAGCGGCTGCAGGGCTTCACGACATCAAATACCACGCTGCCGATACGGATCACTTTCCAGGTATCCTCTTCCCAGGCGTCAGCGCCTGTAACAACCAGGTTGGGACGAAACTGCTCCATCTGAACGCTGGCTTTACAGCGACGCTGCAGGTCGCGCAGGGAGGCGTCGTTAGTCAACAGGAAGGGGAAGCCGTCCGCGAATGAGAGCGGGACCGCCTCGTGGCGCTTAACGCGCCGCGTCAGCGCCGGGCCGACCCAGCGCAGCTGCACATCCCGGGAGAAGAAGCCGCTCAGCCAGCGGTTAATGTCATCCGGGGCGATGCGCGCGGTAAAATGATTGCCCCACACTTCCGTTGGCGCTTCGACAGGCGCAAAATCAGCAAAGCGGATCACCACGCTGGAGCCATCCGGCGCGGTGAGATGCAAACCGTCATAAAGCGGGGAAGGGGTAAAGCGAACCATTTGTGGGAACTGGCGTGCGGTAATGAACGTACCGTCAGGTTCGGTGACCATAAAGATACGATCGAAGGCAAATCCGCTCATGTCGGCCAGCGCGTGTGAAACGCCGATCCCGCGCATGGATTTCACCGGATGAATAAAAAGCCTGGATAACGTCGCCACTGCACAGCCCCTCGAATGAAAATAAGCCTTCAACTTTATGACATACACGCCATATTAGCTATAATGCGCGACAATTTTCTAAGAGTAAAAGTGACGATATGAATTCTCTGTTTGCCAGTACGGCCCGTGGGCTGGAAGAGCTGTTAAAAACTGAACTGGAAACCCTGGGTGCGCAAGAGTGCCAGGTGGTTCAGGGTGGTGTCCATTTTGAGGGCGACACACGGCTTATTTACCAGAGCCTGATGTGGAGCCGTCTGGCATCACGCATCATGCTGCCGATGAAAGAGTGCAAGGTTTACAGCGACCTTGACCTCTATACCGGCGTACAGATGATCGACTGGACAGAGATCTTCTCCCCGAATGCCACCTTTGCCGTGCACTTTAATGGCGTGAACGATGAGATCCGCAACAGCCAGTACGGTGCCCTGCGCGTTAAAGACGCCATTGTGGACTGCTTCACGCGTAAAAATAAGGAACGCCCAAACGTCGATCGTGAAAATCCCGATCTGCGGATCAACGTCTGGCTCAACGGCGACACCGCCAGTATCTCTCTGGATCTGAGCGGCGCGGGTCTGCACCTGCGTGGTTATCGCGATCGTACCGGTATGGCGCCCATCAAAGAGACTCTCGCCGCCGCCATCGTGATGCGTTCCGGCTGGCAGCCAGGCACACCGCTGCTCGACCCGATGTGTGGCTCCGGTACGCTGCTGATTGAGGCCGCTATGCTGGCCACCGACCGCGCACCGGGCCTGCACCGCGGCCATTGGGGCTTCGGCGGCTGGGCGCAGCACGATGAGGCGCTGTGGAAAGAGGTCAAAGACGAAGCGCAGACCCGTGCACGTAAAGGTCTGGCGGAGTACACCTCCCATTTCTACGGCTCTGACAGCGACTCACGCGTCATTGAGCGTGCGCGCAGCAACGCCCGCCGTGCCGGTATCGGCGAGCTGGTCACCTTCGAAGTGAAAGACGTGGCGAACCTGACCAATCCGCTGCCAAAAGGCCCATACGGTACCGTTATCAGCAACCCGCCTTACGGCGAGCGTCTTGATAGCGAACCGGCGCTGATTGCCCTGCACAGCCTGCTGGGCCGTAATATGAAAAATGACTTTGGCGGCTGGAACCTGTCGCTGTTTAGCGCCTCGCCAGAACTGCTGAGCTGTCTGCAACTGCGTGCCGAACGCCAGTTTAAGGCGAAAAACGGTCCGCTGGACTGCGTGCAGAAAAACTACCATCTGGCCGAGAAAGCGGCGGACAGTAAACCATCGGGTGTGGCGGAAGATTACGCTAACCGCCTGCGTAAGAATCTGAAGAAATTCGAAAAATGGGCGAAACAGGAAGGTATCGAATGTTATCGCCTGTATGATGCCGATCTGCCGGAGTACAACGTGGCGGTTGACCGTTACGCTGACTGGGTTGTGGTGCAGGAATATGCGCCGCCAAAAACGATTGATGCACAAAAAGCGCGTCAGCGTATGCTGGACGTGATTGCGGCAACAATTTCGGTGCTGGGCATTGCGCCTAACAAACTGGTGCTGAAAACCCGCGAGCGTCAGAAAGGGAAAAATCAGTATCAGAAAATGGGTGAGAAGGGTGACTTTATCGAGGTGGGCGAATACAACGCGCGCCTGTGGGTTAACCTGACCGATTATCTGGATACCGGTCTGTTCCTTGACCACCGTATCGCCCGCCGCATGCTGGGCCAGATGAGCAAGGGTAAAGACTTCCTGAACCTGTTCTCCTATACCGGCAGCGCCAGCGTGCATGCTGGCCTTGGCGGCGCGCGCAGTACCACCACGGTGGATATGTCCCGTACTTACCTGGAATGGGCAGAACGTAACCTGCGCCTGAACGGTCTCACCGGGCGTCAGCATCGTCTGATGCAGGCTGACGTGCTGGGCTGGCTACGCGAAACGGACGAACAATTTGATCTGATCTTCATCGATCCCCCAACGTTCTCTAACTCCAAGCGTATGGAAGATAGCTTTGACGTTCAACGCGATCACCTGCGCCTGATGACCGACCTGAAACGCCTGCTGCGTAAGGGCGGTACCATTATGTTCTCGAATAACAAACGCGGCTTCCGCATGGATCATGAGGGGCTGGCTGCTCTGGGACTGAAAGCACAAGAAATTAGCCAAAAAACGCTGTCCCAGGACTTTGCCCGTAATCGTCAGATCCATAACTGCTGGTTGATCTCCGCGGTCTGAAAGGAATAATACATGTCTTTAATTAGTATGCACGGCGCGTGGCTCTCTTTCAGCGACTCGCCGCTTCTCGACAATGCAGAACTGCACATCGAGGACAACGAGCGCGTCTGTCTGGTCGGCCGTAACGGCGCGGGTAAATCCACGCTGATGAAAATCCTCAACCGCGAACAGGGCCTGGACGACGGGCGTATTGTTTACGAGCAGGATCTTATCGTCTCTCGCCTGCAGCAGGATCCGCCGCGTCACGTGACCGGCAGCGTTTACGATTTTGTTGCCGAAGGTATCTCTGAGCAGGCCGAATACCTGAAGCGTTATCACGAGATTTCTCACCTGGTGATGACCGACCCGAGCGACAAGAATCTTAACGAACTGGCGAAAGTGCAGGAGATGCTCGATCACCACGGCCTGTGGCAGCTCGAAAACCGCATCAATGAAGTGCTGGCGCAGCTCGGACTGGAACCGGACATGGAGCTGTCGGCGCTTTCTGGCGGCTGGCTGCGTAAGGCTGCGCTTGGCCGCGCGCTGGTCAGCGGGCCGAAAGTGCTGCTGCTGGATGAACCGACGAACCACCTGGATATCGAAGCGATAGACTGGCTGGAAGGGTTCCTCAAAACCTTCAACGGGACCATTATCTTCATCTCCCACGACCGTTCGTTTATCCGCAATATGGCCACGCGTATTGTCGATCTCGATCGCGGCAAGCTGGTGACCTACCCTGGCGATTACGATACCTATCTGCTGGAGAAAGAAGAAAACCTGCGTGTGGAAGAGTTGCAGAACGCTGAATTCGACCGCAAGCTGGCGCAGGAAGAGGTCTGGATCCGTCAGGGCATCAAAGCTCGTCGTACCCGTAATGAAGGCCGCGTTCGCGCGCTGAAAGCGATGCGTCGTGAACGCAGCGAGCGCCGCGAAGTGATGGGCAGCGCCAGAATGCAGGTTGAAGAGGCCTCCCGTTCCGGCAAAATTGTCTTCGAAATGGAAAATGTCAACTATCAGGTTGATGGCAAAGTGCTGGTGAAAGACTTCTCCGCACAGGTTCAGCGTGGGGATAAAATCGCGCTGATCGGGCCGAATGGCTGCGGTAAAACCACGCTGTTGAAGCTGATGCTGGATCAGCTGAAGCCTGACAGCGGCCGCATTCACTGCGGGACTAAGCTCGAAGTGGCTTACTTCGACCAGCACCGTGCGGAGCTGGATCCGGACAGAACGGTGATGGATAACCTGGCGGAAGGTAAACAAGAGGTGATGGTTAACGGTAAGCCGCGCCATGTGCTGGGCTACCTGCAGGACTTCCTGTTCCATCCGAAACGCGCGCTGACGCCGGTACGCGCGTTGTCAGGCGGTGAGCGAAATCGTCTGCTGCTGGCACGTCTGTTCCTGAAGCCAAGTAACCTGCTGATCCTCGATGAACCAACAAACGACCTGGACGTGGAAACGCTCGAACTGCTGGAAGAGCTGATCGACGGCTATCAGGGAACCGTGATGCTGGTAAGCCACGACCGTCAGTTCGTCGATAACACCGTGACCGAGTGCTGGATCTTCGAAGGTGAAGGGCGAATCGGACAGTATGTGGGCGGCTATCACGATGCGAAAGGACAGCAGTCGCAGTCTCAGGCGCTAAAACAGGCTAAATCCAGAACCAGTTCCGAACCTGCTGTAACAAAAGCAGAAACTGTCAAGAAAACCTCGGTTAAACTAAGCTATAACCTGCAGCGCGAACTGGAAGGACTCCCTCAGCGTCTTGAAGAGCTGGAAGCCGCACTTGAAGATCTGCAGGCGCAGGTCGCTGATGCGTCATTCTTTACCCAATCGCATGACTATACTCAAAAAGTACTGGCAGAACTGTCCGCGGCTGAAAAAGCCCTGGAAGAAGCATTTGAGCGCTGGGAGTACCTTGAGTCTCTGAAGAACGGCGCATAAACAGGGATACAATATGTGTGACCAGCACCATGCCGACAGGCATATATTATGCTCTCAATGCGATATGCTCGTGGCGTTGCCAGAGCTTGGTCACGGACATAAAGCCCTGTGTCCCCGTTGCGGTACGACGTTGACAACCGAGTGGGACGCACCAAGGCAGCGTCCCACTGCTTATGCGCTGGCGGCGTTGTTCATGCTGCTGCTTTCCAATCTCTTCCCCTTCATTTATATGAAGGTGGGAGGGATGACCAGCCAGGTCGATTTGCTTGAAATTCCGGGGGTTATGTTCTCGGAAGACTATGCCAGCCTCGGCACCTTTTTCCTCCTGTTCGTACAGATCGTCCCGGCTTTTTGTCTGGTCGTCATTCTGTTGCTGGTGAACCGCGTCGCGATGCCCCTCGCACTTAAAATCTGGCTCGCGCGTATCCTGTTCCAGTTAAAAAGCTGGGGCATGGCCGAAATCTTTCTGGCAGGTATCCTGGTCAGTTTCGTCAAACTGATGGCGTATGGCGATGTGGGTATCGGCAGCAGCTTTGTACCCTGGTGTCTGTATTGCGTGCTGCAACTGCGCGCCTTCCAGTGTGTGGACAGACGTTGGGCGTGGGACGATATCGCGCCGGCACCGAGGCTGGTGCAGACGGTAAAGGTGGGGGTGCCAGGCATCCGCCAGGGGCTTCGTTCTTGCCCATGCTGCACCGCTGTGCTGCCAGCCGAACTGGATGTGTGCCCGCGTTGCGAAACAAAAGGATATGTGCGACGTAAAAATAGCCTGCAGTGGACAATGGCGCTGCTGGTGACTTCCATCATGTTGTACCTGCCGGCCAATATCCTGCCGATTATGATCACCGATTTGCTCGGTGACAAAATGCCCTCGACAATCCTTGCCGGGGTAATACTGCTGTGGGGTGAAGGCTCCTATCCCGTTGCGGGGGTGATCTTTATTGCCAGTATTATGGTACCCACGTTAAAAATGATCGCTATTGCCTGGCTCTGCTGGGATGCGAAAGGCCATGGCAAACGCGACAGCGAACGCATGCACCTGATTTATGAAGTCGTCGAGTTTGTTGGACGCTGGTCAATGATTGATGTGTTTGTTATTGCCGTTCTCTCTGCACTGGTGCGGATGGGCGGATTGATGAGTATTTATCCCGCGATGGGGGCATTAATGTTTGCGCTGGTCGTTATTATGACCATGTTCGCGGCCATGACCTTCGACCCTCGTTTATCGTGGGATCGTGAGCCTGAATCAAGCCATGAGGAACAGTAAGAGCATGGAAAATAAGAGTGGAGAGGCGAAAGTGCAGAAGGTCAAAAACTGGTCGCCGGTGTGGATTTTCCCCATCGTGACCGCGCTGATCGGTGCATGGATCCTGTTTTATCATTACAGCCATCAGGGACCGGAAGTGACGCTCATCACCACCAATGCCGAGGGGATTGAGGGCGGTAAAACGACCATCAAAAGCCGCAGCGTCGATGTGGGCGTGGTTGAAAGCGCAACCCTGACCGACGATTTAACCCATGTGGAAATCAAGGCACGCCTGAACGCGGGCATGGAAAAACTGCTGCACGGTGATTCAGCTTTCTGGGTGGTCAAGCCGCAGGTAGGACGTGAAGGGATCAGCGGCTTAGGTACGCTGCTCTCCGGTGCCTACATTGAACTGCAGCCGGGTAAAAAAGGAAGCCAGCCGGCGCAATACCAACTGCTTGACTCACCACCGCTTGCGCCGCCAGATGCGAAAGGCATCCGCGTGATCCTGGACAGTAAAAAAGCGGGCCAGTTAACGGCGGGCGATCCCGTGCTGTTCCGCGGTTATCGCGTGGGATCGGTTGAAACAAGTACCTTTGATCCGCAAAAGCGCACCATCAGCTATCAACTGTTCATCAACGCGCCAAACGATCGGCTGGTCACCAGCAACGTCCGTTTCTGGAAGGACAGCGGGATCGCGGTTGATCTAACGTCAGCGGGAATGCGCGTGGAGATGGGCTCCCTGACCACGCTGTTTGGTGGCGGTGTAAGCTTTGATGTGCCGGAAGGGCAAGATTTGGGGCAGCCGGTTGCAGAGAAAACGGCGTTCAGGCTCTTTGACGATCAACGCAGCATTCAGGATGCACTCTATACCGATCACATCGACTTCCTGATGTTCTTTAAAGATTCTGTCCGTGGCCTTCAGCCGGGCGCCCCTGTTGAATTCCGCGGCATTCGCCTGGGTACGGTGGGGCAAGTTCCGTTCTTTGTACCGGGTCTGCAGCAGGTACTGGATGACGATTACCGCATTCCGGTGCTGATTCGCATTGAGCCGGAACGTCTGCTCAACCAGATTGGCGAGAATCAGGATATTGGTACGCATATTACCGAACTGATGAACCGGGGTCTGCGTGGGTCGCTGAAGACGGGCAACCTGGTGACCGGTGCGCTGTATGTGGATATGGACTTCTATCCAAAAGCCCCGCCGATTACCGGTATCCGGGAGTTCGGTGGTTATAAGATCATCCCGACGGTGAGCAGCGGCCTGGCACAGATCCAGCAGCGTCTGATGGAGACACTGGATAAGATTAACAATCTGCCACTGAATCCGATGATTGAAGCCGCGACCAGTTCGCTCAGCGAAAGTCAGGCAACGATGCGTCGCCTGCAAACCACGCTGGATAACATCAACAAGATCACCGCAAGCCAGAGTATGCAGCAGTTGCCGCAGGATATGCAGAAAACGCTGCGTGAGCTTAACCGCAGTATGCAGGGCTTCCAGCCTGGCTCGGCGGCGTACAACAAGATGGTGGCAGATATGCAACGTCTTGATCAGGTCTTGCGTGAACTGCAGCCGGTTCTGAAAACGCTCAATGAGAAGAGCAACGCGCTGGTGTTCGAAGCGAAAGATAAAAAGGATCCTGAGCCTAAGAGGGCAAAAGAATGAATAAATGGCTATTAATGGTTGGCGCTCTGCTGTTAACGGCGTGCAGTTCAGGCGTGGAGAACAAGAGCTACTATCAGTTGCCTCTTGCAGCGCAAAACGGGGTACAAAGTACCGCCAGTCAGGGAAACCGTCTGCTGTGGGTTGAGCAGGTTGCCGTGCCGGATTATCTGGCAGGCAACGGCGTGGTCTACCAGACCAGCGACGTAAAATACGTGATTGCGACAAACAACCTGTGGGCCAGCCCGCTGGATCAGCAGCTGCGCAACACGCTGGTGGCCAATTTGGGCAGCCAGCTTCCGGGTTGGGTTGTCGCGTCGCAGCCGCTGGGTAACGACCAGGATACGCTGAACGTCACGGTTACGGGTTTCCATGGCCGTTATGACGGTGCGGTGGTGATTAGCGGAGAGTGGTTGCTGAACCATCAGGGCCAGATGATTAAGCGTCCTTTCCATCTTGAGCTGAAGCAGCAGAAAGATGGCTACGATGAAATGGTGAAAGTGCTGGCCCAGGGGTGGGCGCAAGAGTCGGCCAGCATCGCCAGGGAGATTTCCCGGCTGCCATAAGTAAAATTCATCGGTAAAAACCGCAGTCGGCCTGTTGCTGATTGCGGTTTTTTTTTCAGTTTCACTTCAGACCGTTACTTGTGCCGGGTCACAATTTTTGTACAAATGATCTTCCAGGTAGCTCACAAATATGACACCCGTATGAATTTTGAACATTGACGCTGCGACTAATTCGGGGTATTCGTTATCTGTGCCTGCGCAAGTTTGTGCTGACACTGTTTTCTTTCCACCAGACAAAAGAATGAGGGAAACGAGGCATGAAGAGACAGAAACGAGATCGCCTGGAACGGGCTCATCAACGTGGTTATCAGGCCGGCATCGCTGGACGATCTAAAGAAATGTGTCCTTATCAGACGATAAATCAAAGGTCACAATGGCTTGGAGGCTGGCGAGAAGCCATCGGCGACAGGGCACTCATAGCCTGATAACGTCTCTTTCAAAAAAAGAAACCTCCGCACTGCGGAGGTTTCGCCTTTATGGGGTCGCTCAACGCGAAATCAGAACGCGGAAGTGTCCTGGAACAGACCCACTTTCAGGTCGTTTGCGGTATAAATCTGACGACCATCTACCAGCACTTCGCCATCTGCCAGGCCCATAATCAGGCGGCGGTTAACGATGCGTTTGAAGTGAATACGATAGGTCACTTTCTTCGCAGTAGGCAGAACCTGTCCGGTGAATTTCACTTCGCCCACACCCAGCGCACGGCCTTTACCTTCACCACCCAGCCAGCCCAGATAGAAGCCAACCAGCTGCCACATTGCATCCAGACCCAGACAGCCAGGCATTACCGGATCGCCAATAAAGTGGCAACCGAAGAACCACAGGTCCGGGTTGATATCGAGTTCTGCTTCTACGTAACCCTTATCGAAGTTGCCGCCGGTTTCGGTCATTTTCACGACACGGTCCATCATCAGCATGTTCGGGGCCGGTAACTGTGGGCCGTTAGCGCCAAACAGTTCACCGCGACCAGAGGCAAGAAGGTCTTCTTTTGTATAGGATTCGCGTTTATCTACCATGTTCTCAGTAAGCCTTATTTTAGTGAAGGACGCAGGATAGCTAACACGTGTACGCTGAACAAGTCCGATCAGTTTGAACTAAACCAGCCTAACCAGCGTAACGGCCAGGGATAACGATGACGAGCATCCTGCTGCGTCGCCTGAGCAATGCGCTCCTGGATAGTCTGCATCAGGGTTGTTTGCCCTTCGCCGTCCCATACCAGGTTTGTCAGTAAGGGTAGTGCATCATCAATGCCTTCGATGGCCCAGATGGTGAATTGTTCCTGTTCCACGGCATCCAGAATGTCCTGGCTGAGGCTCAAATGGCGCGCGTTAGGGGCAGGAATAATCACCCCCTGTTTGCCGTTTAACCCACGCTGCTGACAAATCGAGAAGAAGCCTTCAATCTTTTCGTTCAGACCACCCACTGGCTGCGCACGACCAAACTGATCGACCGAGCCGGTGATCGCGATGTTCTGATTAACAGGCACTTCTGCCAGGGCGCTGATTAAGGCGCACAGCTCCGCCATAGAGGCGCTATCACCATCGACTTCACTGTATGATTGTTCAAACGTCAGCGAGGCGGAGAAGGGGATTTGCTGCTCAAGCTGCAGCTCTGACATCAGGAACGCCTGCATGATCATCATGCCTTTAGCGTGAATGTTGCCGCCCAACTCGGCTTTGCGTTCGATATCAGTGAACTCACCGTCACCGACATGCACAACGCAGCTGATGCGGGAAGGCTCTCCGAAAGCGCGCGGGTGGCCGGGGAATTCAATCACCGACAGGGCATTGATCTGCCCGATACGTTCGCCTTCGGTCTCAACCAGAATTTGTTCCAGCAGAATTTCATCCTGCATACGGTCAGCAAGATAGCCTTCACGCCACTCACGCTGCGCCAGCATCTGGGTCAGCTGCTCACCGGTGAATGCACCGTTACCGCTGACGACACCCACTTCACGCAGTTGCTTGCCGATCCAGAGCGGGCAGAGCGGCAGCGTCTCCTGGTCACCGGTGTAGCGAACCGCTTCGCGGATCAAACCAGGCCAGGCGTCGGCGGCCGGCGTTGGCAGTGCGAAACGTTCCGCAACGCCCAACACCCACTGGCACCACTGTGCCATATCATCGGCATCGGTAATCTGGATGTTATCTTCGTATTCGCTGTAGACCGCCTGCTCAGCCAGTTCGGGCTCCATCTCCTGGAAGTCAGCCAGCGATTCACGATCACCCGTCAGCACCACGGTCAGCGACAGCGGCATTGAAGGAACTGAGACGGGCAGGGGACGAGACTCGTCGTAGCCAACCCAGTCAAAACGCTGCT
Source organism: Enterobacter sp. RCC_40 (assembly GCF_041360735.1). Classification (NCBI taxonomy): domain Bacteria; kingdom Pseudomonadati; phylum Pseudomonadota; class Gammaproteobacteria; order Enterobacterales; family Enterobacteriaceae; genus Enterobacter; species Enterobacter sp. RCC_40. The sequence continues at coordinate 845,172 of NZ_JBFUPR010000002.1, forward strand.
GACTAACCACCGTTTTCAGGCGCATCCACAGCAGAGGTTGTGAGAGGAGGGTGCGCAACGAGATGATCAGTACGCCGCCATTCGCGCGGTGCACCAGCCCAGGTTGCAGCGAGAGCTCACCGTTAAACTGGCGCAGACAACCAAAGAGTTGTTCAGCCTCGACCCAGTTAGCGGTAATCACTTCACCCCTGGCAGCAAAGCGGTCGTCGGGCTGCTCTGCCGGTTCGAATGTGACATCATGTCCCGCGATACGATATTGGCCGCCAAAGACGGCGTTCGCTTGCGGTCGCAACTGGCGCATGGCATCACCCAGAAGCGTCAGATATTCCGCTTCTTCCGGGGCCTTGAGCATCATGAAGGGTGATGTTGCCCAGGGGCTTAACACCTGCTCCAGCGCATAATGCAAACGGGGTTGCGTATCACTAAGGATGAATTCGTGTTCTTTTGCGAGATCGGGTCGTGCAAACAGTTCCTGATAGCTCTCGGTATCCGGAACGAGGTCACGCCATGCAAGTTTCGTAATGGTCAAAGTTGATGTTTTTTAGTTAGATGTAAAAGCGTGGAGTATACCGTAAGCGGGGGGCTCTACCCAAGCAGGATTGGGCATTTCGGCAGGGTGATTGGCTGCATTCACTCACAGGATATGATTTCTTTTCAGCAGATTGCCAAAAAACTGATATTCTGAACAGAGTTACGTGGTAACACTGAGATCGCAATGAAATATCAACAACTGGAAAATCTCGAAAGCGGCTGGAAATGGAAGTACCTGGTCAAAAAGCACCGTGAAGGGGAGCTGATCACCTGCTACATCGAAGCCAGCGCAGCGCAAGAAGCCGTGGATATTTTGCTGACCCTCGAAAATGAACCGGTACAGGTTAACGGCTGGATTGAGAAACACATTAATCCTGCGTTGTTAAACCGGATGAAGCAAACTATTCGTGCGCGTCGCAAGCGGCATTTTAATGCGGAGCACCAGCACACTCGCAAAAAATCCATCGACCTGGAGTTTATGGTCTGGCAACGTCTGGCAGGGCTTGCGCAACGGCGTGGGAAAACGCTGTCAGAAACGATAGTGCAGTTGATTGAAGATGCCGAGCATAAAGAGAAGTACGCCAACCAGATGTCGACGCTGAAGAATGATCTTCAGGCTCTGTTGGGTAAGAAATAGATTTTTGTTTTCTTCAGATTCAGATAATAAAAAACCCCGCAATGCGGGGTTTTTTTATAAGACGATAACTTATGCCGCTGGCTGAGTTACAACGTCTTTGATACCTTTAACTTCGATCTCTACGCGACGATCTGGAGCCAGGCAGTCGATCAGTGCAGCGCGAGCTTTAACGTTGTCACAGGTGTTGCCAGTAACTGGGTTAGCTTCGCCCATACCACGTGGGGAGATCTTGTTAGCTGGGATACCTTTAGAGATCAGGTAATCAACAACAGACTGAGCACGTTTCTCAGACAGTTTCTGGTTGTAAGCGTCAGAACCGATACGGTCGGTGAAGCCCAGAACCACTACAGAACCGTCTTTAGGATCCAGGTTGCTCAGCTGGGTGTACAGCTGATCCAGTGCCTGCTGACCTTCTGGTTTCAGGGTAGCTTTGTTGAAGTTGAACAGAACGTCAGACTTCAGAGTGAAGTGCTTGGTCTGTACTTCTGGAGCTGGAGCCGGCGCTGGAGCAACGATTGGCGCTGCATCTTCCTGCTGGCCGAAACGGTAGGAAACACCTACGCTCAGCATGCCGTTGTCCGGACGAACACCAACGGTGTTGCCGTCGCCGATGTTGTTAACCCACTGGTATTCCAGACGGGTAGCGATATCACGGGTCATAGCCCACTCAACGCCACCAGCGAATACTGGGGAAACACCGGTGTCATGGTCGTCGCCAGCGATGCTGTTGCTGGAGTCAGCGCGCCATACCATGCCGCCCAGACGAGTGTACACGTCCAGATCGTCAGTTACTGGGTAACCCAGTTTAGCGGTCAGCTGTACGCCCTGAGCTTTAAAAGCGCCGTTTACGTTGTCGCCTTTGTATGGCATACGACCTAACCAGTCGTAACCCATTTCAAAACCAACATACGGGTTAACCTGATAGCCACCGAACGCACCTGCACCAAGCTGGCTCTCGTGAGTAGGGCCATCGTTGTTCAGGCTGCTGTTGTACCAGCCGGTGTCATGGAACTGAGACCAGCCCAGTTTACCACCTGCATACCAGGTATTATCTTTCGGAGCGGCCTGCGCTACGGTAGCGAAGCCAGCCAGTGCCACTGCAATCGCGATAGCTGTCTTTTTCATTTTTTGCGCCTCGTTATCATCCAAAATTCGCCATGAAGGTCTCAATAGAGATTCACGGTTAAATCCTTCACCGGGGGGCGTGGTCAAATATAAATCTACCGATATCTTCGGCTTAGGCCGAGCACCCCTGGCGATGTAAAGTCTACAACGTAGCTGAAAACTTACAAGTGTGAAGTCCGTCAGGCATATGAAAAAAAAAGTTCCGTATACCGATTATTTAACATTTTTCGAACGAGTTTTGTGCAATAAAATTAAGGAGAACCGCACCAGACAAGCCTTGCCGCAGTTTTGACGCTTGGAACTAAAATCGCATCTTGTGGTCAAAAAAAATTCCAGGAATAATCTTAATTTGCCTCAATGATACAAATTTGAGTGAATTTTTAGGCCAGAAAGTTGTCCTCTGCGATAAGAATCTGGTCGAACCGGACGCATGATCAACCCGATCGCACTACCTTCTTCAGCCGCTTCCGTCAGCCGAAAATGTTCCTCATCGGTCAATTCGTCTGATAACCATCCAATCACCACGCTGTAATTCCCCGTACGTAACGCCCGGATCATCGATTCCACGGTATCGCAGGGAGAGAGTTGGTTAATTTGCATGACCTTTGTCAGCGGCAGGCCCGCGGACTGCACCCATTCACGGCTCAGTTTTTGTTGAGGCGTCAGCCAAAGCTGCCAGCGCGACTGCTGACCAAGCTGTTGTAATAACGGCAATAGCAGAAGTTGAGTGAGCAGGGGCTGGTCTTCACGATAAACCACTTCACTGATAAGCCCTGTCGAAACACGCCCGGTGGAATTCTGCGTGACATTGCCAGCGGAAGAAGAGAGAGAGGTTGAGCGATTTGCATAGCCTGAAGTGTACATATTCATTCCAGCCCTGTAGTTACTGTATGGATATACAGTAACTCCTGTATGCATAAAGATCAACCTCATTTTCGGAAAGCGACTCGCAAATTTCATTCATTATTGATGCGCCTGGAAAAATCATCTTGCTCAACGACGATAAGTTGCCTATTTTCCTGCTAACGGATCCGCTAGTAAGAAATTTCGTTGTTACTTTATGATTTTGAAGGGAAATATCATGAAAAAGATATCTTATGAACGGATTTATAAATCCCAGGAATACCTTTCACCCTTAGGTGAAATCCACCATCGTGCGCTGTTCGGTGGGTATACCCTGGCCGTAGATGATGCCGTCTTCGCTATGGTCTCCGACGGGGAGCTGTATCTCCGGGCCTGTGAGGAAAGTGCAAAATACTGTGTAAAAAATGCCTCATCATTCTTAACCCTGATGAAACGGGGTCGCCCGGTGCTGCTCAATTATTATCGTGTCGATGACGGACTGTGGCAGGACAGAGAACGGCTGCTTCAGCTCTCCTCGTTCGCGCTCAATGCGGCACGAAAAGAGCGTTCGCAGCGTGATCGGCGAAACCGCCTCAAGGACTTGCCCAATCTCACCTTTCAGCTTGAAGTGCTGCTCTTTGAAGCCGGAATCACTGATGAAGAGACGCTGCGGGAGCTGGGGGCCCGTGCGAGCTGGCTGAAGATGCGGGCGAAGAATAAAGCGCTCAGCATTAAAGTGCTCTTCGCACTGGAAGGGGCCATCGCCGGACTTCATGAAGCGGCACTCCCGGCGGGAATTCGCCGGGAGTTAACGGAGTGGTTTAATGCGCTGCCTGAGCCACAGGAGAATCACTCCTCCAGGTAGCGATCTGCAATTGCAGTCGGCAAATTTCTGGCAGCAGAGCGATAAGGAGGCCAATCTGCTGAAGAACCAGCGGTGCTTTGCTGTCGCTTCCCGGGTCAATATGCGTAATACGCTGAGCCAGTTCATCCAGCGCGTGTTGAACGCGAGGCTCATCGGCTGGTCGGTGATGAAGCGCGTCATCGACATAGCATACGGCGTCATCCAGCAGGGCGAGGATGGCCGGGTGAGTCAATTTCTCACGGTGCGCACCCAGCGTCGAAATATAGCTGGTGAAGGTATGGTTCAGGCAGAGCAGGCGGAAAGCCGTTTCCCGAATTTCTGCCGTGGCGCGAGGCTCCGTGGACATGTTAGAGACCACCGAAGCCAGTTCAGCATCACAGTTATGCGCATCGCGACGCGCGATACGATAAGCCAGACGGTTATCGCGACCCTGATGATACTGCTCAAGGATGGCATCAAGGTATCGACAGTTCGCATTCATCGCCCTGTCTACCACACGCGGTAAATTACGGAACCGCCAGTCCGGCCAGATAAAACTGACCGCCGCCCAGGCGATTGCGCAGCCAATCAGCGTATCTATCACGCGGGGCAGGGCCACTTCAAATCCTTCACCCAGCAGGTTAAAGCAGAGTAGCACCAGCAGCGTGATGAACATTGTGGCATGCGCATACTGCACATTACGAAAGGCGAAGAACAACACACCGGTGATCACGATCAGGATCAGCTGGCCTTCGACAGAGGGCACGAAATAGAGCACCGGCAGCCCAATAGCGACGCCCACCAGCGTACCAATAATACGTAGCGCAAGGCGGTGGCGGGTGGCGTTATAGTTTGGCTGGCAAACAAACAGGCTGGTCAGCAGGATCCAGTAACCGTGATGTAACCCGGTTATCTGAATGATGGCATAACCCACGCACAGCACCAGTGACATCCTCACCGCATGGCGAAACAGTGCCGATTCCGGCGTAAAGTTGCGGCTCAGTCGCAGCCACATATCGCTGAAGCTATGCACGCTGTCATCAGCAAGCTGATTCTCCACATCTTTATCGGGGAGCGCCATCGCCTGCTCGGATTCAATGGTAGCCAGTTGAGCATCTATCGCCCGCAGGTTATTAAGCAAAAATCCCAATGCTTTAATATGTTCCGGCGATGTTCCACTGGCCTGAACGCGATCGAGCGCCGCATCAAGATGGCTAAATACGCGTTCGAAGCGCGGGTCATGTTGATAGGGCGTACGCAGCAAAATGGAGCGTGCCAGCTGCTGGCACGCCTGAGACTGCATCGACAGCAGGCGCTGGAAGCGGAACATCACGTCGCTGTAGCGGAACTTCTCACGCAGGGCAGCATACTGAACGTGCGAGGAGCTGGCACGCTCATGAATATCCTGCGCCGCGAAATAGTAGTGCAAGGTTCTTCGCGTTCCGCGCTGACCGCGATCGCCCCGCAGACGGGTAAGCAGTGAGGCTTTCGTCTGGTTAAGCGTGGCGACCAGTTGACCGTTGGCCAGAGCCAAATCGTAGAGCGGAGACTGGCTCTCCTCCTCGATATCCGGATCGAAGAGCCGGGATTTTAGCTCAAGGTAGTGGGCCAGTTGCTCAAAGCTGCGGGCAAGGTTGTCCTGAAGAGGGCGAACCGGAAAAATAAGATGCCCGGTTAACGTCAGCAGGTTATACCAGATGGCCCCCAGCAACAGCAGTATGGGTTGCTGGTACCATTGATCGTAAAGGGAAACACCCAGCATGGTGTAAATGGCGATCAGCAGGGCACCAAAGGCGATAGTGGCATAGCGCTGCCCAAGGCCGCCAAGCAAAATAAACCCGCTGGTAGAGAGCGTAAGGCCAATGGCAAACAGCCAGGGCCAGGGGAAGAGCAGCTCCACGGAGGCTGACGCGATAAAAAAACAGACCAGCGTAATCACAAGATTACGCAGGCGCCCGGCAAGGCGATCGTCCAGATCCGCCAGCGCCCCCGCAACCACTCCCAGCGTGAGCGGGATGGTGAGTTTTACGTCATTCAGCCACCACGGCAGGGCAACCGTGCCGCAAAGGGCGATAAATATTCTGACGTTATAAAGCCAGATGCTGTTCCAGGTATAACGGCGAAGCAGTGGGCTTAGCATAAGCACGGCCAGTCCTTATTTACTGAAAACGACGACGCGCGTTTGCTTCACGTGCCGCCTGTGCCACTTCTACCGGAACGACCCTGCGCCCGACTGGCCAAAGCGCGATGGCGGCAATCTTAAAGTTCGCGATCCCTACCGGAATACCAATAATGGATATGCACTGGGCAATACCGGCAAAGATATGCATCACACACAGCCACCAGCCGAAGAAAACCAGCCACAGAATATTGAGGACCGTGCCTCCCGTGTTCAGCAGTGCGTTTTTGCCCTCCGGGTTCAGTTCGTCAACGTGGACGGCTTCATTCCCGTACGGGATGAAAGAGAGTTTGGTGATTTCCCAGCAGGAGCGGGTCAGGGGGAGCGTAAAAATAAGGACGATGCTCACCAGCGTGGCAAAAAGCCAGGCAAGAGTGGTGGCAAAACCGCCTAACACAAAATTCAAAACATTCAGAACAGTACGCATAAACCCTCAGTTCCTTTCGATATGATTAACGCCCAGTGATTGTAACGTTTTTTAGGCTGGAGCACCTTAAAACTGGCAGTTAAACTGTCAGGTAAATTATCTCTTCGTGGATTCGGCTGGACATGGAACTGAAAGCAACATCATTAGGCAAACGCCTGGCGCAACACCCCTACGACAGGGTTGTCCTCCTTAATGCCGGAGTGAAAGTCTCCGGAGAACGCCACGAATACCTTATTCCGTTTAATCAACTGCTGGCTATCCACTGTAAACGCGGGTTGGTCTGGGGCGAACTGGAGTTTGTCCTGCCTGACGATAAAGTCGTGCGCCTTCACGGTACCGAGTGGGCTGAGACCCAGCGCTTCCATCATCACCTGAATATGCTCTGGCAGCAGTGGAGCCAGGATATGAGCGTGATTGCCGCTCAGGTACTGCAGCAGGTACTGAACGATATTGCACAAAGTAACGAGCAACAAACGTGGCTCACCCGCCAGCAGACGGCCGGGTTGCAGCAAAAGATCAGGCAGGCGCTGGCGGCACTGCCGTTATCCGTGACGCGTCTTGACGAGTTCGACAATTGCCGTGACGCCTGGCGTCAATGTCAGGCCTGGCTTGGCGATACAGACAAGAGCCGGCTGGCGCACAACCAGGCGTGGACAGATGCCATGCTGACCCGTTATGCCGACTTTTTCAGCACGGTTGAATCTTCACCGCTTAACCCTGCACAGGCGCGCGCCGTGGTTAATGGCGAACACTCCCTGCTGGTGCTGGCGGGTGCCGGAAGCGGCAAAACGTCGGTGCTGGTGGCCCGTGCGGGTTGGCTACTGACAACGGGTGAGGCTGTTGCCGACCAGATACTGTTGCTGGCGTTTGGCCGTAAGGCGGCCGAGGAGATGGACGAACGCATACAGGAACGCCTGCATACCCGGGATATTACCGCCAGAACCTTCCATGCCCTGGCGCTGCATATTATTCAGCAGGGCAGTAAAAAAGTGCCTGCCATCAGCAAGCTGGAAAACGACACGCAGGCGCGTCAGGCGCTGTTCATCAAGACGTGGCGTCAGCAGTGCAGTGAGAAAAAGGCGCAGGCTAAAGGGTGGCGTCAGTGGCTGGAAGAAGAACTCAACTGGGACGTACCGGAAGGCAATTTCTGGCAGGATGAAAAACTGGCTCGTCGCCTGGGCTCTCGCCTCGACCGCTGGGTTAGCCTGATGCGGATGCACGGCGGATCGCAGGCCGAGATGATTGAAAGCGCGCCGGAGACGATCCGCGCCCTGTTTTCGAAGCGGGTTAAGCTGATGGCCCCGATGCTGAAAGCCTGGAAAACCGCGCTGAAAGAGGAAAATGCCGTCGATTTCTCCGGTTTGATCCATCAGGCCATTATCATTCTTGAGAAGGGCCGTTTTGTCAGCCCGTGGAAGCATATCCTGGTGGATGAATTCCAGGATATCTCGCCGCAACGTGCCGCGCTGCTCTCGGCGTTAAGGGCGCAAAATAAACATACCTCGCTGTTTGCGGTGGGCGATGACTGGCAGGCTATCTATCGCTTCAGCGGGGCACAGCTCTCCCTGACGACTGCATTCCATCACTATTTTGGCGAAGGCGATCGCAGCGATCTGGATACCACCTACCGCTTTAATTCCCGGATTGGTGAAGTTGCTAACCGCTTTATCCAGCAGAACCCGCATCAGCTGGCAAAACCGCTAAATAGCCTCCGGGCCGGGGACAAAAAAGCCGTTACCCTGCTGGCGGACGATCAGTTGGAGCCGCTGCTGGACAAACTGAGCGGCTATGCGAAGCCGGATGAACGTATTCTGGTGCTGGCACGCTATCACCATCTTAAGCCTGCGGCGCTGGAAAAAGCCGCGACCCGCTGGCCGAAGCTGCAGCTCGATTTTATGACCATCCACGCCAGCAAAGGACAGCAGGCCGACTATGTGATAGTGATGGGGCTTAAAGAGGGGAGCGATGGTTTCCCGGCTCCGGCACGAGAGTCGGTAATGGAACAGGCATTACTGCCGGTCCCGGAAGATTTTCCGGACGCCGAAGAGCGGCGTTTGCTGTACGTGGCGATGACCCGCGCGCGTCATCGCGTGTGGCTGCTGTTCAACAAAGAGGAGCCGTCGGTGTTTGTCGATATTCTGAAGAGTATTGATGTCCCAGTGGCGAGGAAGCCTTAACGGGATAGCGGAGCGGTAATATTGCAGGCCCGGTAAGCGTGTCGCCACCGGGCAAAAAACTACTTCAGTCTTTCGGAAAGATAGCGCTGATAATCCGGGATCAGGATCTCAACCGGTGAGTTGAAGTGCGGTGATTCAATGATGAAATCTGCCGTCGACAGGTTCGTCGCCACCGGAATATTCCATACCGTTGCCAGACGCAGCAGGGCTTTGACATCCGGATCGTGCGGAACCGCATTCAGCGGATCCCAGAAGAAAATCAGTACATCAATTTTCCCTTCAGAAATCTGAGCGCCGACCTGCTGGTCGCCGCCCATCGGGCCGCTCAGCATGGCATTGACCTCCAGACCCGTTTCGCGGTGGATCAGGTTACCGGTTGTCCCGGTCGCTGAGAGAGCATGCTTTTCCAGCAATGGCTGATGGCGGCGAACCCAGTTAAGCAGCATTTGTTTACAGTGATCGTGCGCAACCAGAGCAATGTGTTTGCGTTCCGGTAGCGTGCGTGTTGTCAGTTCCATAATCTTATCCATCAGGTTAACTGACTACACGATGACGGGAACCGCCTGACGCTGCAAGAGAAAGGCGAAAAAAATGTGGCTTATGATGAAGGTTGTTGCTTCACCCACTGTAAAAAACGCGCCCGGGTCTCAGGATCGGCCTGCTGGAACCAGAATTTAAGACGCTGTTCCGTCAGCGTCTGGGACTGTGGCGGAATAACATCCAGCTCTGAGACACCGGACAGCAGCATACTGTCGTCGGCCATCCTGGTGGCAAACTGTGGAAGGGAAGCGCGTTTTCCCGCCTTGTTATAGATTTCGGTCGCGGCCTCGTAATCGGTGCCTTTCGGGGACGAGGTTAACGCCAGAATATCGAGTTTTACCGGAATCGGCATTGAATCTCCGTCCAGCAGTTCAAGGCGCGGAGAGGCGTCAAAGGCCGCCGACTCTTTTTCGGTTTCAAGACGCGGGAGGGTAATGTTCACCTGACTGACCCGCTGGGTATTAAAACTGACAATCAGCGGCGCAGAGATATACATGCGTTGTTCATGATTAGCGAGGCCGATGGTTTTTTCTACCCGCAATACCAGCTGGTGTGGCCCATTATCAAGTTCGATGCTGTCCGCACCGCGCAACAAGGAACTGGACACTTTTTTTCCGTCCAGCACCAGCAGATCAATATCCGTTGAAAGCCGCAGCGTGGTCGCAAAGACGCAAACTGGCATCACTAACGCAATCACAGCAGTGGCAATGCCGGTTTTCATAGAGGGCTCCTGTTGAAATGACTCGGCCGCGGTAATGTATCCAAATATTTCGATAATCACGTTTACTAACATATAGACATATTCTGCCGTTTTGCCCTCATGCATCTGCATGGGATGCATGGTTGAGATGTGCGCTTTGACGTACACTCATAAAAAAGCCTGGAGGAAAACCATGAAAGAGAACGAAATTGCCGAGATTCTGACATCGACGCGCACGATTGCACTGGTAGGGGCAAGCGATAAACCGGATCGCCCAAGCTACCGGGTGATGAAATACCTTCTCGATCAGGGCTATCACGTCATCCCTGTGTCGCCGAAAGTGGCCGGTAAAACCTTACTGGGTCAGCAGGGATACGCCACGCTGAACGAGGTACCTGAAAAAGTCGACATGGTGGATGTTTTCCGCAATTCCGAGGCGGCGTGGGGAGTGGCACAAGAGGCCATCGCCATCGGCGCGAAAACGCTGTGGATGCAGTTGGGTGTCATTAACGAGCAGGCGGCGGTGCTGGCGCGAGAAGCCGGTCTGACGGTGGTAATGGACCGATGTCCGGCGATTGAGATTCCTCGTCTGGGGCTGGCGAAGTCATAAAAAAAGCCCGATAAACGGGCTTTTTTTACACGCTTAGTTCCGCAGGCGCGGGGCCTGTAACTGTTTGCGGATAGTCTGAGCAAGTTCATCCATCGTGGGTTGCTCTGGATGCTCATCCTGCAGTTCGCTACTCAGCTGCGCTTCAGCAAGGTAGGTGTGAACGGGTTGTCCATCATCCCCCTCCATCACCACATGATACCAGGGCGCGGCGCGAAGCTCTGCATTAACCGCCAGCTCATCCGCTGACGGTTCATCAAGGGAATACTCCGGGTCGATATCCACGACCACACCCAAATACCCTAGCAAAGTGTGGCGGACCTGCTGGCCGATACCGAATTTGCTGGCAATCATAGTCACCTCCCGGGAAACACTACTTACACGTTATGTGCGGGCAATATTTCTCTTTTCAAGTTACATGACGCGACAGGCAAACCCTTTCAGATACAGCCCTTCCGGGTAGGTAGCGATCACCGGGTGATCGGCTGCCTGACGGAACTGTTCTATAAATTGTACATCACGACCAGCATCTATTGCGGCATCAGCGATGATTTTCTGAAATAAATCTGTGGTCATAAGGCCGGAGCAGGAGAAGGTGAGAAGCACTCCACCCGGGTTCAGCAGCTGGATGGCCAGCATGTTGATATCCTTATAGCCGCGGCAGGCACCCATCAGCTGACTTTTGTTCTCCACAAACTTCGGTGGATCCATCACGATGACGTCGAATTTCTCGCCCTGATCGCGATACTTACGCAGCAGCTTGAAGACGTCATCGCGAACAAACTCGGCTTTGCTCAGATCCAGCTTGTTCAGCTCGACGTTTTGTTTCGCCACGTCCAGCGCTTCCTGAGAGGTATCAACGCTGACAACCTGGGCACAGCCGCCCATCAGCGCCGAGACGGCGAAACCGCCGGTATAGGAGAAGCAGTTCAGCACGCGTTTGTCGGCAACATACTGGCGAGTGGCCAGGCGGCTGTCACGCTGGTCCAGGTAGTAACCCGTTTTATGGCCGCCCTGGATATCCACCAGCAGCTTCATACCGTGCTCTTCGATTGGCAACAGGGCAGGCGGCAGTTCTCCGGTGACCGGACCTTGCGTCAGCTCCATGCCCTCTTTTTTGCGCACTGCCACATCGCTGCGGTCATAAATGGCGCATTCCGGGAAAACCGATTGCAACGCGCTGATCAGCGCAGCACGTTGATATTCAGCCCCTGCGCTTAACAGTTGCAGTACCAGGAAGTTACCGAAGCGGTCGATCGTCACGCCAGGCAGACCGTCGGACTCACCGGCAATCACACGGTAGCTGTCCAGACCGTCACGCTTTGCCAGCCACTCACGCCACTGCTGCGCCTGCTGTAAACGACGAACGAAGAAATCAATATCGATCGTTTCATCTTTATCAAAGGTCCAGACGCGAGCGCGGATTTGGGACGCTGGCGAATATGCGCCTCGCGCTAACCATTTCCCCTGATGGTCAACGATATCGATGGTCTCTCCGAGGCTGGCTTTGCCTTCCATACGGGCTACTGCACCGGAAAAGACCCAGGGATGGCGGCGCAATAATGACTTCTCGCGCCCTTTGGCTAACACTAAACGTACACTCATAATTTGCTATTCTGTCGATTCCAGGGAAATGGCGCGTAGAGTAGCACATTCAGCAAGTCGCAATCATCTGCGGATGCCTTTGAGCGTTTCGGCACAAAATCAAATCGCTTAGGCACAGTGCTGCACTGCAGTGGGCTTTACAGTAGGGTTTCCAGTACAGCAAAGGGAAACACAAATGAAAAAGCGCCGTGCGATAGCAGTAACCACCCTGGTGGTGGTCAGTTTTCATGTTTTAGCGGCATCGTCTTTCACCATCAGCAGTCAGGATCTGGCCAGTGAACGCCCGTTGTCGCAACAGCAGGTGTTTGACGGGTTTGGGTGTCACGGTGGGAATCACTCTCCGCAACTGGCGTGGAAAAATCCGCCTGTCGGGACGAAAAGTTTCGCAGTCACGGTATTTGACCCTGATGCCCCTACCGGAAGTGGATGGTGGCACTGGACGGTGGTCAATATTCCCCTCCAGACGCTGGCGCTTCCCGCCGATGCCGGAAACCCGAAGGGTCAGACATTACCGGCCGGGATTGTGCAGGGGCGTAATGATTTCGGTTATTCTGGTTTCGGCGGCGCATGTCCGCCCAAAGGGGATAAGCCGCACCGTTATCAGTTTACCGTCTGGGCGCTGGATGTGGATAAATTGCCTGTCGACAGGAATGCCAGCGGCGCGCTGGTGGGTTTTATGCTTAACAGTCACGTCCTGGCGAAGGCCAGCTTAACCGTTACCTACAGCAGATAAGGATGGCATGGTGCAGGGAGTCCAGTTTCAACATAAACATTTGACGGCTGGTGAAGTGAGTGCCAGTAAAATGCATCACCTGCACCAGGTTAAACTCTTTCTTCCTGCCATTTGCCATATCACTCACGGCAGTAAAGTGATTGTTCAGGACGATAACCGCCTGCTGGCGACGAAAGCGTCGCTGATCATTATTCCCGCCAATACGCCGCTGGAGATCATAAATCAACCCGCGAATGGTCTCTTTCGCTCTGACTTATTGATGTTGTCACCGGAGCTTCTGGCGGAGTTTAAAACGCATTACCTGAAATCCTGGCCGCGCACAGAATTACATTCCCTCTGTGCTCCCCTGAGTGAGGGGCTGGCATTTATGTGGAGTAACCTGCTGCATGCCGTGCGTCAGGATTTACCAGAGGCGTTACAAAAGCATCAGGCTTTCGGCCTTTTGCTGGCATTGCTTCATGACGGCGTCGCAGGGCCGTTGCTTATAGAGCGTAATAGCCACCTGTCCGAGCAGGTGCGGCAGTTCATCATGCTGTCGCCCGCAAGGGCCTGGACTGCACAGGATGTTGCCAGCCGCCTGGCATTGAGCGTGCCGACGCTACGCAGACGGTTACGCGAAGAGTCGCAGAGTTTTCGCCAGATTGTTGAGGAGGTGAGGATGGCCGTTGCGCTGTCACACTTACAGTCAACCCGGTTACCTATTGGCGAAATCGCATTACAATGTGGTTATCTTTCCAGCTCTCGTTTTACTGCTCGTTTCCGGCAACATTATGGCTGTTTGCCGAAAACGCTACGTTAAGGAGTAGAAAAATGTCAAAAATCTGCACAATTGCCTGGGTACACGGCATGGTTCAGGGCGTCGGATTCCGTTACAGCACGCAGCGCGAAGCTATGCAGCTGGGGCTCACGGGATACGCGCGAAACAGGGATGATGGCAGCGTTGAGGTGGTTGCCTGTGGTGATGCGGAGCAGGTTGAAAAGCTGGTTGCATGGCTGAAAGCAGGTGGGCCGCGCAGCGCGCGGGTTGATAAGGTTTTAACCGAACCCCATCAACCTGGCCGGGAATACGTTAACTTCGGTATTCGCTACTAAATGCATTTCACCGGTTTTGGCAGGCCGGCAATTTTGGTGGCCTGTTTTGCCGGGCCTTTCGGGAACAGGCGATACAGGTAACGGCTGTTGCCTTTCTCTTCACCGAATTTATTGGCCATTGCCTTGACCAGCATGCGGATCGCCGGGGAGGTGTTGAATTCGAGATAGAATTCGCGCACAAAACGCACCACTTCCCAGTGTTCCGGGGAGAGGGCGATACCTTCGTTTTCGGCGATTTTTTCCGCCAGCGGCTCGCTCCACTGGCTGCTCTCTGTCAGATAACCGTCGTTATCAGTTTCAATCTCTTTACCTTCAAAACTCAACATAGTCATTCACGCGTCAGTCAAAAACCGCAGCAGTATACCAAAAAACAAAGCCCCGCATAAGCGGGGCTCTGGTTCACAGCATTGTTGATTAATCGCGGCTGGCGAAGCCCAGGATGCTCAACAGGCTGACAAAGATGTTGTACAGCGATACATACAGGCTCACGGTGGCGCGGATATAGTTCGTCTCACCGCCGTGAATGATGTTGCTGGTTTCATACAGGATTGCGCCAGAAGAAATCAGAATAAACACGGCGCTGATCGCCAGGTGCAGGGCAGGCAGCTGCAGGAAGATGTTTGCCACCATACCTACCAGCACCACCACAATACCTGCCATCAGCATACCGCCGAGGAAGGACATGTCCTTACGGGTGGTCAGCACGTAGGCCGAACAGCAGAAGAACACCAGCGCGGTACCGCCCAGCGCCATGCCAATCACGTCGCCCATACCGGCGGACAGATAGGCGTTAAGGATGGGCCCCAGGATATAGCCCAGGAAACCCGTAAAGGCGAACGCGGACAGAATACCCACCGGTTTATCAGCAGTTTTGTAGGTCAGGAACATCAGACCATACATCCCCACCAGCGTCAGGATCAGACCCGGTGATGGCAGCATCAGCACGGTGCTGGCAGTTGCGGTCATCGCCGAGAATGCCAGCGTCAGGCTGAGCATGAAATAGGTATTGCGCAGCACCTTGTGGGTACTGAGTAGCGATGTGCGGTCGCGTGAAGAAGTAATTATACGATCCATGAGTCACTCTCTTATGACAGATGTAATTAGCGGAAAGAATAGGAAACGGCGCGCCAGTCTCAAAGTGGTTTTACCCATCTTTACTCAGGACGTTAGCGTTACTGTTGGTTGTTTATTCTTCAGAAAACCTTTTCAGCAGAATGAACAACGGTTTGCTTCATTTATTCAGATCAAGCTCTTATAGGTTACTGAAAAATATTGCGTTATTACACGTTGAGCGCTAAGTGTTATTTCCGGATCGTCAAAAAACAGACAATAAGGCGAAGGAAATGAAACCACAAGCACGCACGCGCTTTACACTCTCTTTGTTAACGGCAGGGATCCTGTGCGCCAGCACGGCGACCTGGGCGGCTAACGTGCCAGCAGGAACACAGCTGGCCGATAAACAGGAACTGGTCAGAAACAACGGTAATGAACCGGCCTCACTCGACCCGCATAAAGTCGAAAGCGATGTCGAATTCAATATTATCAGCGATATCTTCGAAGGGCTGGTTAGCGTTTCTCCAACTGGTGAAATTCAGCCACGGCTGGCAGAAAAATGGGAGAACAAAGACAACACCGTCTGGACTTTTCATCTGCGTCCAGGCATCACATGGAGTGACGGCACCGCGATTACCGCGCAGGATGTGGTCTGGAGCTGGCAGCGTCTGACAGACCCCAAAACCGCCTCACCGTATGCCAGCTATCCGGGCAACATGCATATTGTTAACGCCGCTGATATCGCTCAGGGGAAAAAAGCACCGGATACGCTGGGTGTAAAAGCCATTAACGATACCACGCTTGAGGTCACGCTGACTCAACCTAATGCCGCATTCCTTGCCATGCTGGCCCACCCGTCGCTGGTGCCGGTGGATAAGGTGCTGATTGGTCGGTTTGGTGATAAGTGGACCAAACCGGAGCATATCGTCACCAGCGGAGCGTATAAACTGTCGCAGTGGGTGGTTAACGAGCGCATCGTGGCGGAGCGTAACCCGCGCTACTGGGATAAAGCACATACCGTTATCAATAAGGTGACCTATCTGCCGATCACCTCCGAGGCCTCGGATGTAAACCGTTTTAAAGCAGGTGAAATCGATATTGTTTATACGGTGCCGATCAACCAGTTTGCCCAGCTCAAGAAAACCCTGGGTAGCCAGCTGGATGTCTCCCCGCAGCTTGCCACCTATTACTATGAATTCAACACCACCCGGCCGCCGTTCAACGACGCGCGTGTACGTAAGGCGCTGAACATGGCGCTGGATAAAGAGATCATTGCCGGGAAGGTATTAGGGCAGGGGCAGCGTCCGGCATGGCTTATCAGCCAGCCAGATATTGGCGGTGTGACGCTCCAGAACCCGGACTATGCCAGCTGGCCGATGGATAAACGAATCGAAGAAGCGAAAAAGCTGCTGGCCGAAGCCGGCTTTAACGCCAGCCATCCGCTGCGTTTTAACCTGCTCTATAACACCTCTGAATCGCACCAGCGCATCGCGATTGCCGCCAGTTCGATGTGGAAGAAAAACCTTGGGGTGGAGGCGAAGCTGCAAAATCAGGAGTGGAAAACGATGCTCGATACGATGCATACCCACGATTTTGACGCAGTGCGCTACGCCTGGATTGCCGATTACGACGATGCTGCCACTTTCCTGAACAACTTCCGTACCGGTGACAGCGAAAACACCAGCCAGTACAGCAATCCGGAGTATGACCAGGCGCTGGTGAACGCCGCGAAAGCCAAAACACCGGCAGAGCGCGGTAAGTTCTATCAGCAGGCGGAAGATTTGCTGGCGCGCGATGTGCCTGCCATTCCGGTTTATCACTATGTCCGCACGCACCTGGTCAAACCGTGGGTGGGAGGATTCACGCCGGACAAACTGGGGTACTATTTCACCAGGGACATGTATATCAAAAAACACTGAGTATGAACGCTGAATTTTGTGCTGATAAAATGGCCGATACGTTGTCTATTCAACCGATTAAACGCGTTTTGGCTATTTTTAAAGCGAACGAATGCGGTCACTCTTTACAGCATGCGGAGAGGTGTTTATAGTTCGCCTCACTTAGGAAGTGTGGCCGAGCGGTTGAAGGCACCGGTCTTGAAAACCGGCGACCCGAAAGGGTTCCAGAGTTCGAATCTCTGCGCTTCCGCCAGACATAAAAGCCCTGCGATAGTCATATCGCGGGGCTTTTTGCTTTTAAGGGGCATGGATAGCACCCGCAGAAAAAAATAGAAAAATTCCTGCTTTACAAGGCGCTAATAGATGTTTATAGTGCGCCTCACTTTGGAAGCGTGGCCGAGCGGTTGAAGGCACCGGTCTTGAAAACCGGCGACCCGAAAGGGTTCTAGAGTTCGAATCTCTACGCTTCCGCCAAATTTGAAACCCAGGTCGTTATGCGACCTGGGTTTTTTGTTTTTGTCGGTTTTCAGTATGCCATTGCCGTCTGGCTTGTGTCGGTGGGGCTAAGAATCCATCGGACGGATTAGTAACCGGCATCTGTTACATCTTGCTCCTGGTGTTCCAGGATAATGCCAGCGATGATGTCATTGGGGTTATCCACCCGTTCTGGTCGTTTAATGACGTGAGTCGTTCCCTTCTCAAAATAGTTAATAGCAAACATCTCATCTTCATAACGATCGCAATGCCTGTTTTCATCAATGAGAGCATTCAGTCGTCTGGTTACATTTTCATGGTTATCGGATGTAGCCACACGATCTAAGGGAATCAGCTTCACAGGTACGCCCTTATGCATATAACTTACGGAACGATCGACACCCTTCCGAATTTTTTCAAGCTACACAGCAAAGGTTGTTGTTCAAGGTCGTACTCACTCCTCGAACGATACCTGAGATGTACATATCACGAGTACTGGGGTGAGACATGCAAAAATCCCCTGTGATATTTGTTTTTCTGATGAAAATAATAAGACCCATTTAAATAAATAATAAAAATGGTGAAGGCCAGTAAATGTCGCCAAATTTTCACACAGGCAGGCACGTTCTGCCTTTCATTTTTTGATAAAAGTACAAAATCAGATATTTCATGTGATTGATGAGATTTTATACAAAGTTGTCCCTAAATTAAATTGATCACTTACTGTACACCCTTATTTCATAAGGGTTAAAGGAGTATGCAAGAAAATTCTTATAAATCAGAAAGATGATCTTTGGCTTTCAGGATTTTAATGGGAAGCATTTTGTTACATTTTTTGATTTCCGATCGGGTGGGGAACGTTCCTACACTCCGGCTATTGGGTCTTATCCGAAATTTTTTCATTTCAGACAAATACTCAAAAACACAATGTCGATATGCTGGTGAATGGAATGTGCCCGCTTTTAATTCCGGGGGTTAATTTCCATCGAATGATGTAAACCGGCAGCGACCACCTGATGCAACTGCTGGATGAACAGCCGGACGCCACCGAAGGCGATCTGCAGGAGCTGCTGCGATTTTACGTGACCACTTCCAGCCAGCGCTGCTGGCCCGTTTCCAGACGGTGATTTACCGCCCGCTACATGAGGCTGCCATGCGCACCATCGTCGAAATGAAGCTCGCTCAGGTGAGCAAGCGCCTGCATCGTCATGACGGCTTGTCCACGAATATTGAAGAGAGCCTGTATGACGCTCTGACTGCTGCCTGTCTGCTGCCGGATACCGGCGCGCGTAACGTCGACAGCCTGCTCAATCAACAAATTCTACCGGTGCTGAGTAAGCAGTTGGTGAGACACATGGCTGCGAAGCAGAAACCCGCTTCCCTGACTCTGGGATGGAGTGAGGAAGAGGGCATCGGGCTGGAGTTTTATGTGCGCTCTGGCTCTGTAATAGAGGGGGAGTGATATGGACAGCGCAAAAGAGATTGCCAGAGATATGCTTGAGGCCATTAATATCGATGGGTCCGGTTTTTGGGGGGCAATAGGAAAAGGGTTTATTTCATTTCCAGTCAGCCTTGCCTATGTGGGGTATGATTTCATTGATACTGAGCATCGCAGAGATAATCTGGATGATAAGTTCAGGCTGGCGCGATTAGTTAAAAAGGGTGTATTTAATCATCATGTTATTGAGCAAATCATTAAGACCTTTCTCGAAGATTTTATTTCACGCATTCACGCCGAAAAGATATCTTCTATCGTGAAAAATGTTTCCGGTTCGTTCATGGGGAAAATGGCGTTTACTGAACTAACGGGGGTAAAGCTGGGCGAAGCAATAGTATCCAGAGGTGTATCAGCCTTTTTTGCAGGAAGTTTGGCGGGCTTATTGTTATCTGTTGGTGCTGAAACATCCAGAGCAATTTATACATCAAGAGACCTCGAAGACAGAAATCCTGTTTTGCACAATAAACTCCAACGGCTGGGTGACCTGGATCTTCTTTATTTTATTGTTGAAGATATCGTTAAGCCTTTTGATACAGCTTGTGAAATAGGAGACAGAAATCCTGCCGAGTTTGATAAAGTATGCGAATACTTTTTTGGAGGTTTATGAAAATCAAGGTGATTCTTCTGGTAATCCTTTCCCGATTAATTCGCGGGGCAGGGATGGGGCTGGGTGTTTCTGGTATTGCATTTACTATTTGGTTTTTTTTCTTATCTTCAAGCGAATCCAGATACATCTGGGGTATGTTTTCGATAGCAGAATTTTTTGCAGGCTATCTTATATATCGGTTTGCTTATACATATGTTTATGATGAATAACCTTACGGTTTTGTCATCCCCTGAAAATCAATCAGGAAGATATTTACAACATCCCACCAACAGGCATAGAGACAACGTGGCTATACGGTGGAGTAGCTAAATAAAATAATTTAAACCTTATATCGTTGTCTTTCTTTCCGTCACTGGTCATTAAGGATGTAGAAATATTACACGGAGTCAAGAGCGTGAGTCTGATAGATACACTGAGCAGTTTAATCTATACCCCGCTAAACCGTTACCAACTGGATATTCCGTCGTGTGCGGCAAATATTGACGTGGAAGGTTTCAGCGGCTCAGAAGCGATGAGTTCACTGTACAAGTACACCATCAACTTCACCAGTGCCGACAAGAACATTGATGCCCGGCAGATGCTGAGCAAGCCAGCGACGCTGACCATGGGGGCGGGTAATCTGCTTTCCCTGACGGCGCGCAAGGTGGTTCACGGAGTCGTGACGCATTTCGAGCGTACGGGCGGTTCAGCGGATGAAGCGCAGTACTGCATCGTGCTGGAGCCGTTTCTGGCACTGTTGGGCAATCAGTTTCGTACTCACCGTTTTTTCGTCAATAAATCGGTCCCGGAAGTGGTGTCAGAGGTGCTCACGGAGCATGGACTTAAAGGCTGGGAGTATGAGTTCACCCTTAAGGGCGACTATCCGAAGCGCGAGCAGATAAACCAGTACCAGGAAAGTGACCTGGAGTTTATCGAACGCCTGCTGGCCGAGGTGGGAATTTTCTACTTCTTCACTCTGCAGCCGGACACGCAAACTGAAGTGGTTCACTTTGCTGACAAGCAGAGCGCCTGGACGTTTGGCAAATCGCTACCTCTCAGCAGCCCGTCAGGGATGAATGATAATGCTGCCGAATCGGTGTGGGGCGTTAACGTTCAGCAGAACGTGGTGGAGCGTTCTGTCACGGCCAGTGACTATAACCACCGTGAAGCCCAGAACATCCTGACTTCAGTACCGGCTGACATGACCCGCGGCGACGGGAAGGGGAATACTTACGGTGATGTGTATCACTACCGGCCACGTCACCTTGAACGTGGCGATAAAATCACGCCGGCAGCA